>JABGOP010000002.1:0-83112 GCA_018645365.1 Candidatus Cloacimonadota bacterium
TAGGCTTTATGTGGGCTGGTGACTTTGCGATTGAAATTGGAATGCCACTTATGGTGAATGTTACAGCAGATGTAGCATGGCCTGTTGGTAGAAATGCAAATACTAACGCAAATAGCGTTAGAAAATAAAAAAAGGAGGAAAAAATGAAAAAATTGTTATTAGCGGGTATTCTCTTATTCTCAGTAATGTTGTTTGCAGGTAGTCCACATCCAGTTTATTTAATTGTAACTAACGGTGATGTAGTAGAACCACTTACATTTACAGCAGACATCGTGGAAACAGTTGGTGATGTAACTGACCAAACTGCAACAGGTTCAGATTGGAATGCATCGATTCCTGGCGGAATTACAGTTCAGTGTGGTAGTTTTGCATCACAATGGAATGCAGGTGAAACACTTCATGTTGTAGCTATTGATGGTGAAGGAAAAACTGGATTTTATGATTTAGTTTTGACAACAGATGGCTATCAGTATGTTCCAGGTGCTATTACACTTGAAGGTGGAGCTCCATCAGGTGTATTCTTCAGTGCTTTCACAGCTGAATTTGATGGTGAATTTGTAACAGTTAACTTAACTGTTGCTTCAGAATCAAATATGAGTCACTACAACCTTATTCGTTCAGATGTTCTTATCTCAACACAAGACGCTGCGAATATTACTTCTGAACATGTTTACACATTTACAGATGTAGAAGTTGAAGTTGGCACATATGAGTATTGGGTAGAAGCAGTTCACAGTGATGGTGAAATTACTGAAACTGTAGTTTTATCTATCGAAATCACAGAAAATCCAGTTCCAGAAACAACACTTTGGAGTTTTGACTGTGTAAACAACAATGCAACAGCGAACCCAACAATTATGTTTAATATTGGTAATGAAGCTGATGCGAACATTACAATTTACAATGTTAAAGGTGAAGTTGTAAAAACTGCTGATTTGAGTGGTAACTATGAAGTTACAGACTTGAGTTCAGGTGTTTACCTTTTCAAACTTTCATCAGAAATGATGACAGGTAAGAACTTAGGTAAATTTGTAATCGTTAAGTAATTTCTAATTCGTTAGAAATGAGAAAGCCACCTCGTTTGAGGTGGCTTTTTTTATAATAAAAGAATTAATCTAATAAGCCAGTATCAAAATCTTTGCCCAAATATTTTTGCCATTTTGGGTCGGTAACTTCAAAATCGTCACCATCAGCGTAAATCATTGTAAAATTGCCGTTCATCATAAAATCAATGAAAATATAGGTTAAAAAATGTTCGTTACGATATTTCCAAATCTCGAAGTCTTTTTGCGTGTATTTGGTGTAAAGTCCAGTATCCATTTTGCTTACATCATCTGGCGTACCATATTTGATGAAAATACGACCACGGTCTGTTTTCCAACCTTTTTTATGTGATGAAAATTTTAGATTTGTATCTGCAATTCTTAATTTGATTTTTTCGAGAAATTCGTTGTTTTTGGTAGTTGGATCGAGATCTAAATTGTGCCAAAAACGCTGGATAAAATGACCTTTTCCGTCATTCGTCAGAGTGTTCCAGTTTTTTCTGTTAGATGATTTTGTGAAATACGAAATCAATAGAAATTCATCTGCAAATGAGGCGAATGTGCGGACAATTTGTTCTCTCTTTTTTTTCAAACTGAAATAATCTTCTCTAAAACCATAATTTTTGCCGTCAGACAGAGAGATAAATATTTGATAATATCCTTCCGTAAATTTACTTACATCAATTTTTTCAATTTGCTCTTTTTTAGTGATTTTAGCGAAAGTTTCATAAATGATAATGTCATTTTTTTTGATGGTTATTTTTTTTTCTGCACTTGGCAAATATGATTCAAAATAGAGATAAAAAAAATCGTGATTAATATCAAAAATATGATTTGGGTTAACTTCAAAATTATTTTTGTTTCTATCGAAAACGCTGTTTTTAGTTGCATCCGTGATGTTTTTGGAGAACTCTAAATCACTCAAAATAGAATTTTGTGGGAGCAAATCGAATTTGTGAGTCCATTCGCTTTTGTTTTTTGAATTTAAATCGTAAAAAATTATTTTAAAATTAAAATCAGATTTTGATAAAGTCAAACTTAATTTGTCAGAAAATGTTTTTTCAGTTTGCTCTAATTGTTGGGTTTTCGAAATAATTTTGTTGGTAAATTCATCAGTATAAATGAGCGAGTCGTTTTTCGTGATGGAAAATTCGATTCCAAATTTTGCTACAAAGCCTTTTTCTTCTTTTACGAAAAGTAATTCAGTGTATTTGCATTGATAATTTATCTCCAAAATAGTGTTACCATTTTCGTCTAAAAAACGGTTTTCATCGACGAACACATTCAACGCATTTACCAATATATTTATGGAAAAAAGCAAAAATAGGAAAATTATTTTTTTCATATTACCCTCTATTTGTGATGCTGATTTTATGTTTAAAACTTTTTTTTGTTTTCAAAAAATCGATAATTGTTGTGGTTGGGAAAATTTTAATTGTACGCGGGTGTAAATTTATTTTTTTGAAACTTTTCGACTCGATGGTGAGGTGGATGGAGAATTTTCCTGGATTTTTTTTCAAAAGTATGGTAAGTTTATTGCCGAACTCAATGTCAAAATCAGATTCGTTTAATTTGATGTAATATTCGCCAGAAAGCCTTTTTTCAATGTCTGTAAGTGGAATAATATTTTGTGGAATGATATTCAAAACACTGCTATTGCCATTTGAATAAGTGGATTTTTGCCCGATAATAAAGAGCTCATCATTTTCGGCAAGATTATGAAAATAATTGTCGAAATCTTTTCCGAAAAGTGGGACTTCGAATTTTCCACCTAAATCTTCGAAAGTAACAATAGCAAAGGTGTTTCCTCGTTTATTTGTCTTTTTAGAAATGCCAGAAACTACACCGGCAATGTTGATATTTGCCGGAATTTTATCGGGTGTGTATTCGGCGCGTTCGGTACTTACATTGACGAATAAATCTAAAATATTTTTGTATTTATTCAGCGGATGGCCTGACCAATAAAATCCAAGAATGTTTTTCTCTTCTTTCAGTTTTTGGTTGAGCGACCATTCGTGTATGTCTGATAATTTCGGATGAAAATCCTCTTCTGGCTCGTTTTCGCTAAAAGCATCAAATAACATTATCTGTCCGCGTTTTTTTTCTGTTTGAACACCCGATGCAAAATCGAGAGCTGTTTCGATAGCAGCAAATTTTTGAGCTCGGTTGCCTTCTAAATCGTCCATTGCACCTGAACAAATCAAACTTTCAGCAACAGATTTATTGACTGCCATTGCATCTGCACGCGAACAAAACTCAAAAAGATTTTCGTATTTTCCGTTTTTTTCTCTGTCTGTAATCATTGCTTTTATGGCAGCCGAGCCGACATTTTTTATTGCCTTCAAGCCGAATAAGATACTGTTTCCATGAACCGTAAATTCACTTTCGCTATTGTTGATGTTTGGTGGTAAAACCTCGATTCCCATTGCGCTACATTCATTTATGAAGTAAGGGATTTTTTCTGGCTTATCTTCGAGAGAGAGCAGTGCTGCCATAAATTCAACTGGAAAATGTGCTTTCAAATAGGCAGTTTGGAAGGCAACATACGCATAAGCTGCTGCATGGCTTTTATTGAAAGCGTAGTTGGCAAAATCTTTCCAATCTGTCCAAATTTTTTCGATAATGTGTGCCTTTACTCCATTTTTAGTAGCACCTTCGACGAATTTTACTTTCAACTTCTCCATTGTTTTTAGATTTTTTTTACCAATTGCTTTTCGTAAAGTATCTGCTTCGGCACCGGTTAAACCACCCATATCTCTTGCAATCTGCATTACTTGTTCTTGATATACAGTGACTCCATAAGTTTCTTCGAGCGAATTTGTGGTGAGTGGATGGAGATATTCGATTTTTTCTTTACCGTGTTTTCGGTTGATAAAAGATTCTATAAATTGCATTGGACCAGGACGGTAAAGTGCTACCATCGCGATTAAATCTTCAAATATATTTGGTTTCAAACTGCTCAAATGTTTTTGCATTCCGGCAGATTCAAATTGGAAAATTCCGTCAGTTTGCCCTTTTGAAAGTAATTCGTAAGCTTTTGCGTCATTAATGTCAACATTTTCAATATCGATATTGAGGTTTTGCGATTTTTTAATGAGTGTAACTGATTTTTTAATTAGCGTCAAAGTTTTTAAACCCAAAAAATCCATTTTTAGCATTTTTAGATCGTCGAGCCATTTTCCTTCGAATTGCACTAAAACGGAACTTTCTCCATTTTTCTGATTGCTTGTAGCCAAAGGTACAAAATTGCTTAAATTCCCAGGTCCAATTACTACACCAGCTGCATGCACACCGGAATGCCGAATCAATCCTTCCAACATTTTTGCGTATTTTAAGATGGCAACATTAACTTCATTTTCTTTCATTTTTTCCGCAAAATCTGGTGATTCTTTGAGGGCAGATTCGAGAGTTATTTTGGGTGATGATGGAATTGTTTTGGTGATTTCATTTGCGACAGATGCAGTAACATCTAAAGTCCTTGCCACATCTTTGATGACAGATTTGGCACCCAATTTACCAAAAGTGATAATTTGGGCAACGCAATTTCGTCCGTATTTTTTTACCACATAATCGATAATTTTTTCTCTTCCTTCTGCGCAAAAATCAATGTCAATATCTGGCATTCCAATTCTATCTGGGTTTAAAAATCGTTCAAAAAACAAACCGTATTTGAGTGGTTCAATTTGGGTGATTTCCAGAAGATAAGAGACGATACTGCCCACCGCCGAGCCACGACCAGGTCCAACGGGAATATCCATCTCGCGTGCTGCATCGATAAAATCTTTTACGATGAGAAAATAGTCATCATATCCCATTTTATGAATGACGGAAAGTTCGTATTCAATGCGATTTTTAACTTCATCTGTGAAATCGGCATATTTATTTTTTGCAGCTTCTAAGCAGAGATATTTTATGTAATCTGCCGATGATGAAAAATCAGCTGGAATATCGATTTTAGGGAAAAGAAATTCGTTATAATCTAATTCTAAATCTATTTTATTTGCAACTTCAATGGTG
The DNA here is from genome assembly GCA_018645365.1 of Candidatus Cloacimonadota bacterium. Classification (GTDB taxonomy): domain Bacteria; phylum Cloacimonadota; class Cloacimonadia; order Cloacimonadales; family TCS61; genus TCS61. Next base: position 5,061 of record JABGOP010000002.1, read on the forward strand.
TTGTCATATGCTTCTGGAATTTGTGGGAAAAGGGCACGCATTTCAGTTTCTGATTTGAAATAAAGTTGATCTGTATTGTATTTCATTCGTTCCGGGTCAGAAAGTGATTTCCCAGTTTGAATGCAGAGTAAGACATCGTGAGCGTCTGCATCTTCTTTTTGGATGTAATGTGAATCGTTCGTAACCACCATTTTTATGTCTAAGTTTTTTGCTAACTGAATTAATTTTGGTGCTACATATTTTTCATCTTCGAGGTTGTGATCTTGAATTTCAAGGTAAAAATCTTCACCAAAAAGATTTTTGTAAAAGAGTGCGACCTCTTTTGCTTTTTCATAGTTATCATTCAAGAGATGAAATGGGATTTCACCTTGCAAGCAAGCAGAAAGGCAAATGATTCCTTCAGAATATTTTTCTAAAAGCAGTTTATTGATGCGTGGTTTATAATAAAACCCTTCCAAAAAACCAATGGATGAAAGTCTAATTAAATTTTTGTATCCTTGCAGATTTTTTGCCAAAAGCACCAAATGATGCCGAATTTCTTTTTTTGCAGATGGATCATCAAACTCTTTATTAATGATGTAAGTTTCAATACCTACGATAGGTTTTATTCCCTCTTTTTTTGCTTTCATATAAAAATCAATGGCACCGAACATATTGCCGTGGTCTGTGATGGCGACTGCCGGCATCTCATATTTTTTAGCCATCGCGATCATCTTATCTACGCGACAAGCACCGTCTAGCATGCTGTATTGTGTATGGTTGTGAAGGTGGACAAATGACATTAATTTACCTCTTTTTTTAAAATTCTATCTGCTACTATTTTTTGAATAGTAATATGTGTCAAAATATTTTAATATTTTTTTGAATTTTCTAAAATTCTGGGTAAAACGCATTCTTTAAGTGATTTATTTTGAAAGTGTTATCTTTTTTTTGAATAATTGCAACCGCATCAAATCTGGTTGGAAAATCTTCAAATTCAGGGTGTTGTTGCAAAAAACAGTAAGCGGTCTTGATTATTTTTTTCTGTTTAGCATTTGAAATGCTACTCAATGCTTTTTCGAGATTTGATTTTCGTGTTTTCACTTCGATAAAAATAAGCGTGTCAGTTCCAATTGCAACAATGTCTATTTCACCATATGCGGAGTGATAATTTTGTGCTAAAATCTTATAACCATTTCGTTTAAGAAAACTTACTGCTAGATTTTCTCCAACCATTCCTAAATGTGCATTTTCACTATTTTTCATAAAATACAAAAAAAACTTGACTTGATAATGGTCAATGAATAAAAGATCTTTTAAATGTGGAGGATTTTATGAAGAAAATTTTGATATTAATAGTGCTACTGAGTATTACGGGCTTGTTGTTTGCATCCTATGTTCAATTGGGCTTTACTGAAAGATATACGGTAGAAATACCAACAGCGTATGTTCCAACAGCAAAAATAGTAGAATTTGATAATATGAATTATTTTGGAATGAAGCACGGTGGATGGTATCTGAACCACATTTTTGCGTTAAAATATGGAATAGATAATAAATATGAATTTACCATTTTTGCCCGTGGAAAAGATTATGAAATGGATGGGTATTTTCCCGATTCGCTTTATACTGATCCAAATGAAAATATTCAACCTAAATACAATGATGAAGTAATCTGTATTAATGCAAAATATTCCATAATTGATGAAACTGACAAGTTACCAGCAATTGCAGTTGGAATGAATGGTATTGATGGTGCAATTAAGAAATTAATTGATTCGAAAGCTTCGGCGAATTGGGCACCCTATTTTGTTTTGAGTAAATCGTTTATTGTAACTTTACCAGTCATAAATACAATTCAACCCACCGTTCATTTTGGGAATGGACAAAGGGCAGAATTCCACTCTTTTTCACCATATGATAAATTATTTTTTGGTTTTTTTGGTGCTCTCTCTATTCCCATAAATGACAATATAACATTGACTAGTGAATTTCGTGGTGCAAATTTTAATGCATCTGGTATTTATGAATGGGATAAGTTTGCCATAAAAACTGGATTAGTGCATTTTGAAGAGATTTTATTGAATGATGATGTGTCTGGTTTTACCTTTTTTTTGAATTTTAAATATAGAGTAGATTATTTTTCTAAACAAGAAAAAGATAGACCACGAAACACAAATTTAAATATTACTCCGTCAACTGACCCTTCTGATCAACTGCTTTTAGATGAGCTCAAACAAATTCAAGAACAAAGAATACAGTCTGAAAAAGAATTGGAAGAACTTCGTAAACTTCTCGAAGATTAAGATGAAAAAGATTTTTACGGCGATCATTTTTTTGACCGCATTTTTACTTTTTGCACAAACTAAAAATAGCGTTTTGATTCGTCAATTAAACACAGAAATTCGTATTTTGATAGAACAAAAACGAGAAGCAAAAATTTATGCTGAACTACTCGAACAAAAAAATGAGATAATTTTGCTCATCGAAAAAAATAAGGCAAAAAAAGTAAGAAAGCTATTTCTTAAACAAGCCAAAATAATTGATTATTTTTTGGAAGAAGATAAGATAAATTCTGCAGTATCTAAATTAAATGAGCTGAAATTTATTTTTGGAGAAATACATTTTTTGGCAGATTTATTTTTGTATTACGATGCAAAAATAGCTTTATTTAAAGGTGAAGATAATTTAGCCGTAGATTTGTTGGAAAAATTGTTAACGCAATTTCCTGATTCTGAAACGCGAAATTTTGCCATATTAGAATTGGAAAATATTTATTTTCTTTACGAATTAGACTGGAAATTTATCGGGATTTATAATCAGTTTGATGAAGAAAAAACGGACTTGCAAAAATATCGTTTCGCGCACTGTAACTATAATATTGGTAACATTGCAGATGCCAAATCGATGTTCCAAGTTTTATTAAATTCTAAAGATTTTAGTTTTCGTGCTAAATCGATGTTAGCGTTAGTTTCCTATTTTTCTAAGGGTGTAAAACCGGCAATTCTTGAATTTCAAACTTTGGAAAACAGCTATCAAAAAAATCCGCCGCCGCACTATTATTTTGTGCTACTCTCATTAGCCCGTCTTTTTGCCGAACAAAATGAATTCGATAAATCGCTCGCGTATTACGAAAAATTTTATCAAATGCACCAAGAAAAAGTTGATGATGGTGTGTTATATGAAATTGCTACCCAATACAAAAATGTGGGAAAATATGAAAATTCGCTCACATATTTACGACGAATTGTGGCAGTTTCACAAAAGACAAAATATTTTGCACCAGCAAAATTTCTAATTGCGGTAATTGAACAGGAATTAGGCAATCTTGACAATGCAGAACAGCATCTTGAGGATGTTATTTTGCCAAATAATGAGTTTCTGGAAACACTTACTTCGAAGTACGATTTGCTGAATAAATATAACGATTTGCAAAGGCAAGTGATTGCAGATTCAGAAAATATAAAATTAAAAACTGAAATTTTGGAAACAGAAAAACATCTTCAAAACACGAATTTATTTATCGAAAACTATTATGCAAAATTGGACTCATCAACGGTAACAACTCTGCAAGAATTAGAAATAGAATATTTGCATTACTGTGAAACAATTGCCGAAATTGACGCAGTAATTCAATTTCGTGAAACTACCCAAAATAGAGAATTATTGCCGATTGTAGATGATGCAATTGCCAAAGAAGAAGCATCGCTCGTTTTGCTTCAGATGATGAAATACCTAGCAAATGTAAAAAATATTTCTACGACAGATTATGAAATTGCCAAAGCTTTAGCGGTTGAACGTATTTACGAAAATTCATTGCTAGAAATGTGGAATAAAATTGAGCAGACTGCAAAAATTAACAACTTTTCGAATATGTTGATTTTTATTAAAAAATCTCAAAATTTGATTGAGGGCAACATTGCATCTCTCGATTTGATTGCAAAGTACAAATTTAATCCGCAAATTAGTGATGAAGCACTGGCTTCAATAAAAGCGGAAGCCGAGAATATTGAACACAATAAAAATGAATTATTGGCTTTACGCGAAGATATTTTGAATAATCTTAATAAAAAGATCGCCCAAAAATTGAGTAAAAAACGCAAGATACTTTTTGATGAATTTGCTGAAATTAAAGTATCATATCAACAATCGATTGATTCGATGAAAAAATATATTGGTCGTGAAAATCAAGAAGGAACGCGTACGCTTTTGGATGTGCTCTTCAAACAAACGCAAAAAATTGATGCTGAATTTGAAGAATTGAGAGAGGATTTTAAGCAAGATGAATAGAATAAAATTTATATTTTTGTTGTTAATTTCTTTCAGCTTATTTGCACAAAATAATGAACTTGATGAAAAATTCAGTCAAAAAATGGCATATAAACGCAAGGTTTATGAACAGACTCTCAAATTTATCACACAAAATCCAGAATCACCGGGAATTGCTGGGCTTTATTTTAATTTGGCAGAAATGAGTACGGAAATAGACGCAGCTTCTTTGCGAAAAACAGCAAATTATTATCAAAAAGTTTTAGAGCTTGATCCTGAATTTATCTATCAAGATGCAGTCCTATACAACATTGGCTATTTTACATTTGAAGCGGAGAAAGATAGTCTTCAAAATTTGCGATATCAAAATATAGATTTGGTGGTAAATTGGCCTGATTCATTACGAATTTCGGCTGAAAAGGCAAAAATTGCCATCGAATCTTACCAAAAAATTGAAGCAGAATTTCCATATTCAGAATATCATACCGAAGCAATTTATCGACTGGGTGCCATCTATTTTGAATTGGCATTAGATGCACGAAACCCGCAGGAACTATATCCGATAGCATTAAAATATTTTGATACAGTTGCCAGAAAAAAAGGCGATGATTTGCAACATTTTGGATTATTTCAAAGAGGTTGGACGAATTTTACGAGCGGAAAATTTATTGATGCAATCGATGATTTTACTGAAATTTTGGAAATTATCAACCGCGATTCTCTCAAAACAACGGAAAAGATGTTTTTTGAAGCTGATGCAATCGAAAATATGGCTTTTAGCTTGAGTGAATACGACGAAAATTTTGTAGAAAAATCTGTTGCCGCTCAAAAAGCAAAGGAAATATTTTCCAATTTTGTGAGCGATGAATATGGCAAAGAAATTATTTTAGCCGCGATTGATCTCAAATTGAAATATAATGCACCGATGCAAGCGATTGACTTGTATAATGCGTTTATCGAGATTTATCCGCAAAACAGAGATTGTCCAAGTTTTGTCGATTCGGTTATGACTGTTTATAAGCGATATCCGTCGATGACGCGAAATAATGTAGATGCGATTGATTTAATTATTGCGGAAGAGAAGCGATTGGTCGAAGATTTTACGATTGATTCCGCTTGGTTCAAATCAAATTCTGGAAAAGATATTTCGAAGCAATTGGGGATAATTAGAAAAAGTTTCAAGCGGATGGGCGATATATATCACAACAAATTTATCACCACGAATGCGGAAAAGGATTTCGTGAAATTTGAAAATTTAGTTGCACGCTTTTGCGAATTTGATATTTTCCTCAATGAAGAAATTGTGCAAACACAAAAAGATTTTCGTAAACGCGTTATCGATTTGAATTTCCACCTCGCCGAATTTTCCCAAAATCCAGTTCATTACTTTAATGTGGTTGGAAAATATCGTGAATTTAATGAGTTATATCCAAATCACGCTGATATTTTTGATTTTCAAGAAAATATTTTTATTTGCTTAGATAAAAGTTATGATTTGTTGTTACCTCAAATTGAAACGCAAACTTTCGTCGATACTTTGCACAACATTACACTCGACAAAAATGGATTGGATTCACTTTACATCAATGCTAGTTTAGATTACGAAGATTTGCTTTCAGATGTGAAATTGAATAGAATTCAAAAATCAGAACGAGTTAGAACGATTTATAAGCGTGCTAAAATTCGTTTTGAAGGCAATGACTTGGATTCTGCATTTGTGGATTATGAAAAATTATTGACTTTCAGAATAGATAAAAATTTCAAAAAAATATGTAATGTTAAATTAGCGGAAATTAGTGAATTGAACGGTGATTTTGGGTTTGCAGAAAAATTCTATCAAGAAGCGTCAAAATTTGCTTCTAAATCAGAGAAAAAGGATTTACAACAGAATGCACTTGCTTCCATTAATTCTGCTGCCGAAACTTTGCTAAATAATGGTAATGCAGAAGTTGCTGCGGCTGAATATCTTCGTCTGGCAAAAGAGCTTGAAAATACTAATGTGGAAAAAAGTATAGGATTTATGTTACGTGCAATTGATGTTTATAAAAACATCAATGAATATCAAAAAGCGATAGATTTATTTTTGCAAATTGCAGATTTGAAGCAAAATAAAAACGAAATTCTCGCTGCGTTTTCTGGAGCATGGTCAATTTCGGATAGTTTGGCCGAAAACGCAGATTTACTGTCTGCCATTACCCTTTGGAAGCAAAGTGAAAATTTACGAAATCAATTTATTAAGAAATATAAAAAATCAAATGAAGCTTATATTTTGCGTCGTCAAATTATTGAATTTTATGAAAATTATCAATTTAACGATAAAGAAAAAGCAGCAAAAATGTACATTAAACTCCATAATAATGCGAGTGAAATGAATTTAGGTGAAGATTCAAAAGAAGCGGTTTTTGCCAAAGCAATTTTGATTTACGAAGAACTAAAAGATGAAGCTAAAATGGTAGATTTAATTGTCCAGTTTGAAAAATTATACCCAAATTATTCTGCAACTGATGGATTAGTTGGTAAGATTGCAGCACTTTACATCGACCGTCAAAATGTAGATGATTTAATGAGTTTTGAGAAGATGTACCCGCTTCACCCAGATGTAGATGTGGTTTTGAGAAATTTAGCAAATATCTATCTTGAAGATAGCGATGTAAGTTTGATGCTTTCATTTCAGAGAAAATATCCAAATCACGATGCTTCTGAAATTTTGTTAAATAAAGTTGCCGAAATGTATAATAAAAGCAAAAATATTGAAGATATTCTTGCTTTTACCAAAATGTTTCCTCAGCATTCCGCAAGCTTAGAATTGCAAAAAACAACAGCGACAATTTATCACGAAAATGGTGATGAAGATAAATTGGAAGAGATTGCGCGCCTTATCAAAAAGAAAGATCCAGATTATAATCTTTTAGAGCAGTTAGCCATTCAAAAATTGGTGAAAATAAACGCCGAAATTGATACTCTCTTCGTAACTGAACAATTTGATTTGATGTTAGAAAAAATTGAGGAATTCAAAATAACGGATAAGCATTATCGAAAAGATGACATCGAAATTGATTTAACTGCAAATTATGATATTCACGAATATTACGCAAATTTCGTAGATTTTTACGCTAGATTTGAACAAAAATTATCAAATATTCAAACTGAATTTTTAGGTGTTAGTCCACAAAAATTGATGCGTGTGAACGAGTTGACAGAGTGGAAAAAACATTTAAATAGTGGCGATAGCAGAGTTCAAAAATTAATGGAAAAATGTGATGAGTACAGTAATGAAATGGTATTGTTGATTAAAGAAGGCGTTGATTTTGGGCTTGATATCAATCAAAAAACAAAGGCCCTTTATTTTGTTGCTCAAATTTACGATTATGGTATGGAAATTATTTCAGTTCAAATGATGAGATTTATCAATGAATCTAACCAACTAAATAGTGGAGATATTGCCCAAAATCCAGTTGTTCAAAAACAATGGAAAGCAAATGTGTGGAAAAAAGCAAAAGAGTTTGCACTCGGATTTCAGAAGAAATCGGCTCAATATTACAACACAATTATGATGACTTTTGTGGATGATAAGGATTATTCTGACGAGTGGACAAATCTAACATTAAATAGACTAATTGATTGGAAAGTTCGTTCGCCGAAAACTTATCTTTATGCGTATTCTGATTCTACTTGGATTCAAAATAATATACCGATTAATGATGTTATTTCTGCTGTAAATGTAGATTCTATATGGATAAATGCAGCCGAGTTTTCTGTAAACGACACCGTGAAATATTTAGAAATTTCACAGAATTTCACGACCTATTTTGTGAAAAAATTCGAGAGTATTGTTAAACCAGAAAGATTTTCGGTAAATTATATTTATAACCAGCCAATAGGGATTTATTTGAATGGCGTAAAATTGGAAAAAGAGCACATTATTCAAGATACGATAAATGGAGAATTGCAGCTTAACACTAACTCTATCAGAAATCTTAAAGATGGTGAGAATACAATTATTTTTGAGATTGAATATGATTCTTTGATGGTTGGGAAAAATAAGTTTATTGCTGATTTTGAGATGCAATACGACAAAGAAAAATATGATTTTGCCTTTTCAACAGAAAAGAAAATTCTTCTTTCTAATTTTTCATGGTTGACGAAAAAAGAAGATTTAGTAGATTCAACTTTTGCGATAGATTCGAGTTGGATTTTGGCAGATAGTGCTAATTTCTCATTCTTCAAAAATCAGATGTTTGGTCTGCAAAATAGTGAAGCTATCGAGATTTGGTCACCCGCAATTGATACGACAAAAATGGAAAATGTCTATTTCACAAAACAATTTAAGATTGATACCGAATTTGTGCGTGCGACCGCAAAATATATTGGTCAAAAATCAGTTTCAATCTGGATAAATGGCGAAGAAATAATTTCAAATGAAGAGATAATTTTTGACACAAAATTGAATCAAGTTCAAACGCAAGAGATAGAAATTTCACAGTTCATAAGTGGTCTCAATACCATTTTGGTAAAAGTTGTTGGCGACAAAGCATTTAAGGGTTTTATTTTTGAAATGGAATATGTAGTGAAAAGGACGCTCGAAAATAGTGTTGACAATAATATTGAGATTGAAAATGATGCAAACTTAAATGAAGGAGGAAACGATGAGATGGAAAATTAGCGTAATTTTAATGATTATTGCCGTTTTTGGTTTTGCTCAAAATCCCAAAGTAAATTTAGATAAGTTTAAAGAGAAGAAAAAATTGGTGAGTGAAGAGGTAGTTGAAGAAACAATCCAGATTCGTAAGCCAGAAAATGCAGTGATGATGTCACGAAAGCGTACAAATTTAGAGTTTTATTATAAAATAAATATTCGTGAAAGATTAATAAAATCAAATAAATTATTATATTAAGGAGAAAAAATGAGTAGAAAATGGATGAAGGTGTTGTTAGTTGCAGTGTTTACTGTGATGTTTGGTAATTTAGCGGCGGTTAATTTGGTCGATATGTATATGGATGGTGGACCATTTATGCACATAATTGCTGGTTTGTTTGTGGTTATGATTGTGGTGGCATTGGTTAAATTTTTCCAATTATCTATTACGGAAAAACTCGACACGAAGAGATTTTACCTTAAATTGAAGGGTTACATTGCTAATGACCAATTTGGTGAAGCCGTTGAAATTAGTAGTCAGTTCAAAAAGACAACAATGGGTTTTATTTTCTGGAATGGTTTAGTTGCTTTTTTGGATGCTAAAAAAGCTGGTAAGAAAGGGTTTACATTGCAGAAAGATGTACAAAATGCTTTTGATGAAGCCGGCTTACAGAAAATGCCATCAATTGAAGCTGGACTTTTTTGGTTAGATATTATTGCACAAGTAGCTACTCTTCTTGGTTTGCTCGGAACTATTTTCGGCTTGGTTGCTGCTTTTGATGCTCTTGCAAATGCACCTGAAAATTTGAAGCAAAAAATGCTTACAGAGGGTATTTCGCAAGCAATGGGGACTACAGCGTGGGGTCTTTTGGTAGCAATTCCAACGATGGGTATAAAAGGTGCATTACAAGCAAAAGCCGATAAAATTGTTAATGATATTGATGAATACAGTGTGAAGATTATCAACAGAATTAGTTATAAAATAGAGGATTAATCAATGGCTTATGCTCCATCGAAATCAAGAAAGATATCGAGAAAAGAACCGAAAGAACCGAATCTTATTCCCATTATGAATCTGTTCATTGTTGTCATTCCGATGTTAATGACGATGATGGTTTCGGTTCATTTGGCGATGTTGGAAATCACTCTTCCAACTCCGTCTGGCGGTGGTGGTTCAGAAGAAATAGAACAAAAAGAAGAACCACCCAAAGAGATAATGTTGGCTCTTTTTCCCGATAAATTTGAGATAAGTATTGAAGGAAGTGAAGATGTTATCAAGATACCTATTTTGGAAAATACACATAATTACATGGAACTTCATAACAAAATGGGCGAATTAAAACTTGTACACGAAAGACAGCAAACAGTTAAAATTATCCCCGACCCCAATGTGAAATTTGATACTTTGCTTCGTTCGGTTGATATTTGTAAAGGTAATGGGTTTCCAAACATAACTTATTCTACAATTCAGAAAAAGTATTACCGTGTTGGTAAAAAATAGAGGACTGAGATGATACGATCAAATGTTGCTGTGAATAGGGGGAGAATTCAACCGGGTGGGTCAATATCAAGTCGTTTCAAGATTAAGGCAAAAGGGAAAAAAGCGAAAGATTTAAACATCACTTCCCTGATTGATATTTTAACGATTTTGTTAGTTTTTATGATTAAAAATGTTTCGATGGATGCTGCCCAAAAGAATGCTCCAGAAGGTATGGAAATGCCAACGACATTCAATAAAAATGAACTAATTGAAAGTGGTGATGCGGTTTTTGTGAAAATATATTCACCAAAAATTGATGGTCAAACTGGCGAAGAATTGGACGGTAAAATTCTTTACGGAAAAGAGAATATTTTGGTAGGCAGTTTATCTAATTTTGTTTCTGATAATAACATTCGCAAAGTTCTTTTGCAATATTTGAAGTTGGAATCGAAACAAATTAGTAAAACAGTGGATAGTGAAGGTAAAAGTAAAATTCCTTGTTTGTTGATTCAAGCTGATAAAGACTTGGAATGTCGCTATATTACTGAATTTATTAAATTTAGTGGACAGGCTTCTTTTGCAAATATCTACTTTTCCACAATTCATACTGAAAACCAGGATGAAGTTTTGGGGATTGTGGCAAACTCAGCAGAAGTGGTTGGAAATTAGGCGGTTATGATGAATAAAATTTTGAATTTAACTTTATCTTATAGAGGGAAACATCTAGATACCATCAAACATAATCGTGACTTTAAGAATAAATTTATTATCGGCAGCGACAAACATTTATTTTGGCAAATTCTCGATAAGAATTTCCCACAAAAACACACTTTTTTAACTTTTTCAGGTGGGAAATATGTTATTCATCTTTTGGAAAATATGGATATTTCGGTTCGAAAAAATGATGATGAACTTTCCCATGATGAAATAGGTAAAATGCTGATTAATAATAAACTTCAGCTTTCCGCAAACATAAATGGTTCAATAGCTTTTGCCGATTGGGAAATTGGCTATAAATTTGTGGAACCTTTCAAATTGAACCTAAAACATTTTTCAAAGGCAGAAATTGCAACTGCTATAAAAAAATACGGTCGAAGAGAACCAATCTCAAAAGAACATAAATTTACGACATTTTTCTTGCTTTTTGGATTGCTTTTTACAGCCGTTGGGCTTTATATTGGCACAAAAAATTATGTACCACCAGCTGAAATTAGCTTTACCGAACGCTTCCAAAAAGTGGAGGAAATTGCCACTCGAATTGAAGCAGAAATGGAAGAAATTGAATTAGAAAAAAAAGAAGATACACCAAAAGTTGATGTAACGAAGCATCGTGCAGAAACAGCAGAAGCTGCTGAAGAAGCAGTGGAAAAAGCACAAGAGGTGGCAGCAGCAGATTTTGCCGCAGAATTTGGTTTGGAATTTGATGAAACTGCAACTACTGGTGGTGACGATTTTGGTGGTGAAATTTTGGAAATTGCCCAAGTTAATGATATTGTCGTAGCACCTCAAACTGGTGGTGGCAGTGGAACTGGTGAAATTCCGGGCTCTGGTAGTGGCTCTGCTTTATCTGGTTCTGGTAGTGGTGAGCTAGATTTTGGATCTGGCGGTGATTTCGGTGGTTTTGGCGACGGTGGTGGTCTCGGTGATTTAGGTAGTCTTTCGGGTGGGAATTTGGAAGGTTTAGATCTCGGTGGCGCAGGTTTAGAAGAGATTGATATTTCGGCTATTGGCGGAAAAATTGGTAATTTGAAAACGATTAAAATTCAAAGCAATGCACAACTTGCTGCTGCTAAGAAAAAGTTTGCTGGCGTGAAAGCAGTCAAAGAAGAAGCTATTGAGTTGGAAGAAATTACACCAGAAGCAAAAACGGAAATTGCGAAAATTAACCAAATTGTGAATACATATCGACCGCAAATTGCTAGTCGTTATCGAGTGGAATCGATGAAATATGATATGTATGGAACGATGAATATCACGCTTTACATTGAAGAAAATGGTACTATTGTAGCGGTTGAATTTGACATTACAGTCGGCAGTCATTTCACAGATGAATTTTTGGAAATTGTCCGTGCGATAATTTTAAAATGGAAAATCCCAGTTAAAGAAGCCCAGATTTTTGAGTTCCGCCAAAAATTTGTGAAACAATAAAAAAGGAAGCCCTCTACTGAGGGCTTTTTTAAATGAATTATTACGAAATAGCAATTCCTGTAAATCTAGAAAAAAACTATACTTATCAATCTTTTGCAACTATCAAAACAGGCTGTCGAGTTTTCGTATCATTTCAAAATACATTTTACACTGGCATCGTTTGGCAGAAAGCATTGGAAATTAATCCAGATATAAAATACAAAGAAATTATCGAAATAATTGACGAGACTCCCAAAATAACTCATAACCTTCTCAAATTAGCTGACTGGATAAGTCATTATTATCATTGCAGTTTAGGAATGGTTATTGCCGCAATGTTGCCGTCTGCTTTTAATATTCAAACTCAACAGAAAGTAAAAAGAATTTCCATAAAATTGGAAGTCGACGCAGAGATATTATCGCTTATTTCAAAGGATGAATGGACAGATATTTCTATCTTGAAAGAGAATAAAATAACTAATATTTACGAAAGATTAGAAAAACTGGAAGTTTTGCAACTTATTGAAATTCAAAGAACTTATGACGAAAAAATAAAAAAGAAAATTGCCAATTTTATAGTTTTGAATTTTCCCCAAATATTGCCAGAACTAACAGTAAAACAAAATGAAGTTTACACCGAATTGCAAAAAGTTGGAACAGATTTTCCTCTTTCCAAAATTATAAATCAATTTACTTATTATAGCGTCAAAAAATTGCGTGAAAAAGGTTTGCTCACAATAGAGCCACGCGAAATAGATAGTAAAACTTCACTTTTACCTAAAGAACGGAAAATACGGAATTTTCAATTGACAGATGAGCAAAATGAAGCAGTGAAATGTTTGCAAAAATCAGTTTCAAAAAACGAGTTTAAAGCATTTTTACTTTATGGAATAACTGGAAGCGGTAAAACAGAAGTTTATATAAAAGCGATTGAAAAAGCACTTCAAATGGGGAAAACTGCGTTAATGCTCGTTCCAGAAATTTCGTTGACTCCTCAAATGGTGGAGATGTTTTACAATGCATTTGGCGAGAATATTGCTATTTTGCACAGCCATTTGAATGACCGAGAACGATGGGAACAGTGGAATAAAATTAAGTCTGGTGATAGTAAAATTGTCATTGGTGCGAGAAGTGCAATTTTTGCGCCACTCGAAAATATAGGTGTTATCATCGTGGACGAAGAACACGAAACTACTTATAAGCAAGATAAAACGCCACGATATAATGGTCGCGACTTAGCTGTTGTTCGTGGAAAATTTGCTGATGCGGTTGTTATTTTGGGAAGTGCCACCCCTTCACTTGAAAGTTGGCAAAATGTAAAATCAGAAAAATATCAATTACTAAAGCTTACCAAACGACCCAAAAATGCTGAGCTTTCAAAAATTAAAATTATCGATATGCGTCGTGAAAAAAATACAAAAAATATTCTTTCTGAAAAATTAAAGAAAAAAATTGAAGAACGCCTAAAATCAAAAGAACAAGTCATCTTGTTGCAGAATAGGAGAGGTTATTCGTCGTTTGTGCAATGTATTTCTTGTGGTAAATTATTCGAATGCAAAAATTGCGATGTCAGTATGAAATTTCACAGTAAAGAGCAAAAACTGATTTGTCATTATTGTGGATTTTCAGAAAAAATGCCACGAAAATGTCCATCATGTGAAAGTTATCTTTTCAGTTTTGGCGCAGCGGGAACGCAACAAATAGAAAAGCAATTACAAATAATTTTCCCAACTGCCAAAATTTTACGAATGGATTCCGATTCGGCACGCAAAAAAGATAGTTACAATTTGATGTTTGAAAAAATGCGTAGTGGAAATGTCGATATTTTATTGGGTACGCAAATGATTGCGAAAGGTCTCGATTTTCCAAATGTAACATTAGTCGGTGTGATTTCGGCGGATATTGGTTTGAATGTGCCAGATTTTCGTGCAGCAGAGCGTACATTTCAACTACTTACACAGGTTGCTGGTAGATCTGGAAGAGGTGAAAAACCGGGCGAAGTTATTGTTCAAACCTATAATCCAGAGCATTACACCATTCTTTTGGCAATGGAACAAGACGCCGAAAAATTTACCGAAAAAGAGATGGAATTGCGTGAGATGTTATCTTATCCGCCAGTTACCAGAATGGCTCGCATTGTGTTTAGTAATAAAAATGAGAATTATTTGAAACAGCAGTTATTGCGAAATTCAAAATTATTTGAGATTTTGCGACAACACGATGACGATTTAAAAATTTTGGGACCGGTTCCAACGCCAATCGAAAAGCTGCAAAATATGTATCGATATCACCTCATCATTAAAACGAAATCTTTTGGGAAACTGTCGCAAACAATCGATTATTTGCAACAAAATTTACAACTTGGTTCGACCATAAAATCAATAATCGATATTGATCCATATTCATTATTATAACAATTTTCTTGACGAAAAAAGGGTGATTAAGTTCTGGTTATTTTTAAATATAGGAGGATAAATGGATTATTTTTTAACAGAAGATCAACAAGAAATACGCGATTTAGCGCGTCAGGTGGCGGAAGAAAAAATCAAGCCAGTGCGTGCAAAATATGATGAGGAAAACGCATTTCCGTGGGAAATTGTGGAAGAGTTCAAAAAAACAGACCTTTTTGCAGTTCTCGTTCCAGAAGAGTATGGCGGAATCAGTGGAAAAGTCACAGATGTTGCGATTCTTACCGAGGAATTGAGCCGTGTTTGCGGTGGAATTAGCCTTTCACTAGGTGGTTCAGGATTGGGAATGTATCCAATTTTAATTTCTGGTAGCGAAGAACAAAAACAAAAATATTTGCCTTTGATAGCAGACGGTGAAAAACTTGCTGCATTCGCACTCACAGAAGCAAATGCCGGTTCGGATGCTGGCGGAATGGAAACAACTGCAGTGAAAGATGGTGATTATTTTATTTTGAATGGTACCAAACAATGGATTACTAACGGTGGAGAAGCAGATATTTACACAGTTTTTGCTTTAACAAATAAAGCTAAAGGAGCACGCGGTTCTTCTTGTTTTATCGTGGAGAAAGGAACGGAAGGTTTTACTTTTGGCAAAAAAGAAAATAAGATGGGAATTCGCGGTTCTGCAACACGTGAGTTGATTTTCGATAATTGCAGAATTCCAAAAGAAAATATGATTGGTCGTGAGGGAACAGGTTTTATGATTGCAATGAAAACTCTCGATAAATCTCGTCCGATGGTAGCTGCTCAAGCGGTTGGAATCGCACAGGGTGCGTATGAAGAAGCGGCAAAATATTCGAAAGAGAGACAGCAATTTGGCAAGCCTATCTCGGCTTTCCAAGGTGTTCAGTTTATGTTGGCAGACATGGCAACTCAGATTGAAGCGGCTCGTGCATTGGTTATGCAGACTGCAAAGATGATTGATTCTGGTGCAAAAAAATACTCAAAAGAATCTGCAATGTGCAAAGTTTTTGCTTCCGATATGGCGATGAAAGTTACAACTGATGCAGTTCAAGTTTTGGCTGGTTACGGTTATATGAAGGAATATCCGGTTGAAAAAATGATGCGTGATGCAAAAATCACCCAAATTTATGAAGGGACAAATCAGGTTCAACGCGGTGTGATTGCAGCGAATTTATTGAAGGAATTCTAAATTTGAAATTATTGGTTCATATCTGTTGTGCACCGTGTTTCGCGGCGCCCTATTATTATTTGAAAAAGAAATTTGATATTCACGGTTTTTGGTTTAATCCTAATATTCACCCATATTTAGAGTATAAAAACAGAATGGAGGAAGTGGAAAAATTTGCCAAAAATGAAAAATTTCCAATAATTTTTAAAGATGAATATAAGCTTAAAGATTTTTTACGAAAAGCAAGTTTTAGAGAAAATAATCGTTGTCAATTTTGTTATTACGACCGTTTAAAATACGCAGCGATTATCGCTAAAAAAGGTAATTTTGATTTTTTTACAACTTCGCTTTTATACAGTAAATTCCAAAATCATGAGTTGGTTCGTGAAATTGGAGAATCGCTTGCAAAAGAGTATAAAATAAAATTTTATTACGAAGATTTTCGTGAATATTGGAAAGAAGGGATTCAAATTTCCAAAGAAAAAAAGATGTATCGACAACAATATTGTGGTTGTATTTTCAGTGAAGAAGATAGATATAAGCCGAAGGGAAGTTGATGATGAAAAATGTGCTGTCGTTTCAAAAGATGAAAATGAAAAATAAAAAAATTGTGATGCTGACGGCGTACGATTATCCATCTGCAAAATACGCAGAGATTGCAAATGTAGATGTGTTGCTGGTTGGAGATACTTTGGGAATGGTTGTTTTGGGTTACGAAAATACTTTACAAGTTACCTTGGATGACATAATTTACCACACAAAAGCGGTGCGACGCGGTGCCAAAAACACCTTCATTATTGCAGATATGCCATTTGGATCGTATCACATTAGCGATGAAGAAACTCGTAAAAATGCGATTCGTTTAATCACTGAGACTGGTGCAAATGCAGTGAAATTGGAAGGCGGTTCGGAAAACAGGTTGGCAACAATAAAAACAATTCGCTCAATTTCAGATTGTGAAATTCCAGTTGTGGCACATCTTGGGTTAACGCCTCAATCCATTAACTCTATTGGTGGCTACAAAATTCAAGGTAAAAAAGATGCACAATATCAACAGATTTTACAGCAAGCAATTGATGTTGAGAAAGCGGGTGCATTTATGTTAGTTTTGGAAGCAATTCCAGAGAAATTAGGTAAAGAAATCTCGGAAAATATTTCGATTCCAACGGTTGGAATTGGGGCTGGAAAATATACTGATGGTCAAGTTTTAGTTTATCACGATATTTTGGGAATGTCAGATTTTCAACCAAAATTTGTGAAAAAATACGCAAATTTAGAAGAATTAATTTCAAATAAAATTGGGGAATATTGTGATGATGTGAAATCTGAAAAATTCCCTCAGAAAGAGAATATTTACTATCCAATTGAAGATTAAAGATGGTTCTGCTTGACTTGATTATCTTCATTTTTTAAAAGCGTTGACTTATGGAAAATATGATAGAAAGTTATAAAAGTATTGAGATGACACCCGATGAACGAATTCAAGCTGTATCGAATTTGAAGAGAAATTTGGAAGATAACTTTGTCCAACTTGGTCAGCTACTTCTGGATATGCGAAGAACGAAGCTTTTTAAATTTAAAGGTTACAAAAATTTCAGAGATTTTGTGGAGGCAGAGTTCAATTTTAGTAGCTCGTTTGCCAATAAAATTATTGGTAATTTTGAGTTTTTTGTGAAAGAACTTGATATTGACGAACAATCTGTGAAAAATATTGGGCTCGATAAATTGAATATGCTAAAACCGATGGTGAAAAAAATGTCTTTTGAAGAGACCGATCATTGGTTAAAAAAGGCGGTAGATTTACCTTCAACGGAATTAAGAGAAGAGATAAAAGAGATTCGCGAAAAACAAAAAACAAAAGAGAAGACATTAAAAGATATTTTTTCAGAACAATACCTAGAAAAAATGGTTACTTTCTTCAATTGCAATCGCAAAGAGTTGGATTTTAAATTGGCTTTATATTTTCAGGATTTAAACCTCGATGAAGTTCAAAAAATGATTAAAATTAATGAAAGACAATTTCAAATAACAGATGAAAAATAACAGATTTGGAGGATATGTCGAAAAAATTGTGCTTTAATTTACAAAAAATGTTTTGGAGGAAATTATGCAAAAACTAAAAATTTTATGGGTCGATGATGAAATTGAGCACTTAAAACCTTTCGTCATTTTCCTTTCCGAAAAAGGGCACAAAGTGACGACTGTTTCGAACGGCTCAGATGCAATTAAATTGGTTTTAAAAAACCATTATGATTTGGTGCTTTTAGATGAAATGATGCCAGGAATGGACGGCTTGACAACCTTAAAAGAGATAAAAAGGATTAACAGTTCGTTGTCGGTCGTGATGGTGACAAAAAATGAAGAAGAAGATTTGATGGAAGATGCGATAGCTGGTCAAATTGCCGATTATTTGATTAAACCGATAAATCCGAATCAAATTATTTTGACGATTAAAAAATTATTTCAGACAAATGAAATTAAGAAAAATAAAATTGGTGCAGATTATGCCAGATTTTCATCAGAATTAAATGAAGATTTGGGTTCAAATCCAAACTGGGATGAGTGGTCACAAATTTATCAGAAATTGTGTGATTGGGATTCAAGATTGGATGATATTCGTGATGAAACAATGACGCATTTACATTTTTTGGAGAAATTAAATTGCAACTCTGAATTTTCAAATTATGTAACGCGAAATTACAAAGATTGGCTAAGCACAGATGAACGACCAACTTTCTCATTTGACTTGATTTCTGAGTACGTAATTCCTGCAATTGAGCGTGAAAATACACCGGTTTATTTCATCGTTTTAGATTGTATGCGGCTAGATCAATACTACACGATTGAGCCTTTTTTGAAAGAACTATTTGATGTGGAAGTGGATTTATATTACTCCATTTTACCGACTGCTACTCCATATTCGCGAAATGCGATTTTTAGCGGTTTGATGCCAAATGATATTGCTAAAAATTTCCCAAAATATTGGACAAATTCTGCAGACTTAGATACTAGCCGTAATCGTAACGAACATCAGCTTTTAGAGGAACATTTGAAAGATTTGGGTCACGAAATAAACGAAAGTAAATATGTGAAAATTTTCAATATAGAAGAAGGCGATTACACTTTGCGTAAAATAGAATCTTGGAAAAATGAAAAATTAATTGTTTTAGTGTATAATTTCTTAGATTTACTCGCACACCATCGTTCCCAAAATCAGGTTTTGAAGGAAGCAATTCCTGATGAAGAAGCACTTCGTCATTTCACGAAACATTGGTTCACGCACTCCACATTTTATGAAACTTTAAAAAAAATTAAAGAACAAAATGCAACGGTTATTATCACAACTGATCACGGTTCAATACGCGTGAATAGGGCAAGTCAGCTAATTGGAAATAAGGAAACGACCTCATCCGTCCGCTACAAACAAGGCAAAAATTTAAAGATGCTAGATAAACATTCATTTTATTTGGAAAATCCAGAAGAATATGGCCTTCCGAAGCAGAGCATTATAGAGAATTATGTGCTCGCAAAAGAAGATTATTACTTTGTTTATCCGAATGCATTTCATAAATATATGAAACAATATGTTGGCACATTTCAGCACGGTGGAATTTCGATGGAAGAGATGATTTTGCCAATTTCAATTTGCAGACCCCAAAAATGAAAAAAATAATCGAATTATTTTCCGAAAAAGATACTGAAAAGTTTGCTGAAAAATTAGCGTTACAATTAGAAAATGGCGATGTTATTGCACTTTATGGCGAATTGGGTGCAGGTAAAACCTTTTTTACTCAAAAATTATGTTCATTTCTCAAAGTAACAGAAAATGTTTCTAGTCCAAGTTATGTTTTGATGAACGAATATTCAGGGATTATGCCTATAATTCATCTTGATTTATATCGATTAAACTCGGAAGATGAAGTTTTGGAATTGGGCTTGTATGATGTAATAGAGTCTGGCTTAACGATTATCGAATGGCCAAAATTAGCTGAAAAGTTATTGACGAAAGATGTGATTAGAATTTACATTAATTATAAAAATAAGCATCGTGAAGCGATAATCAAAACAGAAAAAGAAATTTTACTTTGATAAAAGGTGGAAAATAATAAATGCTAGAAGTACAAGAATAATTGCATTTCCCCACATAATTCTGTTTTTTAACTCTTCAATTTGATGGCGATTATTGGCGATTTTATCTTCTAATCGAATTATTAAATGCTCTAGATTAGAGAATTTTTTGTTAACTTTATCTATTTTGTTGACCTTTCGCATATTTTCAAAATCCTTGATAAAATGTTTGAAAATATCAAACATCATTTTGACTAAATTAGAAAGAATTGAACTATCTTTTCTTGTTTCGTTTCGTTTACTCATCCTGACTCCTCTTTTCTTATAATTTAAAAACAAGAGCAGAAACTTAATTTGTGAAAGGAATGTCAATAAATTTCTTTCCTAATAATAGAAAAATAGCAAATATACATTGACAAATAAAAGACATTTTGGCTTTTAGATAGTTCGTAAAATGTGTGTTTTAAATGGAAGAATCCATAAGATGAAGCTTGCAAAAAAAGGAGATGTGATGTTCAAGGTTAGGGTAATGTTAGTTTTGTTGGTTTTAGTGTCATCTTGTGTATTGTCCCCACCAGTTGGTAAACTCACAGGTACGACTGGAGAAATTAATGAGCTCCTCGATTAAAAAACAGGCTACATATCTTTTTGTTGGAAGAATATTAGCATTTGTTTTTCAAATACTAATTCCAATTATATTTGTTAGATTATTGCCACTTGAAACTTATGGTGCGTATCAAAAAATAATCCTCATTTGTTTATTTTTTGCACCACTTTTGCAATTTGGAATGAGTAATAGTTTATTGTATTTTTATCCAATAGTGTCTGGAAGACAAAAGCAATTGTTAACAAACACATTCTATTTCTTGTTGACTATTGGAATACTTTTTTCTGTTTTGTTGGTTTTCTTTAAAAACGAAGTCGCCTCATTGTTTAATACTCTTGAGTTTGTAGATTTAATTTATCCTTCAGCACTTTTCATACTTTTTTATTTAGTTTCTGAAATAATTGAAAAAATATTTATTGTCGAACAAAAAAATGAAATGCTTGCTATATATCATTTACTTAATCAAAGTTTTAGAGTAATATTTCTTTTAGTTGCAATAATAATCTTTCGATCATTATCAGCTTTAATATGGGCATTAGTGTTTTTTGTTCTAATAAAAGTCATTTTTTTGTTTTTATATTTAACGATTAATTATGGTATGAAATTTTCATTGATTTCAATAAAAGACTTAAAGGAACAATTTAAATATGCTTTGCCAATGGGTATGGGTAAAATTATTGGTACGATAGGAAAAAAAATTGATAAATTTATTTTGGCATCACTGTTGATATCTTCTGATTATGCAATTTATTCGGTTGCTAACTTTAAACTTCCTTTTGTACAACTAATCTACACATCAATTGGAAGCGTAGCTTTACCAAAATTATCAAAAATACGTGATAATGGAATTGAAGAAATAAGACAAATATGGCATAAGATGATTGTCACATATACCTTAATAACCATACCATTTCTTATATATTTTGAATTGGTAGCGAAAGAGTTCATATTGTTTTTGTATACCGAAAAATATATTGAGAGTATTACTCCGTTTAGATTTTTTTTATTAATCATGTTATTTCAGATGTTAAGTTACGGAACAATTTTGAAAGCATATGCCAAAACGAGATTTATTTTCAAATCTAATCTAATAGTAATGGTTATTGGATTTCCAATATCTCTTAGTCTTATTAAGATGATGGGGACAGTGGGCGGAGCTATTTCTGCTCTGATAATTTTTGGCTTGAATGCGATTATACAAGTCTACAAAACAAAGCAAATCTTGAAATTAAAATTGAGTGATTTATTGCCATGGGAGCAGTTAATGAAAATAAGTATTATTTCGTTAATACCTGTGCCTTTGATTTTTTTAGCGATTAAATTTTCTTTTAATAGATTTTTGTTTTTAGTGGTAACGACACTTTTGTATTTTTTAAGCATTCTCATTATTTTTACAAAAATGAAGATGATTGACATTAATATTAAAAAGAAAAAAATTAATTTTCCACTTGTTGAAGGCTTATATGCAAAATAAAATTCAATCAATATTTTGTTGTATGAATGAAGAAAAAATACGATATTGTCAATGGAAAAGTTCTTTGAACTTAACAAATTCATTTGCTGGAAAAACTGATTTTGACATATTGGTAGACAGAAAAGATATTAACAAACTGCTCTCTCTCTTAATTAATAAGGGATTTAAGCGTAGGCAAAGCACATATGATAAAACCTATCATTCGATGGAAGATTATATTGGATTTGATTCTGCAACAGGTAGGTTGATTCATTTTCATTTGCATTATACACTAATCATGGGAAAGAAATTAACTAAAAATATTCGTATACCAATAGAAAAATTTGTGTTAGATAATACTATGATTGATAACAATTTTGGAATAAAAATAATACAACCAGAGATTGAATTATTTTTATTATCTTTTAGGATTATGCTAAAGACAAAAATCGGTAAATCATTAATCCTAACGATGTTAAAACACAAAAGATATCTTCCCCAAAATATTATTAATGAATACAATTATTTATTTGCGAAAATAGATTTTGACGAATTTGAAAAAATAGGTAATTTATACTTTATGGAATTCTACAAAGATGTCAAATTATTGGTCAATAATTTGAATATAAAACTAAATATTTTTAAGTTTTTCAAGATAAAAAAACGAATTGAGCGAAAATTACTGAAATATAAAAGATTTGATTCGCTTGAGAAAAAATGTGAATATCAAATACGGAAATTTTCCTCAAAGAATAGCAGAAACTTTTTGTCTTCAGGCGGTTTATCAATTGCATTTATTGGTGCAGATGGTTCTGGCAAGTCTACAATTACGGAAGAAATAACGCATTGGTTAAATTGGAAATTGTCTGTTAGAAGAATATATATGGGGATTCCTAAAAAAGACAAAATGTGTATTATCCTTGGATATTTAGGTAATATAGCAAGAAAGCTACAATTATTAAAATTTGAAAAGTACATTTTTAATTTTAGGTGGCTTTATGTATCATACTATAGAAAGAAAAATTTTTATCAATCACAAAAGTTTAAAAACCAAGGATATATTATTGTTTTTGATAGATACCCGTTAGATTTTTTCAGTAAAATGGAAAAACCTATGGATGGCGAACGAATTGATTCTACTTCAATACTGAGCTGTAAGGAAAAGAAAAACTATCAACAAATTAAACTACCCGACGAAATGATTTGTTTGAGAGTCACATTACAGCAGTCAATAAATAGGAAGAAAGAACATCAGTTAAGTTTAATACAAGGAACAATTAAAAATAAAATTGAAGCAATAGATTCTTTAGTTAATGCAAATATTAGCAAGAAAATAAAAGTAATAAATTCTGATTGTGATTTAAATTCAAAGATATTAAAAATTAAAAAAATAATTTGGGATATGTTATAATAATGAAAAGAATAGAAATTACTGGATTACCTGGAAGTGGAAAATCGACATTATTGCCTTTAATTAAAGATGGCTTTAAAGAACTTGGAGCAATTCTAACAGAAAAAGATTTAGTAGATAGATTGATTAAAAAAAAGTATTTTATGTTTTCACCAATTTTCAGATTATTAACAATGTCTTTCAGAAATAAACTATTTAATAAACTATATAAATTTAATATTAAATCCAATAAATTAGAACCAAAATACATTCAGTTATTGAGTTTTATAAATGATTTAAATTCACAAAGAAGAATTTCAAATAATGAAGCGGTAAAAATTATGAGTTGGTTTTATAATTTGATATCCGTGATGTCTTTAGCAGAAAAATTTATACATAAGCAAGAATACTTTTTGATAGACGAATCTTTTGTACATAGAGCTCAATCACTATTTATTTCAAAAGAAGAACCAGTTTTACGAAAAGAGATGCTAAAGAAATATCTAAAAATAATAGATGCACCCGAATACCTATTATTTATTGAGGCGAATATTGAGGTTTGTATTTCAAGACTTAAAAAACGAGGATTCCCAGTCAGATTTTTAAAATACACAGCTGAAGAAATTAATCTTGTATTTCAGAATTCAGAAAAATTATTATTTAATGTCAGTGAAACATTTACGGAGAGTAATACAAAAATTATTAAGTTGAATAATAATTTAACGCATGAAGATTATTTTAGTATTAAGGAACAAATATGGAACGAACTAAAAGAAAAAAAATGAAATTGTTATTTTATGATTTTGAAATTCCGTATTTGCTTAACGACTCAAACTATCCTGTTGGAGGGGCATGCGTTAGACAATATGCTTTTTCTATTGGTTTAAGCTTTTTAGGGCAAGATGTAGGTGTTTTAACTTGGAAAGGCGCAAATAAATTTGTGAAATCACAACAGCCATTTAAATTGGTAGAGAGCTACTCGATAGAAAGAGGCATTAGGGTTATTAGATGGATATACTATAGATTTCCCCAATTATTACGAGCTATTTTAAATTTTAAACCAGATTTTATTTTTCAAAAATGTGCTGGGGCAAATGTTGGAATTATGGCAATAGTTGGGGTATTACTCAACAAACCTTTTATCTATATTTCTGCAAATGATACTGATGCAGATGATAGATACAAAAGAAATTTAAATTTCATCAATATGATTTTTTATAAATTTGGATTAAAATTATCACAGGGAATAATTTGCCAAAATGAATATCAATACAAACAATTTAAAAAAAAATTTCCCCAAAAAAGAATTACACTGATTAAAAACCCTTTTGTTATGAAAGAAAAAATTGGAATTAACCCCAAAGCAAAAAGAAAATACATTGCTTGGGTTGGAGTATTTCAACATCAAAAAAACCTGTCTGCTCTTTATCGTATTGCCAATCAAAATCTTGATTTAGAATTTCATGTTGCTGGCAAAAATAGTTCAAGTATCGATGGGAATACAAAAAATGCATTAGATAAATTGCGAGCATTACCTAATGTTAAATTTGTAGGTTACTTATCTCGTACTGACATTTTAGGCTTTTTATCAAAAGCTTATGCTTTATTAAATACATCTCATTTTGAGGGATTTTCAAACACTTTTTTAGAATCTTTTGCAGTTGGAACTCCAATAATAAGTTTAAATGTAAACCCCGACAACATTATTACAAAATATGATTTAGGAGATATGATTAGCTTAGAAAGTAATTCACATGTTTTTAAGAAGTTATTAGATTCTTATGATTATCTAAAAGAAGGAATTAAAATCCAAAAATATTTAACTTCAAATCATGACTATATTAATATTGCCAATCAATTTTTAGATTTTCTGGAAGATTAATATGATGACATACATATTGTTAATAATGTTTTTGGGGTTTATCTATATTACCATTAGATTATTTCAAAGTGAAGTAGCTTTTAATTTAACAAGATTTAATGAATTTATTTTGTATGTATTAATTTTTCTTAGAATCATTAGTATTTATAAAGTGCCATTTATACCTATTGCTCCCGATAATATTTTTTATGGTTTTATTTTTTTAATATTCGTTGTTTTCAATAAATTATATTCGGCTGCATTTAACAAACAAATAAAAGTCATACTACTTACCTATGTATTTTATCAACTATTGAAAATGTTCACAAGCTATTTAGAAATAGGAAGAACTGAAATCTTGCAATGGTGGATTTTACGGGACTACTTTCTGTTAGTATCATTTGTTATTACCATTAATCGACAAAATTTTTATAAGTATTTAAAATGGTTTACGATAGTTCTTTCAATATCGATGTTATTTGGTTTACTTATTTATTTTATAGGAGAACCATTTGCTTCATTAAGATTAAAAATTATCAATAACCCTACGATGCATTATTACGGTAAAGGAGAGCGAGTAGTTGGACTGAATTATAGTATTTTTTCATTTGCCTACCCATTAACTATTTTGCCAATTTTGCTTCTTACTATTTATAAAATATCATCAAAACACTATTTGATTATTTTGATGGTATTTTCTTTTTTAGGTCTTATTTTAAATGGTGAAAGAATTAGTTTAGCTTTAGCATCTTTTGTAATGTTATTATTAATAAATAGATGGTTTAATGCAGGCAGGAAAATATTTTTGTTAATATTTTTGGTGTTAGCAATAATTTTATTTCAATCGGTGATGCTTTCTTCTGATAAAAACCAAGATACAATAGGGGCAGTAAGTAGAATACAAAGCACAACATCTGATGAGTTATCCATTCGTTTTTATAAACAATATGCAGGCTTAGTTACGGTATTTAAACATCCATTAACGGGTGGGACGAATAATAATTTTAAGAATGAGACATATGCTTTGTATGGAGGTGTGGGTAATTATTCGCATAATGCTATAATTAATATCGGAATGTATGCTGGATTTGGAGGTTGGTTATTATTTATGTTTTTTTTCTCAAATATTTTGTCACAAATAAAAAAGATGTCTTTAAAATCAAAAATTATAAATCAAGGAGTTGTTTTTTCTTTTGCAAGTTTAATGGGGGTATCTCTATTTCATAATGATGGTATTTTTGAAGGAGAAACAGTTTCTTTGATATTGTTAGGTTTTATATTAGGTAGTTCAAAATATTGTAATAATAAACTTAATTTAAACACAAGAGATGATTAAGCTATGATAATAAGTATTAATTTTTTTGGGATATTATTTTTTGCAGTATTAGTTTATTGGTTAATTCCGATACAAAGATATAGAGTGTTATTTCTTTCATTTATAAGTTTATTTTTTGTTGGTATTTATGATATTAATGCAACTATTCTAATTATAAGTTTATCAATTTTTAGTTATTCAATTAGCAGTTTGATACAAGCTAATAAAAATAATTATTTTTTTCATAAACTGGGGATTATAGGGTTAATTGCCATCTTAGTCATTTTTAAATATTTAGGATTATTAACGGAAACGATAAATCATTTAAGTGAATTTGTATCATTCTTTCCGCAAATTCGTATAAAACACATTTTATTGCCATTGGGAATATCATACATTATCTTTAAGCATGTCAGTTATATTACAGATGTTTATTGGAAAGTGATAAAAAAAGGAGATTTTCTTGATTTTTTATGTTATAGTTCTCTATTTACAATTTTTGTAGCGGGTCCAATTGAAAGATTTGAAAGTTTTTCGCCACAAATATTAAAATTACAACGATTTGAAAATTCTAACCTGGCATTTTTCTTCCGAAGGCTTATTTATGGGTTATTCAAAAAATTAGTGATTGCTAACTGGATTGGATATTTTATTAGTCCATATTTACAAAATTACAACACAGAAAACATATTAGTAAAGATGTTGGTGTTATGTGGATTTTCAATGCAAATATATACAGATTTTTCGGGTTATAGCGATATAGCAATTGGAAGTTCTAGATTATTCGGACTTAGAATAAAGGAAAATTTTAATTGGCCATATATTCAATCAAATATTAGCGAATTTTGGAGACATTGGCATATTTCGCTTTATAAATGGTTCAGAGATTATCTATACATCCCATTAGGTGGTTCCCGCAAAGGATCAAAGAGGACAATGCTTAATGTGATAATTGTATTTATGTTGTGTGGTCTTTGGCATGGAGCTTCTTGGAATTTTTTATTTTGGGGTCTTTGGCATGGAGTAGGAATATCAATTTATCAAGTTTGGCAAAATTTAAAAAAGAATAATGATAAATTACAAAAAATTACATGTGGATCGGTGTATAAATGCTTTAGTACTTTGATCACATTCTTATTTGTAACGATAGGTTGGTGGTGGTGGATAAAATAAAAAAGTTTATTTTGTTAGTAATTGCGATATTTGTTTCTTTCGTCATTACGGAGGTATTCATTCGAGTTGTAATTGGTTACCCTGTTTCGGGTGAATTGATGAAGATTATAGGTATCTCTGGCCCTAAATCTTATGGAAAACTTTATGAACCTCATTCAAAATATTGGAATGTTGAAGGTGGAAATAATGTTTTTGAAAGAAATAATGTTGGGCTTCCAGGATTAGATATTATTACTTCAGATTCAACTGGTTATGTTTTAGTATTGGGTTCTTCTGTGGTTGAGGCGCAACAAGTTCCTCGAAACCAAATGGCTACATCAGTTTTTCATGACTTGCTTACGAAAGAAAACGATAAATATCAGATTGTGAATTTAGGGACGAGTGGAGTAAATCCTTATCAGCAATGGTTTAGGACATGTTATTTTGAAAGTCTGTATGAGCCGAGTGTAGTTATCATGGTATTAGATGAACATTCTTATGAATATTTATCGAGGATAAAAAGTCAAAAACTTAATTTTGATTTACCTAATCGATTTGGAGAAGAACACGACATTAGTTTAACTAAACAAATATCGCATTTCTTGAAAAATAACCTTTCAACTCTCAATATTCTTTTTCAAAACATACATAATTTACAACCGACAAAAAAACAAGATAATAAAAAATATGCAAAATATGATGTTGATATCTCATTGGAAAAATTAGAAATTTGTATTTCTGAATTTCAAAAAAAATACAAAGAAAAGTTTATTTTAATATCTATTTTAAATGATAAAGAAATAAATAATGAAATTCAAAAAATATGTAATAATAAAAAACTAAATTATTTTATTGACGATTCTACACAAAGTTCAATAAATAGATTTCACGGTACAGGTCATCTTAATGTACGAGGAAATAGAGGATTAGGAGTTCTGTTGCATGAAGTTTTCAAAAAAAGTTTTATTGAATAAGGATTTTAGATATTTTGTCAAATGGATATTTTTATTTACATTGTTATTTTTATCCATTTTTTTAGGATCTTTACAGAAAATTATTTCTTCACAAAATAATCCTTTTTTTTACGAAAATTTTTAAATGATAAAAATAATGACAATCAGAGAGATTAATTAATGCAAAAATGATAAGGAGTGTGCTTTATGAATGACACAAAAATTTTAGTTACTGGGGGAGCAGGTTTTATTGGCTCTCACTTGACTAAAGAGTTAGTGAAGAGAGGTTATCAAGTAGTTGTTTTAGATAATTTGTCGAGAAATGTTAACCATGTTGAAGATTTATGGAAAGAAGGTGAAATTAAATTTCTTAAGGGGGATATACGGGAAAAAGCACATGTTTTAACGGCTATGAAAGGGGTAGATTATGTATTTCATCAAGCCGCGGCTTGTTTGAATAGATGTAAAGCATTTCCAAAAGAGGCAATCGAAGTAAATTTAGAAGGTTCATATAATGTGTTTGGGGCTGCCATTCACGAGAATGTTAAAAAAGTGATTTATGCATCTACTTCTAGTGTTTATGGACAACCCAATTATTTACCAATGGATGAAAAACATCCGACAAATGCTAGAGAACCTTATGGTGCTACAAAACTTTGTGTCGATAAATTTATGGAATTTTTGTCAGCAAAACATGGTTTGAAATACATAGGTTTTAGATATTTTAATGTATATGGTACATATCAAAGTGTAGATGCCTATTACACCTCTGTAATTAATATTTTTATAAAGAGAATATTAAATGGGCAGTCTCCAAGAATTAATGGTGATGGTGAACAATCTATGGATTTCACACATGTTTCTGATGTTGTAGCTGCCAATATAGCTGCTCTTAACAGCGATGTTGAAAATGAAATGTTCAATGTTGGCTATGGTCAAGAAAATTCTTTAAAAATGTTGGCAAATTTTATTTTAACTTATCTTGGCTCAGATTTAAAGCCAGAATTTATTCCACGAGAAATTTTGGTTTCTAGACGCAGGTGCGATAATTCAAAATTGAAAAAACTACTCAGAGTCGAATGCAAGATTGATTTGGAAACTGGTTTGAAAGAATTGGTTGAACATGTGAAAAAGTATCCTGAAATATATTAATGCTGGAAATGTTATAAGGATGGGTTTAAATGTTATTTTTCACGATGCTGTTGAACAAGCAGAACTGAAATTTTTTTTAGAGAATGTTGAGGATGATAGGTTTAGATATTATCCGAGTAATTCCCAAAAAGGCAAAGTGGATTATTTATTTTTTCGGATTAACTCATATGCGAATAAATTTGAGAATACAATTTTATATGCTTATGAAAATAATAAACTGGTTGGTATAATAGGGTTTAGAGAATCAATTTGGGATTCGGATGTTTTTGGCTATAAATGTGCTGTAATCGATTATTTTTTTTCTAAGAATTGTAATTATTCTGAAAAAACTCGAATTAAAGAAATTCTTCTTAAGCAATTCGATAATTGGTGTAAAAAAAGTAATGTTAGATTTGTTACAGCTCGTATTAATGTGTCAGATTTATCCTCAATTCATCTACTTGAGAACCAAAATTTCAGATTCATTGAAAATATTTTATGGCCAATAATTGATTTTAGAAGAGACAAAGAAGTAAAAGCAGTAAAACATAAAATTAGATTTGCAGATGAAAATGATTCGACTGCATTATCATATCTTGCAAGGAATTTTTATTATCGATGTGGAAGGTTCCCGGCAGATTCCCATTTTTCAGAGAAAGATGTTGCAAATATGCGCGAAAAATGGATGCAAAATAGTATAAAATCAAACCATAAAATAGTTGTAGTGGAAACGGATGATGACATTGTAGGCTATTTTATATATTTTATAAATGATGCGATTAAAAAATATTTTGGATTAAAATTTGCTCACTTAAGATCGGCAGTGTTATCTAGTGAACATAGAGGTTATGGATTGGGTTCCAGTTTGTTTCAAGGAACACTAAATATACTGAGGGAAAAAGTGGATATTGTAGATAGTGGCTTTATTACAAGAAATTATCCATCTATGAATTTACACTGGAAAGTTGGCTTAGACAGAGTAGTTTATTCTTGTGCTACATTCCATAAATGGTTTTATTAATTGATTTGTAATAAAGTAAGGGTGATTAAATGAACAAAGATAAAATAAGGTTAATGCGTCCAAATGTAGGTAAAGAAGAATTAGAATTAATCAAAGAAGTTATTGAATCAGGATATCTTGTTGAAGGAAAGATGGTGAAAGAGTTTGAAAAAACTGTTGCTGATTATCTAAGTGTTGAATATGCAATTGCATGCACATCTGCTACAACAGGATTAGAATTGGCATTAAGAGCAGTGGGTATTAAAGATGGTGACGAAGTTATTATCCCCGATTTCACTCATCCTGCGACTGCACTAGTAATCCAAACACTTAGTGCGAATCCTGTACTGATAGATATAGATGTCTTTTCTTACAATAATACAGCACGATTAATTGAAGAAGCAATAACATCAAAGACTAAAGCAATAATGCCAGTTTCCATTTTTGGCAATCCTTTAGATTTGGAGCCAATAATGGAACTTGGGAAAAAATATAAAATACCTGTGATTGAAGATGCAGCTTGTAGCTTAGGCGCAGAGCACAAAGGAAAAAAAGTTGGTTCTCTAGCAAATATTTCAGTGTTTAGTTTTCACCCTCGTAAAGTATTTACAACTGGAGATGGAGGTTTAATTGTAACCAATGACCAAAACTATGCTGAACTAATGCTTTCTATGAAAAAATTTGGTTCAGGATTAACTCCTGAAAGTAAACCAGGATTTATTCGTTGGGGAACTAATTATAGAATGAGTGATATACTTGGAGCTGTTGCTTTAGGGCAAGTTAGAAAAATCGATAAAATTGTAAATGATAGAATAGAAAAAGCAATGATTTACAACGAATTATTAAAGGATGTAGAAGAGGTAAGAATTCCTGAAATTACAGAGGACTCAAAAAGTAATTATCAAACTTATGCTATATATATTAAAAAAGGTAATAGGGATTCTATATTAGATAAGATGAGAGAGAATAATATTGAAGTGCAAATAGGCACCTATGCATTACATACACAACCATTTTTTAAGAATTTAAAGAGAGTGGGAAATTTGGAAAATTCACTTGCTCTTTTCAATAATCTATTAACTTTGCCACTTCATTCAGAATTATCAAAAGATGATCAAATTTTGGTTGTTAATACACTCAAAGAATTATTATAGGAGTATTTAATGAATATTCTTGTTATCTCGAATATGTTTCATCCAATACAAACTGGATCTTCAAATTATACTTTAGCTCTTGCCAAAACACTTCACAATCATAATCAAAAAGTTGTAGTTGTTTCTGTTAAGTTAAAACAATATGATTCAAATAATGATACAGAATTTCCTTTTAAAATTTTTCGATTACCCTGTATTCACTTTAAATTTAAAAAATTATTTAATTGGTTTACCGTAGTTTCGTTTAACATATTGAACTATTTCAGATTATACAAGATTATTAAGGATGAAGATATTGATATTGTACATCAAGTTAATCATTATTTGGATACGGCAATCCTAACTAGAATTGTATGTCCAATAGCCAAAGTTCCTTATGTTGTTTCGGTTCATACTCAACTTCAATTTAAAAAATCATTTTATGCTCCAATTTTAACTCAAATTGATAAATTAATTAGTGGCAAGTTTATTTTAAAAAGGGCTGTGAAAATTTTGAGTTTTAATAGTGAAGTATTGAGGTACTTGGATAATACTTATGGAAAATTAATTCATCATTCAAAAGTAGACAGTAAAATTTTAAGGGGAATCAGGGTCAATTTAAGGGATTATCCTCAAAAAAATAATTATAATCTTAATAATTTTATTCTTTCTGTAGGTCATCTAATAAATATCCGCAATAGAATTAATCTTATAAAAGCAATAAAAATTGTTATAACTAAACACCCCTTGATTAGACTGGAAATTATTGGTCATAAATATATTTCTGAACCATTGAAACTTGTTAAAGAATTGAAACTTGAAAGCAATGTACACTTTACTGGAGAACTTAGTAGAAAAGAGATAAAAAACAAGTTTTTGAGTGCTGATATTCATGTTGTATGGGTCACATCAGAATATGTAGGGCTTGGCACTGCAATTTCAGAATCAATGCTCTCAGGTGTGCCAGTAATTAATAATTCTCCCCATAATTTGATCGGAAACAACAAATTGGAAGATATGAAAAATATTATTTTAATAAAAGATGATAATATTGAGGATATAGCACAGAAAATAATTGTATTATTGGATGATAAAAAACTGCGCGAAAAGATTGGAAGATCAGGAAGAGATTTTATTTATAATAATTACAATTTTGATAATATAATAAATGCTCAAATAAATTTATATAATTCACTTAGTAATTAGAGTTTTAATGAAAATTTATGAGAATAGATCTTTCGTCGCTTCATTAGTATTTACAACTATAGTTATTGTTTTTATTTTTAAATATATCTCATTAAATGATATTTTTAATGCAGTAAACAGTGTACAGATAAAGTATATTTTAGTTGGTTTTATATTTCATATTCTTGCTTATTTTTTTAGGACATTAGTTTTTTATTCCTTTTTAAAAAAAGATAGAATTAGTTTTTTTTACTTACTATATATTCATTTTATTCAAAATTTTTATGTACATATAGTACCAGCAAGTTTGGGAGAGTTTTCTTTTCCATTGCTTTTAAAAAAACGAATTGATATGGCAAAAAGCTTTTCAGTATTAGTGATTTCAAGAATTATTTCATTAGCTCTTATATTTCTCCTTTTTTTAACTTCAGGAATTTATTTATTTAATTTTCATAGAATTATTGCTTTAAGAAATAATATTTTTACTTTATTAATTTGTAGTGGCTTAACTTTATTAATAATATTATTAGTTGTTGCTTTCAGAATAAAATACAAGATTTATATTCAAAATGTTATAAAAAACAATAAAAGTTTTAATAAAATTAACAATAAACTTATTAATATTTACATAAAAATAAAAAGTGAAATGATTCAACTTAAAAATGTAAGATTTATATTTAAAATTATTCTTTATTCTCTACTTGCATTACTATGTTCTATGCTGTTTTCAATTATTCTACTTAAAGGTATTAATATTGAATTAAACATATTTCAAGTAATCTTTGTATCTTCCATTGGAGTTGCTTTTTTGATATTACCAATTAAGAGTATTGGAGGATTTGGCACTACCGAAGGAAGTTGGGCAATTGGTTTAATGTTGTTTGGAATAACAAAACAAACTGCTCTTCAAGCGGGTTTTGTTGTTCATATTTTTGCTTTATTTAATGTGATCTTTCTTTTTCTAATAGGAATCATTTTCAACACGATTAATAATAGAAAGATGGGGTTTATTAATAAAAATGAGGATAATGAAACTTAATAAATTGTCTCATAAACAGTTGATAGTTGCTATAATCTTAATTGCATTTATCATTCGTTTGGGTTTTGGTATATTTATCTTCCAACAAACAGGAACCTTAGGTTACTGTGATGATTGGGATTATATTTCATATGCAAGAAACATTATAACTCAGGGTATTTTTGTGCCAGATTTATCTAGCTTTCAAAGTAATAGTCATCTTATCGGTCCGGGATACCCAATGATAGTAGCCTTATCATTAATAATTTTTGGTGATACATATCTGCCAATAGTTATATTAAATGCAATAATAAGTACATTAATTTGCATTCTTATTTACTTAATAGGTAAACAAGTTTTTAATAGTAGAGTTGGGTTGTTAGCATCATCATGGAGTACTTTCTATGTTTTATTTATAAGGTATGTTCCAAGAGTTCTTAAAGAAATTTGGGTACCCTTTCTTTTTGTATTAATAATTCTAATGTTTATAAATATATCAAAACAAAAAAGGATATCTTATGTAAACTTTATTATGAGCTTACTTTTTTCTTTACTTATTCATATGGATGAAAGGTTTTTTATCTATTTTCCAGTTTTAGTAATTTGCTTTTTGTTCTTTGATAAATTAAATTGGAAAAATGGTTTTAGGAAAGCTATAATATTTTGCTTTACTGTAATTTTGTTAATGATCCCATGGCTCATAAGAAATTATCAGGTTTATGAAAAACCCGTAATAATAACTGAACGCACTTCATCATTTACAGATAAAATTTTTGATTATCACGAAAAAATTAATGCCCCTAGTAAAGCTATGAAAGTTCCACTACAATTGTATGAAGCTGTTACAGACTCAATATTATCAGAAAAAACTGTAAGGAGTTCTGGTAGTAGAATTAAGGGAATTAAAAGGGGGATATCATTAGGGTATACTCCGCACAAATTTAGCGCATCTGAGAGGTATTGGGCAGAATTTAAAGAATTTTGGCGCCCGGTAAGATTTACTGCAGGTTATGTCGGTCGAGGTTTTCGCTTTGAAGGTCCATCTTGGTCTTTAGCACATAATTTGTCTTTAGGGTTAACTTATGGCATACTCTTACCATTTTTTCTGTTAGGATGTTTTTTTATAATTAAGTATAAAAATAAATATGGTATATTCTTTATAATTCTTATTATTACACATACTTTCCTGCATGTGGTATTGATGTGGGTTAGAAATCGGTATAGGATTCCAATTGACGCTTTAATTATAATAATCGCTTTTTATGGTTTGCAAAATGCTATAATGATTATTTCCATGAAAAAATAAAATGAAAATATTATACATTATAGAATCTTTGAAATCAGGAGGAAAAGAGAGGCGACTTCTCGAGTTAATTGATGGTTTAAAGAAAGATAAAAATTTTACATGTGCAATCATTATCTTAAATGATCAGATACACTATAAAAAAGCACATCAAAATGGATGTGAAATATTCACTGTAAAAAAAGATAATTATTTCTCAATTTCAATGCAAATTTTTAATATTTGTAAAACTTTCCGTCCAACTATTATTCACAGTTGGGCAGCAAATGCAACGATTTATTCACTATATACAGTAAAAAGATTAAAATTGAAACTAATAGATTCGAGTATTTCTACTGCACCATTAGAAGTGAAAAAAAAATCCAAAATAAACTTAATTAATCAAATTATTTTTAAGTTTGCAGATATGATAAATGCAAATTCGCAAGTTGGTTTGAATTCATATTATGCACCAAAAAATAAAAGTATTTGTATTCATAACGGTTTTAATTTTGATAGAATAAAAAACCTTGTTTCAGAAACTGAAATTAGGGAAAAGTTTTCTGTTACTACAAAAAAAGTGATTGCTATGGTTGCATCGTTTTCTGAAAAGAAAGATTACGCAACTTACATTAAATCGGCATTGCAGATTTTAGAAAATAATAATGATGTTACTTTTTTATGCGTTGGATCCGGTGATTATACTAAATATCAACTTCTTATTCCCAAAGAATACGAAGCAAAAATAAAGTTTTTAGGGAAACAAAGTGATGTAGAATTAATTATGAATATTTGTGATTTTACTGTACTTTCCACCTATACAGAAGGAATTTCAAATTCCATTATGGAATCAATGGCACTTGGTATTCCTGTAATTGCAACTGATGGCGGAGGTACATCAGAAATTATTGCGGATTATGAAAATGGCATATTAATTCCACCCAAATCACCACAAATTCTAACAGAAAAAATAAATGATTTATTGAATAATTCAGAAAAAGTTGAATACCTTGGTAAGAATGCGATTCGACAAATTAAAGAGAATTTTTCGATTGACAAAATGATTGATAAATTTATTTTACTTTACAAGCGGGTTTTAGTGAAATGAAAAAAAATAAAAATTATATTCTTACTATATTTATGGGTTGTGTGCTGTCATTTGTTTTTGTTGGATGTGTGATAGACTCTACTGTTACCTACACAGTTTCAGGCAATATCGAATTTTACGATACGGAAGGAAACATAACTAACCCAATAATAAGTGGAACAGTAAAACTATTCCAACCTACTTTGTTTTGTGATTCTCTTTCTACTTTACAAAATAAATACCCCGTAGGTGCGGAGATAAACCCCATTCTATTGATGGAGCATCGGCTAGCTGGTAATCCATTGGCGTCGGGTACAATAAATTCAAATGGGGATTTCACATTAATGGAATTATTGGAAGGTGAATATTTATTGCTTTACTCTGTTGAAGGATATGGTTGGCACAAGCAAGTTTGCAATGTGGCATCGGATATGTCGTTGCACCTCAAAATGCGTGAGACGATAGTTTGTGATGAAAATTTTAACACAATTAATGGAACTGTCGTGTGGGGTCCTAACCAACACATTATAGTTACCGAAGATGTTTTGATAATGAATGAAGCATCATTGACAATACTAGAAAATACAATTATAGAATTCGGATTTGGTTACTGCAAACTAGAAGTAATTGGTAATTTTTTTGTGGAAGGTTCGAGTGAATTTCCTGTGATATTTACATCAGCGGAAGAAAATCCAGCCGAAAATGATTGGAATGCACTATATAATAATTCAGAAAATTGTTTAATAAATAATTGTATTGTTGAATGGTCATACTATGGGTTTTATAATTTAGGAGAAGCTAATTTAAATCAATTAGTTATTAAAAATTGTAGCTCAAATGGGATTAATCTTAATGGAAATTCAGCGACTATTGAAAATACTACTATTTTTGGTTGTGAAAATGGAGTTTGGGCTTATGGTCTAGATGATGGTGTTTTTGGTGGAAATATATCAAACACATTGATCTTTGATAATAATACAAGTGGCATAGAACTAACTAGTTCATCTCCGTTAATAAATAACTGTTTTTTTAGTGAAAATGATAAACATATTTTCATTTATTATTCTTGTCCTAAAATTGAATATTGTGCTTTTGAAAATAGTAGAACATACTCTATTTATTCTCAGCGTGAGGCAGGAATAGAAGGTACAATTGAAATAAAGTACTGTGATTTTACAGACGAGAATACATTAATTTATTGCCGAAGAAGTGCAGATATTATTGCTAATCACAATAATTTTTATGTTAGTAATACTTTTGTTTTTGAACTTATTTATTACAATGGTAGTAATTTTATTAATGCGCAAAATAACTGGTGGGGAACTTCTTCCGAAACAGAAATACAAAATTTAATTTGGGATGAATCAGATGAGCCTGGTGGGTATGATGCCGGAACAGTAGATTATTCAAGTTGGGAATATCATGAAATTGAAGATGCGGGGCCACAATAATGAAATATAAAATTGTCACGAAATTAGCTAAAAATAGATGGTCATCATTTGTGGAAAATCACACGAATGGCAATATTTTCCAGACGCCAGAAATGTATAAAGTATATCAAAAAACGAAAAATTATGAGCCAATCTTTTTGGCAGTTATTGATAATGACGACACAATATTAGGTGTGATGTTGGCGGTTATCCAAAAAGAATATAGTGGGATTATAGGTAGTCTTACAGCACGTTCAATTATTTTTGGTGGTCCATTGATTAAAGATGAAAATATTGAAGTGTTAGATGTGGTTTTAAAAGAATATAGTACTATTGCAAAAAGCAAAGCAATTTATTCACAATTTAGAAATTTTTGGGATTGGCAAGAACCTAAAAATATTTTTTCAAAAAATGGATTTGAATACGAAGAACATCTGAATATTTTGGTAGATTTAAATAAAAGCGAAGATGAATTGTGGAAAGATGTAAAAAAATCAAGAAAAGAAGGTATTAGGAAAGCAATTAGGGATGATTTGCAATTTAGTGTTGCAAACAATGATGAAATTTTGCCGACATTTTATGGTCTATTGAAAGAAACTTATTCTAATGCAAAATTGCCATATCCTGATTTTGATTTTTTTAATAATTTACAGAAATTAATCCCAACAAATACAATTAAGTATTTTACACTCAAAAAAGAAAATAATATTATTATTGCTTTGCTCGCGTATGTTTACAAAGGGTGTCTTTCAGCGTTTTATATAGGAATAAATCGTGAAGAAAAATATTTCAAAATGCGCCCAGTAGATCTTTTTTATTGGGAATTATTAAAATGGGGAAGTGAAAATAATTGTGAAATATATGATTGGTTGGGTGCTGGGAAACCAGATAAAGAATATGGAGTTAGAAAATTTAAACTTCAATTTGGTGGAAAAATTGTTAATTATGGCAGATTTGAGAAAATACACAAACCTATTTTGCTCAAAATAGCAAAATTTGGATTTATGTTTTGGAAAGGACTAAAAAGATGAATATTTTATTTGACCTAAATCACCCCGTGGATGTTAACTTTTTCAAAAACACGATGTTGAAACTTAAAGAACAAGGGCATAATATTATTCTAACTTATCGCCCCAGAGGTAAACTTCAAAAAATTGTGGATTATGAAGTAAGCGAATTTAACCCAATTCCAATCGGGAAGCATTACAAAACTTTTTTTTCAAAATTATTTGGACAATTGTATCGAGATTTACTGATGTTTAAATTTCAACGAAAACACAAAATTGAGCTTTCTGTATGTTTTGGTCCTACCAATGCGATTTCATCTTGGTTTAACCGAATTCCCTATTTGGCCTTTGAAGATGACCTTGAATATAGGATTCCTTTTTATCACGCGAATTTATTTTCAACTCGTCACATTATGCCAGATTACATCAGATTTTCCAATAAAAAAACTTGGAAGTATAAAGGTTTTAAAGAGTTAGCATATCTACATCCAAAAAGATTCAAAGCCAATTTAAATTCGATAAAAAACCTTAATTTAGTAAAAAAAAGATATGTTTTTATTCGCGAAATTTCTAACGTGAGTCTTAACTATAAAGAAGAAAATAAAAGTATTGTTGATATTGTTTCCTATCTTGCGAATAAAGGAGTGCAGGTAGTTATTTCTTTAGAGGATGATGCGATAAAAGATAAATTACGTGAGATGTGTTTGGTTTTGAAAGAGCCAGTTGAAGATTTATCTTCGATTTTGGCTTATGCGCAATTTGCAATTTCGTCTGGTGACACGATGGCTCGGGAAGTTTGTTTGTTAGGTACACCTTGTATTTATACAGGCGGAAGAGAAATGGTTATGAATAATGAACTTATTGAAATGGGAATTATGTTCAAGGAAGATACTGTTGCGTCAATATTTAAAAGGATAGACTTGCTAATGGATGATGAAGTTAGCAGCAAATTATCAAATGAAATTAGCGATAAAATCAACAATGAATGGGCTGATACAACCGAAGTAATTCTTGAACACATTAGCGAGTTTATTAGAAAATGAGAATATTTTTTTTAGAAAATGAAAACCCATATAGGACATCATCTGGTGGGATAATGTCGTACTTAATGAACCTTTCAACTTTTCTTAAAACTCAAAAAATAGAGACAATTTTATGTGGTGTTGGCAAACAACAATCTAAAAAAAATGAGATATTTTCTGAATTTAAACAGATTTTAGTTGATGATAATCCATCTAATTATAAATATATTTTTGCTTTATTCCGTAAATTAAAGACACTTAAATTATCCAGAGAAACCATTATTCACGCTCAGCGTCCGGATATGTTAATTCCTGCA
Source organism: Candidatus Cloacimonadota bacterium (assembly GCA_018645365.1). Lineage (GTDB taxonomy): Bacteria > Cloacimonadota > Cloacimonadia > Cloacimonadales > TCS61 > TCS61. The sequence goes on from JABGOP010000002.1 coordinate 45,563, forward strand.
ATTTGTTTATTTAGGAAAACAAAATTTGTTTGTTCATTACACGGTGCACATGACAAAGCAGTTTTCGATAAAAAAGGATTTGTCAATGGTGTTATTTACTCTTTTCTGCAAAGAATAGCTTTCAAATATGCAGATCTATTAATTGCGGTAGACGCTGAGACAAAAAGCTACTATCTAAAAAAATACTCTTTCATTAAAGATAAAATTCAATTAGTTCCAATTGCAGTTGATACTGATAAGTTTTGTGTGATGGACAAGAAAATTATTCGTGGAAAATATGGATTTTTGCAGAAGGATAAAATAATTATTTTTGTAGGTCGATTAGAAAAAGAAAAGAATGTAAAATTCATTATTGATTCCTTTACTCATGTTCAAAAGAAAACCGAAAATGTTAAGTTGTTATTGGTTGGTGCCGGCAGGCAAGAAGAGGAATACAAATTATATGTTTCTCAAAAAGGAATAGAAAAGATTATCTTTAAGGGTGAAGTTGCAAATGAAGTAATTCCGGAATTATTAAATTGTGCTGATGTTTTTGCTTTTTCCTCGCTATATGAAGGTAGCCCAACTGTTATCAAGGAGGCATTAGCATGTAATATCCCAATAGTTTCTGTTGATGTAGGAGATGTAAAATCCGTAATAAATGGTTTAGAAGGGTGTTTTCTTGCTAAAAGAGAAATAAAAGATTTTAGCCTAAAATTGATTAATGTTTTGAATAATAAAGATAACTTTAAAGGTAGAAACAAAGCATTAGAATTTAATAGTGAGAGTGTTGGTCAAATGACGCTGAACTTATATAAAAAATTGCGAGGCAAAGGTTAGTGAATAGAATAGATAAATATAGCGTCGACTTGATATTTGATAAAGAAAATAAAATTGAATTACTTAAGGAAGAGTATCCAAAAGTAATAGAAAAACTTAAAAAGAATAAGATTAGTTTTATAGAGTTATCAGCTACAAATCAAGTTAATCGTTCTTTTTTTGAATGTGAAGAATTTACAAAAGCTTATGATGCCGAGGTTATTCATTATAATAATTGGAAAGCTGAATTTCTTATAATTAAACAGAAATGGGAAAAAGAAGGAATTGAATATCTTTTCCATAAATCTATAGGTAAGTTCCCATATTTAAGTGATAATTTAGATGTATTGGTTAGGCAGAAAGATTTTGAGCGTGCCGGAGAGTTATTGATAGAGTTGGGTTATGTTAATCTTAGAAATATTCAAGAAGCTCATAAGGAATTTTACAGGAAATTTGATGGTAACAGAGCAGTTTGTCCGATTCATTTGCATGAAAGAGTTTGTTGGAGTGTTCCATATGAAGACAACAAACATCTTTGGGAAAATCGCCTTGTCTCTTCTGATGATGAACTGGTGCATTATCCTTGTTATGACGATGCCCTTTTGATAAATACTGCACATTGTTTTCTTGAAGATCACTTAATTAAAATTTATGATTTATTAACAATTAAAAGTTGCATGAATAATGTTGATGTTAATTGGGAATATATCTATAAAACAGCAGAAAAACTAAGCTGGCTGCAAAGTATTCATACTGGCTTTATAATGTTTAATCATCTATATTATAAACTTTTTCAAGAAGAGATGTTCCCAAAAGAAGTAATAGAAAATTCATGGAATTTTATAAATAAAATAGGTTGGATTTCGAAAAAATTAAAAAGAGATATTTTGATGGCAGAGATTAAAACGCCTTTTCGTATTCCTCACTTATGGACAAGAAGACATAGCTCCGAAAGAATATTTAATGATATCTCCTTTGGTTCAAAATTACAAAGATTGCAGATAATTTTTTCTTCATTACTAGATGGTTTTATCCATAATAAATTGCAGATAAAACCTCATCCTCCATTATTTGTAGTATTTAGTGGAATAGATGGCACCGGAAAATCTTCACACATTAATATTATCGTGGAAAATCATCAAACAAGCGGTATAAAGACTAATGTTGTTTGGAGTCGTGCGGGATCATTGCCTTTAATTAGTGCATTATTGAAAATAATTCATTTTTTTAGAGGAGGTTCTTCAAAACAAAATAATAAAAGTAAATCAACTGTGTTACCCAAAAATAAACTGACAAATTATTTTTGGCGTTTTTTGAATGTATTTGAAATGATATACTACTATTTTATTAAGATTAGAATACCTTTGATATTTGGCAAGTCTATTATTGCCGATCGATATATATATGATTCCATTATTGATATGGAAATCATAAATAATTCGTCAAAATACGATAGATTTATTTATAAATTATTGGCATTTTTCACTCCTAAACCAGATGTTGTATTTCATCTTCGAGTTGAAATAGATGAAATATCAAAGCGGGGAGTTGATGAGCAAATTGATGCCTTGAAAGTGAAAGAATTACATTATAATGAACTATTATCGATGAAAAAAGAAGTAATTGAAGTGGATAATAATAAAAATTTTAATTCTGTAAACTCTGCATTAACCCAGATTTCACTCAAAAAATTATTTGATAAACATCCTGATAAATTTGAAGGTTATAAGGTTGTTTCATTTCGATATAAGTAGATGAAAAAGATATTGTTAGTAACGGAATACTTGAATCCGCCCTATGATGAGGGGATTAAAAAAACGGTATTTAATTTGTTTGAATATTTAGATGAAAATTATCATCTACGTGTAATTTGTCGATATGGATTTGAAAAAGAAAACGTTAATGTTATAGGAACCAATCGTTTATTTATTAGCCGAAAAATTAAACATATCATCAGTAATTTCAGTCCTGAAATTTTGATTTATTTTCCATTTGCCTCGATGACTTTTGCCAGTTATTTAAGATTCTTTATTTTAAAAAAATATAGCAAAAATGCTAAATCAATTATTTTTGCTCTTCAACCGAAAAAAATGAAAAATTGGCAAGAAAGAATTGTAAATTTTATCAAACCTTCCGTTGCATTATCACCTTCACCACAGTTAATTGAAAATTGGGACAAATTAGGGTGGAAATCAAAATTTCTACCTCTTTATACAGATTTAGAAAAATTTGTATTGTTACCAACCTCACAATCAAAGAGTGAATTACGAAAGAGATACAATATTCCGACCAATAAATATGTCATTTCTCATATGGGGCACCTAAATGAAGGAAGAAATTTGGAATCATTAATTCCACTCCAAAATATGGGATATCAAATAGTCATCGTCGGTAGTAGTTCTACTCCCAAAGATGCACTTGGGTCAGATAACTTGAAACAAAAATTATTAGATTCAGGAATCATTATTTTAAATAAATACATAGAAAAGATTGAAGAAATTTACCAACTTTCTGATCTTTATGTTTTTCCTGTTGTTGCTGATTGTAGTTCAATTGGTTTGCCACTTTCCATATTAGAAGCACGGGCTTGTGGCATTCCTGTTTTAACTACTAAATTTGGAAGTGTTGAAGGTTTTTTATCTGATGATTTTGGCAATATTATTTTTGAAGATTCGGATAACTTTGTTGATGTTGTTGCCAAAATAAAAAATAAAAAGAAAAACACAAGCACAAATGTTGATAGAATGAATGCATTATATTTCGAGATAATTAACTCGGAGATAGATAAATGAAAATAATTTCGGTAGTCGGCGCACGTCCTAATTTTATGAAAATTGCACCATTCATCAAAGCAATAAAAAAATACGACAAAAATATTCAGCACATTCTTGTGCATACTGGTCAGCATTATGATGTTAAAATGTCGCAATCATTTTTTGAAGCTCTTGATATTTCAAAGCCAGGTATAAACTTAGAAATCGGTTCAGGTTCTCATGCAGAACAAGTTGGCAAAACGATGATTGCTTTTGAAAAAGTTTTGCTTTCTGAAAAACCAGATTGGGTAGTGGTAGTCGGTGATGTGAATGCAACTTTGGCTTGTTCTGTTACCGCCAAAAAACATCATGTAAAGGTTTGTCACATCGAAGCTGGGTTGCGCTCTGGTGATTTGAAAATGCCGGAAGAGATTAATCGGTTGGTTACAGATAGATTATCGGATCTTTTATTGACACCAGATTTGATGTCAAACGAAAATTTGATTAGAGAGGGTGTTTCGGAAGATAAGATAAAATTTGTGGGAAACATTATGATTGATACTTTGGAAGCAAATCGAGAAAAAGCACAAAAACTTAAAATTGGCGAGATAATCGAAAACAATAAAATTTCCGAAAATAGTGTAAAATTAACAGTTAATGATTTTGCGTTAATGACTTTACATCGTCCTTCAAATGTGGATAAAAAAGAAATTTTAGCAGCGATTGTGGATTTTATATTAAATGAGGTTGTGCGAAAAACACCTCTTATTTGGTCGATTCATCCGCGTACAAAAAAGCAATTGCAAAAATTCAAATTATGGGAAAAAATTACCAGCTGCGAAGATTTAATTTTATTAAATCCAATTGGTTATCATGAGATGCTGAAATTAAATATGAAAGCCAAAATTATGTTGACAGATAGTGGTGGTCTGCAAGAAGAATGCACTGTCTTGGGTACTCCCTGTTTGACGCTTCGTTGGAATACCGAAAGACCGATAACATTACAGAAATTTGGTGGTGCGAGTGTTTTGGTGGGGAATAATATTGAGAGAATTAGAAAAGAATATAATGCTATTTTAGATAGCAAAATTGTACCACTTTGTCCCAAATTGTGGGATGGTAAAACTGCCGAAAGATGTGTCGATGCGATTGTGAATTATAACTCATGAAAGATTTCACATTTCACATTTACGAAAAGTTATTAACTTCTTTTTTGCAAAATCATTATGAATTTCATACATTAGAAAAATTTCACAATCACCAAATCACCAAATCATTAAATCAGCAAATAGTTATGCGTCATGATGTGGATAGAAAACCGCAAAATGCATTGCAAATGGCAAAATTAGAAAATAAATTAGGCATCAGAGCAACTTATTATTTTCGAATTGTTAAAGCAAGTTTTGACGAAAAAATTATACAAGAAATTGCTTTAATGGGACATGAAATTGGTTATCATTATGAAAATTTGAGCATTGCTCAAATTTTAACAAAAAAAACAAAACCTCACAAAGAAGAATTATTTGAGATTGCGATAAAAGATTTTGAAGAAAATTTGCGAATATTTAGACAAATCTATCCTGTAAAAACAATATGTATGCACGGTCGACCACTTTCAAAATGGGATAATCGAGAGTTGTGGAAAAAATATAACTATCATGATTTTGGTGTAACTTGCGAACCCTATTTTGATTTTGATTTTAACGAAGTGTTTTATGTGACGGATGCGAGTAGATGCTGGAATAATGAGACTGTAAACCGTCGTGATAAAGTTGAAACAAAATTTAAATTTAAAGTTGAATCAACTAATGACTTGATTGAATTGCTGGACAAAAAAGAGCTTCCGAAAAAAATGATTATCAATATTCATCCAGAACACTGGGCTGAAAATAATATCGAATGGTTTAAAATTTGGATAATTAGGAAATTGAAAAATTTTATCAAAAAGAAAGTTATTAGAGGAAAAAAATGAAAATATTAATTACGGGTACAGCTGGATTTATTGGTTATCATTTATTGAAAAAATTGATTTCAACTGACAATCATATTGTCGGTTTAGATAATATTAATGATTACTACGATTTGCGTGTGAAATATGGAAGATTAGATGATTGTGGTATTTTAATTCAAAATATTAGATTAAATCAGCTGATTCAAAGTGAAAAACATGATAATTATAGGTTTATAAAAATGGATTTAGCAGACCAAAAAAACTTGTATAAATTATTCGAAAAAGAAAGATTTGATGTTGTCATAAATCTTGCAGCACAAGCGGGTGTTCGTTACAGTATCACTAATCCAGATGCATATTTACAGAGCAATGTAATTGGTTTTCACAATTTATTGGAAGCTTGTCGGAATTACAAGATTAAACATTTGGTTTATGCGAGTAGTTCAAGTGTTTACGGTTGGAATGAAAAAATGCCGTTTTCCACTTCGGATAATGTTGATCATCCGATTAGTTTGTATGCTGCCAGTAAAAAATCAAATGAATTGATGGCACATTGTTATAGTGCATTGTATGATATTCCAACAACAGGGTTGCGATTTTTCACAGTTTACGGACCGTGGGGCAGACCAGATATGGCACTTTTCTTATTTACAAAAAATATAATCGAAAACAAACCAATAGATGTTTACAATTTTGGTAAGATGAAACGAGATTTTACATATGTTGATGACATCGTGGAAGGTATCAAGCGAGTGATGGAAAATCCAGCAAAACCAAATCCGAATTGGACAGGGAATAGCCCGGATCCCGGTTCTTCCAAGGCACCTTATAAAATTTATAATATCGGCAACAATGAGCCAGTTTTATTGATGGATTTTATCGAAGCAATTGAGGATGCACTCGGCAAGAAAGCAGAAAAAAATATGCTCCCAATTCAGCAGGGAGATGTACCAGCTTCCCACGCAGATGTAACGGATTTAATTCAAGATTTTAGTTATAAACCTGATACAAACATCAGAGATGGCGTTAATAAATTCATCAAATGGTATTTGGAGTTTTACAGATAAAATATGAATTCAAACACCAAATCAACAAGGATATCACTTACATTTCTTGTTTTGGATTTACTTTTTGCAACCGCTGCTTTTTTATTCGTAATTTGGTATAAGCCAGCTTCGAGAAGGGTATATCTTCCGCTTTACATTAAACCATTTTTAGGCTTTTTATTTTTGTGGTTCACCACTTCAGTTGCTGGACATAAATATAAACTTTCCAATAAAGAATCTTTTCGGGAAGTATTGGATTCGATATTTAGAGTAAATGCGGTTTCTGTTTCCGCTGTTTTTGCGTTGATTTACCTGTTTGAAAGATTTTCTTATTCAAAAATGATTGTTTTTGGAACGATTGGGCTGACTACTGTTTTTGAAATAATATTTGGTTGGTTTTATATTTTGGAGCAAGAGATAATTTCATCGTTAGAGCAATCCAATAAAATATTAAGTAAACCAAAATATGTTTACCCGCATTTTTCCAAAGGGAAAATAAAATTAGAAGAATTACCAAAATTAAGGGAAGATGAACTCTCGATTTTAGAAAATCTTGAATCTCATTTTTTAACAGAAAAAGGAGAGTTATTTCAATTCTTGAAAGTAAAAATTCCATTAAATAGAATAGCTAAATCAAAATCAGATTTTGTTAAATCTTTCGGAAATATTAAGAAAATACCACATCAATTATTAATTGATTTGCATCGGATCAATGATTTTCGGCGGATAAATAGGCATTTTCATCAAATGAATAAAGCGGTAGGAAAAGGTGGTTATTTTGTTGGTTGTGTGGAAAGTCTAGAAGAACGACATCGTAAAATTGCAAAATTTCCAATTTTTATCTCGAAACCGATGTATCTTTTTGATTTTATTTTTCAGAGAATATTTCCCAAAATACCCATCTTAAAAGAAATATATTTTTTCATACTGAAAGGTAAAGATAGAGCAATTTCAAAAGCGGAAACGCTAGGAAGAATTTGTTATTGCGGATTTCAAATCGTGTCTGTTAAAGAGATTGAGAAAAAAACATATTTTATCTGCCGTAAATATAGCGAACCGAAGGAAGATGAGAATCCGTCTTACGGACCGCTTATCAAATTGAAACGAGTGGCAAAAAATGGGAAGCGAATATTTGTTTATAAATTTAGAACGATGCACCCATATTCAGAATATTTGCAAGATTACATTCACGAATTAAATAATTTGGAAAGTGGTGGCAAGTTCAAAGAAGATTTCAGAATAACCAGTTGGGGAAAGGTGTTTCGTAAATTGTGGATTGATGAACTTCCGCAACTAATTAATCTGTTTCGTGGTGAAATTTCATTGGTCGGGATACGTGCATTAAGTGAGCATTATTTCAGTTTGTATCCGCCTGAAATGCAAGAGTTGAGAACAAAGTTCAAGCCAGGTTTAGTGCCACCTTTTTACGCGGATATGCCCAAAACATTTGAAGAAATTATCGAATCAGAAAGAGAATATTTACTGAAAAAAATGGAAAAACCGTTTTCAACTGACATTAAATATTTTTTCAAAATTTGGTGGAATATTATTTTTAAGAAAGCAAGGAGTAGATAATGAATATTTTGATAACTGGCGGTGCTGGCTACATTGGAAGCCACGCTTGCCTTGAATTTCTTAACGCTGGTCACCAAATTACAGTTGTGGATAATCTTTCCAATAGCAAGTTTGAATCACTAAAAAGAGTCGAGAGAATTACTGGGAAACAAATTCAATTTTATGAAACTGATATTTTAGAAAGAGTAAAGTTAAATGAGATATTTTCCAAAAATAAGTTTGATGCTGTTATTCATTTTGCTGGCTTGAAAGCGGTTGGTGAATCTACGAAAAAGCCTCTTGAATATTTTCAAAATAATGTGTGTGGTACAATAAATTTATGTGAAATAATGAAAAAACACGATGTTAAAAATATAATTTTTAGTTCTTCAGCGACAGTTTATGGTGACCCTGAAAGTGTGCCAATTGCAGAAGCTTTTCCGCTTTCTGCCACAAATCCATACGGTCGTTCAAAATTGATGATTGAAGAGATATTACGCGATTTATATCGTTCTGATGAAAAATGGAATGTGGTTTTATTGCGATATTTTAATCCCGTTGGTGCTCATAAAAGTGGAAAAATTGGCGAAAATCCCAATGGAATTCCTAATAATTTGATGCCATATATTTCTCAAGTTGCAATTGGTAAAAGGAAAAATTTGCAAATTTTCGGAGATGATTATCCTACCAAAGATGGCACGGGAGTGCGAGATTATATCCATGTAGTGGATTTGGCGGTAGGTCATTTGAAAGCACTAAGAAAGATAAAAGATAATTCCGGTTTGAAAATTTATAATCTTGGAACAGGTAATGGTTACAGTGTATTGGAGATGGTAAAGGCATTTGAAAAAGCTTCCCATAGGAAAATTGATTATAAAATAATTGCAAGGCGTTCGGGAGACATTGCAGAATGTTTTGCCGATGTGAGCTTAGCAAATAAAGAGTTGAATTGGAAAGCAAAACGAAATATTGATGAGATGTGTGCTGATGCGTGGCGTTGGCAATCAAAAAATTTAAATGGATATTAAAATAAATTTTATTATAAAACGAAAAAGAGGAATTTTATGAAATTAGCAGTAATTGGAACGGGATATGTGGGGTTGGTAACAGGTACTTGTTTTGCTGAAATGGGCAATAATGTTATTTGTGTGGATAATGATAAAAGCAAAATTGATTTGTTAAATAACGGCGGAATTCCAATTTGGGAGCCTGGTTTAGAGGATATGGTGAAGAAAAATTTTTCCGAAAAAAGAATTCAATTTACCACTGATATAAAATCTGCTGTTGAAAAAAGTGATATTTGTTTTATCGCGGTTGGAACTCCGCCCGATGAAGACGGCTCTGCAGATTTGCGCTATGTTTTAGCGGTTGCGAGAGATATTGCTACTCATATGGATGGTCACAAAATAGTGATTGATAAATCGACTGTACCGGTTGGAACTGCTGATAAAGTTAAAGATACGATGCAAAAAGTGCTCGATGAACGAAAAGTAAATTTCACTTTTGATGTTGTTTCAAATCCTGAATTTTTGAAGGAAGGTGATGCAATCAATGACTCGATGAAACCAGATAGAGTGGTAGTTGGTACCGATTCGGAAACTTGTGCAAAGACAATGCGAGAGCTTTATGCTCCTTTTGCACGCAGTCACGAAAAAATGATTATTATGTCAGTTCGTTCTGCCGAGATGACAAAATATGCGGCGAATGCGATGTTAGCTACCAAAATATCTTTCATGAATGACATTGCTAATCTTTGCGAAAAATTGGGTGCAGATGTGCATGAGGTTCGTCACGGTATTGGTTCTGATTCACGCATCGGTTACAAGTTTATTTATCCGGGGTGTGGTTATGGTGGCAGTTGCTTCCCGAAAGATGTGAAAGCACTCATCAAGATGGCAAAAAAAGTTAATTCAGAAGTACGTATTTTGCAATCGGTAGAAGATGTGAATGATGACCAAAAACGAGTTCTTTTCGGTAAAGTTGTGAAGTATTTTGGCAAGAATTTAAGTGGTAAAACTTTCGCGATTTGGGGACTTTCTTTCAAACCAAAAACAGATGATATGCGCGAAGCACCATCTCGCGTGATAATCGAGCATCTTATTTCGGCGGGGGCAAAAATTCAAGCTTACGATCCAGTTGCGATGGAAGAAGCAAAACACATTTTTGGTGAAAATTCGAACATCAAATATGCCGATGGAAATTACGAAGCTTTGAAGGGTGCAGATGCTCTTCTGCTTGTTACAGAATGGAACCAATTCCGCTATCCTGATTTTACAGAAGTAAAAAATAGACTGAAAAATCCAGTAATTTTTGATGGAAGGAATCAATATAATCCCAAAGACTTGCTGAGATTAGGATTTGAATATTTCTCAATTGGACGATAAAAAAAATGGGAGCAATTTTGCTCCCATTTTTTTGTTTCAGTAATTTTTAGAATTTGTATCCTAATCCAAAATGGTGTGTTTCACCGATTGTGTGCGTATTAAATCCGTATTCGACGATAACATTATAAATATCAAATCTTGCACCCGCTGAATAACTTGCTGGATTGGAGCGAATTCCAAAATTTAACGCAAATATTTTTGTGATTTGCAATTCTGTACCAGCGTGAATTTCCGTTTTTCCAGCGAGAGGCTTTTCTAATTCAAGTGCAGTGATAACGCCAGTATAAGGCTCGTAAGAAATCCCCATAACCATTTTTTGTGGAAGTTCGTGCAAATTATCAACACCAACTTTTGGATTGTTCAAATTTGTGATTGTAAAACCGATTTTGGTACGCTGATGCAAAGTTGCCAACATTCCCAAATTAACCCCAAAAGATGGCTGATTTCCCAAACCATCGAATGTGAGGTGATACATATTGAAAGTGTGACCGAAATTGAGTTCAGAGTGGATATCTTTCATTAAAGTGATAGAATGTGATAATGCGTAAATTTTTTCTGACATCAAATTAACATCTTGAAAATCGACATCCATCGATTGTAAACCGAGACCGATATTGCCAAATTTTTTGGGAAGTTTCATCGAAAAAACGACTGTATTTAAAGCTTGAAAGTCATTGTTCATAACTTTGGCGTAACTCGATTCAAAATGGTTGTCTGCGTGGATTAATCCAGCTGGATTGTAGAAAATTGCGTAAGCATCGTTACTGAAAGAGTAAAAAGCTCCACCCATTGCACGGGCTCGTGGTGATGGTTCGTAATCGTCGAAAACGGCAAAAATATTTGCGACAATTAAGATTAAAATGATTGAGAAGATGATTTTATTTGATTTCATTTTTATTCTCCTATTTCAATTGCGTGCCGATAACAATCGGAGCTTTCGCTGTTTTTTTAGCGCCAGTATTTACATCAATTACTTCCAAATAGCAGATGTATAAACCGATTGGAAGCAGTTCATAATTTTTGTCGCGGCCATTCCAATCAAGATGAACAATGCCATTTGAATTTGAAATTATTTCATTTTTAAGGGTTGTTTTTAGTTTTCCTTCCGCATTGTAAATTCGCAAAATTGCTTTATCACCATTTTCAGAACCAAAATCTATCGGGAAAGTTTCGCCCAAGAATGGATTGAAAACTTTTGCTGGCATATTTAAAGCAGCGGCGTGAGAAGTAATGTTAAATGTGAAAGAAAATGCTGATTCATTTGGGTAGCCCTCGGGAAATGTGTGTTCAATATTACTTGTATCAGTTGCTACAATGTAGAATTCAACAGTAGTTCCCTCATCTTGGGCAGGTACATTAGTGAAATAAAAAGTAGAATCTTTTTCCATCTCCAAAACACTGAAATTTTGGAAACTAATTGTTTTCCAATGTAGAATGACTGATTCATATTCGAGTGAATAGTTAAATGTGATTTCTGTTGGTTGGTTTGGAATAAGTTCACTTATTTCCCCGTAAGAATAGCTAATGCCATCATCGTAAGTAACATCTTCAGCATAACCACAAGATAATTGTGGAGCACCTTCATAAAATGTGATTACACCTTTTCCGCAAACTAAATCGCCAATCATAAAATGAGAGATAGAATCGGGTGCAACAGCAGAATTCCAAAACATCAAATCAATAATACCGCCATTTGTATCAACTTCGATTTTGTAAAATCCATACTCACTATCCCACACATCCGTAATGGTGCCAACTGCTTTCGACCAAGTTCCGTTCCAAGTTTCATCTTCATTTCCTGCTAAATTGTGTGCAAAGGGTAAACTTTCATTTTGAGAAATTAAGGTAATTGTTGGATAAGTAATTTCTACGTCATCGTTGTATCTTTCAATAGTTCCGGTAACTTCGATTTTATCACCACGCACATAAATTGTAGAAAGTGGTTGCGAATTGTAAACTTGAATACCATGACCAGATTCATCTTGAATATAGAATTTTGTTTGACCGGGATACAATAAATTATCACCAATTGTAACAACGCCACAAACGGTTACTTCATCACCATCATAATCATTAAAATTATTTTGAATATCAGCGATAAGGTCGTAACTATCTTCTGGTTCTTCGTAGCCAAAAATATCATTTTCATCACGCGGAATAAGAGCAAATTCACTCATGTGTTCATCAACTATACCAGTGATAGATTCAATCTCTGAATTAGCAATAATAGTAGCCGAGAAAATATTGTCATCAATTTGGCATTCACCTGAACCATCGTTAACATACCACTCGCCGTCATCATTTGTTCCTTCGGTTACGGTAATATTTTGAATTTGTACTAAAACAGATTCGTATTTTTCTTCAGTAGCGAGTTCATTTGTGGAAATTATCGTAGCTTCTGGAAGTGGATTATCTGAACTAATTATATTTGCGATTGAAATAATGGTGATTTCGGTAATGCCTTGATATTCAACTACACGCCCGGTAATTTCTACTTCGTCACCCAAGTTTGGCTCGATGCCAGCTCCATAAATGTAAATTCCGTTCCATTCGCCACCTTCATCTTCTGAAATGAAGAAATTGTCGTTGCTAAAATTATAGCCAATCGCAGTAACGATACCAGTTACCGTTACAATTTCATTTTTGAAAGGTGAATCACCCGAAGCATCTTCGGTGTATTGAATTTCATAAATAGTTTCCGCATTTATTACAGAAAACATTAAAATTCCAACTATTAAGATAAATATTTTTTTCATTTATCCTCCAAAATATTTTTTTTTTGAAAAATTGAAGTAATCACGATGAGAGAAATCGCAATTACGATTGAACTATCTGCAATGTTGAAAACGGGCCATCTTTGCATAATAAAATCTGGAAAATCCCACCAAATAAAATCAGTAACACTTCCGAAAATAACGCGATCAATTAAATTTCCGATTGCTCCACCCAAAACAAGTGTGTAAATTATTTGTTCTGTTTTTGAAGTAGATTTTATTTTCAATCGCAAAATTAAAATGGCGGCAATGATGGAAACCATGATAAAAATAATACGATTTACAATTGGGTTTCCAAATGATAAACTGAATGCAGCACCTTCGTTTTCTACATGTGTAAGCCAGAAAAACTTTGGTGTAATTTTGATGGTATCGTGGAGTACAATAAATTTTCTAACAACTATTTTTGTGATTTGATCGAGCGCAATCACTAAAATAGATATCCACCAAAATGAGGGTTTTCTCATTATCTTTTTTCCTCTATTTCTTTACAGGAAATACAAAGTTTTGCCCATGGTATAATTTTTAATCTTTTTGCGGGAATGTAATCTCCACAAATTTCACAAATGCCATAAGTTTTTTCATAAATTCTTTTCAGGGCGAGATTAATGTTTTTTAAGTTTTTCATCTCTTTTTCTAAAAGATAAACTCGCCGTTCCGCATTATCTGTATCTGTTCCCATGTCTGCTTGGTGCATCGAGTAGGATGATAGATCGCCGTTTCCATCTTTCGCACCGCGTTTTTGGATGTCGTTGATATCATTGATAATGCCTTGCGTTTCATCTTTTTCTTTGCGAAGAATTTCTTCGTATTTTTCGAGTTGCTTTGATGTTAAATCTTTCATTACTAAACCACCTTTATTATATTTTTTTCATTAAATTTGTGATTAAAATTTCCATATTATGGCGTGCTTTTATCGCGTTAGCACGAATCTCTTCTTGGGTGTGTGGATTGCTGTGGAAGATGTTACTCAAATTTGTTACGACCGAAATCCCTAAAACTTCCATTTGGCTGTGAATGGCTACTATTGCTTCTGGAACGGTGGACATTCCCACTAAATCTGCACCTAAAATTTGCAACATTTTGCATTCGGCTAATGTTTCTAAACTTGGTCCAGTAAGTCCAGCGTAAACTCCAGTTTCTAATTTGAAATTATGTTTTTCGGCAATTTTTTGGGAAAATTCGATCATTTTTTTTGAATAAGGCTCGTGCATACTCGGAAATCGTTCGCCTAACTTTTCATTATTTTTACCAATAAGCGGATTGTCTCCCGTCAAATTTAGATGGTCTTTTATCAAGACTAAATCGCCGGGTTGAAGGTGTTCTCGCAAACTGCCAGCTGCGTTTGTGATGATTAATTTTTTTACTCCAATTGCTTTCAAAACGCGAATTGGGAAAGTAATATCTTGCATTGAATAGCCTTCATAATAGTGCAGACGACCTTGCATAATTACCACTTTTTTATCACCAAGTTTTCCAAATACAAATCTACCTTGATGTGATGGAGCGGTTGAAATTGGCATATTTGGAACATCTGCATAATCAAGAACAACAGATATTTGCATCATTTCTGCTACTGAATTTAGCCCAGTTCCCAAAATTAATGCAATTTCTGGTTGGAATGGTATTTTATTCAAAATAAAATCTGCGGTAATGTTAATTTTTTCTATCATAAGTTACTCGTTAAAACTATATTTTGTAAAAAATTTAAAATCAAAAGTGCTAAAAGTGGCGAAAAATCGATGGATAAATTTGGCAAAATGCGAAGTTGCAAGTCGCGTAGTTTTCCCAAAACGGGTTCCGTTAATTTAATTAAAAAGAGGTAAAGCTGGAAAAACATATTTTGTTGATTTAAGCGAAACCACGAAAAAATAGCACGGAGAATTATGAGGAAAATGTAGATGTCAATTGCTTTGATTAAAATAAATTTCAAATTCATAATTATAAAACCTCGTGGCAATTTCGGCAACGTGCTTCGTAAATATCAGTCGTGCCAACTAAGACAGTTTCTTTATTTTTCGTCACTCTTTGGGTGCGACTAGCAGGATTTCCACAAATTACACAAATAGCGGAAAGTTTGCTTATGTATTCGGCAATTGCTAAAAGTTTTGGTATCGGTCCGAATGGTTTGCCAGTAAAATCTTGGTCTAATCCAGCTACGATAACGCGTTTACCACTATCTGCCAAATTATTGCAAAGTTTCACGATGTCATCATCAAAAAATTGCACTTCGTCTATTGCCACAACTTCGGTATCATACTTAACGAGGTTGTGGATGTCGTCTGAAGTTACCACAATTTCAGAAGGAGTTTTCATTTTATTGTGCGAGACTATTTGATCTTTTTCGTACCGGTTATCAATTTTCGGTTTGAAAACTTGAATTTTTTGTCTAGCATATTCAGCACGGTGTATTCTGCGAATTAATTCTTCCGTTTTGCCACTAAACATACTGCCACAAACAACTTCAATCCAACCAGTTCGATTATTTATTATATTCATATTCAATTTAACCTCGCCCGTCATTAATTTTTTGAGCAAGATTGTGTCAAATGTTTTGTGACAATGCAGATAATCGTTTTAAATGTTCAAAAAATAACTTGCCTAATTATTATGATTTTTTTTTCTGCGATAAATATTTGGAGGATAACATGCGAAAAGTAGCAGTTTTAATTTTGTTAATTTGTGCACAATTATTAATTGGTTTTGAAATTTCTGGTAACCCTGAAAACTGGTTATTTGAGGATTTTATTGGTTTTGATGAAGTTGGTGATTGCACCTCACGAACCGGCGATATTTCGTCCGTTTTTATTCATCCAGAAACCGAAAAACTTTTTTTGAGAATTACTTTTGACGATATGTATTCTCACAAAAGTAAAATTGACAATTTTGCAAATGAGAATATGCAGATAATGTTGATTATTTCCGAAAACGGCAAAGAATTATTTAAAGAAAAGTTTGATACTAATAAACTTTCGGGGCAGAAACAAGCATTCGCTTTTTTGCGAACCCCATCATATAATCTTGTGGAGTTTTCGATAGATTGGTTACATTCAAAAGAAAATTTATCCTTTGAAATTCAAATTATGAATAATCTGGAAACAGTCGATAGCTTTACTTCTGATGTAAATCGAAATTTTCGAGGTGGAAATTGTGCTTTTGTGCATCACGGAAATCAAGGTTTGACTTACACTGAAGTTTTTTATGGTCAAAATCCACAAGAAACGAGTGGTTTTGATGAAATTCTGGAAGTTCATCAAGCGACAGATATTCCTGGAAATTTTCATATGTCTGGCACTTTGATGCCAGCTGCTGAATGGCATAATCCAGAATTTAACGATTGGCTTGAAAATGGCGTAGATGATGGTTATGTCTCGATGTTAACCTCTGCGTTGGGGCAGCACATTATGCCATTTGTACAAAATGACATGAATGATTGGTCGGTGGCAGTTGAGTGCGATATGGTGGAATATCGTTATGGTTACACCCCAAAAGTAGCATGGATTCCAGAGCGGGTTTGGCTTTCACCTGAAAATTACCCGGATGCTGGCGTGGTTGATTGGTTGGGGAACAATTGGGAGCAACACGGCGTCGAGGCTGTTATTCTCGATGATTGGCCTCATTGTTCAGGGCATGATAATAAAAAAATACATTGGATGAATAATGGTGTTGGCGTGAATTTGCGTGTGATTCCAATTGATAATGAATTTGTTGGAAAGATGCATTACGATGCAGATGGTGCCAAAAATCACATATCTTCGACTGGGCAATATGGCATTACAGTTTACGGTACAGATTGGGAAGTTGCCGCCGAAATGAACGAGCATCACGATGGTTTTTTTCTCGATAATTACGAAAGTGTGATGTGGTATTGTTATGATAATTATCCTGCAATTAATGTTTGGAAATTAGATGAAGCTTTGAATAATCCAGATTTTAATGGTTCAGGGATTGATGTTCAAAATGGAACTTATGGACTTTGCGGTGGTGAAAACGGTTATGGTGGTAGTAACAACAGTTGGTACACACAATGGGCTAGTGCTATTTCACATTCCGATTATCACACTCCACAATGGAATTATGGCACAGTTTGGAACGATACTTACAACAATTTAATGTCAGCACCCAACAATTCCCTTTCTCAGTTGGCGTGGTACACATTGATGATAAATCTACATGAAACAGGGTGGCACACGAGTGGAGATGTAGCAGATTGGGAACATCGCTACTCTTCACACATCAAAAATGCAAATGTATATGCCGCAGCATCTCGCTGGCAGAATGGCGATTATACAGAAACAACTGGTTGCTATTTAGATGATATTGACCACGATGGAATTGATGAATTGGTCATCCATAATGATAATGCTTTCTTTGTTTTTGAAGAAATTGGTGGAAAAGCAAATTGGATTTTTTACAAAGATGAATTTGATGGTGGCTATTCCGTTGTTGGTTCAGATGTCTCATATTATCCCGAAACAGACGGAGATTACAATGAAAATTCTTCCTACAATCATTTTGCCGCACTTTCCGATGTTTCTCAAAATATGCAACACTCTATTTACGATATTTCAGTTGAACAATCCAGTGGTAATATTGTGCGCGCAACTTTTTCACAACAAGGAGTTAGTAAGACCATTCAACTGGAAAGAGATAAAAAATATTTGAATGTTACTTACGATTTTTTGGGTGAATCTGGTTATGTGAAATCTGGTTGGACACCAGATTTATTGGATATCATTTGGTCTGGAAAAAGCCATTTGCAAAGAATGTGGGGTGATGATGGTTCATATTGCGGGCAGCGAAATTCTGCAAATGGAGCTACAATTGCACTTGTTTTAGGTGATGGTGGTGCGTCTCACAACGGAGAATTTGAAGGTACTCTCGTTAAAGGTGATGAGATTTTTGGCGAAAATATTTTTAACTTGCGTCTTTTTGCTGGCTACACTTCGCCACCTTATGATGCTAATTATAATAAAGTGATTGAGTTAGACGAATTAGCTTTGGAGGTTTTTGATGATATAGTTCCTCAACTGAATGAAAATGCACTCAAAGTTGGTGCAAATAAAATTCAGCTGATTTTTAATGAATCGGTTCAAAATATTGAAAATATAGCTAATTATGAATTGCAAAATTTTGTTGAAAATTATTCAATTTTAGACATTATTATTTCTCACAATCGAAAAGTTATCTTGATTTTAGACCAAGAATTAGCTCTTGCTGAAAACGGTAATATCGTAGTTTCAAATGTTACTGATTTACAAGGTAATCCGCTTGATCCGGCTTTCAATAGTGCCGAATTAATAGAGATTATTCAACCACATTTAGTAGGTTCAATGAATAATTGGGCACCATCAAACCATGATTATGACTTGATTTTAAACAATAATGGCGTTTGGGAAATTACTTTGGATTTGGAGATAGGAGAACATCAATATAAAATTATTGAAAGTGATAGTTGGAACGGAAATGATTGGCCAGCAAATAATCAAATTATCGACCTTAATTTGCCTTCACTAATTGAAATTAAAGCAAATTGTGGAGTTTGGCCGATTTTGAAAAATGGAGATGAATTTGTAACACATTTCAATCCAGTCGTGGTGGGAGATTTTATCTCAGAAGTTGGTGGAATTAACTGGAATCCAGAAGATTTAACGGGTGAGATGCTCGATGAAGATGGTGATGGAATTTACGAATGGCAAGTTCTTGTTCCGACTGGAACTTGGGGATTTAAAGTTGTTTTAAATCGTGATTGGGAGCAAGATACAGAAGGAAATGCGGGAAATTATTCATTTTCTTCAGATGGAATTTCGACCACAATTTTTAGTTATGATATGGAACAAAATTTGACATCAACCTCGGCTGAAAATTCTATTATATTTGGCGATGTAGATGGAAACGGTGAAGTTCAGGCGATGGATGCTTCATTAGCACTGCAAAAAGTGGTGGAATTAATTGCTTTTGAAAGTTGGCAAATAATTGTCGCAGATGTAGATGGAAACGGTGAAATACAAGCTTTTGATGCTTCCTTGATTTTGCAATTTGTTGTCGGCATCATTGACCACTTTCCAATAGACGAATAAAAAGGAATAAAAATGCGAAAAATTAGTTTTTTGTTTTTTATGATTATGATAACATTGTTAGTGGCTGCACCGGTTCACACAACATATTTGTGGCATTTACAGCAACCGATTTATTGGCCAGATAGAAGTGAGTGGAATTCATTCCAATATCAAACTTGTTGGGAATCGCAATATTTGAAATTTAATAATGGAAATTGGTACAGCGATGGTCAGCAACATCCGCTCAATAATTTGGAAGAAATTTTTGGGAATGATGATAGGAAGGCGGTTTACCAATACAGAGCAAAAGATGCCGTTGCTTCCCTTCTTTCTCACGCGGATGCTGGCGCACAAGTCAATTATTCTGGCTGTCTTATTAAAAATGTGAATAGTTTAGCGGATGCAGGGCAATGGGGATATTATTCTGGTTGGCAAAATAATTTTCAGGAAGCACGCAATTGGCAAACTTCTGGTGGAAATCCACGCATGGACATAGTTTCTTTTACATTTCACCACGCGTTGGCTCCACTGATAGATGAGAATGCCCTTCACAAAGAAATTCAGACACATCGATATATTTATGAACAAACTTTTGGTACAGGATATTCAAAAGGGTTCTGGCCAGCAGAATGTTCTTTTTCGGAACGAATAATTCAAACTTTAGTTGAGGAAGGTCTCGAATGGACAATAATTGCAAATAGCCACTTGGCACGAACTTGTCAGGATTATCCTTTGAATTATGGCACTTCTGGTTGCAATATTGATCCACCAAATGGTGCTGATATTTTGGGTCCTAACGGTGTAAATTGGTGGAATGGTCAAATTGATGGGCGTGGAGGAGCATTTTCTGCTCCGTTTAGTTATCAAGCACATAAAGCAAAATATGTTGATCCAGAAAATGGCGAAGAATTCAAAATAACCGCAGTGCCGATGTGCGATTTATTGAGTTATCAAAACGGATACAGCACGATGGGGACTGGTGAAATTGACGCTCACATTGCACCATTTAATAACCCAAATCATCCGTCAATTGTGTTGTTAGCACACGATGGTGACAATGCTTGGGGAGGGGGATTTGACTACTATATGAATTCGGTTTCTGGTTTTGCAAATGCCGCTGCAAATCAAGGTTATATTCCTTCTACAATTCAGCAATTTTTGGACAATAATCCTGTTCCAGAAAATGATGTGGTGCACATTGAAGATGGAAGTTGGGTGAATGCCGCAAATGATTGGGGACATCCGCAATTCATTAATTGGATTTGGCCGATGTACGATGGAAATCGACAATTTGACCCGAATGGTTGGACGGAAGATGTCCGTAATTGGGCGGTCATAACTGCTGCTGAAAATCGTGTCGAAACTGCTGAAAATTTGGTTGGAAATGTAGATATTGCTGAAATTGTTTATCCTAACTCAAATTCAAATAATGGTGAATTGGCGTGGCATCATTTCCTACCTTCTCTTACGAGTGGATATATGTACTACGGTACCGCGATAGATATGGAAGTAAAGCAAACGGTGGCTTGCAATAATGCTACGGATTTTGCCGATTTGGAGATAAATGCACACCCGGCTGTAGATAATGTGTCGCCATCAATTTTTATCCCGCAGAGATTTCCATACAATCCTGGCGGAAAGGGATTTGGTCCAATTTATGGTTATCAAGAATATAACAATCCAAGCGATTTTTTTGTTTGGACTTTTGCGTATGATGTATCCGAAATTCAAATAATTGAAGTGAAATATCGAGTTGATGTAGATGGAGTTAATCCGCTTTCAAATAATGAAAATGAAACATATTTTGGCGGTGCTGGAGTTGGTGGATGGCAATCGATTTCGATGACCGAAAGAATTTTCCCAATTGATAATATTACGGGAAATCCCGAGATTGATTTCTTTATTTTGCCAAATTATATGGCAAACGAATATTACGCAGAAATTACAGGTTTAACTAACTGCTTGGTAGATTATTATATCGAAGCAACCGATAATTTTGGGAATTTAAAAAAGACACCTATCCAGCATGTTTATGTTGGCGAAGGTGGTGGTGAAATTCCAGAATATGTGGTTTGGGAGCCAGAAACCCCAGCCGTTGGCGATGTGTTTAATGTTTATTATGGTGAAAGCGGTGAATTTTTTAATTCCCCTCAATTGATGCTTCATTTAGGTGTAAATGGCTGGCAAAATGTGAATGATTATGAGATGAATTTTGATGCTGAAAATAATTGTTGGAATTATTCTTTTACGATTGAAAATAATGTTGAAATTGTCGATTTTTGTTTTACCGATGGTAATGATAATTGGGATAATAATAACGGTCAAGATTGGCATATTTCTGTAACGGGTGGCTCATCTTCGCAATTTGTGATGGATGGCGAAATTGATGAATCAGCAGAACAAGTACTTTCAGAGAATGACCTATTTTTGTACTTAGATTACAATGGTAGTGATCTTTATTTTGCCGTTCCGTCTGCTCAAAGTTTACAGAATGATGTTTTTGTTTTTATCTCTGAAAATCCCACCGAAATGATTTCTGCACCTTGGTCAAAAAGTGGGGAAGTAGCCAATTGGGATTTGTATCTCGCAAACGAAAGTACCAATAATTGGTGTGGTTGGTTTGATGTGAATGCTTCTCCTAACTCTGCAACTGGCACAATTTTAGAAGGTTATTTTTCAGTTGAAAGTGAAATTGGTGTAACGGATAGTATTTATCTTGCTATCGGTAAATATGAAACTTTTGACAATGGTGAATTGACTGGGCAAATTCCAGTTGGAAATGGTGAGTTAAACATTGATATTGCAGAATATTATGTTCACCATTTAGATAATTCAATAATTTATGGTGATGCGGATGAAAACGGGGAAGTGCAAGCGTATGACGCTTCTCTCGCATTGCAAAATGTGGTCGGTTTGGCAGATTTCACAGAGACGCAAATTATTGCTACTGATGTAGATGGAAACGGGCAAATTCAGGCTTTTGATGCTTCCTTAATTTTGCAATTTGTGGTTGGCATTATCGATAATTTTCCGGTGGAAGTAAATAGAACGCAGATGAAAAAGAGTGTGTTTAAAAAGTAAAATAACGGTATGAATAGGTGTTAGTATTGGTTAATTCAGTATTAACACCTATATTTTTAAATAAGCTCGGTGATTACGAATTGTCATTTCTTTAATTTTTTTTGCTAAATTTTTGGTTAGTTGTTCTTTTTTTACGCGCCATTCCCAATTATTTTTGGTGGTGCCAGGTGAATTGAAACGAGCGTAATTGTCTAATTCTAAAAAATCTTGTAAAGGTGCGATTGTCATTACAGCTTTGGATTTCCACGCTGTTTCCATCAACTTCCAGCAGATATTTTTGCCATCAAAATTAAGATAATTGTGTAAAAAAGTTTTTGGTTTTTTAGGTAAATTTTTGTACCAACCTTTTGTTGTTTCATTATCGTGAGTACCGGTGTAAACTACAAAATTTTCGGTTGTGTGGTGTGGTAAAAAAGTTCCATTCATACCATCGTAAAAAGCAAATTGAAGCACCTTCATACCGGGAAATTCAAAATCGTCGCGCAATTTTTCGACATCTTTTGTCAATACTCCCAAATCTTCAGCAATGATGGGTAATTTACCCATTTTTTTTTGTAAGGTTTCGAACATTTTTCTGCCAGCTGCTTTTTTCCAATGGCCATTTTGTGCTGTTTTATTGCCAAATGGAATAGCCCAATAATTTTCCAGTCCGATAAAATGGTCAATGCGGACAAGATCATACATTCTTAGCATCATTTCAATACGGTTAATCCACCATTTGAAACCATGATTCTCCAAATATTTCCAATTATAGAGAGGATTTCCCCAAAGTTGTCCATCTTTGCTAAATCCATCTGGTGGTACTCCAGCTACCTCGGTGGGATTCATTTCTTGGTCAAAAAGAAAATTTTGTGGATTAGACCATGCATCAGCACTATCTGCTCCGACATAAATTGGGATATCACCAATTATTTTAATTCCTTTTAGATTTGCATAATTTTTTACTTTTTGCCACTGAAAAAAGAAGATAAATTGCAGATGTTTTTGGTATAAAATTTCATTTTCTAAAAGCTTGGAATATTTTTCAATTGCCTCAATTTTACGAAGTTTAATCGGTTTTGGCCATCTGTTCCAAGCGTGAAAGTTAAAGTGTTTTTTGAGAGCCATAAAGAGCGCAAAATCATCTAACCAAAATGCTTCTGTTTTGCAAAAAATCTGAAAATCTTCGTGCGGAATAAAATTTGTAAATGTCTCTCTTAGAATGTTATCTTTGAATGTTTTTACTTTTTCAAAATCTACTTTTTCAAAATTAAATTTTGGATTAATAGTTTTTGCGAATTTTGTAATATCGATAAAAAGTGGATTTCCAGCAAATGCAGAGTAAGATGAATAGGGCGAATTGCCGTATCCAGCGGGTCCTAGCGGGCAAATTTGCCATAACTTTTGTTTTGCGGCTGCGAGAAAATCAATAAATTCGAAAGCATTTTTGCCAAAATCACCGATGCCGTGTTCGCCCGGAAGAGAAGAAATGTGTAATAAAATGCCGCTCGATCTTTCAAATTGCACTAATTCTCCAAACAATTTCGATAAAATTTTTCCGTGTATTTGCTTAACATCCGTTGCATGTTGAAATTTTGAGTTACATCTTGAATGGAATTTCGCATCATTTTGTTCCATTTTTTACGATTTTCATAATACATTGGCATAATTTGATTTTCGAGAAGGTGATAGATTTGTTCAGCATCTTTTTGGTCGCGGATTTCCGCATTTTCAAAATTTTCACCGGCGGTAATTGCCCAACCGTTTGTTGCTTTGGAGCATTCTGCCCACCAACCGTCGAGAATACTCAAGTTCAAAACACCATTCATGCCAGCTTTCATACCAGAAGTTCCGCTTGCTTCTTTTGGTTTGATGGGGGTATTTAGCCACACATCGACACCTTGAACGAGTAATTTTCCAGAACTCATATCATAATTTTCCAAAAAGATAAACCTATTTTCGAGATTATGTTTTTTGCTAAAATCGGTCAAGGTCTTCAATAATTTTTTGCCATTTTCGTCAGCTGGATGTGCTTTGCCAGCAAACACAAATTGGACTGGATATTTTTTATGATTAAGAAGTTTCAAAAGTAGTTGTTCATCGGATAATATTAAATTTGCGCGTTTGTAGGTCGCAAAACGGCGGGCAAATCCAATTGTCAAAAAGTTTTCATTTAATGTAAAATTATCATTTTGTTGGATAAAATTAAATAACTTTTTTTTGGCCGATTGATGAGCATTTTCAATTTCTTTATCGGAAGATTTGAAAATGTTGTTTTGATAAAGCTTTTGAATTTGGGGAGTTACCCAAGTTTTTGTGTGGACTCCGTTTGTAATTCCAATGATGGGAGTTTTTTCAATGGAAGTATTCTGAAAAAGTGGATTCCACATTTTACGGGAAACTTTGGCGTGTAATTGCGAAACGCCATTGATATATTTGGAGAATCGAATTGCCAACGCACCGAGAGAAAAATTATTTTCGTCATTTGGGACAATCGCATATTTTTTGAATTCGTTAAAATTCATGCCAATTTTCTTTATTTCATCTGCGAGATATTGTTCAACTAATTCCATTTGAAAGCTTTCGTTTCCAGCTGGAACAGGAGTATGGGTTGTAAAAATAGTGTTTTTTCTTATTTTTTGCATTGCTTGCTCAAAACTCATTTTTTCATCATTGATAAGGTGCTGCAATCTGCGGATAATGATAAATGCAGAATGACCTTCATTGAGGTGGTAAATGTCGGGTTTCACATTGAATATTTTCATCAATTCAAATGTTCCAAAAGCAATCACAATTTCCTGCAATAGCCTCATCTCTCGATTAGAAACATATAAATAATCGGTGATTGTTTTTGTCTTTTCTGAATTTTCTGGCAGATTAGTATCGAATAGGTAAAGTGGAACATTGCCGACATCTATTTGCCAAATTTTAACTTTTATTTTTCCGTTAAAAAGGGAGATAATTAAATCATCGCCGTTTTCATCTTCGAGTGGAAAAACCATTTTTGTTTCCCAATCATTTTCCACAAAATATTCTTTTTGTTCACCATTTTCTATCTTTTGCCGGAAATAACCGAAACGATAAAGTAAACCAAACGCTACCAAAGGCAAACCAGCGTCAGAAGAAGCTTTTAAATGGTCTCCAGAAAGAATTCCAAGACCGCCAGAATAGATTGGCAGAGATTCGTGTAGACCGTATTCCATCGAAAGATAAGCGATGATTTTTTGTGGATCAATTTCGGTTGATTTTTTTTCGAGGTAAGCGATAAATCTGTCGTATATTCTTTCGGTTTTTTTTAAAAATTGCTCATTATTTTCCAAATCAGCAAACTTTTCATCTGAAATTTCTTCTAAAAGTTGAATTGGGTTACAATTCAATTTGTCAAAAAGTTTTTCGTCAATTCCCCTGAATAATTTGATTGCTTCAGTATCCCAAGTTGCCCACACATTACCGGCAATTTCAAAAAGTTTTTCCATCTATTTCTCTCTAAATTTTATTTTAAAATCGTACCGGATTTTCCGTTTAATTCAATTTTAAGGGTGTTTCCATTGCTAAGCTGATATTGCTTGCTAGTCATCAAATCCGTTAAGCTGCGTTTGTTTATATCAACATTTATGGTCACAGTTTTAGTCTCATTTTCGTTATTCAAAATCACAAGAATATTGTCATTTTCATAGCTTCGTAAGTAGCTGTAAATCATTCCATCTGTTAGAATTGTTTCAAATTTTCCCCTTCGTAACGCTATTTCATCTTTTCTTATTTGGATTAGTTTACGATAAAAATTTTGTAAATTTACTTTTTCAATATTTTCGGTATATTTCCAATTAAATGGACGGCGACAATCTGGGTCGTGCGCACCTTTCATTCCAATCTCATCGCCGTACCAAATGTGTGGTGTCCCAACATAGGTCATTTGGAATAAAACAGCCATTTTTAACCGTGAAATATCGCCGTCACAACTTTCTAAGTAACGGAAAGTATCGTGGCTATCAATGAGATTCATCATTACCTGGGTTGCTTGAGTTGGATAAGATAGCAGGCCTGGTTTCAAATCACGATCAAAAGCTTTGGCATTACATTTTCGCATATTGAAAAAACGCATTACTGGATCTTTAAAGTAAGCGTAATTCATCACAGAATCAAAATAGTCATCATTTACCCATTCGACGGCATTGCTCCAAAGTTCGCCCACTAAATATGCATCTGGTTTGATAGATTTAACTTTTTCACGGAATAATTTCCAAAACCAAAATGGAACTTCGTTTGGTACATCGAGGCGAAATCCATCGAGGTCCATATCGGCAAGCCAAAACTCTGCTACACCTAAAACATAATTTACCACTTCCCAATTTGGGTTTACCAACTTAATGTCTTTTCCGCTATTTTCAGATGGATTTGGCTGGTTGAGATCGTAATTTAAATTTGGCATTTCACCAAATCCCCACCAACACTCATAATAGTCGGAAGGTTTAAAATTAGATGTTTCAGTCGGATTTGGCATCGGCCATTTTTTCCATTCGTACCAATCGTAATATTCATTTTCGGGACCATTTTTTAACCCTTCTTGAAAAGCCCAAAATGTTTCGCCCGTATGATTGAAAGCGCAATCTAAAATGATGCGAATTCCACGATTGTGTGCTTCGTCAACGAATTGTTTAAATTCTACTTCTGTACCAAAATGTGGGTCAATTTTCATGTAGTCAACTGCGTCATATTTGTGGTTGGACTTTGCTTGGAAAAGTGGGTTAAAGTAGATGATTGTGATTCCTAAGTTTTCCAAATAATCTAATTTTTGTCGAACACCTTCGATATCACCACCATAAAAACTATTGTATTCGGGTTGATAGCCATCTTTATTTGCGGCGTGAAAAGGGCTTTTCGTGAGTCCAGAGACATCATACCAGTCATTTACCAAATGGAAATATTGAGAGTATTTTGGTAGCAATTCTCCTTTTTTGGGTGCAGAATGAATGCCTTCGTAATACCATTCTGAAAAATCTGGATTTATTTTGGGGTTTCCATTGTAAAATCTATCTGTGAAAATTTGATAAATTATGCCATCTTTTACCCAATCTGGTGTGAAAAATGGTTGCACATTTTTTTTTGAATAATGGAAAAACTTTGTTTCATCTTGTAAACTTGAAAATTCCCCATTTAAAAGATAAAAATCTTTTTCACCATCACGATAAACGAAGCAATAAGCAAATTCTTCATCTTCGTTTTCCAAAGTTATAATTTGCTGAAAATAGTCGAAAGAGCCATCTTCGGCAATTTTTGTCATTTCGACAAGCTCGTTATTTTTTAAGAGATAAACACTTTCCACATCACCAGAATGGGCTTTAGTTTTGAACTCAATTTTGGTTGGCGAAAGAGGATTTACAGTTTCTAAATTTTGTGAGGTAGATATGCCATAATCGAGAAAAATCCCATCACTTTTGGCGATCGTCACTTTTTCAAAATCATCGTCTACAATGACGATAGAATTTTTTCCACCAAAACCGTCATCAGTGAAGTTTTCTGCTTTTTCATCAGTTATCCAATTCATTCCATCTTCGAGGAATTTGTAATGATATTCATCTGGTTTTAGCAAAAGTGTAACCGTGAAAATACCTTTTTCGGTTTCGAACATGCGGTCTGCTTTTTGATTCCAATCGTTCATCGAGCCAACGAGATAAGCTTCTTTTATTGTTTTTTCGGGACAATAATTAAATTCCACTTTGCGAAGTGCTGCAATGTCTTTTTTGTTACCCACAAAGATTATTGAGTTTTGTCCACCAAAACCGTCCCCGACAAATTCTTCTGCATTTTCATCGGTTAACCACTGCCCATCAACGATAAATTTGTATGTGTATTTGCCCTTTTTAAGGTAGATGGTTTTTTCATAAAGTCCATCAGTTTCTGTTAGTGGGGTTTCGGTGTCTGACCAATTATTAAAGTCGCCTGCCAAAAATACTTCGTGTTTTCCACCGATAAGTGGTTGATATGAAAATTTTGTTGGAATTTTCCCAGAGATTGTTTCAGTCATTTGTGTTTCTCCATTTGTGTTTATTTCTGTTTGTTCGTCGTTAAAATTACCAAAGCCGAGTGTTGCACAACCGATTAATATTACCAAACTGACTAAAATTAAAATTAAGTTTTTCATCTATTTTCCCTCCTCATCATTATACCAATAATCAAGAATATTTTCACCTTGTTGAACAATGTAAGTTCTGTTTGAACCACCCGAAAACTCAGCATTCTCCCAATCAAAATTAATGCGGAACTTGAATTCTAAATCAAATCCTTCTGTTAATGTTGAAAGTGATGTTTCATAGGTTCCGTCACCATCGTCATCTGTCATTTGATTTTCGTTACTCCAACCATTGTGGTTTCCAGGAACATCCACAGTGTCAGAGTTAGGGTCAAAATTTCCGTTCGCAATTTGAACATTCATATTTACTCTAAAAATTATGGTTGTCGGATTAAGTTGATTATAAAAATCGTTGATGACATTATTTTCATCTTCTACTTTGAAAGTACGATTATTTCCATCTAAAATTTCTAATGTGTCATTGATGGCAAATCTATATTCGTAAGTTCTGCCCAAAACTGCATTCATAAAAGAGACAGTATAGACATTGTTATCATCTTCATCTAACATTTCAACGAAAGTAGAATTAATGAAAAGCGAAATTGTGTCATTTTCAGATAATTCTTCATTAGTCATATCCACTTGAAATAACACATCACGATAGCTATCGATCGGTGTTTCATTCGGTGTTTCGGCACACCCAAAAATAAATAATAAGCTGATAAAAAAAACAAAATATTTCATAAAATCTCTCCTTTTATTTTACGATTAGAACGGAATTTTTGCCACCGTAACCGTCATCTGTTGTTTCGAGTCCATTTGGGTCGGTAAACCACGAATTGCGGTCAATCACAAATTTATATTCATATCTACCAGATGTAAGTGGTTTTACGATCGACCAAATTCCATCGCCAGCAGTGCGGTCACCATTTGTGCCGTCATCATGCATCACGTCTGTTTTTAAGCCATCTTTTAGCCATTGATTATTAGGAAAATCACCGGCGAGATTTACTTGTCTTGCCGACGGTGCTTCATACTGAAATAGAATGCCATCATCAATTTTTTGGGGAGGTGAAAGTCTTTTTTTGATGAAATTCATTGAGCAACTTGTAATGATTAAAATTAGGAATATTCTTAACTTTTTCATTTTTATTTACCTAAAAAGTCACAACTGCACGCAGGGCAATGCATTGTTCATTTTTCAATTGCATTTCTGCATGGCGGATATTTTCGCCCAAACCACCGTAATAAGATTCGATGTGTGTGGAAAGTTCGCTAGCATTATTCAGAAATTCGTCTCTTCCTTTGGAAGAAAATTCGTCTGTAACAGAGCTAATTATTTGTGGATTTACGCCGTAACCGAGAGTGAGCCAAACATTTTCGGAAAGGTGGTAAGAAATTTCTGAATAGTTAGAAATAAATACATCTTCTTTGTCGGTAAAATTCGTTTTTAAACCGAGAAAATCATCGTTGTAATATGGAATTCTAGTATCTATTTTGGCTTTCCATTTAGCTGAGATATTGTATTTTAGCACGATGATATTTTCAATGAATTTTGGTTCGGTAAACAGGTCATGATGGGCAAATTTATTTTTGAGAATAGTTTCTATTTGATGATTTTTCACATTGAATTTGTAATTCAAATTAGATTTCCACAAAAATCCAGTTTCGTAACCTAAAATTGTGTATTTTTCGAAAGATACTTCTGAATATTCTTGAAACCAACGACCATTGCAATCAGTTTTTTCTACATATGTGAAATAATTTGACCAATTTAAATCATCGGGAAAAGTATTTTGCCAAAATTTGCCATTCAAGTTCCATGTAAAATTGTCGAGTTCAAAATTTGTCCCAAATTCAAATCTGTCGCGTGAAGTTTGCTTGGCATTCAAAATAAAATCATTTTTAAGGTAATTTGCATAAACTTTTAGTGCGGCAGGGAATTGCAAAGAAACGCCTAAATAAATAGCATCACCTTCCATCCAGACTGATTTTATGCTGTCTTTGTCAGAATTTTCGAAAGCTGAATATTCGGCAAAGAATTCTAAATTCATTGTATTTTTCCAAGTAGATTGTTGGAAATCTTTCGTGTAATTCAAGTCGATTTCGTAATTATCGTGAGATTGTATTACTTCGTCAGAAAGTTTGCTCGTATATTTGTAAGTTGATCCACCAAACATTATCTTTTCAGCGTCATTATTTTTAGACGATAATTTTACTCGCATCGCAACGATGTCGTCTTCGTTGTCAGTAATTCTATCCGAATAGATGATTTTTGCTTTTAGCGAAAACGGCAATAAACTTGAGATGCTATTTGAAAATAGATTTGATGTTTCGGATTGAAATCCACGGAATCCATAGCCGAAATCATAACCACTATCGCCAATGCCACCAACAATATGAAGTGGGTTATCAAAGTTAAAAATTCCAAAATTATCGAAAGCGGTAAAGTTGAACCAATCCGTTTTCATTTTCAAATAGGTGCGTTTATAATTGAAATGTGTTTTCCACATTTCGGTTCCTTCGGCGTTGTTATTCACATTGAGAACAGTATAGCCTTCGAAATTTGTGTTAAATTTTATTTTAATTCCGAAGTTCAAATCGTGTTCTGGTTTATCGAGCATAAAACGGTCAGTTCCATTTTTGGTGAAAAGATTATCAACAAAATAGCGTCCTTTAAAATAGACTTTTGGATTGAAATTTGATTTTACTCCGTCTGAATTTGCGGTTTTTTTTGAGACAAATTTTCCATTGTTACCAATTTCAATTACAGAGTTTGAACCGTCGTAACCATCATCTTCAAAATCAGGATTATCTTGGTCAAATTGCCAATTTCCATCAACGATAAATTTGTAAATATATTTACCAGAGTCCAATTTCAAAGTAACTTGCCAAATGCCATTTTTATCTTTTTCCATCGGAGTTGCAGTTGTGCTCCAATCGTTCATACTGCCCGCAAGAAAAACAGATTGTGCATTCGATTCTTCATAAGAAAAGTGAACTCCTGTTTTTGTGATTTCGACAGCACTTAATGTAGTCAAAATGAATAATGTGAGTAAGAATATGTTTTTTTTCATCTAAAACCAACCTTTTATCATTAATTTTATCTCTTTTTTCATTTCACCAGAAGATGCAAAACTGTCATCATTTACGAGACCGTATTGCCCCCACCAGTTTGGACCATATTGTAAGTATAATTCGGTATTTCCACTCAATCTATATTGGATTTCCCCGAAGATACTGTGGCGTGCCCCGACTCTGTCATTAGCTATCAGACCACGCGTAAAAAATCGCCATTTATCGGTGAGATTAACGCTAAGTTCGATGCCAACAATGTGTTTTTCCAAAGTTTCACCCAAATCTTTAATTTTGAATTGAGTAAGCAATTTTGCCAGATGATTTTCTACCGAAAGTTCAGAGAAAAAATCGTAGTGTTTATAAGGATTTCCTTGCCACTCTTCATTTTTTTTATTGAATGAAATTTTTCCTTTGAAACCATTCACAAATTCAATGTAAATTTCGGCAAAAAGATTTGTGGTTGGGTCGTAAATTTCTTTTGAAAGTATTGAATCTGAAAACGAAATAACGGAAATAGTGTCTGCCACTATTTTTTGAGAGCGGTTGTAGTTAAGTGTAAATGTAACTGCTCTTTGTGGTACCAAATAGTAGGAATTTATCCAGTAACCAAAACTATTTGATTGGTTATCACCCATGTAATTTTGGAAAGTGTTACCGTAAGAAAAAATACCTGGTGTTACGAACCAATAACCAAAATTTGGTGTTCCAAATCGTAATCCACTAAATTCCAATTTGGTAGCAATATTAGATTTGAAAAAGTCAGCGGTTTCGTAATTTTGATTCATATAGGTAATTGTAGAATCGCTTGGCACCTTGCTGATAGCAAATTCAGTTGCAAAATAATAGCGTGCAAACCGGACTTTCAAATCGTGTGCAATAACCTGATTATATTCCTGTAAATTTCCAGAAGCGTAATGTTTGCGTTGAAAGAATAATCCAGTGTTTATTTTGTTTTGTAGAAGCGATTGTCGATAGCGGAAAAGATGAATATCATCACCACCACCTTGAGAGAAATCGGAGAAAAGATAGCTCATACTGCCGTTGTGAGAGTGCCACAAATCGAGTCGAACTCCTTGTCCGTTACCGTCATTATTTACAGAATTAATGTTGGTTAAGTTGAGCATCGAGCTATCGAACCAATAATATGCACTTTCGCGGGTGAAAAGCGTGGTGCTAAAACCGTTGCCATCTTTATCTTGTTGGAAACTGATGTGTCCTTCCGAAAAAATAGCAAGTGGATTTTCAGCGAGGGAATAATCTTTTTCAGCATAGAATTTTAGATAAAAATCTGAGTTAGCAATTGGATTTCCGAACAATCTTGTTTCCACATAAAAATTTGGGTCCCACATATTCCACTCAAATGCGTCTGATTCGTAAGTTTTACCGAATTGGCTTTCAAAATAACCTTCCATATTGACGGCAGAAAGTGCAAATGTTGAAAAAAGGAGAGAGAGTAAAAATATTTTTTTCATTTCTTTCCTCCAAATTTTAAGCTGAGCGAAATACGATAGGTGCTTCCGAGCTGTTCGTGTGCAAAAACTGCCCCATCGACTGACCAACTATTTGTGTTCAGCCCAAAACCTGCTGTTAATTTGTCGCCACACATACCAAGCCGTGCGGCAAAAACATCATAAAACCACATTTCACTTCCAAAATTCCATTGAGATTCATTTTTTTGCCGAACATAATCAGCAAGGAAATTTACCGAATTTCGCCAGTTATAGCAGATTCCAGTAGAAAATTTTCGTTCTAATTTTTCATTTTCAGAGATGAATTGAAATTCTGGTTCCAATAAGTTTTTTGCAGAAAATCCCCAAAATATGTTTTCGGTAAAATCGACTAAAATGCCAAAATCTACATCAAGATTTGTGGGATTGGCGGCATTTTCATAATTCACGCTTTTAGCGGATTCATATTTAAGTGAAGCTCCCAAACGAATTGGTATATTTTGCAGTCGAATAATTCCTGCTGTAGAGAGGTAGAATATTTGCTCCGCATAGGTGTTTAACAGATTGATTTGTTGGACTGCAATTCCAGTTCGGAAAAGTGGAGTAGGGAAAGAAATTGCCACCATATCGTTTGATAAATCGGTTAACCCGAAGAGATTTTGGTGCGATGCGGATAGGTAAAATTGGTTAGTTCTTGCTAATCCTGCGGGATTGAAAAAAATCGCAGTTGGCTCGTCGGAAAGTGCAATGTAGGCATTTCCCATTGCGAGTGCACGCGCACCGTTATTCATACCAATGAAATTTGCCGAAAGGCAAATAGGCAATAAAATTATGAGGAAAATTATCTTTTTCATTTGATTATCACCACCGTTTCTTTATGGCTTACTTCACCTGAATTTGCAATAAAACGCAAAATGTAGATGCCGAATGGGACAGCATTTCCAATTTCATTTTTGCCATTCCATTTCCAATTTAAGATGCCATTATTTTCCGCAAAATTGATGAATTTACCGTTCAAATCAAAAATTTCAACATCAAAATCGGAACCACGATTTGTCTCAAGTGTAAACAATACCTCTTCACCCAATGATGGTGCGAAAGTTTTTTGTCCATTTGTAAAAATTACATTTTGAATTAAGAGTGGCATTGCTTCAAATGGTGGTCGTTTCAAAAAAGATGTTCGTTTGTTTGGTTCGACAGACATATCCGGATTTCCATCGTTATCTTTATCTATCAGAATTTCGGCGTAGTTGTCTATGACAATCATTTGAGTGGCATCATTTGTCATTCCGCCGAGATTATCGGGAGCACAATCTGGACCACTCGAAAAATCGCTACTTCCCGTGATTAAAGCAAGTAGTTTGATGCTTGGATAATTTTGCATTGAACGCTCCCCACCGTAGTAGAGTGTATCCCAAGTAATTTTGATTTCCATTGCACCATTGAGATTACCAGTATTAAGAGTGGCAGCAGCATCAACAGAAGTAATTTGTTCTACCGTCATCGAACTACCTTCAGTAACTTGCCAAAATTGCGGAATGTCGTTTGTGTCCCAAGTTCCCACAAAGAAATCTGGATTGAAATTGTAGAATTTGAAAGAGCGTTGCCACGCATTTGTTTCACTCATATCTTCAATGCCATAATCAGCGTAAATGTCGATAAAAAATAAAACATTATTGCCCCAACTGCAACCGTCAACTGCGAGGTAGAGGTAGTTTTCATCCCAAGTTGCTTTGATTTGTTTCACATCATTGTACTCACCCCAAAATGAATCTGTGGGAGATTCCAACAGATTTCCCAATGTATCTTTTAGAATATTCTCATCAATTGAAAATTCGTCGCTAATTCCATCGATAATAATGCGTTCGCTCAAATCTGGAGCAGTTTCGGCAAAACAGAATGAAACAAAAATAAAGAAAAATAAAATTATAAAATTTCTCATTATTTCAATAAAATCATCTTTTGAGTGGCGACAGAATTATCATCAATAGTTAATTTATAGAAATAGATACCACTCGCTTGATTTTTAGCATTCCAATTAACCAGATTAATTCCTAACTCGTAATTACAAATTGCTAATTGTTTCACAAGTTGACCTTTGATGTTATAAATTTCAATTTTTGCATTTTTGGTAATTTCACGAGAAATATCAAAAGAAATTGTGGTTTCAACATTGAATGGATTCGGGTAATTATTTAATTGATAGTTAGGCGTTGGTAATTCACTATTATCTGCTGAACTGCTTTGATTATCGAAATAAACAACTTCAAGAATCATCGTTGAATTTGTGTCATCAATCAATAAATTGCGATTTTCGATAAACTCCCAATCTTCTCCATTAACAAATTTGTATTCGATAGAAGATGTTTCACCTTCGAGAAAAATTATGTCCACAGTGTAAATTTGGTCTTCATCAAGGTCGCTTAATTCCACTTCATTTTCGCTCCAATCATTGAACGAAGCAGCGATGAAAACGCCGAGTGTATCTGCACCGATGATTGACATATCAACTTGGAAAGTAACGGTAACATCTTGCGTTAAATTGTCTGCTGGAAGAGGAATGTCGTAATGTGTTTGCCCGCTAATATCGCCATCAGAATCTATTTGAAATTGAATATTTTCACCATCAACTAGCCAAATTCCCCATTCGGAGCCATCATCTTCAAGTGCACCCCATTCCCAATTTCCATTTGAAATTGTATCTATCACGCAAGTCCAAATGTGGTCGCCTGCAACTTCGTCACCATTTGTGCCATCATCGTAAGTTTGATGTAATTCCCATTCGTCAAAAGTACCTTTTATGTTGATGTCTTGGTAAGTTTCACTTTCGTCGTAAAGTGTGAAGGTAACTGGAACTTCTATCGTTTGCGGCTCTTCATCATTGTACCAATAATCGAGAATGTTTTCACCCTCTAAAATGGTATAAGTTCTGTTTGAACCACCTGGAAACTCCGCATTATTCCAATCTTGATTTATACGAAATTTGAATTCGATGGTTTCACCAACTTCAAAACTTGAAGTGGAGTCATCAATTGTGATTGTGTAAATGCCGTCTTCATCATCATCTGATAACACATTTATACCACTCCAACCGTTAAAACTTCCTGGAACATCAACGATGTTTGTCGCGGCGATGAAATTTCCCAATTCAATCTGACAATTCATATTGCAATTAAATGTAACAGTAACCGCAAAAATTGACGAAACAACTCCTAAAAATAACAAAAATAATCCAATTTTTTTCATGTTTTTTCCTTTTTATTTTGCGTGCCTTTCGGTTCACGACTAATTTTATTCTTTTACACTTCCCAAAGTTAAGCCAGAAACAAGCCATTTGCTCAAAGATAAAAATAAGATAATCACGGGAATGCTAATGATTAACGCCGCTGAAGCGTACATTCCCCATTCGGTTGTCATATTTCCTTGTAAGCTTTTTAGACCAAGTGGAATGGTGAACATATCTTCATACCACAAAATTTGGGCAGCAACGATGTATTCGTTCCACGCTGTCATAAATGAAAAGAGGGCAGTAATTACTAAAGCTGGAGCGGCGAGTGGTAGAATTATTTTCCAAAAAGCTAAAATTTTTGAAGCTCCGTCAATTTTAGCAGATTCTTCTAAACTTGTAGGAATTGTGTCGTAATATCCTTTCATTAACCAAATACAAAATGGCAAGGCCGAAGCACTGTACATTATCACCAATCCGGTAAAACTATTGACGAGATTTAATTTTGCAATCATGATGTAGAGTGGTAATAAGAGCATTGTAGCTGGAAACATTTGCGTTACGAGAAGTGAGAGTAGTCCAGCTTTTCTACCTGGAAAACGGAAACGCGAAAAGGCATAGCCAGCCGTTGAAGCCAATACAACACCAGTAATTGTTACGACAAAAGTTATTAGCAAACTATTTCTAATCCAAAGTAAAAATGGTTTTTCTGTGAACAATTTCACATAATTTTGGAAAGTTGCGTTTTCTGGAATGATGCGTAAAGATTCATTCAAAAGGTTATCGCCTGGTCGCAAAGAAATCGTCAAAACTCGTAAAATAGGGTAGATAGAAATAATCACAAACAGGATGATTATCATATAAGTTAAAATTGTTTGAACTGTTTTATTCATCAAAATATCCTTATTTTTTTTCTGCTATATTGGAGCGATTCATAAATGTAACGCTAAATATTACCAACAAAATGAAAATTACCATCGAGAAGGCAGCGGCGTATCCATAACGATAAAGATTGAAGGCGGCTCGATAAACATAAGAGACCAAAATGTGTGTGTGATCGGCTGGTTGACCGCCATTTGTAACGAGCCACATCACATTCAAATTATTGAAAGTCCACACAATTCCAAGTGTAATAGCTGGAATCATTACGGGTTTTAGTAATGGAAGAGTTACATTCAAAAATCTTTTCCAAGGTGATGCTCCGTCAATTTTTGCTGCTTCATAAAGTTCGTGTGGGATAGATTGTAGTCCGCCAAGAGCGATTACCATCATAAATGGAATACCAAGCCAAATATTGGTGATAATACACGCAATGAAGGCGGTTGTCGGTTCGGAAAGCCAATTTACAG
>JABGOP010000002.1:83212-90508 GCA_018645365.1 Candidatus Cloacimonadota bacterium
ATTAATTGCACCAGTATCCGACATAAACATTCCACGCCAAGTGAGAGCTGTGATGTATTGTGGAACTGCCCATGGCAAAATTAGGAGAACACGGAAAATTGCTTTTCCAGGTAAATTACGATTCAAAAGAACAGCGAGAAAAACGCCAAAGACAACATGAAATAGTACATTTACAGCCGTCCAAATAATCGTTTTGAAAAAAACTGAGTAAAAAACAGTTTCGGAAAAAACTTTCACATATTGCGAGAGTCCCACGATTTCCCAAGAATTTACATTGGTCATATTCATGTTTGAAAATGAGATAATAATGTTGTAAAAGAATGGATAAATGACCACTCCAAAAAGAATAATTGCTGCGGGAGCTGCCATTAACACAGCGAAACGAGAGTTTTGTGTTTCAAAAGATTTCGGTTTACGCAATAAAATTAATATAAATTTATAGATGAAAATGTAGGTGAGAAAAAGCCCTAATAAAATACCAATTACAATGAAAATATTGCGAATTAAATTTGATTTTTTAGCATTACCGGTATCTTCAAACATTGATGCAATTTTTTCTTCGGCAAGTTTTTGTTGATATGTAGCTGCTTCTTTTGGTGTCATTTTGCCTGCAATTACTTCTTGCAAAGCCGGTCGCATTGCATCCCAGACTGCCCGCATTTCAGGAATAATTGGCATCAATTGTCCCACGGAAATCTGCTTGGCGGATTCCTTCAAAATGGGATCACTCATAAAATTGGGATTTTCTTGTAAAACCTTGATAGATGGGATAGATTTATGAACTGAGCAAAATTGTTTTTGGGCATATTCGGAAGTAAGAAATTCAATTAATTTTGCCGATGCAATTAACCTTTCTCCACTAACCGATGAATTTATGGAATAGCCGGTCGCCGATATCATGGGTGCACACCAAGTTTCAGTTTTTTCCACATAGGGAATGCGAGTCAGCCCAAAATCAACTTTATCGCTTTCAATGTATTTATTCCACGACCAATCGCCATTGATTATCATCGCCGCTTTTCCCTGATTGAACTTGTTGTCCGCAATGTCATAATCGCATTCAGACGGCATTATTTCATGAACATTACGCATATCCAAAACAAGTTGAAAAGCATCGATAGCGGCTTGTGTATTTAGATTGGGATTGTTGTTTTCGTCGAAAACATTTCCACCAAAACCACCCAAAAAAGGCACATACCAAAATGGTTCATTGTAATTCCAAACCAGCCCCCATTGGTCCATTCTACCGTCGCCATCAATATCTTTTGTAAGTTTTTTCCCAAATTCGATTAATTCAGTAATAGTTTGAGGAGGATTGGGAAGTCCAGCTTCATCGAATAATTTTTGATTATAAGCAAGTGCCAGGTGATTTCCAAGTCGATCGGCAACTTGATAAATATGCCCCTTGTAACGAACCAAGCCTGTTTCACTAAATTTTTCAAAAAACTCAGGCGGAAACACATCTTCAAGTGGCATAATGATGCTTTTATCACTATTTTTTAATTTCATCACTTCAAATGGACCAATTTGATCCATTGGGCCGTAAACTATTTCTGGACCACCACCCGTAAAAGCCGCTGCTGCTTGGAAACCAGTACGAAGTTCTTCTGTTCCTTTCTGCAAATGGATGACTTGAATTTCGGGATTTTCTGCTTCAAATTCTGCACACAATTTTTGTAACATTGGTTTTTTTGCTGGCTCCATCTGGTGCCACAAGTGGATATTGATTTTGTTATCTTCTGCCTTGCAAGACAGTAATAACAACGTCAAAAAGAAAATTATTAAAAGTTTTTTCATCTACACTCCGAACACTCCAAAGGGTTTATAAATGTTTTTTTGTCAAACAATATTTTAATTCAAAAAAAAAGTTTGACTTATTGAGAATTAATTTTTTTTTAGTAAAGCAATTCAAGGTTAATTTTTTCTTATTTTTCTCAAACATTCTTGAAGATAAAAATATCCAAAAAATAGGGTTATTGATGGAAATGTTAAGAACAGAATTTTTAGGTAAAAAAGTGTCTTCACCGCTTGTGTTGCCAGCAGGTGTTATGGGTATGTCTTTCTCTGGCTTGCACTTCTCTGCCATAAGTGGTGCCGGTGTGGTAACCAGTAAATCTCTTACTCTTAATTCTCGTACAGGACACAAAGGACCTGTAATTGCAGAATTTGAAGGCGGTTTCATCAACGCGATGGGTTTGTGCAATCCAGGTATTGAAGAGGGACTTGCTGAAATAAATGAATTCAAAA
The DNA here is from genome assembly GCA_018645365.1 of Candidatus Cloacimonadota bacterium. Classification (GTDB taxonomy): domain Bacteria; phylum Cloacimonadota; class Cloacimonadia; order Cloacimonadales; family TCS61; genus TCS61. Next base: position 85,460 of record JABGOP010000002.1, read on the forward strand.
AAGTGTGTGATAAACCTGTAATCGTGAGTGTTTTTGCTACTTCTACCGATGACTTTATTAAACTCACAAAATATGTAAATACAAGTAAAGGCGATTTTTTGGAATTGAATTTATCCTGTCCAAATGTATTTGATGAATTTGGAATTCCGCTGGCGGCTTCCAAAGAAAAAGTTGCTGAAATTATTGCTTCTGTGAAAAAGATTTCCAAACTTCCTATCATTGCTAAACTTTCGCCCAATGTTTATAATATTAGTGAAATTGCACTCTCAGCTGAAAAAGCAGGTGCAGATGCCCTTTGCCTCATCAATACGGTTGGACCTGGAATGTTAATCGATAAAAAAATGGTGAAACCAATTTTATCAAACCGTACGGGTGGACTTTCTGGACCTTGTGTAAAACCAATTGCGTTGCGTCTCGTTCACGAAGTATATTCTTGTGTTAATATTCCCATAATTGGAATGGGTGGAATAACTTACGGCGATGATGCAATCGAAATAATTATGGCGGGTGCTACACTTGTGGGTGTAGGAACGGCGGTTCATTATCGCGGAATCGAAGTGTTTTCCAAGATTAATGAAGAGATGAAAATATTTATGAAAGAAGAAAATTATGCTAATTTGAATGAAATTCCAAAGTTGGAGAAATTATGGACAAAAGATTCACACTGCCAATTGCAAAAATAGTAAAAGAAACAGATTCAGTAAAAACGTTTACGTTCAAACATAAAATTGATGCAAAACCTGGACAATTTATTATGCTCACCGATTTTGAAGGTGGTGAAAAACCTTTCTCAATTTCAAATTGTTCCGCAGATGAATTTTCTGTTACAATTAAAAGAATTGGTGAATTTACCACTCGCCTTGATGATTTCTGCGAAGGTGATTTAGTCTCAATAAGAGGTGCTTATGGTTCCTCTTTTTTTATATCAAAAAAGAAAGTTCTGCTCGTTAGTGGCGGTTACGCCGTGCCGACTTTCTATTTTTTATCCAAAGTTTTATTGGCAAATGGGGCAGATGTAACAGTTGTGAATGGGGCGCGTTCCAAAGAAGATTTACTCTTTGTGAAGAGATTCAAAAAAATAGGTGTGAAATTATTTAATGCTACAATTGACGGCTCTTTTGGTGAAAAAGGAACAGCGGTAGATGTTGCTGGAAAACTTCTAAAAAATGAAAATTTTGACTTTCTTTATTCATCAGGACCAGATTTGATGATGAAAGCATTGCAAAATATTTGTGGCGAAATTGATTACGAATTTTGTTTCGAACGATACATGAAATGTGCGATTGGTATTTGTGGAAATTGCACAATGGATCCGCTCGGTTTGAGATTGTGTGTGGAAGGCCCAGTTTTACCAAAAGAAAAAGTTGTGCAACTTACCGAATTTGGAAAATATCACCGCAAACCAAGTGGCAGTAGGGTAGATTTTTGAAAACTTTGTTGAAAAATTGCCAAACCTTAAATGGGTTGAAAAACATTCTCATTATTGATGATAAAATTGGTTATATCGGTAATGAATTAGCAAGTTATGATAAAATAATTGATATTGGTGGGTTGTGGGTAATTCCTGGAATTATCGACCCGCATGTGCATGTCCGTGATTTGCAACAAAGCGAAAAAGAAGATTGGAATAGTTGTTCGAACGCAGCAATTAATGGTGGAATTTCCACCATTTTTGATATGCCAAACACAATTCCAGCCACGACAAATTTGGCAAATTTGAATTTGAAACGAAAAGTTGCTGGAAAAACTTTGATTAATAAATTGTTCTATCTCGGTGCAACAAACCAAAATGCAAATGAAATTGAAGAAATGCTGTCAGAAAATCCGCACGATATTGCTGGCATAAAAATCTTTTTAGCAGGAACTAGCTCTAATGATGTTTTGGAAAAAAATAAAATTGAAGAGATTTTTGAAATTGCCAAAAAATACGATAAAGTTGTGGCAGTTCATACAGAATTGCAAAGTTGTCTCGATAAATGGCGAGATAAAATCTCTGAAAAAACAATCCAAAATCATAATATTCTACGCAACCGAGAATGTGCCATAAATGGGACAAAATTGGTTTTGGATATGGCTCAGGAAATTGGTAATAAACTCTATATTTGCCATGTTTCGACGCTAGAAGAAATTGAATTAATCGCAGATGCAAAAACCAAAAACACAAATATATTTTGTGAGGTAACACCGCATCATCTTTTTTTAGATGAGACTATTTTAGCTAAATGTGGAAACTTTGGAAAAATCAACCCACCGCTTCGCACAAGAGCAGATAACATTGCACTGATGAAGGCAATTGAAAATGGTACTATTGATACCATCGGGACAGATCATGCTCCGCATACTTTGGCAGAAAAAAAGCAAATTTATGCAAAAGCACCGTCTGGTTTTCCAGGCTTAGAAACAGTGCTTCCTCTTTTGTTAAATGCAGTTAATAACGGTAAAATTTCAATAGAAAAAATAGTTGAGTTAACGAGCTTTAATGTTGCAAAAATATTTAATTTGCCAAATCGAGGAAAAATAGAAGCAGGATATTTTGCTGATTTAACGATAATCGATATTGCTGAAAAATGGGAAATTGATAGTTTGAAATTTCATTCCAAAGCAAAATATTCGCCATTTGACGGAATGGATGTTTGTGGGAAAGTGAAACTGATTTTTGTGAATGGAAAGAAAATTTATTGCAGAGAACGCAGATGAATTATGAAAAAATAAAATAGATAGGAGCAAAGAATGACAACAGAACAATTTGTGTTAGAATTAGAAAAAATAGGAGCTATTAAATTTGGTAGTTTTACATTGAAAAGCGGATTGCAATCACCATTTTATTTCGATTTGCGTGATATGATTTCTTACCCCGAAATTCTTGATGGTGTGGCAGAATTATTGGCAGAAAGAATTAAGGATATGGATTTTGATGTTTTGACTGGAATCCCATATACTGCACTTCCTATTGCATCGCTTGTATCAGCAAAATTGGGCAAACCGCTCATCTATATGCGAAAAGAAGAAAAAGCTTACGGAACGGGCAATAATGTGATTGGGAAATTCAAAAAAGGCGATAAATGCCTTGTAATTGATGATCTTATCACGACTGGTGCAAGCAAAATAGAAACTGCCGAAGGTTACGAAAAAGAGGGCGTTGTCGTAGAAGATTTTGTGGTGGTAATAGATAGAAGCGCAAATGGCACCGAAGAGCTTGCCAAAGATGGTTACAAGCTTCACAGCCTTATCACTCTTGATGAAATTGTGGAATTATTGAGCAGTAAAAACCTAATTTCAGAAGAGAAAGTGAAAGAGGTAGAAGATTTTACTAAGAGCTTGATTAAACCAAAAATAGCTAAAGAAAAATACATCAATCCGCTTACTCAAAAATTGATGGATAAAATGGTTGAGAAGCAATCTAACCTTGTTTTATCGCTCGATGTAACCACTCAAACTGAATTTTTCGACATTCTCGATAAATGCGGAGAAGAGATTGTGATGCTAAAAACTCACGTTGATATTTTAGATGATTATGATGAGAATTTTGTTCCGAAACTTCAAAAATATGCAAAACAACAAAACTTCCTGATATTTGAAGATCGTAAATTTGCTGATATTGGTAATACGGTAAGGCATCAATTCCGCAATGGTGTTTATAAAATAAACGATTGGGCAGAGTATATTACCGTTCATATGGTGGCTGGCGAACTCATCCTCAAAGGTCTCTTTGAAGGCATCGAAAATAGGTCTGCATTTGTGCTGGCTCGAATGAGTTCAAAGGGTAATTTGCTAAATGAAACTTACACGCGTAAATGTTTTGAAGCGGCGAAGAAAAACCCGCAATGGGTGGCTGGCTTCATCGGACACGGCAAAGATGTGGAAGACATTAAACGCTTCAAAAAGAAGTTTCCAGGAAGTGAACTATTGATGATGCCAGGTGTGAAATTGGAACGCGGTTCCGATGCGATGGGGCAACAATATATCACAGTGGAAGAAGCTGTTGGCGGTGGGGCAGATTGCATTATTGTGGGGCGTGGCGTTATCAAAGCAACAGACCCAGCAAAAGAGGCGAAAATATATCGTGAACGAGCTTGGCAAGCGTACAAGAAGAGAATTAAAAAATGAAAAAACTTAGCCACTTAATGTTGTAAAGGAGAAGTAAAAGGAAAAAGATGAAAAAAGCTAAAGCGGTTGCACTTTTTCAAAAAAGTAGAGTTAGAAGACATTGGGATGAAGATAAAGAAATCTGGTATTTTTCGGTTATAGATGTTGTTGCAATATTGACGGAACAAAAAGATTTTCAAGGTGCGAGAAATTATTGGAAAGTTCTAAAACACAGATTGGCAAAGGAAGGGAGCCAACTGGTTACAAATTGTAACCGTTTGAAAATGCAAGCGACCGATGGCAAAATGAGACTTACCGATGTGGCAGATACAGAAGTACTCTTACGCTTGATTCAATCTATTCCATCGCCAAAGGCAGAACCGTTTAAACTTTGGTTGGCAAAGGTTGGTTACCAAAGAATTGAAGAGACCGAAGACCCTGAACTCGCTTTTGAAAGAGCAATGAAAACATATTTGCAAAAAGGTTATTCCAAAGAGTGGATAAACCAAAGATTAAAAAGCATTGAGGTTAGAAAAGAGCTGACAGATGAGTGGCAAGAACGAGGTGTGAAAGAGGGACTTGAATTTGCTATTTTAACGAATGAAATAACGAAAGCTTGGTCTGGAATGAGTGTGAAAAATTACAAAAAATTAAAAAATCTTAAAAAAGAAAACTTGCGTGACAATATGACAAATCTAGAGCTTGTACTAAATATGTTGGCAGAAGTTACTACGACTGAAATCTCTAAAGGGAAAAAGCCTGTCGATTTTGATGAGAATAGAAAAATTGCCGAACAAGGTGGAAATGTTGCTGGAAATGCCAGAAAAGAAATTGAAGAAAAAACTGGTAAAAATGTGATTAGTAATAAAAATAAAAAATTAATGGAAATAGAGAATTAATAATGAAAAAAACATTAACGCAGAAGGACGCAGAGAGTTATGATAAAGAGAGAGGAACAAATCA
>JABGOP010000029.1 GCA_018645365.1 Candidatus Cloacimonadota bacterium
AAGGTTAATAATGATGAGTAAAAACAGAAGGGTTAAATTGCGAATTAGTACAAATATATGCTAATTGCAAAAGATATAGTAGCAATTTAGTGATTTAATGTAGAATTTTTTTTTTGCAGGTATGCAAGCTTGATGACAACTATTTAATTAAGATTTTTTCCAAGTTTTCCGTCAAAATCCACCCACCAATACCGTTGTTCAATTTGATTAAACTCCATTCATTTTCAGTTTTTTCAATTTGGCAAATCATCCCTTCGTGAATGGTGAAAACGCGTGTAAACTCTGCACTTGGTCCGCTGTAACCGATGGTTGTATGAGAGATTATTACCGCTTCATTTTCACTTTGATAAGCGTTATTTTTCAAAGTAAAGAGGAAAACGAAAATAATGAAGATAACGATGAGAATGATGAGTATGAAAATGGGTACATTTTTCTCGCGTCCACCGAAGAAGAGGACAATGTGGATGATGATGAAGATGATGAAAGCAAAAATAATTAACATGATAATTGCGAGTAAATTTAGGGAAAAGGAGTCAAATGTTTTGTGCCAAAAGGAACGCACTGCATCATCGAAATTTGCGTTATTTTGTACATCTTTGGTAAGTGTGAGTGCATATTCTAGGTTTCTTCTCGCCGTTTTGTGAGTGGAGTCTATTTTGAGCGATTTTTTGAAATATAAAATTGCTTTCCCCAAGTTTTCCAACCTGAAATAGCAATTGCCAATGTTGTATGTAAGGTCGGCATTTTGGTTACCACTACGCTCTATTTGCAGGAATAAATCTAATGCCTCGGAAAATTTGTGTTGTTTATAATTTTCGACGGCGTTGTTGTAAATTTCGTTTACTTGTGCAAAAGTAGTGATTGCCACAGTAAGCAATATGGAGAGGAGAACTATTTTTTTTATCATCTGATTTTTACCTAAAATTTGGTTTTGGAAATTTCGGTTATGATGTTTTTCAAGAGTGTGAAGTCATTTTTAATTTCATTTTGCGAAAAGCCACCTGGCATAAAGCGAGCTTGATTACATTTTTGGAAGAACAACTCAACATCATTCTTTAATTTTTTAAAATCATTTAAGTTTGCCAAGAGAATTTCGGTAGAACTACCGCGGGCAATTTTTAATTTATCGGAGAGGAAGTTACTCAATCCATTTTGAGCTGCAACATAAAATTCCAAATCGTTATTTGTTACTGCTGTTGTTGCTTTTTTCAGATATTTCTTCAAAATTTTCTTGGCTTGCTTTTGACGGAAATAATCTGTATTCTCGGCAAGCTTTGTTCTCTCTTTTGCGTAAATAATTGCCATTGGAATGAACAAAATAAGGAGTAAATAGAAGAGCCAATAGATGACATTATCTTGTAATAATGTGTCAGCTTGCAAGTTTGTTTTTGTGATGATGAAGTTAATATCCTGTCCTTCCATTTTCACATTTGTTTGCGAAATAGTGGAATGAATTACGGTGTTTTCGTTTGCAGAAACAGAAACTGTATAACTGTCCGTCTTTAGTGTGATGTATTTTTCGGATTTTACATCGAAATAAGAGAACGCAATTGATGGAAGTTTGAAAGTGCCTTTTTCCTGTGCGATAACGAGGTACTTAATAGTCTTTTTTCCCGAGATTTTGTTGTCGTTTATCGTGGTGATAATCTCTGGTTCCATAAAACGCAGATGGGTTATTTCTGGTAAGGTTGGCAGTTCAAATTGTTTTAAGTTTCCACTTCCTGAAATTTTTAGAGTATAGGTGAATGAGTCGCCAACTTTCAATTCAGTTTCGCTGATTTTACTGCTTATTTTGAATTTTCCGACTGCATTTGTGTTCAACTCTGTAACTGGAAGTTCTTTTATATTTAGACTTTTTGGTTTACTCTTGATGGTGTAATTTTTTGTAGATCCGAAATCAAAAAAACTGCGAGCTTGAGTGCGAATATCCACTGAAAGTTCGAGAGTTGGAATTTTCACTTTTCCACTTTTAGCTGGAAAAAGTGCAACAGAACGAATCAACATCATATTATAGCGTTGTCCATTGCGTGAAACAGTTTTGAAATTAATGTTTTTCGGAGTGAAAACATCTTCTTTCCAAAAACCTTCAAAATTTGGATCGTTTGCAAATGAAAGATTTGCTACATCTAATTTACTAAAAAGTTTGAATTCCACTAAAATAGGTTCATTTTCGTACACACTTTTTTTACTAATTTTTGCTTCAATAAAAAGGTTGTCGGAAAGTTTTCCACTTTGCTGGTTATTTTGTAAATTAGTAGAAGTAGGCGGAAGTGGTTTTGTTGTTCCTTCTACGACCGTTATTGTGATGGGGTCTGTAGTAAAATTTTCCTTACCCACTTTTACTGAAATAGGTGGAATAATGGTTTTTCCAATTTTTTGAGGTTGAAGTGAGAAAATATAACTTTTGATAATTTCAGAAGAAATTTTTCCGTTTATAATCGAAGTGGAAGATGAAGATGAACTACTCGAACCGCGATTTTTAAAATATTTAATTGCAGGTAATTTTGGCGTTGCTGTGTTTATTTTTTTATCAGTTGCTATTTCTATTGTAAATTGTAGAAAATCCTGTAAACCGATTTTTGTTTCATTGACGAAACTTTCAACGCGAATTTCAGCCAAAAGGATTTGGAAAACAAAAAACAAAACTAAAATGGATAATATTTTTTTCATGTTGACTACCAAAATTTGCCACCCTTTATTTTGTCAACTTTCAACTTTTCTTTTTCTTTTTTCATATCTTCTTTTTCTTTTTGCATCACTGCTTTTAGCATTTGTTCTGCGTCTTCTTTCTTCTCTTTTTGTTCTTCATTTTGTTGCTGCTGCTGTTGTTCTTGTTGTTCCTGTTGTTGTTCTTCGTTCTGCTCTTTTTCGTCATCATCATTATTTTCGTCTTGATTTTGCTGTTGTTCTTGTTGTTGCTGTTTTTGCAGAAATTTTGAAGTTAGTTCATAATTGAAGCGTGCATCTTCATTTTTTGGGTTTTCGATGAGCGCCTCTCGAAAGTATTTAATGGCATTTTTGTAATCTTTTTGTTGAAATTTGATGTTTCCGAGATTTTGCAGAATTTGTGATTTATCATCTGTGTTTTGCAAAGCATACTTATATGAATTTTCGGCTTCTTCTAGTTTCTGATTTTTAAATTGAGCATTGCCCAAATTGAAATGTAGTTTGCTCTCATTTGGATATTTCAGAGAATTTTGACTGAAAGAAGAATCTGCATTTGTAAAATTTTCGTGTTTAAATTCGCGTTTGCCTTTTAAATTGTTCCAGACTTTATCGTAAGTAAAGATTTCAGCAGATAAACTAGCAAATAGAAGGATAAACACGATTAAAATGGTAGTTGATTTCATATGTTTCTCTCAAATTTTATTTTCTTTTTTACGATAATTAAAGATTCAATTAGAAGTAAAATTAGTGCAATCATTACGAAAAATTTATATTGTTCTTTGTAGCGAACAAACTCTTTAGAATCGAATTTGTTTTTTTCAAATGAGTTGATATTTTTTAGAATTGCGTAAATTTCTGATTGTTGCGGTGTAATGGGGAAGAAGCGTCCTCTGCCATTTTTGGCAATTTGCGAAAGTGTATTGATGTCTAGTTTAGATAAAATGATGTTATCCTCATCATCTTTAGCATAAACTGTATTGCCATTTTCATCTGTGATTGGAATGGTGGCACCATCTGGTGAGCCAATTCCCAAAGTGTAGATGACAGCATTTTGTTTCGCTGCCTCTTTGCTGATGCTAAGTGCATTCTGCGCAAGATCTTCACCATCGCTAACTACAATGATTATTTTATGCTTGTTCTTTTCTCCAAATAATGTGATGGCTTCTGCAATTGCTCCGCCAATGTCAGTTCCATAAGCTTGCACCGATTCGGTGTCTAGTAATGAAAGAAAAAGTTTAGCAATATCATAATCGTTTGTAAGTGGACATTGTATGAAACTTTTACCTGCAAAAGCAATGAGTGCAATGCGGTCGCCTTTTAATTGATCAATGAAGAGTGAAATTTGATCTTTGGCACGTTCAATTCTACTCGGTTGAATATCGGCAGCATCCATACTTTTAGAAACATCGATGCAGACAACAATGTCAATTCCTTCTTTTTTGACAATTTGAACTTCTTTGCCCCAGCGTGGTTTGGCAACAGCAAGAATCATAAAAATAATGGCAAGAATGAAAAGTATGTTTTTTAAATTCCAATGGAAAATGGAAAATTCTTGCATAAAGAAATTGTAAAAACGAGTTTCGGCAAATTTATTGAAACTTTTTTTACGGCGATGTTCAGCAATACCGATATAAATAAAAAATATTGGGATTAATATTAATAAAAACAATAAGTATGGGTTTCCAAATTTCATTCTTTAATTCCTTAATTTGTCCATGATATTTTACGGGATTTTTTTTAAAATGATCACCCTAAAAGTAAATTCAAAAATCAGTAAAATCATCGCAATGAGTAGGTATCGCCAAAATAATTCTTGGTATTGGAAGTAATTGCGAATTTTTATTTCGGTTGCTTCAAGTTCATCAATGCGTTTGACAATACTTTCGAGTTCCGCTGTGTTTTGTGCGCGCCTTGCAAATCCAGTATCGCATAAATTTGCAATTTTATTCAACATTTCCATATCAATTTCGATGTTGACTTTTTGGTATTTTATGCCGAATGCAGTTTGAACAGGATAGTCCACCATCCCTTTTTTACCCACACCAATTGTATAAACTTTGATGCCAAAAGTGGAGGCTAAATTTGCGGCTTGTTCGGGTCCTATTTCGCCAGCGTTATTTCGACCATCTGTAATTAGGATAATAACTTTTGATTTTGCTTCGGAATCTTTTAATCTTGCAACTGCAGTAGCAAGTCCCATCCCAATTGCAGTTCCATTTGCACTTTCATCAATTTTGATGTTTTCCATTGTTTGCATCAAAATGTTGTAGTCGAGTGTAAGGGGGCATTGTGTGAAAGCATTTTCAGCAAAAATAACTAATCCAATGCGGTCATTTTTACGATTTTCAATAAAATTATTTGCCACTTTTTTTGCTGCTTCAAGACGGTTGGTTGGTTTAAAATCAACTGCTTTCATACTTCCCGAAACATCAATCGCAATCATGATGTCTATGCCCTTTCCCATAATTTCTTCTTCTTTGTGAGCAAGGCGTGGGCGAGCTAGCGAAACGATGAGAAGTGCGATAATGATACTTCGCAAAATGAGAGGTAAAAATCGGAGTAAACTATTGTGTTTTACGACTTCTTTAATCAATTTTATACGACTGTGTCGCAAACGAATTTGGCGTTTATTTTTGAAAAATATTTCATAAGCGAGGTATGGTAAAAGGATGAAAAGAGCCCAAAGCCAATTGGGGTTAACGAATTCAAGCATCTTCATTCTCCTCATTAACAGTTTCAAATGAATGTAAATAATTTTCCAGCCACTCCATCGCTTTTTCGGAATCTTGCATTGTAGGAATAAATTTGGCAAATTTTATCTTATCCGCAAAAGTTAGAAATTCTAGAATTTGCGATTTTTCCGTGTGCTTATCAATTTGTAAATCAGCACGAATTTCATTTGTGGTCATTTCAACAGCATTAATTTTATAATATTTTTCGATGAAGAAACGCAGAATGAAAGAAAGACGGAAATGCAGTTGTAGAAAATTTCCTTTTTCGAGCAAATTTTGTTTTTTTAGTTTTGTATATAATTCGAGTGCAATCACGAAAGCTGGACGCGGATCAATGTATTTTTGCTCTTCTTCCAAAAGCTCCTTCCGCTTCAATAATTTTTTCAAATAGATGATTATCAAAACTAAAAGTGCAATTGCTAAAATTGGCACAAAAATATCCCAAAATCCGAGATAAATGGAAAGAGGTTTTGCTATATCTTTAATTTCCTGCGTGGAATCTGCAATGACAGATTGTACCAAAATCTTGATTTCTGGTGTTTTTAAAATTGCCATAGAATCAGCAGTTTTTATCATAAATTCTAGCTCAGGAAAAATATATTCACCCACATCAAAAGGTTGAAACATCATTTTGAGATTAGTGATTTTATTTTCATTTTCAATTGTTTCTTTTTGTTTAATTTCACCTTTCAAAATGAAAATATCCAAAGTGTCAATTTCGGGTGCAATAATGGTGTCAGATTTTGTTGTGAAAATGTTAATTGATAAATTAAACGGTGTGCCGATGTAGAGTGAATCTGGTTTTTCTAAATTATGAGTAATTGTTTGAGAAAATAAATTTACAAATAAAAATAGTAATAAAATTGCGTATTTTTTTTTTATCATCTGTTTTTTAGCCCTAATCTAAATTTAAAAAATTTCATTAAATCGATTGAATACGGTCTATCTGTTTGTAAATTTATCAAGTCAATTTTCATTTTTTTGAAGCGTGCTTCGATTTCAAGTTCTTGTTGTTTTGCCACTTTTTTGTATTTTTCTCGAATGACACGACTTGAACTATTTACAGTAAAAAAATCGCCAGTTTCGGAATCTTGCAAATTCAATAAACCTGCATTTGGCAGAATTAATTCTGCTTTATCCAAAATGCGAAGTGCAATTACATCGTGTTTTTTGGCGAGTAATTTCAAACTTTCATCAAAATTTTCGTCCAAAAAATCTGAAATTATAAAAATGATACTTTTCTTTTTGATGAGCCGATAAATGTATTCAACAGCGTTTGAAATGTTGGTTTTTGCACTTTTAGGTTCACAATAGAGAATATCTCGTAAAATACGAAGTGCCGATTTTTTCCCTTTACGAGGTGGAATATATTTTTCGATTTCATCACTAAAGAGGAGGCAACCAACTTTATCGTTATTGGAAAGTGCGGAAAATGAAAGGACAGCAGTAACTTCTGTAATCATTTCCGATTTGAGAAAACTTTGTGTCCCAAATAGGGTAGAAGCACTTGTATCAACGAGGAACATTACATTTAGCTCACGCGTTTCTTCAAATTTTTTGATGAACGGGTGACCCATTCGAGCCGAAACATTCCAGTCTATTTGTTTGAAACTATCGCCATCTTGGTATTCTCGAACTTCCGAAAATTCCAAACCTTGCCCTTTAAATAGACTGTGATATTCACCAGAAAAAAGTTCGCTCACAAGATTGCGAGTGGTAATTTCAATTTTCCTGATTCTTTTGATTATATCTGTTGTTTCCATTATTTTAATAGATTATTATCTTCCGGTTTTTGGAGATAATTTTCTTTGGTGCTAATTTTTTTATTTGTCTTTTTTTCAAGAGCTTTTTTAGCATCTCCGGCGATTTTCCCACCTTCTTTTGCATCTTTTTTCAACTTGTTAAAACCTTGAGAATCATTTGTTTGAGTGATTTCCGTAGTAGCTCGTTCTCCCAACATTGAAAAAATAAGTTCTAAATCTGTCATGTGATCTCGTAAATTTTCTCTATCTAAATTTTTCAATTTCTTATATTCGGATGGTGTCATTCCAAAAGTTGCTTTGCTAATTTCAGCAGTTAAAATTGCGTATTCTTTTTGTTCTTTTGCTCCACGTTTTTGCCATTCATCGGTCAGTTCTTCGCGAATAGCAATCCCTCTCATTCTTTTTTCAATCCAATCTTTGCTGTATCCTTTAAGCTTGTACAATGTTCTTGTTCGCTTTGTTGCTAATTCTGGATTTTCGATTTCTTGCACTCGTTCATATCCAACTTTTGCCAACCATCTTTTGAAAGGTTCTGCTTTCGGTGATGGAATGGATTGAATAAGCCGGAAAATGCCTTCTGTATTGGCACAATCTGTTTTTCTCATTTTACCATCAGTTGCTTGTAATTTCAACCCGTGACAAATTGTCACGACTTCATTTCCTTCGGCTTTCAATCGTTGTTTTAGCTTTCTCCAGTAAGCTCCCGCATCAACACTTTCTGCTAAAACATTACAAACATCAACCACAGAAAACCACCATTCATTATTATAAATAATTCGTCTAATTTCTTTTTGTTGGAAAATTGCTAATTTATTGTTTTTCATTTTTGCACCATTCAGAATTTTTATGGAACTTCGATTTCATCAAATAAACGATTTACAATTTCTTCCTGAGTTATTTGTTCAGCTTCTGCTTCGTAAGTGAGGATAAGGCGATGTCGCAAAATATCTTTACCGATTGCTTTGATGTCATCTGGCGTTACATAACCACGATGGTCCAAGAAGGCGTGTGCTTTTGCTGCTTGTGCGAGGTAAATCGTTGCTCTTGGAGATGCACCGCATTCGATTAAATTCGCAAGGTCTTTGAGATTTTTGAAATTTTCTGGGTTTCTTGTTGCGAAAACAAGGTCGAGAATGTAATCTTTGATTTTTTCTTCCATATAAATTTCTTTCACAATGTTACGAAGCTCGATGATTTCGGTTGGTGAAATTACTTTTTCTATTGGAATTTCTTCGTTTTTTATCATTCTGTCGAGAATCATTTTTTCCTCTTCACGAGTTGGATAATCGATGAGAAGTTTGAGCATGAAACGATCAACTTGTGCTTCTGGAAGTGGGTAAGTTCCTTCTTGCTCAAGTGGGTTTTGAGTAGCCATCACGAGGAATGGTTTTGGCAATTTATAGGTTGTATCGCTAATGGTAACCTGTCTCTCTTGCATTGCTTCCAAAAGAGCAGATTGCACTTTTGCGGGAGCACGGTTAATCTCGTCAGCAAGAATGAAGTTTGCAAATAAAGGTCCTTTCTTTACTGAAAATTCGTGTGTTTTTTGACTGTAAATCATTGTACCGATTAAATCCGCAGGGAGTAAATCTGGCGTAAATTGGAGACGCTTAAAAGTTGAGTCTATCGTTTTGGAAATAGTGGAAACAGCTAGTGTTTTAGCGAGACCAGGAACACCTTCCAAAAGGATGTGTCCATCGGCGAGAAGTCCCACCATTATGCGTTTCATCATATATTGTTGTCCGACAACAACTTTGTTGACTTCGGCATTAATCTTGTCAATTACTTGACTTTTTTCCATTACTTTTTGGTTGATTTGTTCTATTGTCATAATTTCTCCGAAATATTTTCTTCACGAAAGACCTTTCCAACAAGGTCTTTCCATTGAATGTTTACTTTTTTATCATCTGTTACGATGGTTACATAACTTGCCTCTCGTCCGCGGTCAAATTCATATTTTAGATGACCGGGATTCAAAAGATATGATTTTCTGAATTCTTTAAATTCAGTACGATGTGTGTGCCCGTGAAGGATGAAATTTGCCAAAGTGCGTCTCATCATTGCATCTAAGACATTATGAACCAATGCAAAACTCCAATTATCAATTGTGATTATTTTGATTTTATCGAGTGAGTTATCTTCGTATCCAGGGTGTAAAATCCCAGGAACTTTGACAATTTCAGCATTTTCGATTAGGTCAAGATTTTCATCTAAATCTTCATAATAGTCGCCGAGATGAAAAATGTAATCGTAGTTTTCCTCATTCTGAAGTGCTATTCGCAAAAGTTTTTGATTGCGATGAGTGTCTGAAATTACAATAATTTTCGCCATGATTACATCTTTTGTGGTGTAGAAATTCCCATTAAATCAAGTGCAAGTCCAATTACATTTTTTACGGCAGAACAAAGATATAATCTTGCTTGCGTCATCTCAATGCGCTTTTCATCGATGATGTGATATTTGGCATAATATTTGTGAAACATGCCAGCGAGTTCGTGCAAATAACCAGATAAGCGGTGTGGTTCGCGGTGTTCAGCAGCACCAATTAAAATTGATTTCAATTCCAACATTTTTTTGATTAATCGTAATTCTTCATCTTTATTTAATTTTCGTAAATTTTTGGTGTCGAAATCTTTCAAAGAAATTTTGGCTTTTTTAGCTTTTTTCATGATGCTATTGATGCGTGCGTAAGCATATTGACAGTAAAATACAGGGTTTTCGCTTGATTGCTTTTTGGCAAGCTCCATGTCAAAATCCAAATGTGCACTCGGTTTTCTATCAATGAAGAAATAACGAGCCGCATCTTTGCCAACTTCGTCAATCAAATCATTCAAAGTAACAATTCTGCCCGCGCGTTTAGACATTTTTACAACCTCACCATTTTGAATCAAATTGATGTGTTGCAGATAGACAACTTCCAGTTTTGAAGCGTCTAATTCGAGTGCCTTCATAGCCGCACGAAGTTTGGAAATATGACCGTGATGGTCTGGACCTAAAACATCAATGAGGACATCGTAAGCACGATTATATTTGGTGATATGATAAGCAATGTCTGGCACCAAGTAGGTTGGATTTCCATCAGCCTTGATGAGCACCCTGTCTTTGATGTCGCCAAACTGAGATGAATTGAACCAAATTGCTTCATCTTTTTCGTAAGTGCAACCTGCTTCCGCCAAATAGCTGAGTGCTTCTTCCAAAATTCCGTCTTTTCGTAATTTTCTTTCTGACATCCAATTATTGAAGTGAACGCCAAATCTTTCTAAACTTTCATATTGCATTGCTTGGATTTTTTTGAGTGCGAAGTTACGCATTTTTTCCATTCTGTCATTTTCGGTGCAGTGGAAAAGTTTTGAACCTTCCGCCGAATTTAATTGACTTGCTAAATCTTTTAAATACTCACCATGATAAGCTTCCGGTGGAAATTCATCGATGCGTTCACCGTGCAATTCGCGGTAGCGAAGTTCCAAGGATTCAGCCAAAATATCCACTTGATTACCTGCATCATTCACATAAAATTCGGTGAAAACATCGTAGCCAACATGACGCATAATGCTGGCTAAAGTATCGCCAAAAGCACCAGCACGAGCACTAACTACATTCAGTGGTCCAGTTGGATTAGCACTGATGAACTCCAATAAAATTCGTTGTTTTTTCCCGTGTTTAGAAGCGGCAAATTTCTTTTTTTTTTCAACAATATCAATCAAATTTTTATGGAAAACGCTATTTGCTAATTTGAAATTGATAAATCCTGGTCCGGCAATTTCTACCTTTTTATAGTATCGTTTTTTTGCAAAAATTTCCACAAATTTTTCGGCTAAATCACGTGGTGCCATTTTGTTCAATTTCGCATTCAAAAGTGCCACATTTGATGAAAAATCACCGTGCTCTACATTATTTGGGATTTCCACCGAAAAATTTTCAGTATATTCTAAATCTAACTCTTCCAAAACTTCAATTAAATCGTCAAAAATTTTACTTTTTATCATAATTCTCTCTTTGTTTCAAATTTGTATAAATCTTCAATTTTGTATAAATTTCTTTTTTGTTCATTGAAAATATGGACGATAATTTCGCCAAAATCCAACAAAATCCATTCTCCTTTATCGAGCCCTTCTTTCGAGAGAATATCGAATTTATGCTCTTTTGCTTTTTGCACAATGTGCGTCGAAATTGCTCTGTTATGAATGTCTACTGTACCGTTGCAAACGATGATTGCGTCTGTAAAATCTGTTTTTCCGGTAACATCAAAATGAACCGTGTTTTCACCTTTTTTCTCGAGAATCCACTCGACAATACTTCTGATTTTTTCTTTTAATTCCATTCTAACTCTCACTTAAAATATTTTTGAAAATCTCTTCCCACAATTATTTGAAAATCTTCCATCGAATTTTCACTAATTGCGTAAATTTTTCTTTTGATGCCAGTTATTTCCCTCAGATGATTCAGTTTTTCGCTGTTATTTTTTTTCACAACGATGATTGATTTTTCGTAAATATATTGATGACCATCTTTCCAAAAAAGAACATCTATGTTTGGAAAATCGTTGTGAATAAAATAATTTCTAACATCGTTGGCAGCACCATTTATGCCACATCCATTCACGATAGCGATGCGAACAAGAGGTGCGTTTTTATCACTTTTTTCTGTATATCTCTCATTTTTGAACAAATCTGATTTGAACAAAAATAATGCGATGATAGCTGCTAAAAGTAACATTAAAAACCATTTCATACGATGGGACTAATTATTTTTTTAAGGTCTCGTTGTCAAATTGCTTTTTTAATTGTGTAAAACTTTTTTCAAAATTTTCGGGAATTATGCGTGTTCCACCAATAGTGGTCATAAAATTTACATCACCGTGCCAACGCGGTACAATGTGAATATGAAGATGCTCTTCAATACCTGCTCCACCAGCTTTTCCAAGGTTAATGCCAACATTAAAACCATCACAATGATAAACTTTTCCCAAAACTTTTTCGCTTAACTGAACGGTCGCAAAAAGTTCATTTAACTCTTCCATTTTGAGGTCATTTAAACGCGATATATGGCGGTTTGGCACGACCATAATGTGACCATTATTGTAAGGAAAAACATTCATAATCACAAAACAATGTTTGGCACGATGTAAAATTAAATGCTTTTTATCGTTGTTTTCTTGTGGTTTAATGCAGAAAATACACTTTTTCTCTTTTTCGGAAAGAATGTATTGCAATCGCCAAGGTGAGTATAATTTGTCACTCATTTTTTCTCCTTCGTGATATTTTCATTCATCAAAATGTTGTTGTCTTTTAAAATATTCCGTTTCGAGTTCGGCGAGTTGCTCTTTTGAATTTACGCCGGCAGCTTCGATCATGTCATCAAGTAAAACGGAAGTAACAAGTTTGTTTTCATTATTCAGAATTTCGAGCGTGTCGGTAAGATAATATTCGTTTTGATTATTCTTGTTTGTGATTTGTGACAGTGCATCAAATAGAGATTTAGAGTCGAAACAGTAGATGCCGGTATTTATTTCTTTAATCTCTTTTTGTGAATCTGTAGCGTCTTTGAATTCGACGATTTTCAAAACATTTCCAGTTTCATTTCGCACGATTCTACCGTATTTTAGGGCATCATCCATTACCGCAGTAAGGACAGTGCAAACTGCATTTTCAGCAAGATGATGTGCGAGGATTTTTTCGAGTGTTTGATGGCGTAAAAGTGGGACATCGCCGCAAAGTATGAAGATGTTGCCGTCAAAATTTTTGAAAGTATTCTCGGTAACCATTACTGCGTGTCCGGTGCCATTTTGTTCTTTTTGCTCGATAAATTTAATTTTATCATTTTGTGGAATAATCGCAATAACTTCTTCTTTTTTGTAGCCCACCACCGTCGCTATAAGCTCACTATTTACTTTTTGGGCAGTTTCGATAACGCGTGTTATCATTGCTTTTTGGGCGAGTTGATGAATTACTTTTGGTTTTTCAGATTGCATGCGGGTGCCTTTGCCAGCCGCGAGAATGATTGATGCAGTTTTTTTCATATTTTCTCCAATTTTTCTTTTAAGGTTGTCATTGTTTTTTTGAATTTTGGATGAATAAAATTCGGGCAAATTTCGTGCAAAGATTGAAGTACAAAAAATCTTTTATGAAGTTCGGGATGTGGAATAGTTAGATTTTTTGATTTGATAATTTCGTTTCCGTAAAATAAAATATCGATGTCAATTGTGCGTGGACCCCATTTTTCATCTCGAACGCGGTTCAATTTATTTTCAATATTTAAGCAAGTTTTCAGAAGATTTGATGCCGAAAATATGGTTTCAATTTTTACCACACAATTGAGGAAATCTGGTTGAATTATTTTGCCAAACGGCTTTGTTTCGATGATTTTACTTTCGTTTAAAATTTTAATTTTGGGGTTTAAAGAGAGTTCAAGAATGGCATTTTCGATGTATTCTTGACGATTGCCCAAATTTGAACCCAAACCTAAATAGCAAGTCACTTTCTACTTCGCTCCATTTCTAATTCGACCGATTTTAGAATGCCATTTATCGCTACCGATGGTTTTTGAATTTTTACTTTTGCACTAATTATTTTGGGGAATTCAGCTAAAATAGTGTCGAGGAGTGTGTTTGCACAATTTTCTAAAAGGTGGAATTTTCTATTTTCCATTACATTTTTGATAATGTCATAAACTTTTGTGTAATCGATTGTGTCTTCTAAATTTTCAATTTTTTTATCTTCATTTTGGTCAGTTTCAAAACTGAAATTAACGATAAATCGTTGTCCTAATTTACGCTCTTCCTCGTAAACTCCATGAAATCCGTAAAAAATCATTTCGTGTAGGTTAATTTTCATAATTACCTTTTTTACAATTTTTTGATTATTTTTAGTTCAAGTTTGTCCGCGTATTTTTTGTCGATAAAATAGATAACTAAGCCGCTAAAAAGTACGCCAAATAATGAAGCTATAACCGCAAAATCTTCTTTGAGATGGAAGACAAACTTGGCAATAAGGTAAGCAATAATCATCGTGAAAATCGGAAAAATAAAGATAATAAAAGATGATAAAATGCGTAATTTGGGGGAAACTTCAATCTGTAATTTATCGCCAATTATTACTTTTAGATCTGTCTTGATTTTATGCATTACACTTTTGTCATTTGTGTGACAAACACCACCCATAGCACACGTCTCACAAGAACCAGATTGTTCCATTTCCACCAAAATATGGTTGTCAATTATTTCTTTTACGATTGCAATTTCAATCTGATTTTCCATCGTTATTTTTTTCCAAAACTAATTTTATTTTCATTCCCATTTTTCAAACGAAGAATGTTGTCCTTATGACGCACAATAATGAGCAATGCGATAATCGAGACGAACACCAAAAATTCGCGTTCTGCAAAATTATTTTGTAGGTTAATAACAAGTTCCGAAATTGCCAAAATTAGAGCGGAAACGATGGAACCTAACGAAATGTATTTGGTGAAGATGACGATGAGAATAAAGCTGGCAAGTGCGATGCAAAATGGAATTGGCGTGAGTGCACCGAAAACTCCGGCGGATGTTGCTACGCCTTTTCCCCCTTTGAATTTGAGGAAAATTGTGAAGATATGTCCCAAAATCGCCGAAAGGGCAATGATTACTAAAACAGTACCTTCAAAATCAAATTTTTTGGCGATGATAACTGGTACTGCACCTTTTGCCGCATCGAGCAAAAGAGTGGTGATACCAATTTTTGTTCCCAAAACTCGTAATGCGTTTGTAGCACCCACATTACCACTGCCAAATTTACGAATGTCGATTCCTTTTAGGATTTTTCCCATGATGTAACTCGTTGGAATGGAACCGATTAAGTAAGTTGCGACGATAAAAATCAAACTTTTAATTAACATTTTTTCTTCCTTTTCTAACTTTTAATTATAACTCGTCTTCACCGCGTCCGCGATAGAATGTGCGAATTGTAGCACCTTCAAATTTAAAATTTTCACGCAATTGGTTATTGAGGTAGCGTCTGTAATGAACGGTGATGTAGTCTGGATTATTGCAGAAAAAAACAAAAGTGGGTGGGTGGGTGGTGACTTGGGTGCAGAAGTAGATTTTGGCGTGTTTTCCACTTGAGTGTGAAGGTGGAAATTTTGCCGTTGTTTTCTTCAAAAAATCGTTCAATTTAGAAGTAGATATGCGTTTATTGCTCTCCTCTTTTACCTTCAAAATAAAATCGAAAATTTTGTGAATTCGTTGTCCAGTTAAAGCCGAAATAAAGATGATAGGTGCGTATTCCACAAAACGCAATTTTTCTCTAATATCACGCACAAATTCGCCGGTTGTGCTGTTATCTTTTTCGATTAAATCCCACTTGTTGATAGCGAGAATAATGTCTTTGAAATTACGGGCAGCGTATGAGATTATTTTCTGGTCTTGACTGGAAATATCATCGTTTGCATCGATAACTGCCAAAACAATATCGGCACGATTGATGCTTTCGATGGTACGCATATTACTGAAATATTCAACGCCATATTTGATGCGTTTTTTCCGTCGCAATCCAGCGGTATCAATGAATCTGATTTGTTCATTATTATGCTCGACCACCAAGTCAATTGAATCACGCGTGGTACCCGGAATATTAGTAACAATATTAGCTTCTCTTTTAATTAATTTATTGATTAAAGAAGACTTACCTACATTTGGTTTGCCCACGATGGCAATTTTTATCTCATCAATTTCTTCTTCTTCTTCGATATCATCATCAATGTAAGAAATCAATAAATCCAAAAAATTTCCGACATTACGCCCGTTTGCTGCTGCCACTGGGAATGGGTCACCAAAACCTAATTTAAGAAAATCATAAATTTCCAAATCGTCTTTTTCGTTATCAGTTTTATTTGCCACCAAAATTACTTTTTCGCGGTGGGGGGAGAGGATTTTTGCTATATGCAAATCGATGTCTGCCGTACCAACTTTTGAATCCACCACAAACAGCACTAAATCTGCTTCTGTGATGGCAACTTCAGCTTGGAATTTAACCGCTTTATCAATGCTACTGTCCGATTTTGGGATAATTCCACCTGTATCCACAATTACAAATTTTTTACCTGACCATTCGGCTTCTTCATATTTTCGGTCGCGTGTTACGCCTTCTTCAAAATCTACGATAGCACTTCGTTTTTTGCAAATTCTGTTGAAAAGGGTTGATTTTCCAACATTTGGTCTTCCGACAATCGCAACTACTTTCTTTTTCATCTACTTACATCCATTATTTTTATAGTGACCAAACTCAAATTTGAGGTTAATTTGTCAAATTAAATAGAAAGTAGTTGACAATATATGCCGTTAAAATAGATTTAACCGTGAGTAAAATAAAAATTAATCGGAGTTTATTGTGAATCGAAAAGAGAAAGAGTTTTTTCTCCGTAAAGAGTTGATTATTGATGCCGCAAAACAGCTATTTATTGAAAATGGTTTTGAGAATACCACGATGGATGACATCGCGAAAAAAGCGGAATATACAAAACCAACCTTATATAAATATTTCAAAAATAAAGAGGAAATTTTGTTCGGATTATATTTGAAGGGTTGGCAAGAAAGTGTTGATGTGGTCTTGTCCGAAATGGAAAATGCACAAACAGGTTTTGATAAATTAGTCATTGCAGCAAATACTTATTGCGATTATTTTAGGAAAAATTCCGTCTATTTTATGTTGTTAAATTATGTTCATTCCAATGCCATTAAATTGAATGATGATAACAGCGAAAAAAAAGAAAACCACAAAAAACAAGTTGACGAATTTATTGGGAAAATGGAATCCATCATTAACGATGGAATAGAAGATAAATCAATTTACGATGGATTAGATGTGAAATTAGCAGTGGAATATTTTCTGAATAATTTGTATGTAATCATGCATAATTTCTACAGAAAATATAAAAATGATGAAAATTATATCGAAAAATCGATTGAAATGATGATGCGAACCTTTAAATAAACTTTAAATAGGAGGATATTATGAG
Source organism: Candidatus Cloacimonadota bacterium (assembly GCA_018645365.1). Lineage (GTDB taxonomy): Bacteria > Cloacimonadota > Cloacimonadia > Cloacimonadales > TCS61 > TCS61. The sequence continues at coordinate 17,153 of JABGOP010000029.1, forward strand.
AAATTTAATTAAGCAATGGAACAGTAAAAAAGAAAAATACACAAAGAAATAAAATAAACTTTGTGTTAAATTATTAAAATTGGAGGAAAAATGAACAAAAGATTAGTTGTCTTAGGAATTGGATTATTGTTAGTGATACTGGCTGGATTTTTTACATTGCAAACAATAGATGTAGAGAACAATATGGTTTTGATTGTTGTTGCAATTTTATTGTTACTTGGTGTAATCGGGTTTATCGTCAGCTTGGTAATAAAAAAGAATGATGGTGAACCAAAAGAGAAAAAACCGATAAATTACCGCGTATTTTTTATTATTGGTATTTCATACATTCCGCTTGGCATTGCTACTAAAAATCACCTATTTATGATTGCTGGAGTAATATTTATGATTGCTGGTTTGGTAAACCACAAAAAATGGAAAGATTATAAAAAAGACAAAGAACCAAAATGGAGTGAACTTTCGGCAAAGCAGAAGAAAGTTAGAATTATTGTAATTTCATTGCTTGGATTAATGGTTCTTGCAGGTGTGGCTACATTGTTTTTAGCAAAAAGTTGTTAATAAAATAAATAAACGGAGGAAATATGTTAGAAAAAACATTAATCAGTAAAGTCATTGATAAAGCACTTAGTAACGGTGCAGATTTTGCCGAAGTATTTGTGGAAAACACATATAATTCACGCATTAGCTTCAATGATAGCAAGACAAAACAAAATGTAATTGGAAACGATTACGGTGCGGGTGTACGCGTATTCTATGGTGAAACAGCAATCTATGCTTACACGAATGATTTGAGTGAAAAATCACTTTTGGCAGCGGCAGATGCAGTTAGTAAAGCGGCAAAGGGTAATAAAATTATTACCGCAATCGACCTTACGAAAACAGTTGTGAAAAATATTCATCCAGTAATTATTCCAAATAACACAATTGCGAAAAAGGATAAAATTGATTTTATTCGCAAAGTAAACGAAGCATCGCGTGGATATAGCGACCTCATCACACAAGTTGATGTTAACTTTTTGGAAAAAATGCAAAATGTGATGATTGCCAATAGTGAAGGTCTTTTTGTGGAAGACAGCCGTAACTATTCGCGTGCTTACATCAGCTCGATTGCATCATCTGGAACAGAGAAGCAAACAAGCGGCGAAGGTCCTGGTGGACTTGCAGGTTATGAATTCTTCAATTCACTCGATCCTGCTGCACTTGGAAAAGACACTGCACGCGTTGCAGTTACTATGTTGAAAGCAGATTACGCACCGAGTGGTAAATTGCCAGTGATTATCGATAATGGTTTTGGTGGAGTAATATTCCACGAAGCTTGTGGGCATTCATTAGAAACTACTTCAGTTGCCAAGAATGCTTCTGTATTTGTAGGTAAAATGGGCGAGAAAATTGCCAGTGATGTTGTTACAGCTCTCGATGATGGTACCATTCCAAACGAATGGGGCTCTATCAATATTGATGATGAAGGAATGCCAACCAAAAAGACAGTTTTAATCGAGAACGGTGTCCTAAAATCTTACATGGTGGACAAAATGGGAAGCATCAAAACTGGCTATGCATGCACAGGAAGTGGCAGGAGAGAATCTTATAAATTTGCACCAGCTTCCAGAATGAGAAATACTTACATTGCACCTGGAAAACACAAACTCGAAGAACTCATCGCATCGGTAGATTATGGTATTTACGCAGCGAAAATGGGCGGTGGTTCTGTAATGCCAGGCACAGGGAATTTCAATTTCTCCGTAGGCGAAGGTTATGTTATTCGTAACGGAAAAATTGCCGAACCAGTACGCGGTGCAACACTAATCGGGAATGGGGCAGATGCTCTTCTCAAAGTTAGTATGGTGGCAGATAACCTCGCTATGGCACAAGGTATGTGTGGTTCTGTAAGCGGTAGCGTTCCTACAAATGTGGGTCAACCAGCTATCAAAATCGACGAAATTCTCGTTGGTGGAAGAAAATAGGAGGAATGATGTATAATAAAGAATTTGAAATAATTTTCGCTTATGCGAAAGATAAAACAGATGACATCGAGATTTTACTCTCGGCAAACAACTCGTTTTCCGTTAGCATTAGTGAACAAGAGATAGAATCTTTCAAATATGCAGATGCAAAAGGAATAGGCGTTCGCGTTATCAAAGATGGAAAAGTTGGCTATGCTTACACCGAAAAATTTGATGAAGAAACTTTCAAAATGATTGTCGATGAAGCGATTGAAAACTGTAAATATTCCGAAGATGACGAAGTGGTTGTTATGGAAAATTACCCTTCTATTTCACAAAAATTAGATGTCTATTCAGCAGAATTGGACAAGGTGGATATGAACGATAAAATCCAACTTGCCAAAGACTTGGAAAAATTTGCCAAAGATGCAGATGAAGCTATTTTCAATGTGCCTTACTCAGCGATGGGTGACGGTACAAGTTTTGTGAAAGTGGCAAACAGCAAAGGCCTCGATAAAGAAGATGCCCAAAATTATACATATGCTTATGTGGCTGTTCTCGCTGCCAAAGATGATGATAAACGCATGGGAATGGATTTCTGTATTACGCGTGATTTTAGCGAGTTCGATGCAAAGAAACTTGCTGATGATAGTGCAGAAAAAGCACTTGCACTACTTGGTGGAGAACCTGTCGAGAAAGGTAATTATCCGATAGTTTTCAACAATGAGATGTCAGCAACTATGCTTGCTACATTTACGAGTATTTTCCAAGCAAAATCTGTGCAGGAAGGAAGATCGCTTCTCAAAGGAAAACTTGGCGAAACTATTGCCAATGAAAAAGTTACTATCGTGGATGATGCTTTGATGGCAGATGGTTTTGCGACGCGTGCTTTTGATAGTGAAGGTTATCCATCTCAAAAAACAGTTTTGGTGGAAAAAGGTGTTTTGAAATCATTCTTACATAATACTCAAACTGCTCGTAAAGACGGTGTGAAATCGACTGGAAATGCAAATCGTAGCTACAAAGGTAGTTTGGGAATTTCTACAACCAATTTCTGTCTTGAAGCTGGTGATGTGAAAGAAAGTGAACTTTTTGCAAAACATGATAGAATTATCGAAATTGTAAATCTGCAAGGTATGCACTCTGGTGCAAACCCTATTTCAGGTGACTTCTCGCTTTCGGGTCAGGGATTTTTATGGGAAAACGGAGTGCGTAAACACTCTCTAAAACCATTCACAGTTTCTGGTAATTTCATCAAAATGTTCAATGATGTAGAAGCAATTGCAGATAACTTTAAATTTAATATGAGTAGCATCGGTGCTGCATCTATGCTCATCAAAGAACTTGCAATTAGTGGATAAATATTAATTATTGATTAATACTTAAACCGCCCCATTTCGGGGCGGTTTTTTTGTTTGACAAATATTCATCCATTTGCATTTTCGGATGCGGAAGGTAAA
>JABGOP010000030.1 GCA_018645365.1 Candidatus Cloacimonadota bacterium
CAGAATATTGGGGAATGCCCCCCAGTCATCGGGGAATGCCCCCCAGTCGTTGGGGAATGCCCCCCAGTCGTTGGGGGACATCCCTTTTTGACTGAAATAGTTAGTTATCTCGTCACAAACTGTGCAACAAATAGAGATGGTTGTATCTTTTTCTCATTTTTGGTTAGTTAGAAAGAGGAACACAACAAACCAACCAACAAGCCAATCAATACTTTTTTCTTTAAACTAAAAAACATCTTTTCCCCCTAATAGGTTTCTTACTTATTAGACTGAGAAGATGTTATTTCTAGTGCCGACTTTGGGTTAACTTCTTTATTTACTTGTGGTTAAAATTTCATTTTTTTAAATACCCTCTTACCTTTTTTAGCGTTTTACGATTAATAAAATAAAAATAATTATTTTATTGCAGAGTTTTCTATTAAATTTGTCATATACCTATGAGGGGTATGTAAAATGCTCTAATAAAGGAGGATTCATGAAAAAGATTTTAGTATTATTGATGGTAATTTCAGCAATTGTGTTGGTGGCGGAGGATGTAACCGTGAAAGCAGATACGACAAATGTTCAAATAATAGAGATGGAAGTGGATAGGCACGGTTGGACACCGAATGAATTTACTATCAAAGTGGGTATTCCTGTAAAATGGAAAATAGATGGCAAAGAGCTTACTTATTGTAATAACGCGATTAGTGTTCCTGCATACAAGCTGAAATTTGATCTCAAAGAAGGTGAGCAAATTATCGAATTTACACCCGAAAAAGTAGGTGAAATTGAGTGGAGTTGTTGGATGGATATGATTCCTGGAAAGTTTATTGTGGTAGATGAAAATACGTCTAAGCAAATAGAGAAGAAAACAACAACAAGACCGCGAAAAAAAAGCTGTTGCAGTACAAAGTAACATGAAAAAAATCACATTTCTGCTAATTTTATTTATTAACATCATCGTATTTGCAGATGAGATTATTATCAACAAGGAGCTTAGTTTAGTTGGTGGTTATGGTGATAATTTTTTCACTGAAACGATGCATCATCAAAACTCAATTGGTTTCGAATATTTTGGAAAACACTCCAATGATTACGGTGATTTCCTTGCCACAGATTTGCAATTACGCATTGCTCATAATTTCGAGAAAGAAACAACAACTCTAGAAATTCATAATGCGTGGTTAGAATACAAATTAGGTTTGGGTAAATTCATTCGTTTAGGACACTTTGCACTTGCTTTTGGGATTGAAAAGGTGAAAGATACACACGCTACTCTTTGGCAAACTAATGCAATGAAAAATGTAGGTTTCAAACAAGATTGGGGTGTTGGTTATCGTAGTTTTTGGAATAATTTTGATTATGAATTTGCTGCTCAAATTGGGAGTGGAATGGCTTTCCGAAAAGATGGATATCTCTTTAGTAGTCGCATCAATACGAACTCTACAAAAAGTTTGCAATTTGCTATTTCTTCCCTTTATGGTAAAATTCATAAATCGATGGGGATGGCTACCTATCCTCTTTCTAGTAGCATGAAAATTTCTAAAAAACGAATTGGTTTTGAGTTACAATACGAATATGCTGATTTCAAATTTATGAATGAAATAGCGTTTGGTTATGATAATGATACCGAAATTTTGAGTGGTTTTAGCGAGTGGGATTATACTCCCTTTGTGTTTCAAGATTTGAAATTAATCGTTCAATATAAGTATTTTGATGAAACATCTAATTGGAATTTTGGTGGTGCTTACAAATTATGTGAAACCATTACCTTTAGCACCTTATATGAACTGAAGGAAAATAGAATATTGTGCCAAATTTACTTTTTTGGCTAAGGAGAGAGAATGAAAAAAATAATTTTACTGTTATTGGCGTTAAATTTTGTCCAAATTATTTTTGGTGCTGTGGGTTGCTCATTGAATGATCCCGACCGTGATGTGAAACGAATTTTCCCAAACTCTACTGGTTACAAAACAGAATATATCAGCATTGAAAGTCGAGGTGGAAAAGAGCTTGCAACCAAAATTGAGGTGCAACTTCACGATGTGTTAAATCCAAAATACGAGGCACTTTCCGTAGATTATTCTTATTACACAATTCTCAGAGGAAAAGAGATGATTGGACGGATTCACGGCGTAAACCAGAAAGGGATTTTTGGCGGAATGCAATTGATTTTGGCAACCGATTTAGATGGTAAGATAATTGATTTTTTCATTCAAAAAATTTCTTCACCACACGCTAAAAAATTCCGTAATAAAGAATTCACAAAACAATTTATTGGTCTCACAATTGCAGATTTTGATCTATTTCATGCACAAAAAGAAGGCAAAATTAATAAATTAATTTCACCATCAGAAAAGTATAATGACGATTTTAAGAGCATTGTGCGTGGTTTGAATAAAAATCTACTTTTATTGAAATATTTTCAATTTGAAAAAGAGATTAGTGATAAAAATAGGCAATAACAAGGAGAAAAAATGAAAAATGTAATATGGAAAATGACGATAGTTTTGGCAGTAATCCCAATTTTTATAATTGGTTGTGGAAAAAGTGAATTTTTTGGTGAACCGTTTAGTGGAGATGCACCCAAAACAACAATCAAACAAATGCTCGAAAACCCAGCAGACTATGTGGATAAAACTGTTTTAATTGAAGGGAAGATAAAAGAGGTCTGTCCAGCGGGCTGTTGGTTTTTTGCCAATGATGATTTCGGTGAACTTTACATCAATATAGGTCCATCTGGTTTTGCCATTCCAAATAAAATGGGACACGAGGTAGTCATCGAAGGTGAAGGTTTTATGAGTAACGGAAAGATTATTCTACTTGGAAAATCAGTGGAGATAAAATGAGACTTTTGAAAATTGCCTATAAAAATTTGAAAAGAAAGAAAATTCGTTCACTTCTAACGATTGGTGGAGTTTCCGTTGCAGTAGCGGTTTTGGTGAGTTTATTAGGTTTCAATAGTGGTTATCAATTAGCACTAAATAACGATGTGGATAAAATGGGTTATCAAGTATTGGTTACTGCGAAAGGTTGCCCGTACGAAGCAGCCACATTAATGCTAAAGGGTGGCGGTGGAATGCGTTATATGGAAGAAAATGTTTACAATCGCATTGTGCAAGATGAACGCATCGACCAAATTACTCCACAACTTATGACGACTGTTTACAACGCTGGAAAAGAAGGTGGCGGTGGATTTACAATGTATATGGGGATTTTGGATTCCTATCTAGTTTTGAAACCTTGGTCAAAATTTGAATCTGGTAGTTGGTTCAGTAGCGAAGATGCAGATGAAGTAATCATTGGTTACGAAGCGGCAGAGTTAGAACAACGCGAAGTTGGCGATATGATTTTCATTCCTGGCAAAGAGCAAATTCTAAAAGTGGTGGGAATATTTGAACGCACTGGTACGCAAGATGATGGCGTGATTTTTATGCCACTAAAAAGTACCCAACGCATTTTTGAACTTCCAAATCAAATTACTGGAATTGGCATTAAACTAAAGAAATTGAGTGATTTAATGCAGTTCGAGGAAGATCTTTACGATGAAGCAAGCATTCAAGTTATTAGTATGGCACAAGTGAAAGGCACCATTATGGGATTGATCTCTTCTGCTCAAATTTTGGTAACATCAGTTGCAATTATTGCCATTTTTGTGGCAATCGTTGGCGTTATCAATACTATTTTGATGAGTGTTTTCGAACGCACCCAAGAGATTGGTGTGATGAAAGCCATCGGGGCGAGTAACCTCGATATTTTTCAGCTAATATGGTACGAAACAATTTTTATCTGTTTGATTGGTGGAGTTTTGGGAAGTGTAATGGCGGTGCTTGCCGGGAATTTAGTGGAATATTTTGTGAAAGCACTTTTGCCTTATGCACCAGCTGGAAAACTTATCTATATAGATGCAAAATTGATTCTCTCTACTCAAATTGGTGCTGTTGTATTAGGCTTAATCTCGGGGGTTTATCCAGCTTTTCGTGCTGCCAATATGAGACCAATCGAAGCAATTCGCAGTGGAGAGTAAAATGGTTATCGAAATAGCGAATGTGGATAAAATATATCATTCCGAAGCAGAGAAAATTCACGCCCTCAAAGATATTTCCCTAAAAATAGAAGAGGGTGAATTCATCTCAATTATGGGGCATTCTGGTGCTGGTAAAACTACCCTTTTGAATTTACTCGGTTGTCTTGATGGCATCTCGAATGGAAAGTTGAAAATAATGAAAAAAGACCTTGATTTAGTGAAGAAAAAGGATTTCCCAAAATTCAGAAGAGATAATATTGGCATTATTTTTCAGGATTTCCTTTTTGTGCCAACCCTTACAGCGTTAGAAAATGTGATGCTTCCCCTTCATTTCAAAAGAAAAAAAGATGCAAATGCAGAAAAGAAAGCAAAAAACTTGCTTACCAAAGTAGGTTTAGAAAAAAGAATAAACCATTTTCCAAGAGAACTTTCTGGTGGAGAGATGCAACGCGTAGCAATTGCACGGGCATTGGTAAATGAGCCCAAAATACTCTTGGCAGACGAGCCAACGGGAAATCTCGATACGAAAAATGCTCAAAATATTTTTGATTTATTGAAAGAGATTAACGCGAAAGAGAAGATGACAATTTTGGTGGCAACGCACAATAAAAAACTCGGCAAACAAGCGAAGCGACACATCCACATCGAAGATGGTAGCATAAAGGAGGATAGTGTATGAGAACTTTAATTGAAGTGCAAAATCTGAAAAAACACTACCAACGCGGCACGGAAACTGTGAAAGCACTCGATGGTATCGATTTTGCCATCAAAAGTGGAGAAGTTGTTTCAGTTGTGGGTCCTTCTGGTTCTGGTAAAACTACACTGATGAATTTGATTAGCTGTCTTGATGTAGCTTCCGCTGGGAATCTTTTTATAAATGGACAGAATGTTACTAAATTCAAAGAGAAACAACTGATAAAAATTAGACGCGAAAACATTGGCTTTATCTTCCAAAAATTCTATTTGATTCCATCGCTCACGGTGAAAGAAAACATTGAATTACCACTTATTTTTGCAAAAAAAGATTTTGATGAAAAGAAGACACAAACGGTGATGGCGACGGTAGGTTTGCAACAGAAAGATGATATTCGCGTGAATATGCTTAGTGGAGGAGATAAACAAAGAGTGGCAATTGCGCGTGCTTTGATGAACGATCCGCAACTATTAATTGCAGACGAGCCAACTGGAAAATTGGAAACACAAGTGCGTGATTCGATTCTTTTGCTTTTTGAAGAGCTTTCGCGGAAAGGTTTGGCTATTTTTATCGCCACACACGATTTAGATTTAGCAGAAAAGACACACCGCATTATCCACTTGCAAGATGGCAGAATAATCCCCAAAGTAGAATCCAGTTTGTATTAGTTTGGAAACTTAGCAAGCCCCCCTCAATTAAGTGGGGCTTGCTAAGTATGTCTATAGAAGCTTACTTCAACAGTATCATCTTCTTTGTATCGACAGCAATTCCATCTACCACAAGTTTGTAGAAATAAACACCATTGGCGAAATTATCTGCGTTCCAGATTATTTGCTGATTTGGTGAATTTGTGATTTGGAGATTTTCAATCTTTTGACCTTTCACATTATAAATCTCAATCTCTGCGTTTTCAGTATTTTCGGTGTTTAAGCTAAATGAAATAGTTGTTTCACCCGTGAAAGGATTGGGGTAGTTGGCTAGTTGGTAATCTGTAAATTCTAATACATTATCATCACCAACATTCACTTGCGGCTCTTCCAGAAAATACCCTTCACCATCATTATAAAGGATAGTAAGATTGTTTTCATCAATTCCCCAGCGGACAATAGCTATATCTTGAGAACCATTTCCATCAAAATCTGAAAAGCAACCTTCCACATACGATTCACCATAATCTGGATAATCTTGAATGCTTACTTCCGAAAACTGTAAATTGCTTTCATTGAAATATTTTTTTATTTCATCTCCTATTGTTGCGATATCAATCCAATTATCGTTATTTATATCTACACTAATCGGTTCACTCCAATTTGAATTAACAAAATGGTAACGAGGTATAAACTCTTGGTAACCTAAATTTTCGTATATTCTAAAATTATCTTCAGTCTGAGCTGCCCAGTGGGTAAGAACAATGTCATAATCATTATCATTATCAAAATCAGCAACTGTCATTCCCGAAGAAGTTGGTTGATTATTTAAAGAATGCAAGACAAAACCTTCTTCAGAAAAATAGTATATATGGACATCTACATGTGAGTATGCAATAATATCATCGTACCCATTGTGGTCTAAATCACGGCATTCAAAGAGTGTGAATGCTGCGTTTTGTGCATGGTCTGGACAATCATACCACTCTACAGCAGAAAAATTATGATTACCCAAATTATACATGATTCCCCATGTGTTAGCATCTGAGCCGAAATCCCGAGAGGAATAGACAATATCATAGTACCCATCTCCATTGAAGTCACCATAATGAGCCCATCTAATATTACGGTTTTCCACATCTACATCGTAAAAGTATGGATGGTCAAAATTAGAATTATAATATACTAATAAATTACCGTCCCAATTGTGTATGACGAAATCTAATAAGGGATTATCATCAAAATTATCTACCGTACGAAACCATTTGTATGTTGTCGATGATAATTCATGTGACAATGTAAATTCACCATTGCCGATATTTTCCATGATGGTGCAATATGTATCAGTATAAAAATGACCCACCACGATATCGTTATCACCATCATTATCTATATCATCAGACTCAACAGAATATGTATTACATGGAATTGTGTAATCAATAGCTTGTGTTACTGAAATACTTAAAATAAAAATGACGATTAATAAAATCATTTTTCTTGGTAAATTGAGACTAAGTTTAAGCATGGTTACCTCCTTTTATTACTTACCGCCACAAGAAATAATTTCTCATTTATTGTCAAATGAAATTTTGAAATCCGCGTCAGCATTTGGTATATAATCTTTATTAGCCATAATAATTTCTCCTTTTGCGAATCGGCTTGAGTTTATCTCAAACGATCCTTTTTGTGTTCCCTAATCCATTTCCCCCATAGGGAATTATTTATGCGTATTTATTTGTGTTAATTCGTGATTAAGGTTTTTGCTTTTTGGCTTTTTAATTGTCACTAACGGTCGTGTTTTCAAGATTGTCTTCCATTTGTTGTTGGCCATTTGTCCTTTATGCGATAAAATGGTAAATTCAAAAAAAAGTTGACAACAAATAGCTATGCCAAAAATAAAGGCATCAGTTCATATTTTCGTGAATAATAAAACTAAGGAGGTTCGCATGATTAGACAAAATACATTACCAGGTGGTTCTTTCTAACGGACGATCAATTCTGTAGAAACCAAGTAGAATTTTTAACAATAGATTAGTTGTAAATCTATTGAATATATAGGCCGAAAAATCGGTCAAGCTTTGGTGGGATTGGTCCAAGAGAAGAGGACAAATCTCACTATTTTTGTATCTGAAGCAGGTACGGAAGCTCGTGGGATAACCCGCGAGCTTTTTTATTTATAGTAGATGAGGTAGTATCTTTTTGAAAATACACAAGATTAAATGAATAGTTAATGAGAGATGAATAATGAAGAAATTTAAATTACTTTGGGATTTTATGAAGGGCAACCGTTGGTTGTATGTTATTTCAATTTTGGCAGTAGGGATTGCCATATTTTTACGCTTCGCTTGGCCAATGGTGTTGCGTGTTACGATAGATTCGGTTATTGGTAATAATCCGATAGAAACAAGTGGTTGGATGCAGCCGATGATTATTGCGGGTTTCGATTTTTTGGGTGGAAAAAGTGTTCTGGTTCAAAGTTTGTGGATGTGCAGTATTACTCTTATTTTACTCACACTTTCGCACGGTATTTTCCTCTTCTTTAGAGGGAAATGGTCGGCAATTGCTTCGGAATCGATTGCCCGTAAAATTCGAGATAAGGTCTATAATCATTTGCAATATTTGCCATTCGATTATCATGTGAAAGCAAAAACAGGTGATTTAATTCAGCGTTGCACTTCCGATGTGGAAACGATTCGTCGCTTTCTTTCGATGCAATTGGTGGAAGTAGGCAGAGCAATCTTTATGCTTTTTTTCGCACTCTCCTTTATGTTGCCAATGAGTGTGGAAATGACGCTTATCTCACTCTCCTTGGTACCTTTCATTTTTGTTTTTGCGATTATTTTCTTCATCAAAGTGAAGAATGCCTTCAAAGCATCTGATGAGTCCGAAGGGAGACTTTCCACCGTTTTGCAGGAAAATTTAAGTGGTGTGAGAGTGGTGCGTGCTTTTGCTCGTCAGAAATACGAGATTGATAAATTTGATAAAAGAAATGTAGAATATCGCGATTTAACCTACAAACTAATCCGATTATTAGCGTGGTATTGGTCAGTTTCCGATTTATTAAGTTTGATGCAAATAATTGCTATTACAGTTTTGGGAACATATTGGGCTGCCAAAGGTATAATTACCCTGGGAACGTTACTGGCTTTTTCTTCCTATGTGGGAATGTTACTTTGGCCTGTGCGTCAATTGGGGAGAGTGCTCACCGATATGGGAAAGGCACTTGTTTCTATCGAGCGTATTCAAGAAATTTTAGATGAGCCAATTGAGGATATGAAAACAGGTGTTTCTGACACAAAATTTGAAGGAAATATCGAATTTGAGAATGTGAGTTTTCAGTATGAAGACAATCATCCGATTCTCAAAGATGTATCTTTCACGGTAGAGAAAGGGCAAACCGTAGCGATTCTTGGTCCTACTGGTTCAGGGAAATCCACTTTGGTAAGCTTGTTGCTAAGGTTGTATGATAATCAGGCTGGTATTATCAAAATAGATGGGATCGATGTGAAGAAAATTTCCAAAAAAGCATTGCGTGAAAACATTGGAATCGTATTGCAAGAGCCATTTTTATTTTCCAAATCTTTAAAGGATAATATCGGTCTTGCTCTCAAAGATGTAAAGGAAGATGTCATCTATAAAGCGGCTCACGTTGCATCTGTGCACGATGTGATAAAAAGTTTTGAAGATGGTTATGATACTGCGGTAGGCGAAAAAGGTGTAACCCTCTCTGGTGGTCAAAAACAGCGAGTGGCAATTGCCCGTACCATCATCAATAGCAAACCAATTCTTATTTTTGATGATAGCTTGAGTGCGGTAGATACCGAAACTGATGTTGCAATTCGGCGAAGATTACAGAAATTGGAGAATAAATCTACCACTTTCATTATTTCACACCGACTCGTTACGCTTGCCGAAGCGGATATAATCTTGGTTTTGGAAGATGGTAACATAACTCAAAAGGGAACTCACCCAGAACTTATTGAGCAAGAAGGATTGTACAAGCGTATTTGGGCAATCCAGAATTCGTTGGGAAAAAATCTTTTGAAAGATAATGAGATGGCTAACATTAGCTAAAATAGTAAAATTTAATGATTCCTAATTTAGGAACAAATGAGGATAAATTATGCACAGTGCGTTCGAAGAGAAAGAATATAAGAAAAAATTTGATTTAGCTTTATGGAAAAAGTTGTTGGTTTTCTGTAAACCATATAAAAAGAAGATGTTGCTTTTGGGAGTCTTTATGCTGGCTTTAGCTGGGATAGATGTCATGTTTCCATTGATGAGTAAGTATGCTATCGATAATTTCGTTATACCCCAGAATACAGATGGGATAATGTGGTATGGTTTGGTATTTTTCGTTATTGTCGTAGTTCAAGCTTTGAATGTTTTCTTTTTCATTGATATTGCCGGGAAGATAGAGATGCATCTTATCTACGATATTCGTAAGAAGGGATTTTTACATTTGCAAGAATTGTCATTCAATTATTATGATAAGACGCCGATTGGTTGGTTGATGGCACGCATGACATCCGATAGTCAGCGTTTGGGAAGTTTCATCTCTTGGGGCTTAGTGGATATGGTATGGGGTGGATCATTAATGATAATGATTGCCGTAATGATGCTTATTTTGAATTTGAAGTTAGCATTAATTACGCTATCCGTTGTGCCAGCATTGATTGCGATGAGTGTCTATTTCCAAAAAAAGATATTAAAGAGTTATCGAAAGGTAAGGAAAACAAACTCCAAAATAACAGGTGCTTTCAACGAAGGAATTTCTGGTGCTAAAACAACTAAGACATTGGTTCGTGAAACGGAAAACCTGAAGGAATTTCAAGTAAATACAACTGCAATGTATCGTTCATCGGTGAGAGTGGCTATATTTTCATCATTGTATTTACCAGCAATTCTTACCTTGGGGAGCATTGGTACTGGTTTTGCACTTTGGTTTGGAGGCGAAGCCGTAATGTTGCAAGCCATCACTTATGGTACGCTAGTTGCTTTTATCTCCTATTCTGTGCAATTCTTTGAACCATTAAGGGAGATGGCGCGTGTATTTGCCGAATTACAGAATGCACAAGCCTCGGCAGAACGCATCTTCTCGATGATAGAAGAGGTGCCACAAATTAAAGATGATTCTCAGGTAACGCGAGAATTTGGTACTATTCTAAAAATGAAGCAAGAAAATTGGCCAAAAATAAAAGGGGATATTACTTTCGAGGATGTAACTTTTTGTTATAAAGATGGTGAAAATATTCTGGAAGATTTTCAGCTTGATGTGAAAGCTGGCGAGACTATTGCATTGGTGGGGGAGACTGGTTCTGGAAAGAGTACACTCGTAAACTTGGCGTGTCGTTTCTATGAACCAACCACAGGGTCGATAAAAATTGATGGAGTGGATTATAGAGAGCGTTCAATGTTGTGGTTACACTCTAATCTTGGCTATGTGTTGCAAACACCACATTTATTCAGTGGCTCCATCAAGGAAAATATTGCTTATAGCAGATTGGACGCAACGGACGAGGAAATTATTGTGGCTGCGAAGTTGGTAAATGCACACGAATTTATCATCAAAATGGAAAACGGTTATGATGCAGAGGTGGGGGAAGGTGGCGCAAAACTTTCCACAGGAGAAAAACAGCTTGTTTCTTTTGCTAGGGCAATTCTGGCAAATCCACGCATATTTGTATTGGACGAAGCAACTTCTTCGGTGGATACAGAAACAGAGCAACTTATCCAAAAGGCGATTCACACGGTATTGGCAGGTAGAACAAGCTTTATTATTGCGCATCGGCTTTCCACTATTCGTTCAGCAGATCGCATTCTTGTGATTAGAAATGGCAAAATTACAGAAGCGGGGACCCATTATGAACTCATTAGCCAAAAAGGTTATTATTACAACCTTTATACGAATCAGTTTGTGGATGAGCAAGAGAGCATCGCTATAAATGGATAATGTAAAAATTTTTAAAATAGTAAAATCACAAAGGTTTCCAATTTTTTTGGAAACTAAAAAAACAAAGCCTGATGTTTGTAAGCATCAGCAGGGAGGTAAAATGATTAAATTTACAGAGAGGTTCAGCGCATAGCTGAATAACACGGTGGTTCCCACGCATTTATGGGTGGGAACCGCTATTAAAAAGAGAATATACATTCATAGGAGAAATGATGAAAAAAATATTATTAGTTTTAAGTTTTATGGTTTTAACGCAATTTATTTTTGCAAAGCAGAGTTTTCAGGTTTCAATGCAGTCGAAAACTCCTACAATAGATGGAATAATTAGTGTGAATGAGTGGCAGGACGCTATTTGGCTCACTGAATTTTATCAGACCTCACCGGGTGATAATGCTACACCTAGCGAGAAAACAGAAATAGCCATTTCTTGTGATGAAAAAAATCTATACCTAATGGCTAAAGTTCACTTTAATAATTCGGGGCGTTCGAGAAACTTTCATGGAAGTAGGGATAAAATCTATACATCCGATCGTATTTTCTTTTTCTTTGATACCTTCGGAAGTAATAATCAGGCTTATTATGTAGGCTGTAACGCATATGGAGAGCAAGCTGATGGGCTTATTCGTCAAGAGATTGACCCTTCTATTGATCTGTTCTACATATCCCGAACTGCAGATACAAATTATGGACACTCAATAGAGATGAAGGTTCCTTTGAAAAGTTTGAACTATAAAAGTGGAAAAAATGTGGAGTGGGGTTTTTTTATCAAGCGTCATATTTGTGATGGCGGAGAGCAGATAACATCTTTTCCTGTCGATCGTAACGGAGGAAATTTTTATGATAACTATGCTATTTTAAAATTTGCATCTCTTCCAGAAAAGAGAAATCTGAAATTAATCCCTTCAGTTACTGGAATACAAAGTAAAACAGAAGATAAAATTTCTCATACAACGCAGGAAGATGATGATGTTCAACCTGAGTTGAATCTCTTTTTTGAGCCGAATTCAAATTTGACATTTACAGCTACTGTAAATCCCGATTTTAATATTATAGAAGCTGATGGATTGAACATTGAGATAAATAGTCGTTTTCCCAGTTGGTCACAAGAGAAGCGTCCCTTCTTTATTGAAGAGCGTAATCCTTTCCAAACAGATATGAACATATTTCATACGAGGAATATTGTTAATCCTTTGTGGGCTGCCAAAATTTCTGGTAATTATGGGAAAAATTCATTTTTTCTTTTAACTGCTCAAGACGAAGATGCGGTAGGAGAGCGATTTGATTACAGTTGGCAAGATGAAGAAGATGATGCTTATTTTGCTTTTGGAAACTATAAAAGACAATTTGGCGAAAATGAGTCATTTATACGAATTGCATCTGCTTTACGCAGTTTCCAAAAATATAATAATATTGTTCTAAATGCAGATAGTTTTATTCGGTATAGTAATTTTATGACGCAAGAATTGCAATTTACTACATCTTCCAATGAATTGGAAAATGATAATAACTCTGGATATGCATTTCATTCCGATATAGATATTAATACTGAATATATCTATCTGGAACACGAGCAAACTGGTGTTTCCCCCGGTTTTAAAGCGGATTTGGGGTTTATGTATGAAACAGATTATCATAGAACAGAAACAACGCTTGAGTATCATAGAAGTGCTGATAATGAAGATGAATTTATCCATTATTTGGAGTTTGCCAGTACTCTTAATCTGAAATGGGATTTTGCTTGTAACGATCTTCAGGAAGTTTACTGGAGTCCGATGCTTGGAATGAATACTAGGGCTAATTGGAATTTGTGGACAGGATATGAAAAAATAATGTTGCATTGGTATGAGCAGGATAACTGGGATTGGTATCAATGGATTTCCGCAGAGTATTTTCCGACTAAAGAAATTGGGTTTACTCACTTGCACGTGTTTGGAGAAGGTCTCTACCTCTGGTCAGACCATGCTAATCCTCAGCCATATCGAAAGTATGAATCAACTTTGTATTTGCGTCCTTTCAGTCAGCTTGATATTGAATTAAAACATAAATATCATTACTTGAAAGAGTATTATCTGGCTAGAACTGCCGAAGCAATTGTAAAGGTACAGTTTCATAAAAACTTTTGGTTCCGCTTGATTGTTCAAGTAAGAAATGATGATAGTTATTACCAGAATAAGTATACAGATTCTGTGGATATTTATCCACTTTTTACTTATAAGCCAAACTCTAAAATGAGTATATATTTAGGAGCTACTGGAAGTGAATATGAAGAGATGGAAAGAAATCAAACAGGAAATAGCAATCACGATATTTACAATGAAAGTATGGAGAGGACTACTTGGTTCTTAAAATGTTCATATACATTTGACATACTATAGAAAATTTACACTAATTATGGAGATGAAATGAAAAAAATAAAAATTATAGAATATAATCACAAATATGCGGAAGCAGTAGCGGAAATGTGGCAAAACAGTAATGAGGGCTGGCTGGGTGAGACCTTCCTTACAAGTGCACAAGATGTAATTACCGACGAGGAAAACTCTATTCACTTAAAAGCGTGGTTAGCAATGGCTGGCGAACTTGTAGTGGGGTATTGTAACTTGTATGAATATCAGGAAGATACGGGTGCTTTGTACATTGGGCTTTTAAATGTTCGCGATGATTATCATGGTAAGAAAATCGGTAAAAAGTTAGTACTCACAGCGGTACAAAAAACTATCGAACTGGGTTGGGATAGGTTAGATCTTTACACTTGGAGTGGAAATACAAAAGCTGTTCCGCTTTACAAAAAAACGGGTTTCTTTTGGGAAGATAGAGATGATAGTACCCATCTTATAAATCTCATTCCATCTGCTTTGAAAAATGAACTTATAAAAGATTATTTTACAGAAATAAATTGGTATGAAGATAGCATCAGACACATCGAAGTGGTGCCAGATGGTCGCAAGGAAAATGAATTTGAATATCTTACTTATGAGTGGCAAAAGTCCGAAAAATATCTTTTGCTAGAATATTCTCGACGCGGAAGAGGCCTTCGGAAAATTGAAACTGATGAGTATGCTATCACTGCAACAGTAGAAAACTTGAAATTAGTTTTCGGTAAAAAATACAAAATTAGATACGATATAGTCAATAAAACAAATGAGCCTCTAGAAATTAGTTTGAAAGGGATTGATGAGAAAAACATTTCGTTTGATTTGGATAAAAAGCTAGTTGTAAAAGATGAATTATCTTTTAATGCAGATTTTTTTGTAGATAAGGTTGCTAAAGAACAGAATGTGTGGAAAACTCATCCTTGCATTATTACAGAGGTAGAGCTTGGTGGGAAAAAAACAAATTTCCGCATTGGAATTGAACCTATATTCCCAGCGAAAATATCGCTATCAAAAAGAAGCGGAATTTGCTTCACTAATACTGAATCCGATATTTATCTTGATATTGAAAATAATTTCGATGAGAATGTGATATTTGAATTTACTTTACCAAAAACAGAGTGGCTGGAATTTCCTCAAGATTCATTTTGTATTGCGTTGAAAGCGAAAGAAAAACGTTCGGTTCCTACAAAATATATTCTAAGAAAGAGCGGAGTGTATTCACCAGAAATTACCGTTATAGCAACGCGAAAAAATGGTGAATCACTTAGTTTTTATCGTAGAATTAATAGTGTTTTTCAAACAATGAGTGGAGTTTTTTACGGTAAACACCAAACATATTTTATTATCGGAAATGGTAAATATAAACTTTTGATGGAACATACAGATTTTATCAATAATTTTCGGATTGGTGACATAAGTTCGAATAGAAATTGGTGTGGTTTTCGTTTTCCAAAACTAGGTAAACCATATTCCGATGAGTTTAATAAGCGAAAATGTGATAAAGTGGAACATAAAATTGAGGGTTCCACAATAACTTTGAAAGTATATTTTTCATCGGAAAAATTTAAAGGTATCAGTTTTGTTATTGCACAAAAACTTTTTGCAAATGGTATTGTAGAAAGGTGGTTTGAATTTGAAAATATCAATTTTTCTTCTGATGAAAAGCTATTTTTGAAGGACAGTCTTGGGTTTGGTACTTCGTGTTTAACACTGCCATATAACAATGAAATTATCGAAATGAAAGAAGATGTAATCGGCGGAACGGGAAATTGGGATGCAGATAATTTTACCGAAAATTGGTTATTTTCCAAACATGAAAACGAATCAATTGGCGTGTGTTGGAGTAATGATACGAAGATGAGGTTTGGTGGTTGGGAAAAGTTTTTTGAGTATGATTTGTCTAACTTGAAAAAAGGTGAAAAATGGGTAACAAATCCTGTGAAAATAGCAATAAATACTTTTTCAAATGCACATAATTTTCGAGAATTTGCGATGCAACACCATTTTGAAAAGTCATTTCCCAAACAAGATATGGAACTTTGTATAAACAATGGGAATCCATTTGTGGATAAGCAGTTCCAGGTTGAAGTAATCGAAAATAAAAAGAAAAATTATGATGGAAATGTAATTGTGAAAATGGGAACGGAGACAATTTTATCGGGAGAATTTTCCGAAAAAAAACCAATCTCAAAAATTACCGAAACGGTTGCGTATAATGCGGATAAAAATTATGAAACAGTTACCTTAAATACGAATTTGAACGATGTTTCAAAGGTTTGCGAAAAAGTTATTTTTCCGATTGCCAAAAGTGGTGTAAATTGCGAAAAATTCAAATTAAACGGAAAGGAAATTTTGCGAGTGGATAATGGCATTATTTCATTAGAAACATCGTCAGATTTTGCACCAACATTGCACTCTTTAAAATTTCAAAAGAGAGAATGGTTAGATTCTTCTTTTCCAAAACCGTGTTCCAAAAGTTGGTGGAAACCTTGGATTGGGGGCATCTATTCAATTCCAGAACGAATGAATTTAAAGTCGATTTTAGCAGAGGATAATTCTGCTAAATTAGTGAAAAAAAACGATGTTTTAGGAAATGAATGGGAAGGATTTTGCATTACAACGGAGATTGTGAAGAACGCAAAACTGAAAGGTCTGAAAATAGAACAATTTTTTCTCCTTTTGCCCAAAAGTCCGATAATGTTGCATACTGTGAAAATTTACCAAAATACTGGGGAATTTATGGTGCAAGAACCAATTGAAACTAATGATTTCATCAAGCCAGATGCCGATTTGAAGAATTGTTCATTTATCTCACAAAACAGCAGAAATGAACCTATAAAAGTAAATGCAGGACATAAAATGAACGATTTAAAAGCGAATGGTCAAATTGTTTATTGTGGGAAAAATAACAGTGAACTTTTGCAAGTTTATCTATTTTCAAATAATATCCAAGCTTATTTGAATGCAGACCTGCAAGTTTTGAATGGTTATTTTTTGGATAAAATTACTTGTGAAAATAATGCCGTAAAATATCTTGCACCAAGATTTTATCTTTTTGTCGATGAAATATTGGATGCTAAAATGTTGAAAGATTTAATGAATGTAAGATTTGAAGATTAAAAAATAATATGGAGGAGTAGTATGAACTTAAAAAAATACACAAATCAATTCAAGAATTATACTGAATTGCGTGTGCAGGAAAATCGTGATACATCGATTTATGTGTTGAACGGTGATGTGATGGGAAACCGAAAATCCGCCACTGGCGGAGTATCGGCAAGAGTGTTTAAGAATGGTGTTTGGGGATTTGCTTCCAATCCAAATGTAACAGATATAGAGGTGAAAAAAGTTATTGAAGCAGCGGAGAAAAATGCAATATTCTTGGATTCTCGCATCAAGAAATCAGCTTTAATTTTGCCACATAATCCGATAGAATCGATAAATGATTTCACAACGAAAAAACAGCCAAAATCACAAAAAGAACTGTTGGATTTTGTGCGTGAAATTGATAACTATATTTTAGCAAAATATCCAAAATTAAAATCCAGGATGGTATATCTCGGTGGATTGGATATGCAAAAAAATCTCCTCACTTCCGATGGTTCGGCAAGCTATTCAATGATTCCACGAACAATGATGTACATTGCATTAACTGTCGATGATGCCGACAGTAAACCAATTGAATCTTTTGAGGTTTACGGTGGATTTGGTCAGTTTGAAGATGTGTTCGAGAAAGCATCATCATTGTTTGGAAAAATTGATAAACAGTATGAGCATCTAATGAAAAAAGCAGAAGGCGTTTATGCAAAAGCTGGAGTTCACGAGTGTGTGCTTGATGCCAATCTTGCTGGTATTCTTGCTCATGAAGCAATCGGGCATACCACAGAAGCTGACCTTGTGTTAGGTGGTTCGGTAGCGGCAGATTATCTCAATCAACAAGTGGCAAGCCCACTTATCTCTTTGGTTGATTTTGCGCATACAGCTTTCGGTAAACAGTGTCCTGTTCCTGTTTTTGTGGATGATGAAGGAACGAAAACAGAAGACGCCATTATTATCGAAAATGGTGTTTTGAAAAGTTATATGCACAGCAAGGAGACAGCATTACATTTTGGTGTAACACCAACGGGTAACGCAAGAGCGTATCGTTTTGCAGATGAACCTCTGGTGCGAATGAGAAACACGGCGATTTTACCAGGAAAAAGCAAAATTGAAGAAATGATCGCATCTATCGAAGATGGTTATTATTTGATGAAACCATCTAATGGTCAGGCAGATTCAACAAGTGAATTTATGTTTGGCGTGGTTTTGGGTTATGAAATCAAAAACGGTAAACTCGGCAAAGCCATCAAAGATACTACGATGTCTGGTGTTGCCTTTGACCTTTTGAAAACCGTAACAATGGTTTCTGATGATATGGCATGGGATTGTAGTGGAATGTGTGGTAAAAAACAGCCAATTCCCGTTGGAATGGGTGGACCTGCTCTCAAATGCAAAGTAAATCTTGGAGGTAAATAATGAATTATAAAGATATGGTGAAATACAGTGTAGATGCTCTTATCAGAGCGGGAGCAGAAAAATCGCAATGCACTTTGAATATTTCCGAAAAACAAGAACTAAATGTTGCTGCAGATAAAATAAGTTTATTTCGTACGACTTTTGAGACAAACCTTACTTTACGCGGAATTTTATCGGACAAAAGTGGTTCAATCACAATAAATAAATTAGGTGAAAATTCAATTGATGAAGCCGTGAAAGAGGTGATTGAACTTGCCAAATCTTCCAAAGCAGACGCAGCAAATGATATTGCAGAAATGCAACAAACAAGAGTCTTTGAAGCAGATGCGAAAGAAGCAGATTTAGGTTTGATGTATGATAGATTGCAAGAATTTTTGCGAGATTCAAAAGAAAAATATCCAAATACGATTCTTGAAGAAATTAATTTTGATTTTACTAAAAAAAGTGAGTATAAACAAAATTCCAATGGGGTAGATTTTGTTGCAAACGATGGCTATTATAATTTTAGTGCAATGTTCACTACGAAAATTGGGAAAAAAACTTCTTCATTTAATTATTCGGGACTTTCTACAAAGACATTGGATAAACCACTAATGGAGTGCGGGACTTTCGCAACATTAATCAAACAATCTGCAGAGCAATTGGAGACAAAATCGATTCCTGAAAAATTTGTTGGTGATGTAATAGTTACACCAGATTGTATGGAAGAATTTCTCTATTATATTTCTAACTCACTCTACGATCATCAGTTAATCACAAAAAATTCTTTCTTCACAGATAAATTGGACAAGAAAGTTGCAAAAGAGATTTTCACGCTTCATTCAAATCCAATTTCAGAAGAATTAGCAACTGGTTATCACATTACAAATGATGGTTACGCAGCACAAAATAGCACGATTATCGAAAAAGGTATTTTGCGAACGTACTTGTTATCTCAATATGGAGCGAAGAAAACAGGTTTGGGGAAAGCTGTTAATCACGGTGATTGTTTTGTGGTTGATGCTGGTAAAACGCCTTTTAATGAAATGATAAAATCGGTAGATGAAGGCATTTTGCTTTGTCGTTTTAGTGGAGGTGATCCTAGTAGTAATGGAGATTTTAGTGGTGTTGCCAAAAATAGTTATTACATCAAAGATGGTAAAATTCAATATCCTATTTCAGAATCTATGATTGCAGGCAATATCGCTCAAATGTTATTGGAAATAAAGGAGATTTCTCAAGAGCGGGTAAACTTTGGTAGTTCAATTTTACCTTGGATAAAGTTTGGTAAATTAACGGTTTCTGGGAAATAAATATTTATACTTCTTCGAGATTTTAAAATCTCGAAGAAGTTTTTTAAAGGAGTAATAATGCAAAAAATAGCAGAAAAATTAAGTAAAATGAATTGCGGTAAGATTTTGGATATTGCTACTGGTCGCGGTGAATTTGTACATCTATTGCAACATTCATTAGGTAGTTTCGATGAAATTGTAGGAATTGATACAGATGAACGAATGTTGAAAATGGCGGAAGGTCATTTCAAAGAAGAAAACATTTCTTTCAAAAAAGTAGATGCTGAAAAAACTGAATTTGAAGATGATAGTTTTGATGTTGTTGCGATGTCAAATTCACTTCACCATATGAATAATTTAGAAACAGCTTTGGCAGAGATGAAAAGAGTTTCCAATAATTATATTTTCATCAATGAAATGACTTGTGATGAAGGGCAAACAGAACCACAAAACACACACATTCTTTTTCACCATTGGGCAGCTGAGATTGATAGATTTATGGGGAGATTCCATAATGTTACCTATACAAAAGCAGAGATTAGAGAGATTATCGAAAAACTCGCGTTAGCTAAAGTTGAGTATTTTGAATATGTCTATCCTGTAGAAAACCCGTTGGAAGAAAAATTGGTAGAACAGCTTACGAAAACAGTTAATCATTATTTGAATGTCTTGAAAGATAAAGCAGATTCCGAGAGTTTGATTGAAAAAGGCAAGAAATTGCGAACTCGGATAAAGGAGATAGGCTTTGCTTCGGCGAATTCTATCTTTGTGATTGCAGAAAAAAGATAGTAATGAAACTCCGTCGTAAGGCGGAGTTATTTTTTTATCTTTCACTTTCTTCGATTTGTTTCTCCTCCTCCCAAAAAGGTCGGAGGCTAAACTTTACCTCAATGAGAATGAAAAGTTGCCCTCCCGATTTCTCGGGAGAGCTAAACTTTACCTACTTCAACAGTAACATTTTCTGAGTTACTGTGTTCTCGCCTGCGACAAGTTTGTAGAAATAGATTCCACTTGAGACAGGTTTATTGGTTTCATCTCTACCATTCCAGATTACCGAACCTGCGGCACCATTTGTGATGACATCAAAAG
>JABGOP010000055.1 GCA_018645365.1 Candidatus Cloacimonadota bacterium
TTCTAAATAAAGGGGTAGAAAAATCGCAATACATGAAACGAAAAATGTTGCAATAACGCCCAACGCATTCCATTGAAGTGATGTTAACATCAAAAAAGTTTCTTGATTCATTTCTTGTATCCTTATTTATTGTCTTTATAAAATTAACATGTTCATTTCCTCTTGTCAAAATACTGTGCATAATGTATTTTATGCCCAATATAATTTTACCAAAAATTAAACAAGGTGAATAAAACATGAACACAGATTTGACAATACAACAACCCATATCAAAATCGCGTTTCCTCGCCACAGTTCCGCAAGAAACCGTCTGGCTATCAAACTTCATATCTCCCCACACAAAAAAAACTTACCTGCAGGCAGTTCGGGACTTCATCGGATTTAATGAAATAGAATCAGCAGAAAAATTAAAAGAAGTTGACCAGGCACATGTGATCGCCTGGCGTGATTCTCTAATAGAACAAGGAGCATCCGAAAGAACAGTCAACGCCCGCATTTCCGCTATTTCCTCGCTCTTCAAACATCTCTGTGAAAAGCAAATCGCAAAAAGAAATCCGACAATCGGGGTCCGGCGTCCGAAAGTTGAGACCAAAGAAGTCAAATCGCCCATAATCACCCCGAATCAAGTCCGGCAAATTTTGAACGCTACAAGTCCGGACACATTAAAAGGACTACGAGACAGCGCAATTTTGCATATCCTTTTTTATACAGGGTGCAGAATATCAGAAGTGGGAAAATTGAAAGTAAAAGACTATTACGAAGACGGTGGGTATTGTGTATTACATTTTACGATCAAGGGGGGGAAAAAGAACAAAATCGCTATTCATCAGGAATTACAGATTGTTTTAAGGCGGTATTTATCCGCAAGCGGTCACGGATCGGAGAGCGACAGCCCATTGATTTTGGCAGTAAAGCGGGCAGGATTACGCCGACATCTGAAAAAAAATCAGCTTGCCAATATCTTTAATAAATACGCCCAGCAGGTAGGCTTACCTCGTGGTGTTTACCCTCATTCTGCCAGAGCAACTTTTATCACTCAGGCTCTTGAGAATGGGGCAAAAATTGAAGCAGTGCGGCGGAGCGTTGGGCATTCCAAAATAAACACTACGCAGATGTATGACAAAAGGCTTGTCAGGCATCGGGAGAGTGCGAGTTTTGCGGTGAGGTGGTAGGTAAAACGAATAGAATTATAAATTTAAGATTGTTTCCGCTTCTTCCCTGTCTTTTTCATTGAGTTCATTAATAATTGGTATCAAATGTGCTTCTATTATCTCTTGCTTGGAAATAGTTTTTTCTTCCTCCTCCTCCCTTTCGATTTTTATCTCATCAATTAATCCATTCATAAGCATGGGCAAGTTTTCTATAAATATGTTTTTGTCTAATTCAAGATGCTTTTGGGCTTCATTTATGAAAACGAGATATAATATTTTTTGAAAAACTATTTTTTCATTATCCGATTTCTTTTTAAACAAAGGCAATTTTAATTCAATAATAATTTCTAAATCTTTTCTTGAAATATTACTCTCGCCAAACAAAATTGCTATATCGCCTCCAATCAAAGATTCACTCCAATGATCATTTAAAAACTTTTCAAAAAATATTTTTAGAGCAGATTTGATTGTGATTTGCATTCTTTCGATGTATTTGAGTTCATCACTGATTAAAAAATCTACTCCCTTTTCATCATAGTCAATTTTTCCACTAGCATGTGAGCAATGATTTCTTGCATCAACATGGAATCCACATTTTTTAAAATCGTTTTTATGGAATCCTTTTTTTTTCAATAAGTTTGTTATTGCTTCAGCTTCTCCCTTGGTTAAATGAGAATAATCAAACATTTGATTTGCAGTCGGAATAATCGAAAGAAACCAACTTATTTTATAAATAAAAGTCATGTACAGCATATGAAATGCTTTGAATGCGAATTGATATTTTTGATTGTGAATATTTTCAAGATACGTTTCTTCAAGATACTGCAAAAATTCATTTGCTTCATCATCGGCAAACTTTATCGGCAAATATCTGCGGATTTGATAAATGTAATCTTCCATAAATGTTTTTTTATTTGCCCCATATGAAATTAAGTTTTTTTTGGATTTTGTTGTTCATTATTTTAGTCAACTCAATATTTGCTTGTATTAAGCTTCTTTCGTTGTTGATTTGTGAAATTAATTGTTTTTGAGTCTCAATTTTTGGAACAGGTATTTTATAATTTTTAACAAAGTTAATATTTATTCTTTGTTGTCCCGCAGATCCTGTCATTGTTTTTTTGCCATGATCAATAAAAGTTTGTTGTGAAATGAAATAATAAACCCAATCAGGAAGGACTTTTTCTTGATTGGCTCTGATTACTATAAATTCTGTCGAACCAAAGCCGATTCCATTTTTTAAGTTTTTAGCAATACCAGATTTGCCATTTTCAAAACAAGGTGTAATTTTGGCTAACAACACATCATTGTCTCTAAAATAAGTATAACCTTGAAAAACTTCCGATATTATTTTTTTTTCTGTTGGTGAAAAGTTTGGATTATGATCGTTTAAAATTGACATCGGAACAAAAGAGACCTCTTTATTTGTAGTTATTTTTGAGATTTCTGATTTTTTAGGTCTTATTTCTGATATTTTTTCAATTTCAATAAACCCCCATTTTTGCTCAATCTCAATTTGTGGTTCATAAGAATCAATAATTTGCTTCGCTCCATCAACTATTTCTTGATAATTATCTAATTCATCAACTATTTCTTGTTGTTTTTCAATTGGTGGAAGTGGAATTTTAATTTTTGACAACTTACCAACTGAAACATAGCTAAATGCTGAA
>JABGOP010000031.1 GCA_018645365.1 Candidatus Cloacimonadota bacterium
TCCCCAACCCGTTCACAGGTGAAACCACGATTTTATTTAGCTTAAACACAGAAAATGCTGAAAACACAGAGGTTGAAATCTACAATGTGAAAGGGCAACTTGTGAAGCAATTAGGAATTACGAATTGCGAATTAGGAAGTAATCAAATTATCTGGGATGCGAGTAAATTTGCGAGTGGAATCTATTTCTACAAACTTGTTGTAGATGGTAAGCCTGTTGATACAAAGAAGATGATATTGTTGAAGTAAAATAACTTTTCTCTTTGTGAAGTAGTGAAATGATAAAGTAAAAACCGTTCCTTTGGGAGCGGTTTTTTTCTTTGTAATTCTTGCGGTGAATATGATTAGTTATGCTTGCTTTATTTTTTTGCTTCTTAATCTATTCCCATTCAATCGTGCCAGGTGGTTTGGTAGTGATATCATAAAAAATATCGCCCACATTAGGCAATTCTTGGGTTATCGTCATAATTTTTTTCAAATAATCGAAATCCATCTCATAAAAATCGGCTGACATTGCATCTTGCGAGCAAACTGGACGAATAACATAATCGCGTTTTCCAACTGCATTTAAAAGTGGAAGTTGTACCACTGGCATCTGCCAAATTGGTTTAAGGTTATCTGTTTTATGCCGCAAAAGTGCATCAACTTCTTGCAATTCTACCAGGTTAGATTTTTCGAGAAACAGTTTATCCAATTTAGGTTTAGCAATTTTATTGAGTGAAAACACAAGGCGATTTACTGTTTTTAAGCTATTAATGATTTTCGTGGAAACTTCTTGCAAAACTTGCCAACTTAGCAGATTATTTTCTTCAAACCAAACTACAGCAGGGTGATGATAAGTGCGGAAATCACCCTGCACGCCCACGCTTTTGATTGGCAAAATAATTCCACCCATATCGTATTTAGAAAGCAGTTCGTTCAACTTTTCTTCTTCTTTTTGGAAATCATTATTTTCTGTTGTATCCGAGCAAATCACACGAATAGCAAGACCTGGTCCTGGAAATGGATGGCGTTGCACCAAGAATTGTGGCAACCCAAGTTCGGTGCCGAGTTCGCGCACTTCGTCTTTATATAAATCTTGAAGCGGTTCGATGACTTTTCCAGCTTTTATCAGCTTTTCAATCTCTTCCACCCGATTGTGATGAGTCTTTATTTTGGCTGCTTTTTTAGAATCTCCACTCTCAATTGTATCGGGATAAATGGTGCCTTGCACCAACATCCAATCATCTTTCAAGCCTATTCTGGCAAGCTCGTTGTTGGCAATATCAACGAATAATTTGCCAATTATTAATCGTTTTGCTTCAGGCTCGACAACGCCTTTTAATTCTTCTAAATACAATTTTTCTGCTTTGATGATTTTGATGTTTTGATAACCGAGATTATCAAAATGTTCCTTTAATTCTTGTGATTCATTTTTACGCATAAAGCCTGTGTCAACATGGATTGAAAAGATATTTTCGTTACCAACCGCTGCAATACAAAGCTCCAAAACCACCATCGAATCTACCCCACCCGAGAGGAGCAATACCAACTTCTTCCCCATTGCTTTTTCGCGTACTTTTGCAATTAAATCAGCTTTGAAGTGTTTGGAATCCCAATCGCGAACTTTGGTACATTTCTTCAAAAACTTATCTAACATCTGCATTCCATTGGTGCTGTGGGTAACTTCTGGATGAAACTGGAAACCATAGAAACGACCATCCATAGATTCGAATGCAGCAATTTTTATGGACTCACTCGATGCGGTTATCTTGAAGCTTGGTGGCAAAATTGCCACATGGTCACCGTGGCTCATCCAAACTTGTTGGTCAATTTTCATCTCATTAAAAATGTGGCTTTTAGCATCAATTTGAATGGCAGTAGCACCGTACTCGGTATTTTCACCGCTCTCGATTTCACCACCCAAAATGGAAGCCAAAAGTTGATGACCGTAACAAATCCCTAAGATTGGAACCTTGCTTTTAGTGATGTCAAAATCTATTTTATAAGCATCTTCCGAATTCACGCTTTGTGGTCCACCAGAAAAGATTATCCCACAAATTTCTGCTGAGATTTGGAAATCTTCGGGATGATAAATTTCACTATAAATCCCTAGATTTCTAATTCTTCGTGCAATGAGGTGTGTATATTGCCCACCAAAATCGATGATTGCTATTTTCATTTTTCGTAATTGATGACATAGAAAAACATCATCTCTTCCAACTGTTTCTCAAATTTCTCAAATTTTTTTGAATCTTTTAAACCAGCTGCAACCTGATTTGCTATCTGAATATTTTTTGCGAAAATTTCAGTAATATTTTGAACCTTTTTCTTTTCAAATTTTGCCATCTTGATGATTTCATCAAAATCATTTTGTAAAAATGATTTTTCATTTTCTTCTAGATGTTTCCATTCACCATCGTAAAAATTAAACTTGTATAACTTTAAGAAAAGATAACCGTTTTTGATGATAAATTTTATTGCTTTGATAATGTAGTCAAACTCTTCCAATGCAAGTGAATAATGACAATTTAACCGCACCCAGCCTGGTTTCACACCCTCAAAATTATCCACCCCGATAAGGCATTGATAAAATTTGGAGGTTTCACTGCTGATGTCTAGAAGGCGATGACCGTACGGCCCTGCACACGAGCAACCAGCACGCGTTTGAATGCCGAAAAGATCGTTCAATAGCTTGGTGACAAATTTGGGATGCAAAATCCTATCGCGGTGCAAAATATTGAATGGAATGATATTAATTTTTTTGTTCGCATCTGTCATTCCCAAAAAAGTGATATCTTTTTCATCTTTAAATTCATCATAAAATCTTTCGAGAAAGTATTTTTCGATTCTTTCGATTCTTTGAATTCCGATTTTTTCTTTCAATTCGAAAACTAAAGCCGATTTTATATTTTGTAAAACTCCTGGCGTTCCTGGCTTTTCCCGTGCTTCAATGTCATCAATGTAGCTTTCATTTTCCATCGTAACAAATTTCACCGTTCCACCCGCTGCAATCGATGGTGGCAACTCTTTCTGATAAATTTTTTCATTGAAAATAAGCAGTCCAGAAGTTCCTGGTCCACCCAAAAATTTATGTGGCGAAAGAAAAATCGCATCAAAATAACTCTCATCATCACGATTCATATCAATCTCGATGTAGGGTGCACACGCCGCAAAATCGAAACACGCAATCGCATCATTTCTGTGCAAAATTTTGGCGACTTCATAAACTGGCGTGATGATACCCGAAACATTTGATGCCGCCGAAAATGAACCAATTTTTTGGCGATTAGCATATTTTTCAGCAGATGTGATTTTTTGCAGAGCAATCAAATCAATTTCACCTTCAAGATTTAGCGGAATTTCCACCACTTCGCAAAGCGTTTCACGCCACATCAATTCATTTGAATGGTGCTCGTAAGGTCCTACAAATACTATCGGTTTGTTATCCTCAATGTATCCTAAAAGCTTCTTGTGACACTCTTTTGTCTTGTCTTTATTTGGTAAAACGCAACTGTTGAGTAAAATATCCATTCGATGGTGAGTTGCAGGCGACCAGTATACCCCCAAAATCTGTTGAAGCCTTGTAATACCAGCTGTTGCACCTGTTCCAGAAAAAATAATTTTACCAGTTTTTCCAGCGTTAACGATTCTCTTTATTGTGTTCTCTGCTTTGTGAACGAGTTCTGTCATTGTCTTGCCAGTAACATCATCTTCGGTGTGTGTATTAGCATAAAATTCCAAAATGTGCATCAAGTAATTTTCGATAAATTGGACGCTACGCCCACTCGCAGTGTAGTCGGCATAGACTAATGGCTTTTCGCCGAACGGAGTTTCAAACAAGATATTTCGACCTATAATCTCTTCGCGTAACCATTTCAAATCATCAATAATTTTTTCCATTTTCCACCTCAAATTGGATATTTGCCGTCAAAACAAGCGTAACAAAAATTTTGTGGATTAAAAACAGTCTGCGACAATTTTTCTTTTGAAATATACTTCAAACTATCTGCTCCAATATATTTTTTTATTTCAGCTATATCTTTTTCATTGGCAATCAATTCATTACGCGTGGGAGTGTCAATTCCATAAAAACAGGAAAATCTAACTGGCGGCGAACCAATTCGCAAATGAACACTTTTTGCACCAGCATCTTTAATTAATCGAACAATTTTCCGCAAAGTTGTACCACGCACAATAGAATCATCTATCAAAACCACATTTTTATCATTGAAAAAATTGGGCAAAACATTAAATTTTTGCGACACACTTTCATCACGCACTGTCTGTTCTGGTTTGATGAAAGTTCGTCCCACATAATGATTTCGAATCAGCCCCATTTCGAATGGAATTTTCTTCTGTTTGGCATAACCGAGTGCAATAAAATTTGCAGAATCTGGCACAGGAACGACCACATCCAACGAAACTTCATCATCAATCGCTAGCATCGCACCAATTTTTTCTCGAACTTGATAGACATTTTCGTCAAAGATAAAACTATCTGGACGCGAAAAGTAGATATGCTCAAAGATACAATGTTTTTCAGAATTCACATCTCGGAAATCTTTGGGATTATTTTGAATCGATGTAATCCCATTTTTGGAAACAACTAAAATTTCTGCTGGTTTAACCTCTTTTTGCCATTTCGGTTTGAGAATATCGAGTGCACAACTTTCGGAAGCAACCGCAAAAGCACCATCAGTAAGTTCACAATAAATCATTGGACGAAATGCATGTGGATCACGGAAACAATACATTTCACGACCATTTGTGAATGTTGTTGAGAATGCACCTTTAATCTCTTTCATTAAAATCTTGATAGCTTCAATTATTGTTTTATTTTTCTTCTCAATTTGAAATACAAGAAATTTCAAAAGCAATTCACCATCATTTGATGAGTTGAAGTAAACGCCACATTCTTCTAATTCTTGGCGTTTTTCATCGTAATTAATCAAATCACCGTTACTTGCCAAAATATAAGAAGAGCCAGCAAAAGTTTCCACTAAATGCGGTTGAGAGTTGTAAACATCGGATGAACCACGCGTTGGGTAACGCACGTGCCCAATCGCAATTTCACCTTTAAATTGTTTCATTTTTTCTGGGTAAAAAACTTGTTTTACCAATCCCATTTTTTTACGAATGCGAACATTTTTTCCGTCTGTAACTGCCAAGCCACAGCTTTCTTGTCCGCGGTGTTGTTCGGCAAAAAGACCTAAAACTGCAAGTTTTGGTGCCTCTTTATTTCCAAAAATACCAATTATTCCACACATTATAATTCTCCATCTATTCAATTATTTTCAATAAACATTCACTGTAAAATTTATGTTCAATTTTCAAGCCTTTCTGTTCCACTTCCGACAAAGTTTGGCAATTTGAAATATCCACCTCAATTTGGTCAATAATTTCTCCGCTATCCAAACCTTCATCCACAAAGTGAACAGTTATTTTTGTTTTTGACATTTTGTTTTCAAACGCCCATTTATAACCATTTAGACCTTGATGTAAATTCGTATCTGCAGGATGAATATTGATAATTTTACGATTAAAATGTTTCACAATTTTAGCATTTAATATTTTCATATATCCTGCTAAAATGATGAAATCTGGGGCAAGTTTCTTTAAATGTTCAAACAATAATTCATTATAATTCTTCTGTTTTCGTGATGCAATCGAGAAAGTTTTCAATCCCATTTTCGTTGCAAGTTTCAAACCTTCAGCATTAAATTTATTGGAAAATATTTCGATAATCTCACAATGATTTTGCAAATTCCCAGTTTGCACATTTTCGGCAATTGCTTTCATGTTGCTACCACGACCAGAAATCAAGATTACTACTTTTTTCATTTTCTTTTGCCAATATCTTTACGAAAATAAACATCAGTAAACTTGATTTTTTCACACTCCACATACACATTTTCAATCGCTTTTTGAAGAGTTTCACCTTTGGAAACAACATTCAAAACACGACCACCATTCGTCAAAATTTTATCATCATTTTTTTTTGTGCCCGCGTGAAATAGCAATGTGCTTTCGTTCACATTTTGCAAACCTTTAATTTCGTAATTTTTCTCGTATTTATGCGGATAACCACCAGATGCTAAAACAACATCTACAAAATAATTTTTTGAAAATTTCATCTGATAATTTTTGAGTGAGCCATCAAAACAAGCTAAAATTAACTCGGCAAAATCGCTTTTTAAAGACGGCAAAACTACTTCCGTTTCAGGGTCACCAAGTCGCACATTATACTCCAATAATTTTGGACCATCTTCGGTAATCATCACGCCAAAATAGAGGACGCCTTTATAGTTGAAATTCTCGTTTGAAATCCCTTGCATCGTTGGAATAATTATCTCTTTTTCAATTTGTAATTTTAAATTTTCATCGTAAAATGGAACCGGACAAAACGCTCCCATTCCGCCTGTATTTGGACCTTTGTCATCATCTAAAAGTTGTTTATGGTCTTGCGATGGCAACAAAAGTTGATAATTTTTTCCATCTGTAAATGCCAAAAGAGATAGCTCTTTTCCGACTAATTTTTCTTCAATTAAAAAAGAAGATTTTTCGCCGTATTTTTTGCTAATCTCAGCAACTGCATTTTTTGCTTCTGCTTTGCTTGAACAAACAAATACGCCTTTTCCCGCTGCGAGTCCATCATATTTTATGACGCAATTTCCATCTAATTCATCTATTTTCTCAAAACTTTCTGCCGTATTGTCAAATTCCCAAAAATCAGCCGTAGCAACACCATATTTTTGCATAAATTTTTTCGACCAAATTTTGGAGCTTTCCAAAAGTGCCGCTCTTTTTTCGGGACCAAAAACCAGCACTGGAGTATCTTCAAAATAGTCCACAATGCCGTTTGCAAGTGGGTCTTCTGGGCCTACAAACAAAAGTTCAATTGTATTATGACGACAAAAATGTAGAATTTGCTCAAAATCATTTGTATCGATATCTACATTATTTTGGGTGCCACCATTTCCAGGTAAAACGAAAACTTTTTCCACCAATTTACTTTGCGACAATTTCCAAAAAATAGCGTGTTCTCTACCACCAGAGCCAATTATTGCGACTTTCATATTTCCCCTTGTTGGTTAACGATTACGAATTTCTTTATCCGCTTCGATTAGACCCGTTTTAATTTCTGCAATTTCATTTCTAAAAACTGCTTTCAAACGCGGTGTGTTCAAACTACGAAGTGCGCAAAGTGCGGCTGAGCTTATATCTATAACTGATGCTGCCGGTGTTTTGGAAGGCATAATTAATGACGAATTGATGTTAACCATCATATCCACTTTGTCTTTGAACGGCGGGCAATTGAAAACAGGAATCGCCAAATTTGCCGCCAACGCTCCACCAAGTCCATTCGAACGACCAGCAACCGCAATCACAGCTCCAGGCTCAATTGACTTGTTATATTCTTCTATCATTGGCGGAATTCGCTCACCATTTTTATGAGCGGAAGTTACTCGCATATCAGTATAAACATCATATTTATCGAGTACATTTCTAATTTTTTTGCAGTGTTCTAAATCTGCCGAAGACCCCATAATGATAATTACATAACCTTCTTTAAGATAACCTGCTTTTGTCAAATTTCGTTTGATTCTATCGTAAATATTTTCGCTGAAATCATAATTTAATTTTCCGCCCGTAATTTTCTCATAAATATCAAGATAGCGTCTATTTGTCTCTTCGATAACTTCCGTTGCAAGCACATTTTTAAACTCGCCATTTTCTTTGTTTTCCAAAAGCCACTGACGCACGTACTCTTTATCTATTGAATCAACTTTTAATGGATTTTTTTGATAATCAATTGCTGACCAAAAGCGTGATGAATCTGGCGTGTGAATTTCATCAATCAAAATAATTTCACCGTCAATAATGCCAAATTCATATTTTGTATCAACGAGAATTATCCCTTTTTCGGCTAAATATTTGCTACCAAAATCAAAAAGTTGGAATGAAATTTTTGCCATTTTTTCATAAATTTCTTTTGTCGTCCAACCCTCTTTCACAATATCAGCAGGTGAAATTTCGCGATCGGATTCCTCTTTTGTAGTAGGCGTTAAAATTGGTTTTTTAAATTTACCATTTTGTTGTAAACCATCGCCAACCTCCACTCCTGAAAATTCGCGTTGCCCATTTTCATAACCACGCCACATCGAGCCGGTAAGGTAACCACGCACAATCATTTCCACTCGAATCGGCTCCGCTTCTTTTACCAAACTTATATTTGAATCTACCATTTTGATGAAATGATTATCAACTATTTTACGAGTTTTTTCAAACCAAAAATTGGTAATACCCGTGAGTACTGCACCCTTTTGTGGCACAAAATTATTCAGCACATTATCAAAACTCGAGATCCTGTCAGAAACAACAATCATTCTTGTTTTTTCATCTACCCTAATACTATCACGCACTTTTCCGCGATGGATTATCTCCAACTGGGGTGTATAAAAGTTTCCCAAACAATTCATAAAATTTCCTCTCTTTATTTTTTCATTTTTAATGTTTAAAGTGTCGTAAACCTGTGAAAATCATCGTAACATCGAGTTCGTTACATTTACGAATTACCGATTTATCTCGCATCGAACCACCCGGCTGAACGATAGTTTTGATGCCACTTTCAGCTGCAATTTCCACATTATCTGCAAATGGGAAAAACGCATCTGAAATTAGAAAACATTTTGCAAACTGTCCTTTGAAATATTTTTCTAAATCTTTACCTTCGTACTCATTTGCAAAATTTTCTTTTGCTTTTTCGATAGCTAATTTTGTGGAAATCAAGCGATTTGGCTGCCCTGCTCCCATTCCAATTTGCTGAAAAGTTCCGTCAGCCAATTCTCGTACAATAATTATCGAATTTGATTTTACCATTCGCACCGCAATTAGACCAAATTCAATCAGTTTTTTTTGTTTTTCAATCTCAATTTTCCGATTCGTCACACAATCCATTTTTGAATAAAGTTCTTCATCGGTATCTTGTACCAAAATTGCCCCATTCAAAAATTTCACATCTTTTTGAACTTTCGATTTTTGAGGATCAAATTTAATCACGCGTAAATTTTTATGGAACTGCAAATATGCGAGTGCATCTGTCGAAAAATCTGGTGCGACAATCACCTCTACAAACTTACGATTCTGTTTATTTTCATCGTTCAAACACAAAAATTCAACTGTTTCTAAATCTACTTTTTTATTGAAAGCAAGAATCGAACCAAATGCCGAAATCGGGTCACCATTCCACGCCATTTCAAATACTTTTCGCTGGCTTTTACCACTCGCTAACCCGCACGAATTGTTGTGTTTTACAACTGCAACCGCAAAATTTTCTAAATTTTTCACAGCATCAATGGCACTTTGAATATCAGCAATATTATTAAAAGAAAGTTCTTTGCCGTGCAATATTTCCATTTCGGAAAGCGAATTTTGCGAAAATATTTCGCGGTAAAAAAAACCTTCTTGATGTGAATTTTCACCATAACGCAATTTTTTACCATCAGTAAAATGAAAACGAAGTGAGCGAATTTCCGAAAATTCGTCCATTGTGGTGGCAATGAGTGCATCATAATCGGCGGTGTGATTGAATGTTTTTCGCATCAAATTTTTACGCGTTTCATAACTGATAGCACCTTCATTTTCGTTTAATTCTGCAATAATTTGGGCGTAATCATTTGTGTTTGTAATTGTCGCAACATATTTGAAATTTTTGGCAGCTGCACGTAACATTGTGGGACCACCGATATCGATATTTTCAATTAAGATTTCAAAATCTGCATTTTGCTCTTTCACTTTTGCGAATGGATAAAGATTACAAACCACCATATCAATTGGCTCGATCTTCAATGCTGTCGCTTCCTTTTTATCTTTTTCACGGTCAAACAACAGGGCAGATTCGATGTTAAAAGAAATCGTCTTCATGCGTCCGCCAAATGCTTCTGGATTTCCCGTGATTTTAGAAATTTCTATAACTTCAATACCAGCATCTTCCAAAACTTTTTTAGTACCGCCAGTTGAGATTATTTCACAACCATATTTTTGTAAATTTTTAGCAAGTTCCACAATGCCTGTTTTATCCGAAACACTTAGTAATGCTCTCTTTATTTTAATCATAGTTTGCAACCTTTTATTTTTTCAACAATATTTTTGAAGATTTTCAAACCTGCACCATCTTCTGAAATTTGTGGATTTTGGCGTTTAAGTTGCCCCCAATTGGGATGATTATACAAACTTAAAAATGCTTCTGGGTGAGGCATCATACCGAGGATTTGCCCGCTTTCATTGGTGAGTGCGGCACAATTTAAATCGGAGCCATTTGGATTTTGCGGATATTCAATCGTTTCATTCCCATTTTCATCACAATAGGATAAACAATTCAAGTTTTGATTAACAATTAAGTTTTTCAGCTCTTCATTTTTAATAATTAATTTCCCTTCACCGTGACGCACAGGAACTTGAAATTTATCAATACCCTTCAAAAAAGGAGAAGTACTATTTGCATTAACTTTGCACCAAACCCATCTATCTTCGTATTTTGCAGAATTATTTTTTGTCAATGTAACTTCTTGGTCAAAATTATTAGCAACATCTGGTAAAAGTCCCATTTTCACCAAAAATTGGAAACCATTACAAATGCCGAAAATATACTTGCCAGCAGCGATGAAATCCTTCAAATCATCTAAAAATAACTTTCCTGATTGTAATTTTTTGAATTTCATTTTATTAGCAAGAACTTTGCCACTTCCTAAATCATCTCCGAAACTAAATCCACCCGGAAAATTCAAAATATCGAAATCGTGAATTGATTTTTTGCACAAAAATATTTCGTTCAAATGGACAATTTCCGTTTCAGCACCAGCAAGTTTGTAAGCTGCCGCAATCTCTTCTTCGCAATTTATCCCAAAACCTGTAATAATGAGTGATCTTATTTTTTTCATTTTTTATCCAATCCTTTATCCCAAGCGTTTATCAATTCAGCAACTTCGATATCTATAATCGGTAGTTTTCCCTTTGAAATCTGTAACTTTGCGTCATTTGTAACTTTACCGATAAATCTTGCATCGTTTCCAAAATAGTCCTCGAAAATGTATTTATTAATTGACTGTATCGAAACGACAAAACGCGAATGTGATTCTGCAAATAAGATTGCGTTCAGCGAGATATCTTTGCAGTTATCCAAAATAATTTCGACACCAAATTGACAGCTAAAAGCTTTTTCTGCAACGGTTACAGCAAGTCCACCATCCGAAATATCGTGACTCGATTCGATAATTTCTGCGTCATTTGCTTTCATCATTTTGTGGTAAATTCGCTTCGCATTTTCACGACGAATTTTTGGCACATTCGCACCCAATTCATCAAATAATTTATAAAATTCTGAGCCACCTAATTCATCGTAAGTCTCGCCCACAAGGTAGATAAGGTCGCCCTTGGCTTTGAAGTTACTCGTAATTGTCCGACGCACATCATCTATTTTTGCCACCATCGAATAGAGAATTGTCGGCGGTACCGAAATTTTCACTTTTCCTGCTTTGAAATCATTCTTCATACTATCTTTCCCAGAAGTCATCGGAATGTTATAAAATGTTGCCATATCAAAAAGAGCTTCGTTCATCTGCACAAGCTTGGCAAGTTTTTGTTTTCCATCCGGATTATTTTCGGAATCAAAAGCTGAATCTGGTACACAAAAATTGTCGTTCACTGTCCAAAAACGATTTGAATTGTCGTTCACATCTGGCAATTTTCCACCCACCGAAATAATCTGTCGCAAGGCTTCATCAAACGCACCAGCACTCATTTCGTATGCATCAATGTCGCCAAATTTCGGGCAAATTCCATTTGAAATTGCCAAGCCTTCAAATCCATCAAAATTAAGACGCATCACCGCCGCATCTTGTGGAACTTTCCCATTTTCACCCATCAATGGCTTGATAATTGTTTTACCTTTCACTTCGTGATCATATTGACGAATTACACTTTCTCGCGAACAAATATTAAAACTACCCATCAATTTTACTAATATTTCATTATAATTTAAATTTTGGGAAAGTTCTGGTTCACTTAATTTTGGCTTTTTCCATTCTGCTTCCATTACTTTTTGGGGAACACCATTATGAAGAAAATCCATCTCCAAAAGAGCAACTTCTTCGTTCTCGAAACGAATGTCTAAAAATCCACTAGAAGTGAACTTACCAATGTTCGAAAGTTCAACCTCGCGCTCCTTTGCAAACTCAAATAATTCATCGATATTTTTCTTTTCAACTACGAAGATCATTCGTTCTTGTGATTCGGAAATAAAAATTTCCCAAGGTTTCAAATTTTCATATTTTAAGGGCACTTTTTCTAGATTTACAATCGCACCACCACTAATTTCTGCTAATTCGCCAACCGCAGATGAAAGACCGCCAGCACCATTATCAGTCGAACTTTTTATCAGTCCATTTTTGACGGCATCTTGCATAAAATCAGCAACAAATTTTTGAGTAATTGGGCTACCAATCTGGACTGCTGATTGCGGTGAATTCTCGTCAATTTCCGCAGAAGAAAAAGTGGCTCCGTGAATTCCATCTTTGCCAACTCGCCCGCCTGCCATCACAATAATATCGCCAACATCTATCGGTTTCAACCAAGAATCTACACCCTTATATTGAATGGGCATAACACCACCCGTACCGCAGTAAACAAGTGGTTTTCCACTGTATCGTTCATCAAATATGATAGAGCCATTCACGGTTGGAATACCCGATTTATTTCCACCATCTTCGATGCCGTGACGCACTCCTTCAAAAATTCGTTTTGGATGCAACTGACCTTTCAATAATTGTTTACTGTAATTCGGTGGACCAAAGCACAAAACATTTGTATTGAAAAGTAATTTAGCACCACCAATTCCAGTTGCAAGCGGGTCACGATTATTGCCCAAAATTCCAGTTATTGCACCGCCGTAAGGGTCAATAGCAGAAGGCGAATTGTGTGTTTCTACTTTCCAGACAAAAACCGAATTTTCGTCAATTCTGACAACCCCAGCATTATCTGTGAAAATTTTTAAAAGCCAATTATTTCCAGCTTTTTCTAATCTGTCACGCACAATTTCAGTTGATTTCCGAATGTAAGTTTTAAAAAGTGAATCGATAATTTTTTCTTCGCCTGTTTCGAGATTTTTATAATTTATTGTCGCGGCAAATTCTTTGTGTTTACAGTGTTCACTCCAAGTTTGTGCCAAGATTTCAATTTCTAAATCAGTTGGTAATTCAGGTAAATTATTTTTTTTGCGAATTGCTTTTGTATCTTTAGAGTTGAAATGATTTTGAATTGCTTTCATCTCTTCCAAATTGAGTGATAAGAGCATTTTTTGCGATAAATATAGCAACTTTTCATCATCTATAGACAAGTTAATTAAATTCACTTTTTTACTATCTACTATTTTCACAGTTGGGATATAATCAACTTTTCCTTTAAATTTTCCAAACTCAAAATGATGAATTAATTTATTGCCTAAAAGTCGTTCTGCCAAAATCTTCAAATCACTTTCAGCAAGCTCATTTTCTATTAGATAAATATTTTCGGTGTAGATATGTTGCGTGTTCACATCGAGATTTAGGTCTAAAATATCGTTCAAAGTTTTTTGGGCAGAAACCCCTTCATCGTCTGTAACACCAGGCAATTTTGCCACTAAAACATACGATTTATAAAACTCATTTTGGTAAAATGAATTTATGAAAATATCGTGAATAACTTCATCGCACAAACCTTTTTCTGCGAAAATTTTCACATCATTTTTAGAAAGTTTATAGGTCAGATTAAAAACTTTACCAGTTTTAATTTTACCGGTTTTAATACCCAAAAAATCTTTGGCGGTTTTAGTTATTTTTTCGCCTTCTACATCACGAATGTCATTTTTTAAGACTAATTGAATTTGATTTTTCATGTTTTCTTTTCCAATTTATACTCAATTTTTTGGGGATTATTCCCTTTTGAATACAAAATTATTTTTGGTTCAGCAATAATTTCACCCACAATTTCTGCATCAATCGTGAGCATCTCCAAAGTTTTTTCGGCATCTTCGGGAGCGACCACAAGCATCATTCCATTGCCCATATTCCAAGTCTTATACGCCTCTTTCTCGGAGACTTCGCCCATTTTTTGAATCTCTTTTACCATTTCGGAAGGTGCGAATAAGTTGTCAAAACTAGCACCTAAATTTGTTTTCTTCAAAATACGATTGAAATTTCCACCGATTCCACCGCCTGTGATATGTGAAATCCCTTTCACTTCAATTTTTCTTTTTTCACCAAAACGCCCTAATATATTCAGCAGTTCAGCTGAATATATTTGAGAGGGTTGAAGCAAAATTTCTCCCCAACTTTTACCAAATGGACTTTGTTCCGAATAGCCATTTTTACCAAATTTTTGTTCAATTATATAACGCACCAATGAAAAACCGTTTGAGCGAAAACCTTCTTCTTTTAGGGCAATTATTTTATCACCAATTTTGATGTTTTCACCAGTAATCACTTTATTTTTTTCGAGAATTCCAACAGCGGTTGCATTCCA
This sequence comes from Candidatus Cloacimonadota bacterium, assembly GCA_018645365.1. Lineage (GTDB taxonomy): Bacteria > Cloacimonadota > Cloacimonadia > Cloacimonadales > TCS61 > TCS61. The sequence continues at coordinate 14,538 of JABGOP010000031.1, forward strand.
AATATTGCCATTTACACTGTTGCCAACTTCAGCGATTTCACCACCAGGAATAACAATTTTCTGCTCGATGCAGGCTTTTGCCAAACCTTGCATCAAATCGTGAATAATTTTGGCATCAACTTTATTTGTATCAAGAGTGTTAGTCATTGAAATAGTTTCCGCACCAAGGCAAATAGCATCATCGCAAACCATTGCCAGAAGATCTTGCCCCATTGTATCGAATTTGCCAATTTTTTCAGCAATTTCCATTTTGGTACCAACGCCATCATCTCCTTGAACAAGATAAAAATCTCCCATATCGATGAGACCTGCGAAAGAACCATCATCTATAACTGGTTCTGCCATCATTCCTTTACGAGATGCAAAGGTAGATTTTGCAAAGCTGTACGCTATTTTACTCGCATTATCGCCAGCTTCGATATCAACGCCAGCTTCTTTATAATCTGCCATATATTCTCCTTATTAAATATCTTTTTACCACTAATTCACACTAATTAAACACGAATTAATTAGAAACATTATTTTCTAAAACAATATAATTCGTGTCCATTTGTGGTTTTATTTTTCTAATTCGTAGTTTCATTCTCGTTGCTATTTCCTTCCGCACCTTGATAAATATCGTGAGCTTTACCTTCACGGATAGAAAGTGCAGACACAAGTTCAAGTTCTGCATTTTGATGAAACTCTTTAATGTTCATCACTCCACAGGTACCCATAGAAGCCTTGATTTTGGCGATTGTTTCTGGTAAATTATCACGCAATCTGCCAGCATATTCCACAAAACCTTCCACTCCTTCCACAAATTTTCCTTGATTGTATCGTTTTTCTTTCCATTGTTGAGCACGTGCAGAACCTTCTCCCCAATATGGCTTCATCACATGGTTATTAATCACAATTTTATTGGTTGGCGACTCTTCCATTCTGGCAAAATAACGCCCCATCATCACATAATCTGCACCGAGAGCGAGGGCAATCGTTACATCTTTCGTACTCGTTACACCGCCATCGGCAGAAATAGGAATATAAATTCCTGTTTCCTGAAAATATTTATCGCGTGCTTCCACCACATCAATTATTGTAGTTGCAAGTCCCCTGCCTGTTCCTTTTTGCTCTTGGGTGATGCAAATAGAGCCGCCCCCCATACCAACCTTGATAGCTTTTGCACCAGCTTCCACGAGATATAGGAAACCTTCTTTGGTGATAACATTTCCACCAATCACAGGAATTTGCGGGTAATTCTCACTTATCCAACGAATTGTATCCGCTTGATATTCGGTATGTCCATCGGAAGAATCTATCGCAATTACATCTACATTTGCTTCTGCCAATAATGGAACCCTTACTTTATAATCGTGCGTATTTACCGAAGCAACCGCAATGAGACGCTTCTTTTCATCGTGAACTTCGAGCGGATTATCCAATTGATCATTGATATCTTTTCGGAAAACAAGGTGCAGTAATTTCCCATTTGCATCGAGAATTGGCAAAACAGATTTATGGCTTTCCAGCAAGATTTTATTCGCTTTTTCAAGTTTTGTGATGCCAATGCCAACTTCCACATTTTCCTTTTTTATCATCCTGTCAGCCACAATGCAATCAGCATGTAATGAAACATCGTAATCCCACTTTGAAATCAATCCCACAAAGACGCCATTATCATCTACAACTGGGAAAGTTGAATGTCCTGTCTCCTCTCGAATTTTGAACATTTCACTAATTTTCATATTGGCTTTTACTGTTTTGGGTTTCACAAATCCAGCTTTATGGTTTTTGATTTTAGCAACCATTTTAGCTGCTGATTCTGCCGTTTGCGAACAATAAATAACAGCTACACCACCGAGTTTTGCAAGTTCGATTCCCATTTTATGACCAGATACAGATTGCATCGCTGCCGAGATAATCGGAACATTCAAATAATATTTATCTTCATTTTGAGCAGAATAAACAAGTGGTGTTTTTAGTGAAATATTCGCGGCATTACACGCTAATTTTGTAAATCCTGGTAATAATCGAAACTCCATCAAAGTTCTCGAAGGTTCTAAATTTATACTCTTTGCCATATTTTCTCCTTATTAAATATTTTTTTTTACCACGAATTAACCCTAATAAACACGAATTAATTAGAAGTATATTTTATAAAATAATTCTCTCATACTCTAAGCTTCTATTCTTAAAATTGAGAATTATTGCTAATCTCACATTAGTTGCTTTAAGATAATTTAAAACCTGAGCTCGGTGGATATTAGTGATTTTATCAATTACTTTCAATTCTAAAATAATTTTATTTTCGACCAATATATCGGCAATATAGTTCCCCACGATTTCTTCTTTAAACAACACCGTAATCGAATTTTGCTGAACTACTTCTAACGATAATTTTCTAAACATAACCATTAAAGCATTTTCATAGACTTTTTCAAGAAAACCATTCCCTAGTTCACGATGAACTTCCATCGCTGCACCCACAATTTCATAAGAAAGGTCAGCCATAATAATTTTTTCATTCATTATATTTTCTCTTCTAATTCGAGTTTATTTGCGTCAATTCGTGGTTCCACATCTTCTCAAATCTTCACTCTAATCTCTGTTAATTTATACTTTTTCTCGCAATACACACATCTTGCAATCGGCTCTTTATCCACATTAATCTTAAATTTTGAAGAGATTTCTTCCTCATTTGAAATACACTTTACATTCGGACAAACCACATTTTTCTCAATGTATGTTGGAATTTGAAGTGCCTCTTTTTTGATTACTTCAAAATCTTTGATAATAATGAGGGAAGCCTGAGGAGCGATGAGGGCAACGCTATTTACTTCATCATCGGATAAGGCACGATTTTCAATTTTCAAAATATCCTTCTTACCAATCTTTCCACTGGAAAGATTCATTCCCATCATTACCACATTTTTGCCAGTTATGGTAAGTAAATCGATAACTCTTAGCACTTTACCAGCAGGAATATGGTCGATTACCGTACCATTTTTGATGGCATTTACTTTAATCTGTCTCATTATTTACCTCCCAAAAGTAGATGAATAATTGCTTCGCGCGTGTAAACCCCGTTCTTTGCTTGCGGAAAATAGTAGGCAAATTCGGTGTCATCTACATCAGTATGAATTTCGTCAACGCGTGGAAGTGGATGCATTACTTTGAAATTTTCTTTCACATTTGTGAGCATATTTTTCCGCAAAATATAGGAGCCTTTCACTTTTTCATAATCTTCTGGATCGGCAAATCGCTCTCTTTGAATTCGCGTTACATAAAGAATATCGAGGTCATCAATGTTACCTTCCACATCATCGCACTCTTCGTATTTGATGCCCATTTCATCCAAATCATCTTTGATGTATTGCGGCATTTCCAAAAATGAAGGTGAAATAAATTTGAATTCCGCACCGAAAACCGCCATTGCCTGAGCCAGCGAATGAACCGTTCTACCAAATCGTAAATCACCTGCCAAACCGATTTTTAAATTCTCCAAACTGCCTTGCGTTTTGATGATGGAATACAAATCCAACAACGCTTGGGTAGGATGCTGATTGGCACCATCACCCGCATTGACAACTGGCACATCCACAACTTCGGATGCATAACGAGCCGCACCTTCTGTGGGACTTCGCATAATGATAATGTCGGCATATTGAGCGATAGTTTCCAAGGTATCTGCAAAAGTTTCGCCCTTTTTGGCAGAAGTGTTTTTGGTGCCACTCATAATAATCGTCTGACCGTTCATCCGCTTCATTGCGGTATCGAACGAAAACATTGTACGCGTGGACGGCTCGAAGAAAAGAAGTGCGGCTACTTTACGCGTCATATCTGGCACTATTTTCCCCGCTTCAATTTTTGAAGCTGTTTCCATCAAATGCAAAATTTCCTCTTTTGTCAAATCTCGCATCGAAATTAGATTTTTCATCTATCTTCCTCCTATTTATTAATTTAAACCACGAATTTACACTAAT
>JABGOP010000032.1 GCA_018645365.1 Candidatus Cloacimonadota bacterium
GCAGAAGTGGTGGAATTGGCAGACACGCAAGACTAAGGATCTTGTGCCATCTAATGGTGTGGGGGTTCAAGTCCCCCCTTCTGCACCAACAAAATAACCAACCGAAAGGTTGGTTATTTTTATTAATCTTGTTTGTAGATTTGAAAAAATCACTAATTTAAATAATCAAAATAATTTCCACAAATTTTCCATTCATTCTGAGAAGTAAAATAGAAAAAAGAAATATCACCGAAAGTTTCTGGTTCTACAAATGATTCGTCATCAAGGTGAAGCGTAAAAGATACTTCAACAAAATTATCGTAAACACCAAATTCTATATCCGAAAAATCGATAGTTTCGTGATTTATCCTTCGTAACTGCCAAACTGTTAATTCACCATCATAATCGTCATTATCATGCTGAAAATCGGTGTGATAGAATTGCATAATTCTTTCTAAATCACCAACAAGAAATGACTCTTTAATTGTATCGTAAATGTCCATGATTTCCATCTCAAGAACATCTTGTGGCGAAGATGTTTCACACGAAAATAATATTATCAAAAAAAGTGAAATTAAAAAATGTTTCATCTTTCTAAAATTGCGACATTTTCGATATGATAGGTTTGTGGAAACATATCGAATGCTTGCATTTTTGTGATTTTAAATCCATCGTTTTGCAAATCTTTAAAATCACGCATTTGAGTAACGGGATTACAACTAACATAGATTATTTTCTTGATTTTATGAGGTATATTTTTTCTGAAACTTTCATCTAAACCTTTTCGTGGCGGGTCAAAAATAATGGTATCAACATTTTCGGAACTAACTAAATCTAGAATTTTATTTTCCACATTTGCACAATAAAATTGACTGTTTTTTAAGCCGTTTATTTTCGCATTATATTTAGCATCTAAAACTGCATTTTTGTCCATTTCGATACCAAAAAGCTGTTCAATTTTATCTGCCAAAAATATCCCAATCGAACCAACGCCACAATATGCATCAATCACATTTGAACCAGCACGAACATTCTGCTTAACGAAATCATACATCAATTCTGCGGTGGCAATATTAACCTGAAAAAACGAGTTGTAATTCAGCCTAAACTTCACATCACCAATTTGTTCATTCAAGTAATTTTGACCAAACAACACTTTATATTCTCTACCTAAAATCACATTCGATTTTTTGGAATTTATATTCTGAATGACCCCCACAATATTGGGGAATTTTTCACACAGTTTTTTTACAAGTAAATTAGTGAAAGGCATTTTGCGATTTTTTGTTACTAAAATAATTAAAATCTCATTTGTTACTTTTGAATGACGAATCCCAAAATAGCGAATGTTCCCTTTTCCAGTTTTTTCATCATAAATTTTTATCTTCGATTTTTGAAGATAATCTTTGAAAGTCACAATTAATTCATCAAAAAATGAAGGTTGGATTTTACAGTCATTGTGTGTAATTACATCGTGGGTAAGTTTTTCGTACATCCCGATTTGACCGTCCGTGGAAACAGGATAAAAACATTTATTGCGATAATTAAAGTTTTGGGGTGATGCACAAATATTAGGTACAATTTCAACTTTATGAAAAATTTCTTTCAAAACTTCATTTTTATATTTCAATTGATTTTCGTACGAAATATTGAGCCAATCACAACCACCACATTTTGCGAAAACTTCACAATTTGGTTCAATTCTATGTTCTGATTTTTGTAGAATCTCATCTATTTTCGCAAAAATAACTTTCCCTTTTTTGAAATTAATTTTGGCAGTAATAATATCGTTCGGAACGGTAAATGGCACAAAAACAGGTGTTGAATCCGAGAATCCTAAACCATAACCTTTGTTAACTAATTTTTCGATTTTTATTTTCATCAATTTATCCTTTTAAACAAAAGTTTCCAAACCGTAAAAATGCCTTCATAAACAATTTTTTTGGACATTTTTGACTGACCACTTCGACGTTCGGTAAAGACAATCGGAATCTCTTTTATTTTAAATTTGTGTTTCCAGGTACGGTAATTCATCTCAATTTGAAAAGAATAACCGTCTGACATAATGTCATTCAAATCAATTGTTTCCAAGACTTTGCGTCGAAAACATTTGAAACCACCAGTCGGATCTTTCAGTGGCAAACCTGTAATTATGCGCACATATTTGGAAGCACCAAAACTGAGCAAGAGGCGACGCAATGGCCAATTCACCACATTTATTCCTTTTATATAACGCGAGCCAATAACCAAATCATTTGATTCAGCAGCTTCCAATAATCGCGGGATATCATCTGGGTTATGCGAAAAATCTGCATCCATTTCGAGAATAAAATCAAAATTATTTTCGAGTGCATATTTGAATCCAGCTACATAAGCTGACCCCAAACCGAGTTTTCCTTCTCGCTCTAAAACATGAATTTTTGTATTCAACTTTTGCATATTTTTGACGATTTCAGCAGTACCATCTGGTGAATTATCATCGACCACCAAAATCTCGACAGATTCATGTTGAATAATTGTCGCATCAATAATATTTTCAATATTATCGGCCTCATTGTAAGTGGGAATTATTACTAAACTTTTCATTTTTCATCCAAATTATTTTTTAAGAGTTGAACTTCTGGCACTTTTCTATTAACTTTTGCAGGTGAACCAAGCCAAAGCTCATTTTTTGAAACATCTTTCGTTACTAAACTACCGGCAGCAACAACACCGTCTTCATGAATAATTTTTCCTGGCAAAATAGTGGCATTTACACCAATTCTACTACCTTTTTTCATCGTTATTCCTTTGAAATGTTTGTAGCGTTCTTTATCACGAGCCATAAAATTATCGTTGCTCGTAGCCACCATCGGTGCGATAAAACAGTAATCTTCAATCTTGGAATAAGCAGTAATGTAGCAATTTGTTTCCAATTTGCAACGCTCCCCTATTTTAACAAAATTTTCAACCGAAACATTTCGTCCGATAATATTCAATTTGCCTATTTCAACATTTTCACGAATGGTCGCAAGATCTGCAATTAAACAGTTTTCACCGATAATTGATTGAACATAAATCACTACATTCGCACCAATTTGACACTGATTGCCTATTTTTGTCGGTTTCAAATCGCTTGCTACTTTGAAAATACTTCGCGGTGAACTGAGAGGTTTTTTCCCAATAATGGTATTATCATCGATACGGACAAAATTGCCAATTTCACTACCTTCATGAATAATAACATTATGTCCGATTTGACAATTTTTGCCAATTACCACATTTTCAGAAATAATTGCATTAAAACCAATTTTTGTCTCTTTGCCAATTTTAGCGGAATCTGCAATAAATTGATTCATCTTTCTGTCTCCTTAATTTCCTTCAATCGGAAATTCATTGATAATACCAACCGCAAATTGCAAAATCAATGATGCATCAAAAGCTTGAATTTCACCGTTGCCGTCTACATCGGCAACAAGAGTTTGCCAATCTTCAAATTCCAGTAAATTCACAACATTTTGCAAAGTTAATGAAGCATCATACGCCATAACTGTACCATCTCCATCCACATCACCATACATATTTGTTTGCACAAAATTAATTTCTTGTGAAGTAGGTAAAACATTGTAACCAGAAATGAATAACTCGCCTATTCCCTCTTCTGATATTTGTTCTTCAAAAACTATTTCCGCAACGCCCAATGCATTTGTTGATGCTGTTCCACGCAAAACACCATCTTTCAAAATAGCACAAACAATTCCTTCTGCTGAATTTCCAAAAGTTTCGATTTCTACCAAAATAGAACTTGAGCCAACAGCGATTTCATCCTCACAAATTATTTGTGTTAAAATCGGTTCATCTGTCCAAATTTTCATCGCTGGGTCGCCCAAAACATTGCAGTCATAAAAACACCATCTGAGTGCTCCTTCTTCCCACTGTCCCGGTGCGGTCACCCATGGTGAAGTATCGATTTTAGATTCGAGGTGTGTTTTACCAATTTCATTGTTTTTGTTTCCGTAAAGTGCATCCACAAATTCACGGTGTAAGTGCTGGGAAGGCCCTTCTGTAAAACCTTCATTAAACCAACCATAACGCGAATTCCCAACAAATGCTGCAGCAAAATTTTCAATGGTAACCATCTGTTCAGCAATGCAATCATTCTCATCAAAACCGCCAGAGTTACAGCCGTGTGTGTAAACCAGCGTAAAGTTGTGGTCGACACCATTCAAAGAATAAAAATTTTCATTCGTGATGTAACTCGAACTCATTCGCATATTGTAAAAATAGCTAGCATGACCACAATGGTGAATGAACGAATAACCGTTATTAATCTCTGCAATCAGTTCTTCCGCAGTCCAATAACCAAGCTCGCGGTCATAAAGTGTTTCGATATTATCATTTTCGGAAATTCCATCGGTTGTATAACCATTATCTTCGTGGTGACCGACCAATAAATCCATGTAATCTGCTCCCCAAGTTAGTGGATCATCATACAAATGTTCGCCAGCTAAAAGTGGTTTATCAAGCTCATTTAGGACGGGATTTGTTTGATAAGAAATTGATTTGTTCATGAGATTATCCAAATCTGTAAAATTACTGAACGGCAAACGTGCCACTGCAATTTCTGGTAGCAAATCATCTTCACCAATTTCGCCCCAAAGATTGTCAGCATCGTCATTCCAACTTCCGTCTAACGCTGAATAATAAAGGTCAGAAGGAATATTTGTACTTTCGTAACCATCGCCAGAATCGACGGTGCAATAAAACCCGCGTGCAGGAATTATCTCCACATCACCCCCAAGAAGAATAAATTCAACGTAATTTTCTTGATATTCTTGAATAATGTAATTGCGGATTTTTTCTGCTAAATCAATCCCAGCCATAGAATTTTCAATCTCTTCTGTTGTGACAATTTCAGAAATAATGCCGTGTTGCAAATACATATTTTGCAAATCGTTAAATCCGTTTTGGAATTGATTAGATGTAATTATCAAGAGTTGATATTCACCATCACGAGACTGAATTTGGGGATATTCCAAAAGCATTTCTGAATTTTGAGAAAGATTTTCAACAGCTTCTGTATTTTGTAAATTCTGAAGTGCCTTCATTGCTTTTTCAGCAGGTTTTGTAACAATTTTCACTTTGATTTTTTGGAAGTATGACACTTTTTTTTCAGCAGGAATGTAACAAATTGGCGTAATCGTTGAAAATGCAAAAGAGTGCCCATTCAAAAATTGGGTAATCAATTTGCCATTTAATTTTTGCGGGTAAATTTGAAACGAGTTATAAATCTCATTTTGTTGAAATTCTTCTAATTTTCCTTCCGAAATTGGACGCACACTTTGTTTTGGGTAAAGGTTAAAAACACCTTCAATTTCAGTTTCATCAAAACCGATAACTTCGATTGATTCTGCAATTTCACCTGGAGGTAAAAGCAATGATACCGCACAATATGGCAAAACAGGATTTCCAATTTCCGCATTTTGTTGGGTATTTTCAAATTCGATTATTTCAAATTCGGCAACATTTTTTACCGCAATATTTTCAAAATTATAAACTTTTTCGATAACAGTTGCGAATAATAATGAACTCAGTAAAATAAGCGTAAATACTATTTTTTTTATCATTTAAACCCCATTCTAAAATCTATGAGTGGAAAAAAATCTGCATTTCGTTGATTTGGCGATGGAAAATCTGAATACGCCAATTTATAACCGCCAGAAATAGCAAATTTGCGATTAATTTTCCAAATTAACAGCAATTTATGTTCGTAAGAAAATTCTGCATAATCTTCATCCAGCATAAATTTATCGAAATCAATTAAATAATCCAATTTAGGAATTATCGTACCACAAAAGTCAAAACCAAAGTTAAACATCGCACCGTTATGGTAAACAAAAGTACGATTATAAACGAGTGGTAAATCGAGAGTTGGAAAATCTGATTCTCCCGAAACAAAAGCAATTGAATAACCAATTTTTGGTGTAAAAGTGTGATTTTCCGAAATTTGATAAGAGAACAATAGCTGATTTTCATAAACTATAATTTCTGGAATTATCGAGTTATTCGGCAAAATTCCACCAGCACCTTCGCGTGCCATTAAATTCAAAAGTGGCGTTGGATAGATGATGCTGTGCTCACTCGTCATTTCAATGCCACTGTGGCTGTTCCAAGATTTTTTCATTGTAACATTAGGAATCAATAAATCTGCAAGCAGAAATGTAGAAAGTTCGGTAGTCTCATTTAAGCCATATCGGAATGGTTGAAAAATGCCAATTTCAATTCTACCTTTTGGAAGTGTTTTTGCAGTTCCGTTTGACCAAATTTCATTTTCAGCAAACAAAAAACTTACTGAAATCAAAACAATTATTAAAATTATTTTTCTCATCTTGCTACCTCCATCTCCACTGAAATTGGGCAATGGTCAGAAAGTTGTCGCGTATTTTGATGAGTAATATCTGAATTTTCTATCCAACCATTTGTATTATTTGTAAAAAGATAATCTAGTTTACGATTCCAATCAATATTGTTCTCTAAATCAATGTAAATCGAATGAGTGTAATAATCGCTAATATAATTATCTACTTCCTCTTGTGAAGCAATATTTTCTAACGAAACGGCAGGAAAATAATCATCATAAAATGCAACCATATCAGTTAAATCATAATCTTCTACTTCGAAATCTTCATCTAAATCTGCGGGTCTATCTGGAAAATTATCGCCAATTGTATTTACTGAATTGGGTGGAATTGCATTAAAATCGCCCCCTGCAATAAAGTGTGTGCCCACATCATTCAATTCATCAATTTCAGCTTTGAAAATATTAATTTGCTCTTGTTTTGTGCCATCGGTAGAATAGGCAGAAGCGTGAATATTCAAAACATAAATATCTTCTTCATCTAATTGAATTTTCGTTTTGAGAATATTGCGACGCAAATAAAAATATTGAGTCAAACCATCTTGCTCTTCGATGAGTGGAAGCGCAATTCTTTCGGTATCGGTTATTTGCCATTTACTCATAATCGCGTTACCAGAATTCATTCTACCGATACCATCACTCGGTACAAAATCTGCTTTCCATTGTGAAGCATACGCACCGTAATTCAAGTTAGTTGCATCAAGCAAAAATTGTAATTGATCCACATAGGCACTGCGTTTACTATCAATATCAATCTCTTGCAAAAGCACGATGTCTGGGTCAAAGCCATTGATGTAATCTGCAATTGCTTGCATATTTTCAATCACCACATTTTCGTCCATTAAAACTTCATCTCCCCAACCATCGAAAAAAAAGTCGATGCGTGCACCACCAAATTTGATATTCCAACTCATCACTTTAAGATTCGTAGGAATTTCTGCTTCCACAATTGTTGAAGCTTCATACATAGTTGCATCTTCGCTATCTTCAAAAGTTGTATTGAACACATCACAACCAAAAACAAGCAAAAATGCAAACATTAAAATAAATAATTTTTTCATATTTTCTCCTATTTTAAAATTTTATTTTTCCTAATATCGGAATGATATTTCTAAAAGCTCTACCCCGATGGCTAATTTTGTTTTTATCAGCATTATTCATCTCGCCAAAAGTTTTTCCAGTTTCATCTGCACGAAAAATTGGATCGTAACCAAAACCACCCTCGCCCTCATCTTGCAATGTGATGGTGCCTTCTACTTTTCCTTCCGCAGTGCCAATTAATCCTGTCGGAGATGCAAATGCCACCACTGTTTTGAATTGTGCTTTACGATTGTTTTGTCCCTGCATTTCTTTCAACATTTTTTCGCGATTATCTTTGTAAGTACAAACTTCACCAGCATAACGCGCCGCATAAACTCCGGGTTTACCATCAAGTGCATCAACGAAAAAACCTGTATCATCCGCAAGAGCAAGCATACCCGTATTCTGGGCTGTTTCCATCGCTTTTTTGATAGCATTACCTGCAATTGTCTCTTTATCTTCGATAACATCTGGTAAATCTAGAAAATCAAGAGCAGGAACAAATTCAAAATCTAAACCAGTAAGAATTTCCTTAATCTCGATAATTTTATCTTTGTTACGCGAAGCGATGACTATCTTATTTGATTTCATAAATTATTTTTTCCAGTATTTATTAACCAAATTCTTTACCTTCTGAATGATATTTTTATCTAAAAAGCCTTCTGCTTTGGCAGTAATTTTTTGAAGTAATCCGAGCAAATCTTCTTTGCCACTCCAATTATCCAAAAGAATTTGCTTATCTATTTCGTTCAATATGAGATTCAAACCAAAAACAGCTAAAATAAGGTCGTCCATATAACCAATCACAGGGATAAAATCTGGAATGATGTCAAGCGGCATAATGATATAAGCTATAATAGCTCCCACAAATGCTTTCTGCGTTTTTTGAACACGGTCGTCCACTGCCAAGCGGCACAGCAAAATGAAAAAATCTGGTAATGCAAGCAGGTATTCGGTAAACTTGTATTCACCAACACTTTCTCCGATAAATCCCGTAATTTTCTTACGCAGATTTTCGTAAAATGCCATCTTCTTTTCATCAATTTTCTTTGCCTCTTCCACTGTTTCTACAACTTTTTCATCAACCATTATAACCTCCTTGTTATGTGGTGTGTGTTTTCAAATCAATAAACATCTTTTTTTCATAATTCATCTTATTATCCTCACAAAAAATGAGACTGTTCTCACAAAAAATGAGGTTGTCCTCACTTAAAGTATAGTTGTCCCCATTCAAAGTGAGGTTGTTCTCACTTAAAACATAGTTGTTCCTACTTAAAGTGTAGTTGTTCTCACTTGAAACATAGTTGTTCCTACTTAAAGTGCGGTTGCCCTCACTTGAAACATAGTTGTTCCTACTTAAAGTGAAGTTGCCCTCACTTGAAACATAGTTGTTCCTACTTAAAGTGTAGTTGTTCTCACTTAAAGTACGGTTGTTCTCACTTAAAGTGCGGTTGTCCTCACAAAAAGTGCGGTTGTTCTCGCAAAAAGTGCGGTTGTTCTCGCAAAAAGTGAGAAATTTCACTTTAATTCCTTAATCAGCTCTGCCACTTTATCAAATTTCGTTTTCACTTCGTCTAATTTCTCTTTCTCTTTGGCGATGATAGCGTCTGGTGCATTCGCAATAAATTTCTGATTATTCAATTTTCCATTTATCTTGGCAAGTTCTTTCGCCAATTTATCCATCTGCTTTTGAAGTTTTGCCTCTTCACCGGCAAGGTCGATAAGTCCTTCGAGCGAAAGATAAATTTCAATATCCTGAACAACCGCTGCAATGGAAGCTTTTGGCTTCTCGATGTCAACCCCAATGTTCATTTTTATGACTTTCGCCAATTTTTGGAAGTAATTGCTATTTCGTTCTAAAAGCTCGATTTGCCTCTCATCTGCAACCTTGATAGTAGCTTCAATTTCTATTGCTGGCGAGAGATTTACCTGCTTTCGTAAATTGCGAATTGCCACGATTGTTTCCTGAATTAACACCATTTCACTAACAATATTTTCATCAATTTTGGAAGCATCCGATTTTGGGAATTTTGCGATAATGAGTGCATCTTCGTCCATCGGGAAATGATTTTTAATGTTTTGCCAAATATCCTCCGAAATGAATGGCATAATCGGTTGTAACAACCGCATGGAAGTTTGCAAAACATCGAGCAAAATATACTTAGCGGTCTGCTGCGCAACCTTATCATCACTGTAAATTCTATCTTTGGAAAGTTCCAAATACCAACTGCAAAACTCCTTCCAAACGAAATCCATCAAAACAGAAGCCGCATCATTGAAACGCAAATTTTCGTAATTCTTTTCTACCTCGGCAATCACCTGATGAAGGCGACTGTAAATCCATTTATCGGCAAGTTCGAGTTCCAAATTTCCAGGTAAACCATCAATTTTTTCTACATTCATCATAATGAAGCGATATGCGTTCCAAATTTTATTGGCAAAATTTCTGCCTGTTTCCAGAATTGCATCGGAATAATAGCTGTCCGCACCCTTTGGCGTATTGAAAATCATCCCAAAACGAAGTGCATCTGCTCCAACTTCATCGATAATGTGGATTGGATCGGGAGAATTTCCCAACGATTTACTCATTTTTCTACCTTGTTCATCGAGTACCATACCATGCAAGAGAACTGTGTCAAACGGAATTTTATCTTCAAATTCGAGCGTTGCCATAATCATTCTGGCTACCCAAAGGTAGATAATTCCTGGAGCAGTTACAAGCAGATTTGTCGGTAGGAAATATTCCAATTCGGCTGTTTTTTGTGGCCACCCCATCGTACTGAAAGGCCATAACCAACTGGAAAACCAAGTATCCAAAACATCTTCGTCCTGGCGGAATTTCACAGAACCACATTTACATTGTTTTGGAGTAGTTTTGGCAACAATTATCTCGTTACAATCTTCACAATAGTAAGCTGGAATGCGGTGTCCCCACCAAATCTGACGCGAAATACACCAATCGCGGATGTTCTCCATCCAGTGCATATAAACTTTTGTCCAGCGTTTTGGTTGGAATTGAATTTCGCCACTTTCCACTACCTCGATAGCGCGTTTTGCCATGGGAGCCATTTTCACAAACCATTGGTCGGAAAGATAAGGCTCGATAGCAGTGTTACAGCGATAGCAATGTCCCACAGCGTGATCGTGCGGTTCAATTTCACCGAGTAAATTTTGTTCTTTCAATTTTTCAATTATTTTTTTGCGACATGCAAAACGGTCGAGACCAACAAATTCTTTTCCAGCAAGTTCATTCATCATACCGTGTTCATCCATCACAATAATTTGTTCCAAATTATGACGCGCACCAACTTCAAAATCGTTGGGATCGTGAGCTGGCGTGATTTTCACACAGCCACTGCCAAAATCTTTTTCCACATAATCATCAGCAATTATGGGAATTTCACGATTTATAAACGGTAAAATAACCGTCTTTCCAATCATCTCTTGATAGCGTTCATCAGTCGGATTTACCGCCACCGCTGTATCGCCGAGCATCGTTTCGGGACGCGTAGTAGCAACGGTTACGAAGCCACTGCCATCTTTAAGCGGATAACGCATATTCCAAAGATGACCCTGTTCATCTTCGTGATCTACTTCGTCATTTGCCAGAGCAGTAACGCAACGCGGACACCAATTGATGATGCGTTTTCCTTTATAAATCAAATCTTTTTCGTAAAGTTTGATGAAAACTTCCTTCACAGCTTCGGAAAGACCTTCGTCCATTGTGAAGCGTTCTTTTGTCCAATCGCAAGAACAGCCGAGAGTTTTGAGTTGCTCGATGATGCGTCCACCCTTCTCTTCTTTCCATTGCCAGATTTTTTCCACCAATTTTTCTCTGCCAACATCATGACGCGTCTTGCCAGCCTTGGCGAGTTGTTTTTCCACCACATTTTGGGTAGCGATGCCAGCGTGATCCACACCAGGAATCCACAGCGTTGGCACACCTGTCATCCGTTTGTAACGAATCATCACATCTTGCAAAGTGTTGTTTAGCACATGCCCCATGTGCAAAATGCCTGTAACATTTGGCGGTGGAATAACAATTGTGTAGGGTTGTTTTGTTTTATCTATTTTTGGCGTGAAATAACCGTTCTCTTGCCAAAACTCATACCACTTTTTCTCTATCTTTTGTGGCTCATAATTTTTACTAATTTCCATTTTTCCTCTTTCTTTACTTTAACGCTGATTCTCGCTGATTTATTATGATAAAAATATGATTTAAAATACATACTTTATTGCTTTATCATTACTCTCTGCGTCCTTCTGCGTTAATGTTTTTCCACTATTTTTTCAATAAAATACCTATGCGACGCGAAACAGATTTCCGGTAATTTATCAAGCGGAACAAATTTTGCCTCTTCGGCATCATCGCCAGCTTGCAATTTACCACCAATTACTTTCATAAAAAAACCAAAGTTAATGATATTTTTGTAAATTGGTGAGGGTCCACTAAAATATCCCAAAAACTCATCAATTTCTGCAATCAGCCCAGTCTCTTCTTGCAGTTCGTCAATGGCGGTTTGTTCTGGCGTTTGGTAAACTTCCATATAACCGCTTGGTAATGCCCACTCCCCCGCATTCGGGGCAAATTTTCGTTTAATAATGAGCAATTCATTTTTCTCATTCAAAACCACACACGCTGCTGCTGGAATGGGATTTTCATAATAAACCCAGCCACAACTTTTACATAATGGTCGTATTTTATTTTCGCGGTCTTTTCTAGCTTCCAGTTTACCACCGCAACGCATGCAAAAATTTATGGTATTCATTTTTTTAACTCCACCATTTGATGAAACTGCGGAACGAGACTCTGAAAAGCGTGGGAAAATCCATCAACATATTGGTGTAACCAGCATTTGCGAGAGGGCAATAGCACTCTTTATTCTTGATTGATTTGCGTTCATCTTTCATTTTTTTATTGAACCATATTTTTTTGAAATTATAATCATTTTTACGCAAATTCCCCATAGATTCTGCTTTTATGCAACACGACCAAATATCTCCATCAGGTGAAATTTGCGCAGATGCAATGCCTGCATAACATGGAATTATCTGTTTTTTATCGCGTAAAATTTTCTTCACAAAATTATAATATTCGATCCGAAATGCTTGGGTAATTTTGTGCATTCCTTTGAATTTCCCATATTTTATGCGGTGTATTAGCAGATCTATCGCAGAACTATACGCAAACTGATCTGGTGTAATGTCAGCACCAATTGTATCGAGTTCAATGCGTTCTTCCGCAATTTCAGTAATGTAAGAATCTGGATTTAAGTTCATCAAAGTATTGGAAATTTGCGATAAATTTTTCACATTAAATTTAGAAATAACGGTATGAATCCCGACCGATAAATTTTGTTGTGGTATTTTTTTTAATCGCTCAAAAGTACGCATAACATTTTTGTAATTTCCAGGAACACCACGAATTTCATCGTGTTTTTTGCCAATTTCATCGACCGATAAATTTATAATAATCTGCGATTGGGGACAACTTTCCGCAATTTTCTGGACAACATTTACAATTGTTTTCGTCATAAGTCCGTTCGATGGAATGTTAATAATTTTCGGTTTGGAATGTTTGTAGATAATTTGACAAATTTCCGCCAAATCTTCTCGCAAGAATGGTTCACCACCGCTAATCGTAACCCAATACGGCGATTTGCCGATTTTTCTAAAAATCTCTTCATATTCCGACAAGTTCAAATTATCTGCCTTCTTTTTGTAGATATTACAAGTTTTACAATGCGAATTGCAACTATAACAAACACTAACAGTATAATTCATCGGCAACATTTTGGCAAATCCAAAAGTACGGGACAGTTTGTAAAAAAATATTTTAGGAATCAATTTTATCATTTTATTTCCAATTTTTTGGTCGATTTTGCAATCTCCCATTTGAACGGATTTTTCTTTTTGATTTTATAGTCAAACCAGCCTAAAAATCTGCTGTAAATCTCAACTATCATTGTGCCAAACAGGAAAAATATTTTAGTGGGTTTTTCCACAATTTCTGCCAAAGTTAATTTGAGAAGCAGACTACCACTTTGAGACGCAACTTCATATTTTTCCGTATCTTTCAGCCATAAATGTCCTGCTTCGATACGACGGCGTTGCAAAATAAAGTCCGCTAAGTTTTCTGGACCTTTATTATGAATTATTGCATCTGAAATGTAATCTAATTGCAAGCCAGCATCGCGAATAATCGCTTCAATGCTTGCCTCGTCAACTGCACTTTTGGCAGGAATTCTAGGGAATATTTTGCGAAAAGCAACCATCTCACCAAGTTTTGGCGAAAGTAATGCCATTTTGTGATGCAATCGCCACAATAAATTTACACTGTAACCAACAAAGTCTTTCGAGCTGTTTTCGGGAATTGGTCTGCCACCAGTCATTCCGATATTTTCATCAGCAAAAACCATCACCATTTTTTCAATTGTGTTTTCAGCTGGAATTGTGTCTGCACTTTCGATTACCAAAATGTCATTTTGAGAAGCTTCGATAAATTTGTTAATTGCAGCAGATTTGCCATTTCGTTCTTTTTCGGCAATTAATTTTATTTTATTATTTTTTTTGGTAAACGCCAAAACTGCTTCGTCAGTTCCATCTTCCGAAGCACTCGAAACCACAATTATTTCGCCAATTTCTACTTTATCTAATTTTTGAGACAACAATGCGTTCAATAATTTAGCAATATTTTCAACTTCATTGTAGGCAAAAACTCCGACACTACAAATTATTTTACTGCTCTTTTGCGATGGCATTCAAAACTCCATTAATGAACTTTCCAGAACTTTCCGAACAATATTTTTTAGCAATTTCGATGGCTTCATTCATAATAATTGCTGCTGGTGTTTCGGTGAACAATAATTCGCCAATCGCAATATTAAGCACGCATCTGTCCAATTTTGCGATTTGTTCAAGCGACCAATTTGCTGAATTTGCTTGAATCCTCAAATTGATTTCATCTAAATTTTCAAACACATTCAACAACAATGATTCTGCAAATTTAATAATATTTTTGTCATTAAATTCGGTTGTAATTTCCGCCAATTTTTGTTGATAATTTTGCTGCTCTTCAATCAGCTCGTATTCCAATGAATACAGCACTTGCAATGCCATTTCGCGACCCTTTCTTCTCATACCCATAATGTGTCCTTATTTTAAATTTTATTAAGTGGCATAAAATCTAGTTTATCTTTACTGGCAAGTTATTTTTGAAAATTTCTATTTGACAATAAAATGATGTTTAGAAAAAGTTTTTCTAGATAAAATTGAGAGGTGAAAATGAGTGATAAAATTTTTGTTTTAGACACAAATGTTCTTATTCATAATCCACAATCTATGTTTTCGTTTGAAGATAACAGGGTTGTAATTCCGATTACTGTTATTGAAGAGGTAGATAACTTCAAAAAGAGCGTTGATGAAAAAGGTAGAAATGCGCGTCAAATTGGGCGTTATCTCGATGAATTACGCGAAAAAGGAAGTTTGCGAGATGGTGTGAAAACCAAAAATGGTGGCATTATTCAAGTGGTTTTAAGTCGCAAAGTTTCCGACACAACAAACGATGTTTTAATTACTGATGTGAACGATAATCTCATCATTGGTACCGCACTTTACATTCACGAACAGATGCCCAAAAAAGAGGTAACGCTAATTTCGAAAGATGCAAATGTCCGCATCAAAGCTGATGCTGTTGGTTTGAAAGCCGCTAATTTTCAAACTGATAAAATTAATTTCTCAGAGCTTTACGGTGGTTTTCGTAAAATAATTACCACTCAGACAACAATTGATGATTTTCAACAAAATGACTTTTTACAAAATACTTTTGGCGAAATTTTTCCAAATCAATTTGTTCTTTTTTGCCAAAATGAAGAAGATGAAGATGGACTAATTGCCAGATATTCCGTTGAAAATGATACGATTTATCCACTCAAATTTTACACTGGGCAAGAAATTTTTGGGATTACTGCCAAAAACCAAGAACAAATGATGGCTTTTGATTTGCTACTCGACCCAGATGTAAAATTAGTAAGTTTGGTAGGAAAAGCTGGGACTGGTAAAACTCTGATTGCACTTGCTGCTGGTTTGAATCAAGTGGTTGAAGAAAATAATTATTCTCGGCTTGTTGTCTCAAGACCTGTCTCACCACTTGGTAAAGATATTGGTTATTTGCCTGGCAGTAAAGCCGAAAAATTCAATCCGTGGATGCAACCAATTTTCGATAATATGGAGATGCTTCTTTCTGTGAAAAATGATACTGATGAAAATGAAAATAGTAAAATTTTCGGAAAAAAACGCCCTCTTCTAGAAGATTATCTTGATTTTGGGTTTATTGAATTGGAGCCTCTCACCTACATTCGTGGACGCAGTTTGCCAGAACAATTCATCATTATCGATGAAGCACAAAATCTCACTCCACACGAAATGAAGACAATTATTACTCGCGCCGGTGAGGGCACAAAAGTTGTGCTAACTGGCGATCCATACCAAATCGACATTCCTTATTTAGATTCGGAAAGTAACGGTTTGAGTATCGTCGTGGAAAAATTCAAAAAAGAAAAAATGGTTGGACACATTACATTGACGCAAGGCGAGCGTTCCGCATTGGCAGACCTCGCCGCAAAATATTTGTAGAGTTGGTTTTTTGTGAAATTTGAAAGAAGTTGGATCGATATAAATTTATCTTATTTTGAAGATAATTTAACTGAATTAAAAAAACATTTTGCACCAAAAAATAACTTTATGCAAATTGTTAAAGCTGATGCATATGGTCACGGTGCGTTCCAAATAGCCCAAAAAGCAATTGAAAATGGTGCCATTTCCTTGGGAGTTGCCAATGCTCAAGAAGGTGCTCTTTTACGATTTCAAGGTATCAAAATCCCTATCTTAATTTTATCGCCATCTTTTGAAAATGAGATCGATACAATTTTCAAAAATAATCTTACCCCATCTGTTTCAACCCTAGAATTCGCTCGATTGCTCAACGAAAAAGGTGGTTGCAAAATCCACTTAAATATTGATACTGGCATGGGTAGAAGCGGCTTCCAGTATCGAGATGCAAAGAAAAACATTACCAAGATTAAAAAGATGAAAAATCTCGAAATAGAAGGAATTTTTTCCCATTTTTCGAGTGCAGAAAATGATTCAAAATTTACCGAAATACAAATTGAAAAATTTCAAAAAATCTTAGAGTTTTGCACTCCTAAATTCGTACACATTGCCAATAGTAGTGGGGTTGTAAATTCTGCAATTTCGCAAACAAATTTAGTGAGATTAGGATTGCTTTCATTCGGGATTTATGCGGATATTTCACAAAAGAACAAACTCAGATTGAAACAAATTATGACGTTTAAATCGCATATTTCACAGATTAAAACTGCTGAAATCGGTGATACTATAGGCTACAATCAAACTTTTGTAGCAAGTCAAAAAATGAAATTCGCAATTTTACCCGTTGGTTATGCAGATGGCTATGATTTTATGCTTTCGAATAGTGGCAAAGTGCTGTACAAAAATACAATTTGTGATATCTTGGGAAAAATTAGTATGGATATGATCGCATTTGACATTTCTCACTTTAGAGATGCAAAAGTTGGTGATGAGGTTACTCTTTTGGGTGACGAGAACAAACAAATCCGTGCTGATAATTTAGTAAAAACTTTTGGTGGATCCAGCTATGAATTACTTTCTCAAATTGGCAGGCGTGCCAAAAGATATTTTTTTGAAAATGGAAAAGTCATTGATTCATCACCGATTTTAAGACGTGATTTCTCACCCAATATCTTTTCCGAAAATAAGCTAGAAAACATCATCGAAACTGCAATTGAACAAAGATTGCAAAGCGGAGAAATTGCTAATTTAGTCAGTAAAAATTTTCTACAACAACTTTTTTTTGAAAAAGATAAAAACATCCATTACAAAAAAAAATTCAAACATAAAATCACCCTTTCTGAAAATTCAAAATACACAGATTTTTATGAGACGAAAACTGAGTTACATTTTTCAAAAAAGTTACAAAACAACTATTTTTATGTGGCGTGTGCTAAAGATGAACACGATTTGTCAAAATATTTTTTGCGAAATGATGTAGAATATCGTTGGATTTTAGATGAAAATTTTGAAAATTCTTTCGAGGTAGTTTCTGTAAAAATAGATAACCTTGAATTACTCACCGAAACAAAAAATGTGGACGGATGTATCGAAGTTAAATGTTCACACGAAAATTTACAAAAATTTGTTGGAAAAGAAGTTGATTTTTCCATTTTAACCAAAACATATTATCCCAAAAAATCGCATCAACTTGCTGTATTCATCAATGAAATGACGCATGGAATTGAAATAACACTAGAGAGTAATCTACAAAATGTGGAAGTAATTCCCATTTTTTCTGGAAAACAGAAATTCCCCAACATTAAAAAATATAACAACAAAATAGTCGTAACAAAAAATGAATGGATTTTACCCACGAGTGGCGTGATATTTGTGTATTAAATTAAAATAAAATAGAATTCATTCTACTAATTGTTTAAAAAATATTTGTTAGTAAAATACTATTAATATCCAATTATATTAGATTTGAACAATTGTTATAAGTAATCATTTAGAGAAAAAAACAATGTTATAAAAGAGGTTAGAGAAGGAAAAATACTATATCCTACTGAGACGACATCTCTCTCTGCCACATCAGATATGTCGAGTATCTCTCCAAACGCAAGTGGACGCTCTAACC
>JABGOP010000033.1 GCA_018645365.1 Candidatus Cloacimonadota bacterium
ATTAGATGGCACAAGATCCTTAGTCTTGCGTGTCTGCCAATTCCACCACTTCTGCGAAAATCTTATTCACCAGCTGGTGCTGTTTCTACTGGTAATTCTGGTAATGCTTCTGTTGTCTTTTCTGTTTGTTCCTTCATGAATTCTTTGTGTGCTTTTGATTCTTTGACCTTTGTAACTGGTCTAAGTTGTAACGCCAAGAATACACAATTTAACATAAAAAGAACTGCCAAAATTTTAGTAGTGTTTTTTAGGAAACTAGAAGCACCTTGAGAACCCAAAACATTAGATGCTGCTCCACCTGCTAAACCTTCTAATGCTCCGCCTTTACTTGATTGAGCAAGAATTACCAAAATTAATGCAACCGAGATAACTACATGTATTATCATTAAGAATGTAAACATTTTAACTCCTATCTTTTAATAATCGTCACTTTTATTTTTGAAGTTTCGGTGTCAATGTCAAAAATAATATTATTTTGAAAACAATCCGATATTTTGACGAATAAATTTCATTTTTTGAACGACGATTTCACGCGCTCTTACTGAACCATCTTCCAAAATTTTATCAATGTAATTTTTATTTTGCATTAATTCATTGTATTTATCACGATATGGTGAAAGATGTGCATTAATTAATTCAAATAACTCTTGTTTTGCATGTCCCCAGCCCATTCCACCAGCTTCGTATTTTTGACGCATTTCAGAAATTTGATTTTCATCTGCGAAGAGTTTGTAAAGTGCGAAAACATTACATTCATCTGGATTTTTGGGCTCATCAATTGTTTGTGAATTGGTCACAATTTTCATAATTAATTTGCGTAATTTTTTGGGTGGTAGAAAAAGTGGAATAGTGTTGTCGTAACTTTTGCTCATTTTACGACCGTCTAAACCAGTAACAATTCCCGTATTTTTACGAATGAGAGGTTGAGGGATTTTCAATAATTCAGTACCATAATTGTGATTGATACTTTGCGCAATGTCAATCGCCATTTCGAGGTGCTGTGCTTGATCTCCGCCGACTGGAACAACATCGCTGTCAAATTGCAAAATATCCGCAGCCATCAAAATTGGGTAAGTGAAAAGCCCAATGTTTACTCCATCGTCCACATCTTTCTTATTTAAGGTGTTTTTTTGTACCATTGCTTTGTAGGCGTGTGCTCTGTTCATCAAACCTTTGGGCGTGAATGCCATCAAAAATGTGGAAAGCTCAAAAGTTTCGGGAATGGCAGATTGTTGATACAAAACTGTTTTTTCTGGATCGAGACCGCAAGCAAGCCAAGTTGCTGCCACTTCATAGATCATTTCGCGTAAAATTTTTGCGTCTCTGATTGAATTTACTGCATGATAATCTGCTATGAAATAAAGTGCATCGTAATTTTTTGTAAGCTCTATTGCTGGTTTAATCGCACCGAGATAATTTCCTAAATGTGGAATTCCAGTCGGCTTGATGCCAGTTAATGCGATTTTTTTCTTCATTTATTTCTCCTTAATTACTGTGTGATTTCGCCGATTAAATCATATTCCCACGCATCGATAATTTCTACTTCCATGATGTCACCAACTTTTGCATTACCATTTGTGATGAATACAATTCCATCAATTTCAGGTGCGTCAAAGTAGCTGCGAGCTTCAAATGCAAAGTCATCTTCATCGCTAATTCGGTCAATAATTACTTTGATTTTTGTACCAACTAAACTTTCCAAAAAGTTCTGCGAAATTTCTTGTTGAATTGCCATTAGTTCATCTTTTCGGTTTTCAGCGGTCTCTTCATTAACTTGATTTTTCTGTGAAAAAGCGGGTGTATCTTCCTCTTTTGAATAGGTGAAAATTCCTAACCTTTCAAATTTTTGTGCTTGGATGAATTCTTTTAATTCTGTGAAATTTTCGGCAGTTTCATTGGGATAACCAACAATGAATGTAGTACGAATTATTGCATTTGGAATTTTTTGGCGAATTTCTAATAAAATTTGTTTAATTCGTTTTTTAGTAACCTTTCGATTCATATTTTGCAAAATATTATCGTTAATGTGTTGAAGTGGAATTTCAAAATATTTGCAAATTTTTGGTGATGTTGCAATCGTATCAATGATCTCGCTTGATATGTGAGCAGGGTGCAAATAGAGAAGTCGAATCCACTCAATTCCCTCAATTTTATGAAATTCACGCAAAAGTTCCGATAACTTTTGTGAGCCGTAAATATCTATGCCATATTGAGTTGTGTCTTGTGCTGTGACGATTAATTCTTTTACACCAAGATTTGCGAGATATTTGACTTCTTTCACTAATTTTTCGATTGGTACACTTTGCAGATTTCCGCGAATATCGGGAATTGCACAATAAGCACAACGGTTGTTACAACCATCACTGATGCGAATGTAAGCAAAATGAGGAAGGGTAAGAAGTTTGCGAGATGTGTCTGGTTGCGTTGAAAATATTTCCGCAAAAGTGTCAAAATCTTTCAAATTAACTAAATAGTCAATTTCGGGAAGATTTTCTTTTATTTCGTCAAAATAGCGTTTAATCAAACAGCCAGTAACAATGAGTTTTTCACATTTTCCTGAATTTTTGTATGCCGCCATTTCCAGAATAGTTTGCACAGATTCATCTTTTGCATCTAAAATGAAACCGCAAGTATTAACGATGATAATATTTGCGGCTTCTAAGTTTTCTGTTTGTTCGAAGCCACTTTTATCGATGATATTAGCAAAAACTTCACTATCAACGAGATTCTTTGGACAACCCAAACTGATTATTGCGTATTTTTTCATTTTTGTGTAAATTCTTTATTTTCAGATTAATCCAATAAATGTGTAATTACACCAGATCGCAATTTTGGTTCGAACCAAGTTGATTTTGGTGGCATCACTTCGCCTGCATCGGCAATGTTCATCAACTGTTCGATAGAAGTTGCGAACATAGAAAATGCGACAGCTTCACCGTCATTAACACGATTTGAAAGTTCAGTAAGACCGCGAATTCCACCCACAAAATCGATGCGTTCATCTTTACGAGGGTCGCCGATTGCAAGAATTGGGTTAAGCAAATTATTTTGTAAAATTGCCACATCAAGTGAATTTACTGGGTCATTTGTTGGGAATGTTCCATCTTTCGCTGAAAGTTTGTACCACATTCCATCAAAATACATGCCAAAAGTATGAAGATTTTCTGGCTTGAAAGGCGTTGTTTTTGAGTGTTCTGTAACTTCAAATTTTTCGTTTATTTTTTTGAGGAAATCACCACTTGAAAGATTGTTTAAATCTTTTACAACACGATTGTAGTCCATAATGTAAAGTTGGTCGTGCGGAAAAATAACCGAAAGGAAGAAATTGTATTCTTCGTTGCCAGTATGATTTGGATTTTCTGCTCTTCTGCGTTGACAAACCTTTGTTCCTGATGCACTTCGGTGATGTCCGTCGGCAACATAAAGGTAATCTATTTCTGCAAAAATATTGATAAGTTCTTCAGTGTTTTCTTCAATTATCCAAAAAATATGTTTGATGCCATCTTCTGCTTCAAAATCGTAAACTGGCTTATTTTCCATAACTTTAGCCACGATTTCATTGATGTCTTTGCGTGCTTTATAAGTGAGGAAAACGGGACCAGTATTGGCGCTCAAAGTATCAACATGTTTGATTCTATCCGCCTCTTTTTTGGCACGCGTGTGTTCGTGTTTTTTGATGATATTATTTTCATAATCTTCTACAGATGCACCAGCTACAATCCCAATTTGGTTGACATCACCCATAATTTGTTGATAAACATAAAAACAAGGTTTTTCATCTTGAATGAGCACACCATCAGCCATCATTTTATACAAATTTTCGCGACCTTTTTGGTAAACTTCTTCACTGTAAAGATCGATGCCTTCTGGTAAATCTACTTCTGGTTTCACAACATGCAAAAAACTGTGTGGATTATTTTCCACCATTTTGCGCGCTTCAGCCGAATTCATTACATCATATGGTAGTGATGCTACTTCTTGAATCATTTTTGGTTGAGGTCTTACACCTCGAAACGGATTAATTTTTGCCATTTTATTTTCTCCTAAATTTTTCTAATATTCTAAGTTATTTGCGTCAAAATAAACATCTTTTCCGTTAATATCCCATTTGGTCAGATCTTCGGAAATGTCGGCAACTTTGGTAATTATTTTGGTGAGCGTTTCAGCTTTGATGTAATCCTCATAAACTTTGAACACTTTTTCAATTTCTGCATCACCAAAGTAGAAAAGATGAATTTTATCCATAATTTCAAATTTTTTGTTTTTTCTTGTAAACTGAATTTTATTTACCAATTCGCGCGCAAATCCTTCTTCGATAAGTCGCGGCGTCAATTCTGTATCGAGTGCGACAAAAAGTTCTTTGTTGGATTCAAAAGTAAAACCTTCGCGATTTTTTATCGAAATTGCAATATCTTCTTCCGTAATTTTGAATGAGCTACCGTCAATATCGAGGTAATAATCTTTCCCACTGTGCAAAATTTCCACAATGTGAGTGCCGTCAATATTTGCCAATGTTTCCGCAATGTGTTTCACATGTTTGCCGTATTTTGGCCCCATTACTTTGAAATTTATCTTGATGTCATATTCCACAAAATTATCTTTTTTATGGATGTATTTTATCTCTTTTACATTGATTTCTTCCTTGATAAGTTCTTCCATTCGCGTTACCATTTCTTTGAATTCAGCTGGAATGTAAAGTGCACTCAAAGTTTGTCGAACTTTTATTTGACAGCTGTTTCGTGCCGCTCTGCCGAGAGAAACAAGGTCGATTACGGTTTGCATCTCTTTCTCTAATTTTGGGAAAATAACTCCTTCGTCAAAGGCTGGAAAATCTTCCAAATGAACGCTTTCGTTATTGGTTAAATTTGTAAAAATATCTTCTGCGAGAAACGGTGCAATTGGTGCCATAATTTTGCTAACGGTTATCAGAATATGATGCAAAGTCAAATATGCTTCGATTTTGTCGTCAGTCA
The DNA here is from genome assembly GCA_018645365.1 of Candidatus Cloacimonadota bacterium. GTDB lineage: Bacteria > Cloacimonadota > Cloacimonadia > Cloacimonadales > TCS61 > TCS61. Next base: position 4,974 of record JABGOP010000033.1, read on the forward strand.
AAGACATTTCCCAATATCTGCGACGACATCGTCTTACATACCAATTACTTACATCGTCAATCACGAAACTTTGAATGGTGCGAACAGCACGTGTTAGATCAAATTTATCGAGGTTATTATCGACATCTTTGATAACCGAGTTCAAACGCGAAATAACCCATTTGTCAATTTCATTTTTTTTCTCATTCAAGTGTTCATATTTTAATGCATCAAAATTATCGATATTGGCATAAGTTACATAAAATGAATAGACATTTTTGAGTGTGCCGATGAATTTATTGACAATTTCGATAACACCGTTTTCATCAAATTTTGTGGGAATCCAAGGTGGACTAACTGCGAGCAAATACCAACGGTTAGCGTCTGCTCCATATTTTTCCATCAACTCCATCGGATTGACGCTGTTGCCTTTACTTTTGCTCATCTTTTGACCTTTTTTATCGAGAATTAAATCATTTACGAGCACATTTTTGTAAGGTGATTTTCCGATTAACATTGTGGAAATTGCCAAAAGTGAGTAGAACCAACCGCGTGTTTGGTCAATTCCTTCACTGATGAAATCAGCTGGGAAAAGTTCGCTTTCGAAAATTTCTTTATTTTCAAATGGATAGTGCCATTGTGCGAACGGCATCGCACCACTATCGAACCAACAATCAATAACTTCCGGAGTTCGTTTCATTTTGCCGCCACATTCGCATTCGAGCGAAATATTATCGGCATAGGGTCGGTGCAGTTCGATATTTTCTGTGACCATAGAACCATCTTCCATTTTTCCTTTTTGACGTAGTTCAGCGATTGAACCGATGCTTTCTAATTTTCCACAATCTTTGCAAATCCAAATATTTAGAGGTGTTCCCCAAAATCGATCGCGTGAAATTGCCCAATCTACATTATTTTCTAACCACGCACCAAAACGTTTTTCACCGACGAATGATGGAAACCAATTTATTTTCTCATTATTAGCAATTAATTGTTCTTTGAAATCGCTGGTTTTGATGTACCAACTCGAGCGGGCATAATATATGAGCGGACTTTTGCAACGCCAGCAAAATGGATAACTGTGTGTGATTTGCTTACGTTTGTAGAGAAGTCCATTTTCTTTTAAGTTGCGAATGATGTTTTTGTCGGCATCTTTGACGAATTCACCGGCAAAGTCAGAGACAACTTTTTTGAATTTTCCGGCGTCATCAACCGGGTTAATAACAGGTAAATCGTATTTTCTACCAAGCGTGTAATCATCTTGTCCAAAAGCTGGGGCTGTGTGTACAACTCCAGTTCCGTCATCCATTGTGACATAATCTGCCAACCCGACGAAAAACGCTTTTTTTTCTGGTTTCACATATTTGAAAAGCTGCTCATATTCTTTGAATTCGAGCGTTTTACCTTTGAACTCATCAATAATTTCATGTTCTTCTTCCAAAACATCTAAGCGTGCTTTTGCTAAAATCAAAAATTCTTCACCTATTTTTACTTTTGCGTAAATTTCATTTGGGTTTACAACCAATGCCACATTAGAAATGAGTGTCCAAGGTGTAGTTGTCCACGCCAAAAAATAGGTATTTTCTTCAGCTAATACTTTGAATTTAACATATACAGATGGATCCTCTGTGTCTTGATAACCTTGTGCAACTTCGTGGCTAGAAAGCGGAGTGCCACAACTGGGGCAGTAAGGCACGATTTTATGCCCTTTGTAAATCAGCTTTTTTTTGTAAAATTCGTTTAAAATCCACCAAACTGTTTCGATATAATCGTTTGTCAGAGTGATGTATGGATTTTCCAAATCGATCCAATATCCCATTTTTTTGGTCATCTCACGCCATTCTTTTTCGTATGAAAAGACAGAATCTTTACATTTTTTATTGAATTTTTCCAAACCGTATGTTTCCACTTCTTTTTTATCGTTTAAACCGAGTGTTTTTTCGACTTCAATTTCAACGGGTAAACCATGTGTATCCCAACCTGCTTTTCGTTTTACCTGAAAACCTTTCATCGTTTTGTAGCGGCAAACTGTGTCTTTAAGAGTTCTAGCGATAACATGGTGAATTCCGGGTTTGCCATTTGCAGTTGGAGGTCCTTCAAAAAAGATGAATTTTTTTGCACCATCTCGTTGAGTAATACTTTTTTCTGAAATTTGGTTTTCTTCCCAATACTTTTGGATTTTTATTTCTGAATTTTCTTTTACATCAACAGGTTTATACATTTTTTATTTCCTCTTCAAATAATTCTTTATATTGTTCTTTTAATTCGGGAACATCTTTCACATAATTTTTCCAGTCTAATAATGCTTTTTCCATGTCAACACATTTGTGGCATAAAACCAATGTGTTTTCTAATGTGGTGCCGACGTAACCTCGTCCAAAACATATTTTGCAATTTTTTTTTTTTCTGTTTTGAACGGCAATTTTTTTTGCCTTTTCCAAATGTTTTTCAGCAAGTTTCATATTTTTTTTCACCTTACAATTTTTTTTCCAAACTTTAAATTACCCCTTTTATGTCAATTCAATTATTTTGTGCTTTTTAAACAATTGAATAAAAACCTTGACGTCAAACTATTTGCTTTCTTTTTACAAAACTAGAAAATTTTGGGGTAAATATGTCAAAAAGCATTTTTAAAAAGATATTATTAATGTTAGCTATCTTGTTTAGTAATAATTGTTTAGCGCACGAATCTGATGTGATTTATGATGATTCTCAGATTTTAGAATTTCATATCACATTTGCGATAGATGATTGGTATAGTACCTTGTGGCAAAATTATCTTGAAGGCTTTGAAAGTGGTGAACAAGAATACACTTCCGCAACTTTTACTTTTAACGGTGAAAATTACGAAAATGTAGGAGTTCGCATAAAAGGTTACACTTCGACGATGCATCCAAATCGCAAAAAACCTTTCAAAATAAAATTTAATGAATTTAATGAAAATCAAGAATTTTATGGAGTCGATAAAATTAACCTTAACAATGCTTTTGCAGATCCCACTTTTCTACGCGAAAAAATCCTGTATGACTCATTTAATCACTTCATTCCGAGTTCGCGCTCAAATTTTGTAAAACTGTTTGTAAACGACGAATACATTGGATTATACATCAATATAGAGCAAGTGAATATGAAGTTTATTGAGAAAAATTTTGGCACAAATGAGGATGGTAATTTATTCAAGGGTGATCCATACGGTGATTTAGTTTGGAACGGACCTTTTCAAGCAGATTATTACGAAAATTATGAGTTAAAAACAAATGAAAATACCAACGACTGGTCGGATTTGCTAAACTTTATTCACATTTTGAACAATCTAGAAAATTATCAAAATTTACTGGAAAATTCATTTCACATTCAGAATTATTTATTTTTTCAAACGATAAATAATTTTTTCGCAAATCTGGATAGCTATTTTGGTAACGCACGTAATTACTACCTTTATCATCGTGATGAAAGTGATAAATTTATTCACCTTCCATGGGATTTTAACTTTGCGTTTGGCACCTTGCGTTTGGATTTAACCGAGCCGGAAGATTTGTATAATTTGGATATGTTTTGGGAATATTCTTTATCGCGTCCACTTTACGAAAAAACTATCGGTTCAAATGGTATTGAAGATTACAAAAATATTTATTTGACGACCTACATAGAGCTGTTAGAAACAATCTTAAATGAGGAATGTTTGTTTGAAAAAATCGATAACTATGCTAATTTAATTCGTCCAGCAGTTTATGCGGATTCTCTAAAAATGTTCACAAATGAAGAGTTTGAAACAAATTTGGAAACAGAAATTTCAAATGGAATGTTCAATATGTTGGGTTTGAAAACTTTTATTCAAAATCGTCTAAGTAGCGTTGAATCTCAACTCCAAAATTACGCAGTGGAAAATTATGTTTCGGGGATATATCTAAACGAAATTATGGCGGATAATCAATTTACTATTGCGGATGAAAATGGTGAATATTCTGATTGGATTGAAATTTATAATGCGAATGAATTTTCAGTAAATTTGGCAGGACTATTTCTTTCAGATGATACTCGTTACCCAGATAAATGGCAGTTTCCAAATGTGACAATTGAATCGCATGATTTTTTGATAATTTGGGCAAGTGGAGATGATGACGATGGTAATTTACATTCAAATTTTAGCTTGTCTCAAAATGGTGAGTTTGTTGGTCTTTTCAATAAAAATGGGGTAGTAGCAATTGACAGTTTACACTATCCACAACTTGGAGCAGATGTTTCTTACGGTAGAAATCCAGATGGGAGTACGACATTACAACAATTAGAAATTTCAACGCCAAATGCTTCAAACAATAATATTCTGTTAGGTGATGTAGATGGAAATGGTGAAATTCAGGCTTTTGATGCATCACTAACGATACAATATTCAATTGGCTTGATTAATCTTGCAGAGTGGCAAAAAACAGCTGGTGATGTGGATGACAATGGCATGATGCAAGCTTTTGATGCGTCACTAATTTTGCAATATGTAATTGGTTTTATCGACGAATTTTAGGATGAAAAAATGCTGACGAATGCTACTGATTTGGCTGGTTTTCGGTTTTGTGTGAAAATTGATTCAAAAAATACTTGCACAAATAATTCAACTTACAAATTTAGTCTAAAATAATTTTTTCGGAGGAAATAATGAGAGTTCATAATTTTAGTGCGGGTCCGGCCGTTTTACCGGAAGAGGTTTTGGCAGAGATTCAAAGAGACTTGGTAGATTATAAAGGATACGGTCTTTCCGTAATGGAAATGAGCCATCGTTCTGCTGTTTATCAAGGAATTATTGATGACACGATTGCGTCTGTAAAAGAGATTTTAAATTTAAGTGATGACTACGAAGTAATTTTTTTACAAGGTGGTGCGAGTAGTCAATTCTACATGATTCCACTCAATTTTTGTGCTGACGGTCAAGTGGCAAATTATGTGAATACTGGAACTTGGGCGGCAAAAGCCTTGAAAGAAGCAAAAAATATTGGAAAAAAAATGCACATCGCAGCAAGTTCGGAAGACAAAGATTTCACATACATTCCGAAAGAAAATATTTTATCAGAAAATCCAGCTTATTTGCACATCACCACCAACAACACCATTCGTGGAACGGAATATAAAACAGACCTCGATTTGGGTGAAATTCCACTGATTGCGGATATGTCTTCCAATATTATGAGCAAACCAATCGATGTGAAAAAATACGCAATGATTTATGCTGGTGCACAAAAAAATATCGGTCCTGCTGGGGCAGTTTTGGCAATTATTAGAAAAGATATGGTGGCAAAAATTAATCCAAATTTACCCACGATGATGAACTATAAAACGCACATCGACAAAGACTCAATGTTCAATACGCCACCAACTTTTTCAATTTATGTAATCGGCCGTGTTTTGAATTGGATAAAGCAAAAAGGTGGTTTGGAAGCTATTGAAAAAATGAATATCGAAAAAGCAAATTATCTCTACAATATTTTGGATAGTTCTAATTTTTATCGTGGTACGGTTGTGCCAGAAGATAGATCGCTGATGAATATCCCATTTCGACTTCCAACGGAAGATTTGGAGAAAAAATTTATTGCAGAAACAGCCAGGAAAGGTATGTTAAATTTAAAAGGACATCGTAGTGTGGGTGGTTGTCGTGCTTCTTTTTATAATTCTTTACCAATGGAATCAGCTCAAACTCTTGCTGAATTTATGCTTGAATTTGAGAAAAAAAATAGTTAAATATACCTTATTGCGAGAATTGAAAAATTCTCGCAATTTTTTTGTATGATAGAGCAAAAACACGATTTTAATCGCTTAACAAAAATTGCTTTTTTTACAGCTTTAGCAATTTCGATTTACATTTTAGAGATGCTGATTCCAAAACCGTTTCCTTTTGTTAAAGTGGGTTTTGCCAATATAATTATTCTTATTTTGCTTGCCTCAAATGGTGCGAAAATTGCGTTTTTAGTAACAATAGGCAAAACCATAATGGGCGGTTTTTTAACGGGAACCATATTCACACCGACAACCATTATTTCACTTACAAGTGGGATAATTGCTCTTTTTGTGATGTCGATTGTGTTCAAAACGAAAATAAGTTTTAGCTTTATTGGCGTGAGTATTTTGGGTGCGATTGCACATAACTTCACCCAAATATTGGTGGTGAGAATTTTGTTGATAAAAGAAAATTCGATATTTTATTTGACTCCAATATTAATAATTTTAGGGATTATAACTGGGATTATAACTGGTTATTTAGCGATTTTATTTTATGAAAAAAATAAACTGAGTTTAGAATGAAAAATGAAATAATTAAGTATTTGAAGATATTTTTTGCCATTACCATTTTTTTTGCTGGGATAATTTTTGGCATTTTTTATTATTACAGCCAAGAATTGCCACCACTTTCAGAATTGACAGATTATGAGATGAAGGTTGGTTCGGAAGTTTTTGATCGTAACGATGAATTGATTCATATCTTTTCGATAGAACGCCGAAAATTGACTAATTTACAAGAACTTCCAACATATTTAATAAATGGTATGATGGCGGTCGAAGATAAGAATTTTCGCGACCATTGGGGAATGGATTTGAAAGGACTCGTGCGAGCTTTTTTAATAAATTTAAAAAGAGTAAGTTTTTCGCAAGGTGCTAGTACAATTACCCAACAATTGGCACGAAATCTATTTTTGACAAAAGATAAAAAAATTACGCGAAAAATTAAAGAATTAGTTTTGGCAATTCGCATCGAAAAACATTTTTCCAAAGATGAAATATTGGAGATGTATTTCAATAAGTCATTATTTGGTTATGGCTTATATGGAATTGAGGTTGCGTCACAAAGATATTTCGATAAAAGTGCAAAAGATGTTAGTGTGGCGGAAGCAGCATTGCTGATTGGAATGCCGCAATTACCTGGTGCTTACAATCCATTACGCTACCCGGAAAGAGCTATCAAACGGCGCAACATCGTGCTTAAACGAATGTTTATTGAGGGCGTGATAAGCGAAGATGATTATAAAATTGCGGTAAATTCTACTTTGAAGCTTTATCAACCAAAAGGAAATCAAGGTGCTGATGACTATTTTATCGAGTATATTCGTCGTATTCTGGAAAGAAAATACGGCACAACACAACTTTTTACAGGTGGACTGAAAATTTACACAACTTTGGATAAAGAGCTTCAAATGTACGCAGACTCTGTTCTCAATAAAAATCTAACGAAATTTGAAAACAAAAATAATTATGATGTGAAATATACAGATTTTCCAGCAGATACGACGAACATCAAAACAGAATATGTGCAAGCGGGCGTGTTTTCCATTGAAGCTGAAACTGGTTATGTACGCGTGATGATTGGCGGAAGAAATTTCAATCACAGTAAATTTAATCGTATTATGCAAGCCAAAAGACAGCCAGGCTCTTCCTTTAAGCCAATTGTTTACACTACTGCACTTGTGAATGGCTACACGCCAGCAACGATAATTGAAGACGAACCAACTTATTTTATGCAGAATGACACACTCTTTTGGCATCCGTCGAATTATTCAAAGAAAAATTTTGGTTTTACGCGAATGCGAGATGGTTTGAAAAAATCGCGGAATATTTACGCTACAAAAATGCTTTATGATGTTGGACCTCGAAAAGTGGTAGAATTTGCCAAACGATTTGGAATTTCGACGCGTATCTATCCGTATTACACGATTGCTGTCGGCAGTATCGAAGTGTATCCGTACGAAATGATTAGTGCTTATACGACTTTTGCAAATGGTGGTTCCCGCGTTAAACCAATCTACATCCGCAAAGTAGAGGATGCAGATGGCACTATTTTGGAAGAAAATTTTCCCGAAAAAATTCGAGTTGTGAATGAGCAAGTTGCTTATTTGATGGCGAATCTGATGCAGTCAGTTATTGACGAAGGAACTGGGCAAGGAGTGCGTTGGCAAAGTGGTTACCAAGATTTGAAAAGTTTAAGTTATAAGTGGAATGCTGCTGGTAAAACTGGAACTACTGATGATTTTCGCGATGCATGGTTTATCGGTTATAACAAAAAACTTGTAACTGGGATTTGGGTTGGCTTCGATGATAACACAGGCTTAGGGAAAAGTCAATCTGGTGCTACTGCTGCACTTCCATCGTGGCCGTACATTACTAAAAAAGCGATCGAAATTGATTCTCCCAAAGATAATCGTGGAAAGCCCATCGTAAATACAGCGAGCTTAGAATTCCAAAAACCAGCTGGTATTGTAAATATGAAAATTTCCAAAGAAACGGGGCTTTTACCGCGTAATAAATTTGAAGAAACAATTGAAGAAATATTTATTGCGGGAACAACCCCAACACCGCTTTCCGACTCTTTGAACTACAATTTTTATCCAACGATTTACCGTGAAAATGAGAATGATTCGCTTGTTGTTGATTTAGGTGGAAAACCATATGTTTGGCCAGATTCAGTTGAATATGAGTTTGTGCTTTTAGATACTACACGCCGAGACAGTGCAGATTTTTACCCCGAAATTAGTCTTCAAAATGAGGTTGATTCGCTCGTTTATAATTTGAATGGTGAATTGTATAAATTGCCAAATTGGGTGCAAAAATTAACAGTTGTACGCGATACTGCCAATGTAGATAGTTTTCGTTTCAAATTTACTCCAACTGTTTTTCATGAAAATCAGGTAGATACGCTTTATTATTATCTTGGTGGTGTTGAACATCTTTGGCCAGATAGTGTTATTTGGCGTGAAAAGCACATTCCTGAAAGTCTTGATTTAACTGGTGCAAGTTTCATTAAAAATAAAGAATATGTCACGCGTCCAGATAGTTTATTGTGGCTCGGTCCAAAATGGCTTCATCCAGATTTTTTGCAAAATAATGCCGATTCACTTAATAGCATTGATGCTTTAATGGACTCACTTTTAAGGGCTGAATAAATGCCAATTATCTTGATTTTCACAACGATTTTTTTTGGGATTTATCTTTATTATTTGCTGTTTTTTAAGAAAAATCTCAAATACAAAAACAGGGAAGATAATTTCCAAAAACCAAAAATATCAGTAGTTATTGCAGCGAGAAATGAAGCGAACAATGTCGGTAAATTATTGACTGCTCTTGTCAATCAAAGTTACCCACAAAATTTAATGGAAATAATTGTCGCAAATGACGAATCAACCGATAATACTGCTGAAATAGTCAAAAAATTTGAGCAAAAATGGCAAAATGTGAAATTGCTTAATGTTACCAACCGAGCGAATGTTATTTCACCCAAAAAAAATGCACTTTCGCAAGCTATTAAATTTGCAAATGGTGAAATTATTCTTTCGACAGACGCAGATTGTTTAGTCGGAAAATTTTGGGCTGAAGCGATGGTCAAAAATTTTTCACAAAATGATTTTGTTGCTGGGTTTTCTAGAATAAACATTCAAAAATGGACAACAGCAAGATGGTTCGAAAAATTTGAATATTTTGATTTTTTTGCGATGTTTACAGCTGCATCTGCTGCTATTTCTGGCGGAAAGGCATTTTCGTGTTCGGGGCAAAATATTGCGTACCGAAAGAATGCTTTTCAAAAAATTGGTGGTTTCGAAAAAATCAAACACCTTATTTCTGGCGACGATGTAAATCTGATGCAACTTTTTCGGAAGGCTAATTTTAGAATTGGATTTGCTTTTTCACATCACAGTTTCGCGTTGACAAACGCTTCAAAATCGTGGATAAAATTATTAAATCAGCGTAGCAGGTGGGCTTCAAATATGAAGTGGCAAATTTTGTTGAATTCTGAGTTTTTCATATATCTCCTCAGTGCTTTTGTGGTGGTGATGTTGCCAGTTTATTTGATTTTTAAAATCTGGTGGTTAGCTTCAATACTTGTCTTGGGACGTTTTATTTTAGAATTTAATTTTTTAAAAAATGGTTTTCAAATTTTCCGTGAAGATAAAAATAGGTTGAAGTTTTATCCTGTTTGGTTTTTTTTGCAACCGCTCTATATGTTGGTCGTTGTGTTTTTGGGTGTGCTAAATATTTTTAGATGGAAAAAATAGGAGTAAAAATGAAATATGTAATTTTTGATGATGAGAAAAGATGTAGCTTTTTTCCATTAACTTTTACGCATTCAACTGGTGATTTGCGGGTGGGGATTTTGAAATTGCGTCAACGCATTTTGGCAAAATTTAGCATTTTAGAAACGAATGTAATCATCTGGTCGGATTTGGAGAAAATGTATCGAGAACGCCATTCTAATTGGTCGGTAAACGAACTTTCAAATGGTGAAACTATATTTATTAACAGTAGATTACAAATAGATGAAGTCACAAAAAATGAAATTAAAAATCTTCAAATTGGCGAAAAGTTACAATTAAATGATGAAGTGTTAGCTGCTAAAATTTTAACGAAATCAACAAAAGTAACTTCTGAAAAATTAACGGAATTATTTACTGATTTGCAAAATATTCCAACTAAATCGGGGAAATTATGGCGATATAATTGGGAATTTATTTCGCAAAATGCAGAAATGATTCAAAACGATTTTAATAAATATTTTTATAATCGTAAAAATTATTTCGAAGTAAGTCCGTCAACAACAGTGTTGAATCCCTATAATGTCTGGTTTGGTAGCAAAGTTGAGTTAAAACCAGGCGTTGTGCTCGATGCGACAAATGGTCCAATTATCATCGATGAAGGTGCAAGAATACTTTCCAATGCGGTGATTGTGGGACCAGTTTACATTGGCAAAAAATCAGTAATAAAAGCAAATTCCATCATCGATGAAGGTACCACAATTGGAGCGATTTGTAAAATCGGCGGAGAGGTGGAGCATTCTATTATTCAAGGTTATACGAATAAGCAACACAGCGGTTTTTTGGGACATAGTTATTTAGGTGAATGGGTGAATTTGGGTGCAAACACAAGCAACAGCGATTTAAAAAATAACTATAAAAATGTGAAATCATATTTCTATCCTGAACAGAAACGCATCGATACGAAAAATCAATTTGTGGGTTGTGTGATTGGTGATCACAGCAAAACTGGCATAAATGTAGCGATAAACACTGGTACGGTAATTGGAGTTGGCTGTAATCTTTTTGGACAATTATTGTTAAAAAATTTCGTTTCATCATTTAGTTGGGGCGATGCTTCAAATGTGATTAAATATGAGAAGAATAAGTTTTTGGAAACTGCTGTTTATGTGAAAAAGCGGAGAGGGTTAGATTTTTCTGAAAATGAAAAAGAACTTTACAGTAAGATTCACGATTATATTTTTACAAAAAGTGATAAAAAAATGGAAGGAAAATAGATGAGAGATTATGTAGAACTGTTGATGAGAACAGGCAGAATTGAGTATTTTGTAAATTCAAATGAATTGAAAATTGAACCAGAAATGAAGGTGATTGTAAAAGCAGAACGTGGCGAAGATATGGGCGAAGTCGTGCACTGTGCGGTTCAAGCAGATAATTTGGCAAAAAAGTTTGCCGATGGAAAAATTGGCAAAATCAAACGAATCGCAACTGATGCAGATTTTGTCCAATTGGAAGCAGTTACAAAAAAAGAGATTGAAGCAAAAGCAAGATTTTGGGCGATGTTAGATAAATATAGTTTTGAAATGAAAATCATTAACGCGGTTTATCAGTTAGACGGTAATAAAATAACATTTTTCTTCTCGGCAGATGGACGCATCGATTTTCGAGATTTAGTGCGAGAACTTGCGACTGAATTTAGAACGAGAATCGAATTGCACCAAACTTCTGGTCGCGAAGATGCACGCCGGTTGTGCGGTTTGGGAATGTGTGGTAGAACTTATTGTTGCGTTACTTTTTTGAAAAAATTCAATCAAGTTACCATTCAAATGGCGAAAAATCAGAACTTACTTAACAATCTTTCCAAAATTTCTGGACCTTGTGGAAGACTGCTCTGTTGCCTTCATTATGAAGAAAAATTTTATAAAGAAAAGGCAGAAGCATTTCCAAAATTAGGTGCGAGAATTAAGTATGAAGATAAGTTGATGTTTGTGAACAAAAACGATTATTACAATGATAAAATTGAACTAATTTCAAAAGAAAAAGAACGAATAAATTTAACGCTGGAAGAGTTTGATAAATTGAAAAAATGAACCATATTCTAGGGCTTTTACCAGCAGAAATTAGCAAGTATTTTGCAGAAAATAAAATTGCAAAATATCGCGTTTCGCAATTATTCGAATGGTTGTACGATAAAATGGAAATAAACCATCAAAAAATGAGCTCGTTACCAGAAAATTTACGCCAAAAATTAACAGAAAAATTTGCTTTTAATTTACCACAGTTTAAAATATTTGTTTCGCAAGATGGCACCCAAAAAATTTTATTAGAACTTTTTGATGGCAATAAAATTGAGATGGTGCTAATCCCAAATGGTGACAAGAATACACTTTGCATTTCATCACAAGTTGGTTGTGCCAGAGATTGCCAATTTTGTGCGACTGCAAAATTAGGTTTGAAACGTAATTTAGAAGTTCACGAGATAATTTCTCAAATATATTTGGCAAAACAAATTTTGGCCGAAAAAAAACTGACAAACATCGTTTTTATGGGAATGGGTGAACCACTCGATAATTACGAAAATGTGTTGAAATCTTTAAAAATTCTACAAAATGAAAGTTGTTTTAATTTCAGCCCGCGTAAAATTACCATCTCCACTGCTGGCGTCATTCCGCAGATTGCAAAACTGGCAGAAAGTAGGGTAAAGGTAAAATTAGCAGTTTCATTAAATTCCGCCATTCAGGAAAAACGCGAAAAGCTGATGCCAATCTCAAAAAGATATCCACTTTCAGAGTTGAAAAAAACACTCCAAGATTTTCGGAAAAATACAGCGTATCGCATTACATTTGAATATGTGATGTTGAAAAATTTCAATATTGATGAAAAGGATGTGAAGGCATTGCGTAAATTTTTGGGCGATATGTCTTGCAAACTAAATGTGATAAAATGGAATGCGGTCGATAATCTTCCGTACGAAACACCGTCTGAAAAAGAAATTGAAAAATTCATTAATGATGTTAAACACCACAATTACGCGGTGATGTATCGCCGAAGTCGGGGTGATGACATTGCGGCGGCGTGTGGACAACTGGCTGTGAATAATGAGGAAACATTAACGCAGAAGGACGCAGAGAGTTATGATAAAGAGAGAGGAACAAATCA
>JABGOP010000034.1 GCA_018645365.1 Candidatus Cloacimonadota bacterium
TGCACTGTTTTCTGCATCTAAAACTGATAATTCTTCACCTGCACCAATTAGATTTACATAGTTACTCCAAACAAGAGGAAAAACCTCTCCATTTGTTGAAGGACTGTAAATGCCTTCAGCTAAATAAATCGTATTAATATTTAAGTTATTATTAAAAAGCATTTCCAAAGCATGCCCAATGGTCTTAAATGGATCATTGGGTGATGTTCCAGAATTTGTATCATCTCCTTCTACTGCAACAAAAAGATCGGCATCTATCAAATTGTTTTCTTCCACACTATTTAGAATATCAAAATTGATATTATCAATGGGATAAGCATAATGTTCTGACGGGGTGATTACAGTAAATGTATCCAGATAAACATCTATTGTTAAGCAATTAAAAGCAAAGATATCAATTCCAGAATCTCTATTGTTTGAAGTGGTATTAGAGTATATATTACACCTGTTTTCATTTGAAAAAAGTATCCTTGACTCAATACAATGCATTCCACCATTATGATTTTCTGCAGTATTATTGACAATACTAACATTCTCTAAATCCAAATTCGAATCCTCGCAAAAAAGTCCACCACCATAATCATCAGCTGAATTATTGTTAATATTTACATTTAACAAACCGGAGGTAGAATTCACAAAAGAAAGTCCACCACCATAATCATTAGCTGAATTATTGCTAATATTTACATTCAACAAACTGGAGGTAGAATTCACAAAAGAAATTCCGCGACCACTATTATTATTTATTTCTACATTCTCTAAATTTAAGTCAGACTCATTACAAAAAAGTCCGTCACCACTATTATTATTTATTTCTACATTCTCTAAACATAAATCGGAATATTTGCAATAAATCCCATCACCTGATCCACCATAATAAATGTTATTAATTATTTGAACATTTTCTAAAACCATACTAGAGTATTTGCAATAAATCCCACCACCACCATTCCAATACCCAGCATGATTATTTTCAACTATTGTATATCGAAGAGATACATCGGAATTTTCGCAATAAATCCCACCGCCACTTCCCTCATCAATTCCCCAATTATTACTAATTATGACATGCTCTATACTCAGATTGGAATTATTTTCGCAATAAATTCCACCGCCATCATAAAAAGCCGAATTGTCGTTGATTGTCACATTAACCAAACTCGGACTGGAATCAGAACAAAAAATTCCACCGCCGTGTTTATATACATCGTCTCCATATGCACGGCCATTTTGTATCGTAAAACCAGCTATTAAAGTGGTTGTATCAATAATTCCTTCTAAATCTTCTTCAAAGCGTATTACGCTGGCAAGATAATTCCCATCAATAATGCAGTTTTCTTCGCTACTCCCAATGAGCGAAATGCCATTTACGTCAGGCCAATCAATGTTTTCGTAATAAATTCCATCGGCAACGAGAACACTATCACCTTCTACCGCAACATCCAACCCCGCTTGGATGGTCTCATAGTCGGCGGGGACATTAATAACAATTGCGTTTAACCACGAATTTGTACAAAATAATACTAAAATAACTAAAAATGTTTTTTTCATTTGTTTCCTCCTCAATAAAGATAAAAAGAATCAACTACACAACAAACAATAACTGCGATATTAACACACAATGTTACAAATAATCCGAAAAAAGATTAAGGAAAGTTTCTGTCAAATGTTATTTTGGTAGGTGGCAAATCCACTTTTAAGTACTGAAAACCGCGTTTACGAGGAGAGGAATCCACTTTTAAGTACTGAAAACCGCATTTACGAGGAGAGGAATCGATACTCAGAGGATTATCAAACAAAAAACCGCCCCGAAATGGGGCGGTTTGAATGAAGGATTAGTTTTATGGCTATTTATTCTTCTTATCCATCACACTGTAAATTACAGGAATCACAATAAGTGTGAAGAATGTGGCAGTTAGAAGTCCACCAATCACAGTAAGTGCCATTGGTATTTTCATTTCTGAACCTTCCGAATTATCCAATGCCATCGGTAACATTCCCGTAATCGTGGTAAGTGCAGTGATGATAACAGGACGCATTCTATCTGCACCAGCTTGCAGAAGTGCTTTGTGTTTTTCAAAACCTTTGATGCGTAATTGGTTGATGTGATCCACCAAAACAATACCGTTATTCACCACAATTCCAGATAAAATAATGATTCCAACAAAACTGTAAACCGAGAGGGTTGTTCCAGTTAAGAATAAAATGAGGAGCACGCCAATAAAAGCAAGTGGCATCGTGAACATTACGATAAATGGTTGTTTCAATGATTCAAATTGGGATGCCATCACGATGTAAACCAAAATCATTGCCAAAATAAGTGCACCCAAAAGTGTTTTGAAAGCATCTAACATATCGCCGTATGCTCCGCCAAATTCCACAAAATATCCAGTTGGAAGTTCATCCTCAATATCTTGAATATTTGCTTTGACAATTTTCACCATTTTACCCAAATTTTTATCGTCAATTCCAGCCGAAATAGTTGCTTTTCGCATTTGCTGTTCACGGCTAATATCTGTTTCACCGATGCGATGCTCGATGTGTGCAAGTTGATTGAGCGGAACCGTAAAGCCCATAGGTGAAGTGATGGAGAGATGTTCGATGTCATCGAAACTATTTCGACTTTCCGCATCAAGCTGAACGCGAATATCTATCTCTTCTCCACTTTTACGAAATACGCCCGCAACCGTTCCAATCGTTGCAGTCTTTATTGCTGAGGCAATTTGTGCTGAAGTAAGTCCATATTTGAATGCCTTGTCCTTATCCACCACAATGTGCACTTCTGGTTTACCTTCTTTGACGGAATTAATTACATCTTTCACTTTTTCCGTATTCAATAAACGCTCTTCAATACGACCAGCAATTTCCTTCAATTTTACTAAATCTCGACCATATACTTTTATCTCAATTGGTTTGGAAGCTCCGCCGCCCATCATCTCTTCACGAGATAGAAATTTGAAAGTGGCACCTTCGATTTTTGGTAATTGTTTTCTGACAATATCTTCAATTTCCAAATAGCCAATTGCTCTATCACTTTTTTCGAAAAGCCGAACATAAACACCAGCTTCATTCACATCGTGCGGATTGGATGGATCGGCTTGTGAACCACCTTCACTCATAGCACCAGAAAATCCCATCACATTGCGAACACCTTCTGTTTTCATGAATATTTGTTCCACTTGTTTCACCACGGTATCGGTCTCTTCGAGGGTAGTTCCCTTTGGCATTTTCAGTGTTAACATCATCATGGGAACATCTTGCGAAGGCATGAATTCTGTGCCAATCACGAACAATAATCCAAAAGATGCAATGAATAAAGATGCCACCAGAATAAGCGTTTTTTTCCTATTTTGGAGTGCCCAACCTAAAACCACTAGATAGCGTTTTTTCAATTTTTCAAATCTGGTCTCTTTTCGTTCTTTATTGTTATTTTTGAAAATCGTGGAAGCAAATGCTGGCACGATAGTAAGTGCTACGAAAAGTGAAGCAGAAAGTGCAAAAGCAACTGTAAGGGCTAATCCACGCACGAGTGTACCCGTCATTCCTTCCGAAAATAACATTGGGAAAAATACCGCAATCGTAGTTAAAGTAGATGCCGTAATCGCCATGGCAACTTCCGTTGCCCCAACTTTTGCTGCTTCTTTTTTGGCAAGCCCTAGTTCCATCTGACGGTAGATGTTTTCGATAACCACAATCGAGTTATCGACCAACATTCCCACCCCCAGTGCAAGCCCGCCGAGTGTCATAATATTCAAAGTAAAATTCGCCAGATAAATGGGTACAAACGTAGCCACCACTGAAATCGGAATGGCAAGTGAAATCACGAGTGTTGGACGCCAATTTCGCAGAAAATAGAACATTACAATAATCGATAACAATCCACCGATAATTAGGTTCATCGAAGCCGCAGTGGTAGTTTTGCTAATTGGTCGCCCCATATTCATGACATTGTGAAATTCAATTTTACCTTCGTGTTGAGCTTTTATCTCATCAAGTTTTTTGAAAACACCTTTTACAACCGTCAAAGTATTTGCCCCAGATTCTTTGGAAATCATCATCATCGCTGTATCTTTGCCATTTGTACGAATCGTATTTCGGTGTTCTTTGAACCCTTCTTGAACAGTCGCAATATCCTTCAAATAGATAGTATTTCCCGTTCGTGTTATTTTGATTGGTGTATTGGCAATTTGCTCCAATGAACTGTATTGTGCCACCGTTCTCAGCAAATATTCTTCTTTTTTATTTTGAATGTGACCAGCTGGCATATTGAAGTTTTGCATGCGAATAATCTGCACTACTTCATCAATTCCAATGTTGAATTGTTCCAATTTTTGTTTATCTATAATGATTTGTTTTTCGAGTATTTCACCACCAACCACATTTACTGAAGCCACTCCGTTTGCTTGTTTTAGTTTTGTTGCGATATCATCTTCAAGAATTTTCCGCAACTCGTAAGTATTCTCAAAACCCGTAACGCCGAACATCAAAATAGGCATTTGGGAAAGATTGAATTTCATTACCATCGGACGCGAAACGCCATCTGGCAAATAATCTACAAATTGTTCGATTACATCTCGTAAATCTTGAGCAGCGAAATCGAGATTGGTACCCCAATTGAATTCTAACATAATAAGCGAAGTATTTTCCGAACTGACAGATTGCACATTCTTAATGTTTTTTACCGTCGAAACTGCCATCTCCAAATTTTTTGTAACCATCTCCTCCACATCGATAGAAGAGGCACCATCGTAAGTTGTGATAATGGATACAACGGGATAATCCATATCTGGGAACATTTCCAGACCTAATTTTGTGAGTGAAATTCCACCCACGATGAGGACGAGAATCGTCAACATCAATACCGTAATTTTTCTATTTACCGAAAATTCTGCTAATTTCATTCAAGCTCCGTTTATTTAATTTTTACTTTACTTCCGTTTGAAAGTCCGATATTACCGATGATAATTACCTTTTCACCAGCATTTACACCACTAGCTATTTGAATTTCAGCTTCATTTTCCAAACCTGTTTGTACGGTTCGTAGTTCTGCAACACCATCATTTACAACAAAAATAGTAGTCTCATCTATCATCGCTTTTTGGGGAATTGAAAGTGCATTTTCAGCAAACTTAGTAATAACTTTCAACCGTGCAAATTGATTATGTTTCAGGAAATTATCTCTATTTTGAAAAGAGATTTCAACGGGGAATGTGCCACTCATTCTATCTGCTTCTGGGGAAACAAAACTAACTTTGCCAAAAATCTGTTCATTATCCAAACTTAAAACGACTTTTTGATTTATTGCGATTTTAGTAATATCTTTGTCGGAAACTTGGATTTTTGCTTTTATTTCATCCAAATTCATCAAACGAATGAGTGCAGAATTCATCATTGAATTGAAAATTTCGTTCTCTTTTTGGTTTACAGCCGTAATCATTCCATCGAATGGGGCACGAATCTCGATATTTTCTAGCATCGCATCGTACGAAGTTTGGGTAATTTTGAGAGCCGTTTCTATCTCTTCAAAAGTTGCCAAATCAATCGCACCTGTTTTCTGTAATTTTTGCATTCTCTCAAATTTTTTCTGCAAGTTGTCTAATTGTGTTTTCAATTGGGATAAGCTACTTCCGTCCATTTTCACAAGTAAGTCGCCAGCTTTTACCACATCGCCGACTTTCACGAAAATTTGTTCAATTTTTGCTGGAATTCCCGGTGTGATATTGACAGTTTTCACTGCTTCCAAAATCCCTGAAAACTCTAAATATTCCCAAAATTCTTTTTGGGTAACTTCTTCTACAAATACATTTCTCGCACCAAAAGTCAGGTTTTCATCTGCTTTTTTTTCTTTTTTACAACCAAACACAATTATTGAAATTGCGATTATAACTATGATTTTCTTTAACATTTCCTCACCTCTATTTTAAATATTTTTTTATTTCTTGTTCTGCTAAAATGCAATCGTAATAAGCATTCACAACTGACATTTCACCACCAAATAACATCGTATCTGCATCGAGAATTTCACTATTGGTAATCATTCCCTGCTCAAAAAGTTCATTAATGATTTTGTGATTTTCTTTAGCAAAATTCAATGCTACCTTGTTATCATTTACCATTTGCACTTTCGTTTGTAAGTTGCGAAAAGCACTTTCTGCACCGATAAGAAGATTTTCTTCCGCAGATTTGGAGAGTAATTTCGCTTTTTTCATTTCATATTTTGCAGATTGTAAATTTGCAAAATTTGTGCCACCCGAAAATATTGGCACAGAAAACATCGCCATCAAATTCCAGCTATCATCATCGTTTCCAAGTTTAAGATCAATTTTGTCTGCACTTGCAATTTGGTAATCAAATTGTAAATTTAGTGAAGGTAAAAAACTACCCTTTGCCATTTTTACTGCTGTTTTTGACATTTTATTGGTAGTTTTTAACATTTGTAAAATTGGATTTTGAGATTTAACTTTAATTAAATATTCTTCAATGTTTTCAGCCGAAATTTGTATATTCAATTTAGCTACATCAATTTTGGCAGGAAGTTCATTTTTGCCGATTAAATTTTGCCACATTGAGATTAAAGTTACAATATTGTTTTCAATTTCTTGCAATGCTGTTTTCTCGTTTTGCAATTTAACTTGCCACTGCAAAACATCAGTTTTCTTCATCAATCCTGCTGAAAATTTCTCTTCCACTTGCTTCAAATGCAGAGACGATGAACGCATACTTTTTTCTGATAAAATTTGCAAATCTTGTAATTTGAGAATATTCAAATAGAGCGATGCCACCTGAAATGCGATGTCATTCTCTTTGTTCTGCAAGTTATAAATTGTCTGCTCTTTGGCAAGTTTTGCAAGTTGGTAACCCAAAATCATTTTTCCACCATTGAAAACAGGCTGCTGCACAGAAAATTTATTGGTGAAAGTGGTTTGGTAAAAAGCACCACCCATTGCTGCCGAAGAAAATGGCATTGAGCCAATCGGCATTCCATCAAATCCAAAAACAGGGATTTCCATAACCTCACTTGCGGAATCATAGGTTTCACCATCAATCTGCACCATTACCGTATTGAATGACGCTTTCGGTATCCAATTGGTTATCGCACTTTTCTGTTGCCACTCTGCTGATTGCACCGCGTTTTGTTCTGCAAGAATTTCTTTATTATTCTGTAACGCAAAATTGATACTTTCATCGAGTGTAATTGTTTCGGCAAAAATACTCATAGTAAAAAGCATCGTAGCCAACAGCATTGTTTTTTTCATCTTTTCTCCTTTTTAATCATGACTTAAAATATTTTTCTTTTAAATTTTAATTATTTTTTTTGTCTGTGTTTTTCTGTGTCAGTCTGTGGCGATTTTTTCAATTCCCTGCATAATAATTTCCAGAACACCATCGACCTCTTTTTCGTAGTTCATTTTGATATCGAATGCCAAAAAAGCATGCCCCATACCAATGGTGATACTCGCTAACATTCTAGCAACCGTCGTCGTAGAAATTTGGCGAAACACACCCATTTCTACACCACTATTCAAAACTTGCGTTAATCCCTTAAATTCTAGCTGAAGATTTTCTTTTTGCATTTTGAACATAATCTCGCGATAAATTTTTGGAACATCATCTTTTTGGAAAATATCGAAATACCGTTTCATCTGGTGGAATGACTTTAATCGATTTATCATATAAGTTCGAATTTTTGCAGTGGGAGTTTTCTCACATTCAATTTTAGTATGAATTTCTAAACGGATTTTCTCCACATCTCGCTTTAACATTGTTATGAAAATTTCTTCTTTATTTTTGAAATAATAATAGAGTGCCGTTTTTTTGATGCCACACTCTTTGGCGATATCATCTAGCGTTACTTTTTGTAAACCGTACTTCTGAAACACACTTGATGCGGCTATTAAAATCTCTTCTTTTCTCATATTTTCCCATTTTTATACTTTTGAACTTTTGATTACAATGTTCAAATTTTTAATTAAGCAAAATCTGTCAAATGTTTTTACAATAAAAAAAACGCCCTCCTAAAACTGGGAGAGCGTTTTAATTTCTGTTTTACAGAAATTTAGAATTTGAAGCCTAAATCAAGCACTAATGTGTCTGTTAAATAGTCATCTTCACCAATCAAATATTCTGCTGAATACATCTTGTACTCAAGCTTGAGAACGGAATCTTCAGTTGGATTCAAATTAAAACCGAAGAACATAACATTTGCTTCTTCGGCAGCTAACATTTCAAAATACGTAATGTAGCCAAAGTAAGGAGTAACACCCTTGAAACCAGGAACATACTCAACGACTACAGAATAATCTAAGTCATCAGTATCATCATTTAAATCATCTTCATTTAAAAGCTGAAGTTTAAGATTAATTTTTTCCATAACTGTATAACCTAAATCAAATGCCCAATAATTGATTGCATCAGCATCTTCTGGAACACCAATCATTTGGTAACCAAAACCAAGATCTGCACCCATTAAGTTGTAATCTAAACGGAGTCCTGTATCTGCATAGTCCCAAGTCTCAAGTGCTGAATCATTGTTGTTAACAGTATAAAGTTGCCAGCCGAGACCTTTAAACTCACCATTCCAATTAAGAATCCAATCAGTACCATTAATGTAATCCTTATCAACGATGTTGATGTTAGCAAAACCAGATAGGCTTCCTTGCTTTACAAGTGGAACCGTGGTTTTACCAACAGTAAGGTTAACAAATTTATGTAATGTAAATGTTTTGTACATATGATTAATTGAGTTATCGTCGAAATCATAATGGAAACCGTAATCATCTCCCCAAATACCAATTCCTACATAACCCTTAACTAAACCACCGTCTTCATCAACCGCATCAGCATAACCCACGAGTGGGAAACTTACATATGCTTCACCTTCAATAACTGCAAACAAACTTCCTACCACCAACAAACTAACTAACACTAAAAGTGTCTTTTTCATAATCTCTCCTTTTTAAAAGATTTTTTCATTTTCAATACTTTTTTAAAAAAAATTAACACACAAAATAAAAAATTAATAACTGCGACATGAACACACACTAACCAATCATTTCGACATTAACAATCTACGCGACACACATAATTCAAGTGCTAATTACTTGTCAAGTTTTTTTTATTTTACTTAAATTTTTATTTGCTTTTGTTACAATGAGTTATCTAAATATTTAGTTAATTCTCAAAAAAACAATAACGTGGTTAAACTACCACAAAATATAAACTTAACTATTCCACAATATTCTTTCTTACAATCGGAATAAAATTAATTTCAAGTAAGTTTTTTTGTTGATTATTTTTTTTATCTTTTGCAAATATTTGCAATTTGTAAGAAGTCATATTATTCAGTTTTTTAGTTGGTTTCACAAAAAACTTACCAGTCATGTTTTCGGAAATTTCAGCTTCAATTTGGCGATTAGTTTCCACTTCTACAAATTTTGCCACAATGTCTTTTGCGAAAATAATCTCGTTAAATTCCAGTTCAAAAATGGGTAAAAGTTCAGAAACAGTTGCATTATTACGCGGAAAATATTCCATGATTTCTGGTGGAATAGTATCTTGCAAAGTTTTTCCATCAAACAGAATGGAGTCACAACTTAAATTATCCTTTGCATCGGTAAAATCAGCGAAAATAATTTTGTATTGCAGAGTGTCTAAGTCTTCACAAATCAGCTTAATTTTTTCAGCTTGAATGATGTATTTTTCTACATTTTTTGTAATTTCAAGTGAATCTATTGAAACAATCGAAATTTGCGAAATTACCTTAATTGGCTCGGAACAAATTATTTCAATTTGATTTTGCCATTTAGTTTTTACAGACTTAATTTTTGGCTTAATTGTATCTGCGTAACTCATTTCTATATCTATTGTTACCGCATTATTTTGCGATACATATTTTTTGAAAAATGGTTCTTTTCCGTAATCATATTTTTGGTTTTTATTTTTATCGATGTAAAATTCCAAAATGTGGTCAATAAAATTTAAATCTTCAAAAACAAAGTTACTATCACTTAATTTTCTTTGGTAAATTAAGGTAGAATCAGCCGCCATCAATTTTGTTTGAATTGGCAAATTTTGATCGATCTGTTTTTCGAAAATAAATTTCCCCGCAACTCTATTTTGCTGTAATTTGCCATTTTTGAAAACGAACAAATAATTTTTATCCAGTGAATTCCCGCGTTCACATTCAATCTGTTGACCGAAAGAAAAATAATAATTTGTATTTTCTAAAAGTGGTTCGTCAATGTGAATAATTAGTGTATTTTTATCCCATTTAAATTTCTTTTTTAAGATAGTCGGATAGATGTAAAGTCCGCTATAAATTGAAGTTCTATCGATCGGTTTAGAAAAGATAACTTCAATATTTTTTTCTGAAATATCGCTAAATTCAGCCGGATTTATTGCGACAATTTCTGGTTTAGTTGTATCTTTTTTACCACCAGTAGGATTTTTTTTGTGACCACACGAAAGCAGAATGATGGCAAATAAAAATATTGTAAAATAGCTATTTTTCATCATGGTCAAATTTCCCGTCCACTAAAAATTTTTGGATTTGATACGCTACTAAATTGCTGTATTTTATCGTCAAATGCGTATTGGGAACGACAAAAAAATCGTCCATTTCGGCTAATTTTGTGTTTTCTACCGAAACTCTAC
Organism: Candidatus Cloacimonadota bacterium; assembly: GCA_018645365.1. Classification (GTDB taxonomy): domain Bacteria; phylum Cloacimonadota; class Cloacimonadia; order Cloacimonadales; family TCS61; genus TCS61. The sequence continues at coordinate 10,654 of JABGOP010000034.1, forward strand.
CGTCATCATCACCTGGAATTATTCTGGAAAAAAGCGGGTTTGTGCTTTTGGTACCAGCAATGATACCAACATCTGGTTTTATTTTTTTCAATTTACTCAAGAAATCTGAATCAGTCGCGAGTTCTTTGCCTACATCACCAACCAACAGATTGAAAAATGGGCTTTCAGCAAAATAATCGGCAACTTCTGAACCACGATTTGGCGGGCTTAACATCACAATTCTACTACCTTCTGGCAACTTGTTTTCCTGCAAAAAATAACGCACAATTAAGCCACCCATCGAGTGGGTAACGAAGTGTATTTTTTCAAACCCCATTTTCTGATAAATTTGCACAAGCGGTACTAACTCTCTTTCAGACAGAAATTCAATCGTTTCTTTGACTGGTTTATAGCCAATATTTTTGGTAAAATAACCAGCGTCTTTCAAATCATTTTCAAGTTTAAGCATAGAATATTTCACATCACCCAAACCGTGCAACAAGATGACACACTCGTTTTGCGGAAATGCATTCAACACTGCAATACTAAAAAAAATAATCAGACAAATTACCAAAATATGACGCATTATTCCGTTACCGAAAATCGTCTTTTGAAAGCACTACTCAAAGTCATCGAGCTTGTATATTCGATGTCGCCACCGAAAGGTAATCCTACCGAAAGACGCGTAATTTCCACATTTTCCAATTGAGATGCGATAAAATTGATGGTGCTTTCGCCTTCGGCAGAAGGATTAAGAGCCAAAATTATCTCTTTAATTTTGGCAGATTTTACAAGCTCTTTCAGCTTTGAAAAATAAATTTGTTGCGGTCCAATTCCATCAATCGGTGAAAGTAAATTGCCCAATACAAAGTATTTTCCGTTGAATTCGTGCATTTTTTCGATGAGATAGACATCTTGGGTATTTTCGACAACGCAAAGCAAATGTTCATCGCGATTGAGTGCACCACAAAATTCACAAATTTCATTTTCGGAAAGCACATTGCAAACGATACAATTCGTGTAAGAATCTACCGTTTCTTTGATCGAATCTGCCAATTCGTGTGCTTTTTCCTTCTCCATATTGACGATAAACATCGCCAATCTTTCGGCAGATTTCGTGCCAATTCCCGGTAATTTCTTCAAATTCTGAACTAATTCTTCAAGCAATCCTGAAAACATATTTTCTTAAAAAAGCCCTGGAATTTTCATACCACCGGTCAACTTTCCCATCTCATTTTCGCTGGTCTTAGCTATTTTTTCATTAGCCTCGTTGAGTGCCGCCATAATGAGGTCTTCGAGTATTTCCACATCGTCCGCATCAACAACTTGCGGGTCAATTTTTAACGCTACAACTTTGTGTTCACCGTTCATTGCCACTTTCACCATTCCGCCACCAGCAGTGCCTTCCACGATCATATTAGCGAGATCTTCCTGTGCTTTTGCTAAATCTTGTTGCATCTTTTGTGCCTGTTTCATTAAATCTTTCATCCCTTTTTTGCCACCTGGAAACATATTTCCTCCCATTTTCTTTACATTTTTTGTTTTGAATATTTTTAGTCAAACATTTTCAGCATTATTTTATAAATTTTATTTTTTGAAACACCCGTTTCAGTCACTATTTTTTTTATCGCGGTCTTTTTGGTTTCGTTGTTTTCAAGCTGTTTTTGAAGCATTTCCACAATTACTTTATCGGAAATTTCTTTCTCTATTTTACCTTCCAAAATTATCACAAACTCACCTTTCAATTTTAACATTTGTGGATTCGCGATAATTTCTTTTAAGGTGGTACGACAATAAGTTTCGTACATCTTGGAAATTTCGCGTGCAAATACAACTTTACGATTACCAAAATTTTCGTAAATCTGATTGATGAATTTCTGTAATTTGTGCGGTGCTTCGTAAAAAATGAGCGTTGTTGAAATCTCTTTTAATTTCCCAAAAAGTTGCTCTCTTTGGCTTTTCTTTTCTGGCAAAAAACCCACAAAATAGAACTGATTTGTATTCAGACCAGAAGAAACCAAAGCTGGCACAAACGCAGTAGCACCAGGCAATGTCTCTACTTTCAGATTGTTTCTGATTGCTTCTTTGATGATGATTTGGGCTGGATCAGAAATAGCTGGTGTACCCGCATCAGATATGATTGCTACATTTTCCCCATTTTGCAAAATCTCTAAAATCTCATCTACCCGACTGCGTTCGTTGAATTTATGATAACTTTTCAATTGAGCGAAAATCTCAAAATGTTTGAGTAATTTACCAGAATTACGCGTATCTTCTGCGTAAATTATTTTGACAGATTTCAGTATTTCTATCGCTCGAAAAGTGATATCTTGCAAATTTCCAATCGGGGTTGGAACGATAAATAAAATGCCTTTTTTTTTCACTTATCTCTGTATTTCTTCAAAATAGCTAAAACATAATCTATGTCATTTTCGGTATGATCAGCATTCACCTGAAATCTAATCTCTTCATCACCTTTTGGCACAACTGGGAAATTCAAACCAGTACCCAAAACGCCGTTTTCGGTGAGATATTTTACCAACTCGGTTGTTCCTGCTGTATCACGCACCATCAGTGGCACGACAGGATGTGGACCTGCGATTGTTTCGTAACCAAGATTTGTTAGACCATCTTCAAATTTTTTGGTCATTTTAGCAAGATGCTCCAATCGTTTCACGCCAACTTCGCTATCCAAAATTTCCAACACTTTCAAAGTAGCAGCTGCTTCCGAACAAGTTATCGGATTGGAATAAATATACATCGGTGCTGACTCGCGAAGGTAATTTATAACTGTTTGAGATGCAACCACGTAACCGCCATTCACGCCATAAGCTTTACCTAAAGTTCCAATGAGAATATCTACTTTTGCATCAGTGAATTCTTCCGTGCCGCGACCTGTTTTCCCGAATGCACCCACACCGTGAGAATCATCCGCAATGGTGATGACGCCTTCTTCAAATTCGGCATCATATTTTGCACAAATTTCGGTTAATTCTTTGAATGGTGCAAAATCACCGCGCATACTAAAAATGCCATCAGTAATGACGAGACAGCGTTTTCCTTTGCCGATAGCTTCCTGCAATTTCACATTCAAATCTTGCATATCGTTGTGCTTATAAATCAATTTTGCGGCAGGTCGGGAAAGTCGCATCGCCTGAATGATGCAATTGTGGTTTAATTCGTCGGAAATAACGACTGTTTCTTTGGTTGTGAGAGGAAAGATAACACCCAAACTTGTTACATAAGCTGAACTGAAAATCATCCCTGCTTCACGTTCGTGAAATTCCGCCAATTTTTTTTCCAATTCGATGTGTGGTGTGTGTGTTCCGCTGATGAAGCGAACTGCACCTGGTCCCACCCCAAATTTTCGAGCTGCAGCCTCTTCCGCTTCGATTACTTCTGCATTCATAGACATGCCCAAATATGAGTTTGCATTCATTTTGATAAATTCTTTTGCCCCAAAATTCTCCAAAATGTAGCGTGGTCCTTTTTTGCCTTTAGCTTTGAGAACTTCTTTAATTACCAATTCTGCACCTTTATCTCTACCAGTTGAACGCAAACCTTCTAAATCTTTCTCTAATCTGCGATTAAGCCCATTTAAAGCCATAAATTCACTCCCAGTTTTTATTTTTCTAAAATCACTATCGCCGTCGCCAAATCTTTCAAATGACTGAGCGATATTTGCATATTTTTTATTTTATTTTCTTCTATAAATTGCTTCGTTTTTCCATAAATCTCAAGAATCGGCTTACCAAATTCATCATTCAAAACTGCTATTTCCAAAAAAGAAAAACCATTTCGCCAACCTGTTCCAATTGCCTTTAAAAATGCTTCTTTCGCTGCAAAACGAGCCGCAAAATGCTCAGCTTTTTTCTTCTTTGAATCACAATATTTAATCTCATCTTTCGTAAATATTTTTTCACGAAAACCACTATTTTCGAGAAGTTGTTTCTCAATTCTTGCTACTTCGATGAGATCGATACCAACGCCAAAAATCATTTCTGCAATTTTACCGAAAGTACTTTCAGCATATCTTCCGTCATCGACGCGAGATTATATTGCGGCTTCCAATTCCATTCGGATTTAGCAGCCGAATCGTCCATATTATCTGGCCAGCTGTTAGCAATATTTTGGCGAATTTCATCAATTTCATACTTCATCTCAAACTCAGGAATGTGCTTTTTTATCTCATTCGCAATCATTTCTGGGTCGAAACTCATCGCCGCGACATTGAAGCAATTTCGATGGATTAATTTAGTTGGGTCCGCTTCCATAATGTCAATCGCCGCTTTAATCGCATCTGGCATATACATCATATCAAGAAAAGTTCCCGCCTTCAAATTGCAAATAAATCTTTTATCTTGAATCGCTTTGTAATAGATTTCCACCGCATAATCTGTGGTGCCACCGCCCGGCAAAGTCACATTGGAAATAATGCCAGGATAACGAACACCGCGTGTATCTACGCCAAATCTTTTGAAATAATAGTCACACAAAAGTTCGCCAGAAACTTTGGTTACACCGTAAATTGTGTTCGGTCTTTGCACTGTGTTTTGCGGTGTATTTTTTTTGGGTGTAGAGGGTCCGAAAGCACCAATTGAACTCGGTGTAAAAAGCGAAAGTTTATGTTCGCGTGCAATTTCCAAAAGATTAACAAGCCCGCCAATATTGATGTCCCACGATAATTTTGGCTTTTGTTCACCCACCGCAGAAAGAAGTGCTACCAAGTTGTAAATCGTGTCGATTTCATATTTTTTGACAACTGCCGTAATTTTTGGAACATCTAAAATATCTAAAACCTCAAAAGGACCATTCTTTAATTGGGGGTTTACATCAGCTCGAATATCCGATGCAACCACATTATTTTCGCCATAAATTTTTCGTAACGCGAGCACAAGTTCAGAACCAATCTGACCAGCTGAGCCCATTACTAATATTTTTTTCAAAACTCCTCCAAATTTGAATATTTTTTAGGGAAGCAAAATTTTCCGACTTTTTTGTCAACTCAAACTTTTGGAAATTAGCTATATTTGCAAAAGTTCATTATTTTCCTTGAAGGATAAACCTTTCAAAAATTTATGACATACATAATAAATTAAATTTTCAATTTGTTAAATTTCAAATGGATAATTAATAAAAAAAAAGAGGTCAAAAATGGATATTCAAAAATTTAGAAATATTGGCATTAGTGCTCACATTGATTCTGGTAAAACGACATTAACTGAGCGTATTTTATATTATTGCAACAAGATACACCGCATTGGTGAAGTGCGTGGAAAAGATGGTGTTGGTGCCACAATGGACTCGATGGAACTCGAAAAAGAACGCGGAATTACCATCGCATCGGCAGCAACAAATGTAAAGTGGAAAGAACACAATCTCAACATTATCGACACACCCGGGCATGTAGATTTCACAATTGAAGTGGAAAATGCACTGCGAGTATTAGACGGTGCGATACTCGTACTTTGTGCTGTTAGTGGCGTTCAATCACAGTCCATCACGGTGGATAGACAATTAAAAAGATACAAAGTTCCCCACATCGCTTTCATCAATAAATTAGATAGAACTGGTTCAGATCCCGAAAAAGTTAAAGATCAATTATGTGAAAAATTGGACCACAACGCCATTTTGATGCAAATCCCAATTGGTTTAGAAGAAAATTTTGAAGGTATCATCGACCTTATTTCCCGTAAAGCAAGATATTTTGTAGGACCAAAAGGGGAGCAAATTGAAGAGACCGAAATTCCAGCAGAATACCTTGAAAAAACAGAAGAGATGCGTGAAGAGATGCTCGATGCAGTTTCCATGTTCGATGATGAACTTGCCGAAGCATTTTTGGAAGGAAAAGAAACGGAAGAAATGATTATTGAAGCAATACGACAAGCAACTATTGCGATGCAAATAACACCTGTTTTCGTCGGCTCTGCTTTCAAAAATAAAGGCGTTCAATCCTTACTTGATGCTGTAATTCGCTACCTTCCTAACCCAACTGAAATTGAAAACATTGCTCATGATAAAGATGATAATATGAGAGATATCAAATTGAAATCTGACCCAGATTTACCAACGGTAGCACTCGCATTCAAACTGGAAAATCAACAATATGGTCAACTCACATATTTGAGAATTTATCAAGGAACAATTTCCAAAGGTGCCGACCTCATCAATGTTCGCACCAATAAAAAAATCAAAGTAGGCAGATTAGCGAAAATGCACGCCAATAATATGGAAGACATTACCACTGCAACGGCGGGTGACATCGTGGCTCTTTTTGGGGTTGATTGTGCATTGGGCGACACCTTCAATAGCGGTGATATTAATTATACAATGCGTGAATCATTCGTGCCAAAACCAATTATTTCTTTAGCTTTAAATGTGAAAGACAGCAAAGATCAAGAAAAATTAGCAAAAGCGCTTTCGAGATTTATCAAAGAAGACCCAACCTTCAAATCTCATGTTGATGAAGAAACTGGCGAAACAATCGTACTTGGCATGGGCGAACTGCATTTGAATGTTTACATCGAACGAATGCGACGAGAATATGATGTTAATTTGGAAGTTTGTGAACCACGCGTTTCATATCGAGAGACTCTCACAAAAGCAGTAGAATTTGATTATATCCACAAAAAACAATCTGGTGGACGCGGGCAATTTGCACGCATAAAAGGCGTTCTTACTCATTCTGGCAAAGACGACAACATTTTTAAAGATAAAATTCGAGGCGGAAATATTCCAAGCCAATTTCTCCCTGGTTGTGAAAAAGGATTTTTATCCGCAATCGTAAAAGGACACCTCGCTGGATTCCCCGTTGTAGGCGTAAAAATGGTTTTGGACGACGGCGATTTCCACGCTGTGGATTCTTCCCAGCTTGCTTTTGAAATTGCCACTAGGGCAGCTTTCAAAGAAAATTACCACAAAGCTAAACCTATTATTTTGGAACCAGTGATGAAAGTTTCCATAGAAACACCTTCCGAATTTCGTGGCAACATTATGGCAATTATCAATCAAAATAGAGGGCTTGTTTTAGATACTGTTATTGATAATCATTTTACCCGCATTGATTCTGAAATGCCACTTTCCGAAACTTTTGGACTTGCTACTCAATTCCGTTCAGTAACACAAGGAAAAGCTGATTTTACGATGGAATTTAACGAATACAAACCACTACCAAAAAGTGTTGAAGAAGAGATTTTGAAAGAAAAGAGAACACAAAAAAAATAAAAAAGTTAGCGTAAATCATAAAAAACCGCTCCCCAAGGAGCGGTTTTTTACTTTATCATTTCACTACTTCACAAAAAGAAAAGTTGCCTAACCACCCAAAAGTAGTTAGGCT
>JABGOP010000035.1 GCA_018645365.1 Candidatus Cloacimonadota bacterium
ACCCCAATCCTTTCACGGGTGAAACAATTATTTCATTTAACTTAAACACAGAAAACACCGAAAAAGCGGAGATAGAGATATTTAATGTGAAAGGGCAACTTGTGGAAACTCTCTCAAATCTCCAAATCACAAATTCACCAAATCAACAAATAATTTGGAATGCAGAGAAACAAGCAAGTGGTGTTTACTTCTACAAACTTGTTGTCGATGGTATTGCTGTTGATACAAAGAAGATGATATTGTTGAAGTAAAACAACTTTTCTCTTTGTTGAAGTAAGATGTAAAAACCGCTCCTTTTGGAGCGGTTTAGTTATATGCAATTTGTGTCTATTTGTGTTAAATTGTTTTTGCTTTATTATTGGAGATTCAACTTAATTACTACCGGACGATGATCCGTAATGTATTCATAACGAGATTTGTCACCACCTTCCATAAATTTATCAATTGTAATCACTCTTACATCTGACCCCATCTTCTTATACTCATCAAAAAGCTCATTCGATATGAGGATGTGATCTATGTGGCTACGGTATTTCCAATAGGGATAAGACCAATTTGAGTCTTCATTTTCAGCAATTACCAAATCAACAAAAAGGTAGTCTTCACTATTCAAAAACACATTAAACACATTGTTTTCATCAACTAATTCGTCATTCATATCACCCAGCACACACACATTTTCGGCAGAAAGATTTGCTTCGATATAATCGTATAGTTTTTGACAAGCATCCTCTCTTCTGTGTTCATTTTTTTCGCCTGGCATGGCTTTTAAATGGTTGTTAATTATGTAAAATTTGTCACCCAAATAGGAAAATTCCAACACCAAAGGTTTGCGTGGAAAAGGTTGATGGAATTTACTGTCATCTGCATAAATTTGATAAATGCTGTCGGCAATTATTTTGCTAGATTTATACAAATACGCTAAATTCATATCCCATTCATTTGTATCTGCTCGGAAGCCACACCAATTGTTTTGTGGATTTTTTTCGCGTAAATTATACAATAGTTGTGTAAAATCCTTTTCACTTTGAATTTCCTGAAGCCCAATTACGTCAGCATCTATTGCTAAGATAATCTTGGTTACATAGTCAACAGTAAATTCTGTTTTGGGAAATTTCTGGATATTCCAGCTCATAATTTCCAAAGTCTGCTCTTCTCCAAAAATCAATTTCTCATACTCAATTTCTGGTAAATTTTCGGCAAATAATATTGTTGCCAAAAACAAAAATAATAACATTTTTTTCATCTCTATTCTCCTAATTTTAATTTTATCCCAACTGGACGATGATCCGAAATATTTTGTTCGTATTCGCTCCAGCCGTCATCTAAATATTCATCTATTTTCAAAGTTCTAATTTCCGAACTTGACTCATTAAATTCACCATAAAGCTCGTTCGTTATCAAAATATGGTCTAAGTGCGAAGGCCAAGTTGGATATGACCAATCAATACTGCTCCCTTCGGCAATCTCCATATCAACAAATTGATAGTTTGTTATTTCATCTAAAAATGGTTTAAAAACATTCTCTTCTTCTGCATCCGTCAATACATCATTTAAATCACCCAACAAAATCACATTTTCAGACGCTAAATTTTGTGAGATATATTCTTCCAAAAGTAAGCAACCACCAGTTCTTCTTTCTATATCTCCCGCATCACCACCAGCCTTTAAATGATTGTTGATAATAACAAACTCAGAACCTTCAAAAATTAAATTCATTAGTAAAGGTGGACGTGGTAAATAGTGATAATCAGAATCTAATATTTCGGTGATATCTGTGGAATTTCCTGATTTATAGATATATGCTAAATTTATACTGAAAGCCGCACTATTAGAGCAAAAACCATTCCAATTATTGAGTGTGTCCAGTTCATTTACAGTTTGCAATAAAGCTTCAAAAGAATTTTCAATTTCTTGTAATGCATAAATTTCAGCATCGATTTGCAAGATAATTTGAGACACCAAATTTATCGTTGTTGCTCCTCTTTTTGGGAAATTTTCCAAGTTCCAGGTTACCACATCAAAGGTAGAATCTGTCCCAAAAATAATCGTTGGTTCTGCTAGCGGAAAATACGGGTTTTGCTCACCACAAGCTACCAAAAATATGAATAAAAATAAGCTTATCATTTTCATTTTAGGAGTGTCCAGAAGTGCGGAATTTTAATGCATCTGGTAATTTTATATTGAAAAACTGAAGTCGATAATTCCAGTAATCACCCTGTTTTGTGTAGCGAAAAAATAATTTCCAACAATGCATTTCGCGTGTAACCGTAAAATTATGTGAAACCAGTTCATTTTCTTTCAAATTGATGTAATTATCGTAAGTTACTGCCCAATTTTTAGTGATTTTCGCGGAAATGGAAGTGCGTAAACTACTCGAAAAATCGTTCTTCTCAAAATCAGATTTATTGGTCGAATATGAATGTGAAAAAATTATCTCCCAATTTTTCTTTTCACGCTCCATTTCATCAAGTTGCATTAAACTTGTAATCAAATTTTTCTCATCAAAATCAAGCGAGTCTGACGATAAAAATTCAGTGTCAATAAATTCATTTTGTTGCAACGGAAAATAATCAATATATTGTGCATCGCCCGAAAATTTTAAATTAGAAGAAACAGACAAACTCCAATCATCAATGGGCAAATTAAAATTTTTAAAATCTAAATCATAAAATTTCTGTTGGATTGTACCAGTTGGTTTTATCGAAAAATCGACAATTTTATAATTTATGGCGTTTGGATTTAAGCTAATCAAGTGGGTAATCGTTTCACTAAATCCGTTTTCATTTTGTTTATTTTTCTCAAAATCGTATGCAATGCCACTCGTCTTAATCGTGAAAAAATCGTTAATTTTTCGTTCACTTAAATTTTTGGTTTTAGCTAATTTTAATTGCCATTTATTTTCGAGTGAAAAACTAATTTTTCGTTGTTGTTCCGAATTTTCTAAACCAATTCCACCAAAATTATAAAATTTTTCATTTTCACTAAAATCTGGATTATAACTAAAATTAAATGATGGTGAGATGATGTGTCTAACAGCTTTCAAATAAGGATTTCTGAATTTTCGCAATCCATAAGCACTAAAAGAAAGGCGGGAATTCATCGAATAATCATAGCCATTTGCAAATTTTTCATTGTTCATATCTCGGTCAAAAATAGCACCGTTCACAGTAGCGGTTTGCGACAAATTTAACCAACCGTCAAATTTATAGACGTAACGCAAATCTACCGTATTTTTGGCACCAGCATTGTGTTGAACGCTATCTCCTTTTGACAAATAAAATATCTCATTTAAAGTTGCATTTTCATCTTCAATTTCGCCTTCGTGAATGCCTTTAAATTTATATGAAAATGAAAAATCTTTCCACCAAATATTTTCTGGAATTTCATCATTTTCGCGGAGAAATATCTCGTAAATTGGTGATGAAAGCGAATAACTCATTGAAGGTAAAGTGATGCTTTTTTTGCCAAAATTGGTATCTGACATTTCATTTGTATAATATTCGGAAAAATCTGCAGAAAATTTGAGCGAACTGTTTAAAAATGAATACTTCGTAGCAGAAAAAGTAAAATCTCGTTTTTCATCCTCAAAATCGTCGTTATATTTTGCGTAAATTTTCTGTGATGGCGATTTATATAACATAGTGGAAGTGATTTTTTCCTTTAATCTTTCGTCCAGAACTTCGCTGGCAGACCAAATTTCCGTACTACTCACAAAATGTAAATCCGCATCAAAAGTGGTTTTATTACCAAATTCGTGATGATGCTTACCTTTCATTTCCCATTCATTTTTTGAAGTATCATTTTCCTTTTGAGCTATTTCCTTCTGAAAATTCAAATCAAAATTGCCGTTAAAAATATAGCGTTTGATGTAATTCGATTTCAAACCCACATTCCAGCCACCAGCTTCAGCTCGACCTTCATAATAATCAAAAATCAAAGTGGCATCGGCATAATCTTTAAAGGCATAGTAAAATGCGATATTTTCAATGTATTTCCCATAATTTTTATTGTAACCGGGAGAAGGCACCAAAATGCCAGAAATGCGACCGTGTTTTATTGGAAAAGTACCAAATGGAAAAGCCATAATTGGAAAATGATTTGCGTAAAAGACAATTGGTTTTGCCACAATTTTATCATTTCGGAAAAATCGTAATTTTTTTGCTTTTATGTAAAAATGCGGATGAAATGCATCGCAAGTTGTAAATTTTCCATCATCAATATCAAATGTATTTTCGCCAATTTTACGAATTTCATCACCGTCATAAAATCCTTTATCAAAACGACTTGTACCAGATTTTATCAAACCCCATTCACTCTGCAAATCGAAATAAATATCGTTTCCCAACATATCCTGACCAACATCTTGCATTGATGATTTTCCCATCGCAAAAGCTTGCTCATTCTCGATGTCTAACACGATGGAATCTGCACTAATTTTCGCACTGTGATAATGTAATTTAGAGTTACCGCAAAGCCTTATTTTTTGGTTAGTTACAGAATAATATATGCTGTCCGCAAAATAAGAAATCGAATCCATTTTCACACTATCCTTTCGCATCATAATGTTGAGAGAATCAATCAATTGTAAATTCTCAACTGTTTCAGCAGTTAGAATTTCCCAACTGAATGAAAAAAATAAAATAAATATGACGCTTTTCGATAATATTTTCATAATCTTGGCATTTTTAAAAAATTCCTTTTTGTGTCAAGAAAAGCGAATTTAACGAATTTTATTTTTTATAAATTGACAATTTATTGCTCTTTTTTTTAAAAAATTTAGAAGGAGATTTGAAAAATGAAATTGATTATAAATGTTCACATTGACAACAAAAATAACAACTTAGTCAACATCCTTTTTGATGATAAAATCAGGAAAATTTCCGAAAAAGACATCAACATTTCAAATTGTGAAATTATCGATTTGAAGGGCAAATTGCTCATTCCAGGTTGCATTGATGCACATGTTCACTTCAACGATCCCGGCTACAGCCATCACGAAGATTTCATCAGTGGCACCACAGCCGCTGCATTTGGCGGCATTACCACCATCATCGATATGCCGTGCACATCCATTCCACCCGTTACAAACGTGAAAAATTTTCGTCATAAATTGGAAATCGTGCAACCAAAAGCACTCGTTGATTTTGCTTTTTGGGGCGGAATTCGCCAAAATGATTTTCCGTTAAATGAAAAACAAATTACAGATTTATGGAATGCTGGAATAGTTGGTTTTAAAATTTACACAATTTCTGGAATGGATAGTTTTGAAGCACTTTCATACACACAAATTGCCAAAACCTTAAAAGCATTTCCAGAAATTCTTTTTGGATTTCACGCCGAAGATGAGACGATTATCAAACAAAATTCTGTTTTCCGAAAAACTGCGGAAAATTATGCTAAAATTCGTTCGATTGAGGCAGAATTTACGGCTGTAAAAAACATTTTAAATTTTTCTGAAAATGCCAAAATTCATTTCGTGCACATAAGTAGTAAAAAAGCGGCTGAATTGATTTTGCAAAGTGAAAATGCCACCTTCGAAACTTGCCCACACTATTTGCAATTTACCGCCGACGATTTGCCCAAATTAAGGGGAAAGCTGAAAACCGCACCACCTGTAAAATTTGCAGAAGATCGCGATTTTTTGCGACAATGCGTACATGATGAAAAAGTTGATTTCATCACGACAGATCACGCTGGTTGTGACTTCAAAACAGAAAAAGATTTTGCTGATTTTGCAAAAATTTACAATGGCATTCCTGCTACCGAATTGATGATTCCATTTTTGTTTTCAGAATTTTACCAAAAAGAAAAAACAAACCTTGCTGCAATGATAAAATTAACTTCCGAAAATGCAGCAAAACGATTTGGCATTTACCCACAAAAAGGCAGTTTACAGATTGGTACAGACGCAGATTTTACCGTCATTAATTTACAGAAAGCATCTATTGTTGACGAAACAAAACTACACTCAAAAGGGAAATATTCCCCATTTGATGAAACGAAATTTAGTTGCTCGATTGACCGCACAATTGTGCGTGGAAAAACTATTTTTGATGCTGAAAAAGGCATTTTGCAAAAAGCAGGATGTGGAAAATTTATTAAGAGAAATTAAACACTTATTTTTGTAAAATGTAGAAATTCGCAAACAATCTCTATGGTTAGAAAACGGCTCGCTTTTGCGAGCCGTTTTCTAATTTTTAATTCCCAATCTTAAATTTCACATTAAGCTGTCTTACCGCAAGCGTGTCATCCACGCGTTTTACAGGCGTATTCAATGGAGCAGTTTTCAAAAGTTCAGGATTTTCTTTCGCTTCTTTAGCAATTTCAATCATTGCTTCGATAAATTCGTCGAGCGTTTCTTTACTCTCCGTTTCGGTCGGCTCAATCATCATTGCTTCCTTCACAATGAGCGGAAAATAGACGGTCGGAGCATGGTAGCCTTTATCCAAAATGCGTTTCGCAATATCAAAGGTAGAAACACCATTTTCCTCTTTTTGCCAATTTCCACTCGCCACAAATTCGTGCATACAATATTCATTAAAAGGAATATCATAATATTTTTCTAATTTTTTCAAAATATAATTTGCGTTGATAATCGCATTTTCAGAAACCCTTTTCATCCCATTTTCACCGAGCATTTTAATGTAAATATAAGCACGCACATTCACCGCAAAATTACCGTAAAATGAATGAATTTTCCCGGTGGAAGTTTGCTTATGCCCAAAATCTAAAAAATAATTTCCATTATTTTGAGAAATTTGTGGAATTGGTAAAAACTGTTCCAAATCTGCCCTTACGCCAACAGGACCCGAGCCGGGCCCGCCACCACCATGCGGTGTGGCAAATGTTTTATGCAGATTAAAGTGCATTATATCAAAACCTATTTCTCCCGGCTTCACAATGCCCAAAAGTGCGTTCAAATTTGCACCGTCCATATACATCAAACCATCTACTCTGTGAATAATTTCAGCAATCTCTTCAATTTGCGTTTCAAAAATTCCAAGCGTGTTTGGATTGGTAAGCATAAAACCAGCAGTTTCCTCATCAACCGCATTTTTCAAAGCTTCAATATCAACCATTCCTTTCTCGTTAGAAGCAATTTCCACGACTTCGTAACCAGCCAAAATTACGCTGGCAGGATTGGTTCCGTGTGCCGAATCCGGCAAAATTATTTTAGTTTTCTTATTCTCTTTCGCCTTGTGATATGCACTCATAATTTTGAGCCCCGCAAACTCACCGTGAGCACCAGCAACAGGTTGCAAAGTTACCGCCGGTAAACCAGAAATTTCAGCTAAATCTTGTTGTAATTCAAATAAAATTTCGAGTGCACCTTGTACAGTTTCTTGTGGTTGGAGCGGGTGAATATTGCTAAATCCAGCATTGCGAACGAGTGTTTCATTCAATTTTGGATTGTATTTCATCGTACAAGAACCGAGTGGATAAAATCCTTTTTCAACCGAATGATTTTTTGCACCAAGTTCGGTGAAATGACGCATCACATCGAGTTCACTCACTTCTGGCAAATTGGCATCAACTTTTCTTTTGAAATTTTCGGGAATACCATTTGCTGCATCTACATCATTTTGTGGAAGGGTAAATCCAGTTCTTCCCACCGAAGTTTTTTCAAATATTGTTTTAGTCATTTTGAACCTCCGCAAGTGCTTTGACAAGTTCATCTAAATCGCATTTTCGTTTTTTTTCTGTAACTGCTAGAAGAAGCATATTTTCGCCAATCGCTACACCTGGAAAAATATTTTTAACTTTCAGTTTTTCAATAATTTTCTTAGCTGGGATTGGTGTATTAATGGCGAATTCTTTGAAAAATGGCACATTAAAAGTTCTTGAAAATCCGTCTAATTTTTCAATTTCATTTGCTAAATAATGTGCTTTAGTGGCAGATTGTTCCGCAACTTTCTTCATACCATCTTTCCCCATTAAACACATGTAAACAGTAGCCGCCAAACAGCATAACGCTTCATTAGAACAAATATTGGAAGTTGCTTTAGCACGGCGAATATGTTGTTCGCGCGCTTGCAGTGTAAGAGCATATGCAGTTTCGCCATCTGCATCGAGAGTAGCACCCACAATTCTACCTGGCATTGAACGAGAAAGTTTGAGATTTGTTGCCAAAAATCCGAAAAGTGGACCACCAAAATTCATGCCATTTCCAAGTGCTTGCCCTTCCCCAATTACAATGTCTGCTTTATATTCGGAAGGTGCGTTCAAAAGTGAAAGTGAAATTGGGTCAACGGCAGTGATAAAAAGTGCTTTTTTAGTAGCGTGAACAATTTTTTCAATCGCAAAAACATCTTCAATATTGCCAAAATAGTTAGGAGTTTGAAGCAAAAAACAAGCAGTTTCGTCATTCATCTCGGTTTTCAAAATATCTAAATCAACTTGTCCATTTTTGACTGGAATTGTTATCAATTCAATCTCTATTCCTTCGGTGTATGCTTTGATAACTTCGATGAAATCTGGGTTTACAGTTCCAGCGATTACCGCCCGAAATTTTTTGGTTTTACGAACTGCCATCAGAATTGCCTCAGCAGCAGCAGTGGCACCGTCATACATACCAGCGTTGGAAATTTCCATTCCTGTAAGTTCGCAAATAAGCGTTTGATATTCGTAAATATATTGCAAAGTGCCTTGACTAACCTCCGCTTGATAAGGCGTGTAAGCAGTGTGAAATTCTGGATTTAGCACAATATGGTCAACTGCAGCAGGAATAAAATGATCATAAATTCCAGCTCCCAAAAATGAATTTACAATCGCGTTATTTTTATTAGCAAGTTCACTTATTTTTCGTGAAATTTCTAGTTCGGACATTGCATCGCCTAATTGTAATTTCACATTTTCACGAAATTTTTGTGGAATATTTTCCACCAGTTTTTCAAATTTATCAACACCAATTTCGGCAAGCATTTGCTTGCGTTCATTATCTGTGTTCGAGATATACGGCATAACTTTTCCTCTCAAGTTTTTCTATTTTTGTGCAAAATTTAATTGTTCTTCTATTTGTCAATTTTTTTTGAGTATAAAAAAAGCGGACAGTAGATTTGTCCGCTTTTTTGTGTAAATTAATCAGTTTAACATTTCGACCAACCGCAAGAATAACATTTCAAACAACCCTCGCTGTGCTCTACCGAACTGCCACAATCAGGGCAAGTAGAGTGCATTGTCGTTTTTGATTTCTCCATTTTTTTTGCATAATTTTTGTTTATTTCCTCAATATCTTGTAATGAATCTGGGTCGATATTCAAATATTTTTCCAATGATCTCGCCACTCCGTCCGAACAAGATGTAATCATATCGCCATTGTGCCACATCGGCGATGGGCAACGAATACCACGAAGTTGTTTAATGAGTGAAGACACTTTCACATTTGAACGCAAGCAGAGCGATGTCAAGCGCGCAATTGCTTCTAATTGAGCGGAGGCACAACCACCAACTTTTCCCATTTGGGTAAAGACCTCGCACGCTCCCTTTGTATCAGAATTTATCGTCACATAAAGGTGCCCACAACCTGTATCGACTTTCTGAGTGATGCCAGCGGTAGTTTCTGGTCTTTCTCGTGGTGCGGTACGATTACCGTTTTCTTTCACCATTTTTATCTCTTTGCCAACATTCAAAACTTGATTTTCGCGGCTACCATCACGATAAACCGTAACGCCTTTACAATTGGTTTCATACGCCATTTGGTACGCCATTCTGATTTCATCTTTGGTCGCTTCTTTTGGAAAATTTATAGTTTTTGAAACTGCGTTATCGGTATATTTTTGAAAAGCGGCTTGCATCAAAATGTGCCATTTTGGTGAAATATCGTGCGATGTCACAAAAATTTCCTTAAGTTCATCTGGAATTTCGTTAATTTTGGCAATACTGCCAGCTTCAGAAACTTTTTCCATCAATTCTTTTGAATAAATCCCAATATCTTTTATCGCTTTTTCAAAATTTGGATTTATGTAAAGTAACTTCTCACCGTCCATCACATTTTTCACATAAACAAGTGAAAATTGCGGTTCAATTCCGCCCGATGAGTTCAAAATCATACTAATTGTACCAGTTGGTGCGATGGTGGTGGTGGTGGCATTTCGCAAACCTTTTTTGGCAATGTCATCTTTCAATTTTTGCCACTCGAATTTATTGTTTTCACGAATTAATTCTCTGTTTTCGTAAATACTTCCTTTGAAATTTGGGAATGAACCTTTGTTTCCTGCCAATTTTATTGACTCAACTTTGGAATGATAATCGATAAATTCCATCACATCTTCCGCTAAATCAATCGCTTTTTGGCTGTTATATGGAATTTTTAATTTAAAAAGCATGTCAGCCCAACCCATTATTCCGAGTCCAATTTTACGATTTGCTTTTACCATTTCGTCAATCTCTGGAAGCGGAAATTTAGACATAGAGATAACATCATCCAAGAAATCGACACAATCGTAAATAATACTTTCCATTTTTTTCCAATTTATTTCGCCCTTTTCCACTATTGCGGCTAAGTTTATTGAACCCAAATTACAAGCTTCATTCGGCAATAATGGCTGTTCACCACACGGGTTTGTCGATTCGATTTTACCAATGTGCGGCGTAGGATTAAACTCGTTTATTCTATCAATAAAAATAATGCCCGGCTCACCGTTTTTGTGTGCCATATCGACGATTAAACTAAACACATCGCGTGCATTCAATTGACCCACAATTTTTTGGGTGTGTGGCGCAATGAGGCTATACTCTTCATCTTTATAAAATGCGTCCATAAACGGTTTCGTAATGCCAACACTCATATTGAAATTCGTCAATTCAGAAGTGTCTTCTTTCGATTTTATGAAATCAATTATTTGCGGATGATCGACACTTAAAATCGCCATATTTGCACCGCGTCTTGTGCCGCCTTGTTTCACTGCATCAGTAGCGGCATTAAACACTTTCAAAAAAGAGAGGGGCCCACTCGAAACACCGTTAGTACTGCGAACGCGTGCATTTGCCTGGCGTAATTTGCTAAAACTGAACCCAGTTCCACCACCGCTTTTGTGAATGAGAGCAGCTTTTTTAATTGTTTCAAAAATACTATCCATACTATCTTCGAGCGGAAGTACAAAACAAGCTGAAAGTTGTTGTAAGTCGTTGCCGGCATTCATCAAAGTGGGTGAATTTGGTAAAAAGTATCCAGAATCCAAAAGTTTTATGTATCTTTCTCTTTTCACGGCATCGCCATCACTGATATTTTCAGCCACGCGTTCCACCATTTTTTGCCAATTTTCAATTGATTTACCACTGTCATCTTTTTTGAAATACCTTTTTTTCAAAACCGTCAACGCGTTATCAGTCAGCTTCATTCTTTCACTCCAAATTTATATTTTTTGGTGGAAGACACAACAAAATCCTTAACTAGCTATTTTTGAGTGCATTACGCAAACAATAAGCATTCCCAAGAATTTAGTTTTAGTTCCATTTAGCAGTTAAATTTCAGATGGTTAGCTATCGTGTCAAGCACGAAATTTTTGGGAAATCCAAAAAATCTCCGAACTGCTTTTTAATGCTAACTTTTTTGATGAAAAAAAATTATTTTTGTTTTCTGATGATTTTTATGGGGTCAATAGAAACTGTTTTCCTTGAAGGATATAAAGTCGTTAAAACACTGATTAATATTGCAGTTAACGGTACTAGCACAAAATCTAATTTATTCAAATCCATTGGTAACCATTGCAACGGCAGCCCAGCAACAGGAATTTGAATAAAGTGAAATTCTCGCTGTAAAAGTATCATTATCAACGCCAAAACCGTCGCAATCAATGTTCCGACAACACCAACAATCGAACCTGCCAAAACGAAAATTTTGACGATATCTTTATCGCTCGCACCCATCGTTTTGAGAATGCCAATTTCAGTTTTTCTTTCCGTTATCAATTTAATAAAATTACCTGTCATGTTGAATGAGGCAATCACAATCATTAGCGCCAAAACGAAAAACATCACAATTTTCTCCATTTTGATGGCACCAAATAAATTCGCGTCAAACTCGCTCCAATCTTCTACCAACTTTGATTTACCCAATATTTTTTGGAGTTCAATCGCAATTTTTTGTGATTTTTTTTTATCTGTTGTTTTAATCTCAATTTGACCAATTTCATTTCCATATCCCATCAAATATTGAGCATTTGGAAGCGAAATAAAAGAAAAAACTCGGTCATATTCTGGCATTCCAGAAGCAAAAATCCCCACAACTTTTAGTTTTTTGCTTTTTGGCAACAATCCAAAGGGAGTTGGTTCTGTTCCGATTGGTGATGAAATTTGCACCTCTTCTCCAATTGTTGCCAGCAAAGTTTGTGCAAGTTCTACTCCGATAATAATGCCATCATTTTGCAAATTAGTAAAACTTGGTTTTCCAAAGATGTTTTTCTCAAAAATATTCGTAATTTTACTGTGTTTTTCAAAATTAATTCCGCGACAAATAGTAAAGGCAATATTTTTTTTCTTCTGAATCATAAGCTCGGTTTCGCAAACTGGAGACGAAGCTTTCACACCATCATTTTTAGTGATAATCTCGAGCAATTCATCATAGTTTTGCATTGCAGAATAATCTACATTGTGTACTTTGATTTCAGATTTTAAGCCAACAATCCTCTTTTGCATATCAACGCTAAAACCACTCATCACCGAAGATACAATCAATAATGAAAACACACCAATAATAATTCCAAAAAGTGAAAGTGTGTTGGAAAAATTGAAAAATAACTTTTTTCTACCGCGCAAATATCTCAGCGCAAATTTAAAATAAAACACATAAACCTCACTATGAAAACGAAATTAAATTCCAAAACTTTTCGGTCAAGTCCATTTTTTAATTGACATCAAAAACGGCTGATGATTTATGAATTACATCGTTTTGAATAAAAGGAATTTTTATGAAATCAAATAGTTTTGGAAAATATTTTGGGATTACTGCATTCGGTGAAAGTCACGGTCCCGCCATTGGTGTTGTCATCGAAGATGTAAGGTCTGGAATCCGTTTTCCCTTAGAAGAAATCCAAAAAGCACTGAACGAACGTAAACCTGGAAAAAATAAATTTTCATCAACTCGCCAAGAAGACGATAAATTACAAGTTCTCTCAGGAGTTTTTGAAGGAAAAACTACTGGAATGCCAATTTGTTTAGTAATTTATAATAACGATGCTCGTAGTAAAGACTACACACATTTGAAAGATATTTTCCGCCCAAGCCACGCTGATTTCTCCTATTTCAATAAATTCAAAATTTACGATTATCGCGGTAGTGGTAGAGCTAGTGGGCGCGAAACCATTTCGCGAGTTGCAGCTTCTGGGCTCGCAAATGATATTTTAGGAAATGTTGAAATTTCAGCATATCCTGTTCAAATTGGTAAATTTTCTATAACAAAATTTGACGAAAATTTCACAAACAATTTGCATTGGAAAGATTCTACTAACTTTACTAAATTGACAGAATACCTTGCAAAAATCCAACAAAGTGGCAATTCAGTTGGCGGGATTGTGGAAGTTAAAATTAAAAATTTGCCAATTGGTCTCGGTGATCCAGTTTTTGAAAAACTTGATGCAAATCTTGCCAAAGCAATCCTCTCGATTGGCTCGGTGAAAGGCATTGAATTTGGCGATGGTTTCCAACTTGCCAAAATGACTGGAAGTGAAGCAAATGATCAAATGGATAAAACTGGTTTTCGTTCAAACCATTCTGGAGGGATTTTGGGTGGAATCAGCAACGGAAATGAGATAATTTTTCGTTTCGTAGTTAAGCCAACACCATCAATAAATATTTCACAAAAAACTGTCACAAAATCTGGTGAAGAGACAATTTTCAAAGCAAAAGGTCGTCACGACACTTGCATCGTGCTGCGTATTTTACCAGTCGCAAAAGCAATGGTGAAGCTGGTTTTGGTAGATGCAATTTGCCACCAAAAATTAATTTCTGGCGAAAATTTCAATATAGTTGATTATCGTGAAGCACTCGACAAAATTGATGAAGACATCTTGATTGCACTTGCTCGTCGAAAAAAAATCAGCGAAAAAGTGAAAGAATTTAAGCAAAAAAATAAAATTGACATCGAAGATAAGAATCGTGAAAATGAGCTAATTTCAACACTAAAAGAAAAAGCTAATTTATGGAAAATCAACACTGAATTTATCAAAAATATTTGGCAACTAATTTTGGAAAACAGCAAAAAATGATTATTCTTTCAATCCCGTTTTTAGACGAAAATTTTGTCAAAAATCAACCGAATTATGAATGGCGAGAATATCGTCTAGATTTCAATGAAAATTATCAAAATTTTCCAACCAAATTGATTAACAAAAAAACGATTATTACCATTCGTGAGCCAAAAGAAGGCGGAAAATTTAATCACACCAATAAAATAAAATATTACCAAAAAGTCATCGAAAAATACGATTGTTTAGTCGATTGTGAAATCACACTTTTTAATGATTTTTCGCAAATTAAAGCAAAAAATTTAATTCTTTCATTTCACTCTTTTAACAATAAAATTGATTTTGATAAATTAGAAAAAATCATCGAAAAATCAAATAAAATTCCAGCAAAATTTCTCAAAATTGCTCTCAAAATAGAAAATTATTCTGATTTTACAAAATTGACCAAAATTTTCCAAAAATCAAACAAGCCCATCATTTTTACGGGCATGGGTAAACTTGGCAAAATCAGTCGAATTTTGCACACCCATTTCGGAGCGGTTGGCACATTTGTCGGATTGGATGATTACCAAACTGCAACGGGACAACTAACCGTTACGGAAGCCGAAACTTACAACCTTTCAACAATTTCACAAAAAACAAAGATTGGTGGCATTATCGGCGGAAAACAGGTTGAAAAATCTCTCGGAATCAACTTTTATAATCACTATTTCCAACAACATAAAATTGATGCAATTTACCTACCGTTTAATGTCGAAAATTTAACAGATTTTTTGAATTGGCAAAATTCACAGAATTGTTTCGGATTTTCAGTTACAATGCCTTTCAAAACAGAACTTACTGAAAATCCGATCAATCTATTTTTACCAAAATCACGAAAATATTTTAACACTGATGCCGTTGCATTTGAGAAAAGTATCAAATTTTTAAAAATCAGCAAAAATGAAAAAATCTTAATTTACGGAAGTGGCGGAACTGCCAAAACGGCACTTTCAATTTTTCAAAATCAAGCTTATTCGGCTGGACGAAATTTGACAAAAATTAAAAAATTAGCAGAAAAATTTAACTGCAAAATTGCTGTTCCAAATCAAAAATTTGATGTAATCATCAATTGCACTCCCATTGGAATGAACGGTGAAGATTTCTTAAAAAAGACAAAGTTGCAAATTGCAAAAAAAATTATTGATTTACCGTATTCCAACACAAAAACTTTGCTCATTCAAAAATGTGAAGAAGAAAAAACAAAATTTGTGAACGGCAAAACATTTTGGAAATGGCAAGCTGAAAAACAGTTAAGTGAATTCAAAAAAGAATTAATAAAAAAAGAGGAAAATATGAATCCAGTTGAAATAATTTTGAAAAAACGAAACCGTGAAAGACTTTCTAAAAAAGAATTAACATTTTTCATCGAATCTTACTTAAATAATGAAATCCCTGAATACCAAATGTCCGCCTTTTTGATGGCGATATTTTTCGGTAACATGGAAGTTGATGAAGTGCAAGCCCTTACCGATGTTTACATCAAATCCGGTAACCAAATTACTTTTCCAAAAACAATGAATACCGTCGATAAACATTCATCTGGCGGAGTCGGTGACAAAATCACCATTCCACTCGCACCCATCGTAGCCGCTTGTGGAGCTAAAATCCCCATGATTTCGGGAAGAGGTCTCGGACATACTGGTGGCACGCTCGATAAATTGGAAAGTATCCCAAATCTTCGCACAAATTATAAAGAAAATGAGTTCAAAAAAATTGTTGAAAAAGTTGGTTTCTCCATCATTAGTCAATCGGAAAAATTGGTGCCAGCCGATCGCAGAATTTACGCCTTGCGAGATGTAACTGCAACTGTGGAAAGCTTACCGCTCATCACCGCCAGCATCATGAGTAAAAAAATTGCAGAAGGTGCCCAAAACTTAGTTATAGACCTCAAAGTTGGTGACGGTGCTTTCATCAAAAATATGGAAACTGCCCAAAACTTAGGTAATTTACTTGCTCAAACTGGTAAAAATTTCGGACAAAATGTAACTGTAATTTACACAAATATGAATGCACCGCTCGGAAATTACGTTGGCAACAGCTTAGAAATTATGGAAAGCATCGAATATTTACAAGGCAAAAGAGTGACAGATATTCATGAAATCACAAAAAAATTAGCAGTTGAAATGTTGTTACTCACTAAAATTGCAAAAGACCAAACAGAAGCTGGCGAAATGATAGAAAAAGTAATTGATGATGGTTCCGCATTGGAAAAATTCCGCCAATTTATCGAAGCACAAAATGGCAACCCGCAAGTTTGCGATGATACCTCACTTTTACCACAAGCAAAATTCCAAATCCCCATAATTGCCAAAAAATCTGGTTGGATAAAAGCGATTAACAGTCAACAAATTGGTTATGCTCTCATTGATATTGACGCTGGCAGAAAAACATTAAACTCCAAATTAAATTACGCATCTGGTGCATTTTTACCTTACAAAATTGGCGACAAAATAACAGAAAATAGCGTTTTGGGCAAAGTGTTTTGCGATGATAAAATTTTAGGAGAATTAGTAGCTAAAAAAATCTCAAAATGCTACGCATTCTCACAAACAAAAGTGGAAAAAGAAAAATTGATTTTAGGAATCTTGAAATAACTATCCTAAAAACCATTTGACAATAAATGATAGATTATCCCTTTCGGTGGTGAAAGTGGGGAAAGGTGAAAAACAAAAAAAATTGTGAATACACATTGTATAAAATTATTTTATTCTAAGTAAAGAGGAAATTATGAAAATCGAAAACGAAATCAAACTTCTGGAAAATTTAAAATTCAATACTGGTGCATTCATATTGGCTCCTATCTGGCTCTATGTTTATGAAAAAAAAATATTAGCATTAGTTTATGTCATTTTGGTGGCAATCCCAAAATTTTTGAATTTACCAAGATTTATAGATATACCCCTAAATATAATTCCTATCTCAATTGCATTTTACTGTGGTATCAAAGGAAATAAAATTGCTATGGAAAGTGGGGAATTTGCTTCCGAAAAAAGTATGAAATACGCCCAAGCAAAATGGTTACGCTGGGGAATCTATACAGCAGTGATTTTCATAATGCTAAATATCGTAATTAATCAATTAACTTTTGGATTATCCATTTTTAAAATCGGTGCAAACGCTCTTACTCAGTAATAAATAGCTTGCAACTAATCGCGAAGGAAAAACTGAAACTGTAAAGAAAATGCTTGTTATCAAAATAAAACAGCACCTAATAAACATATCAACGGTTCAGTCTCGTGGTTTAGTTAAATTCTTCTAATATTCTCTCCCCCGCCCCACATCATCGGCAATAACCCCAAATAAATTACATAATAATTACATTTTACCAGATACTATAGTAACTACCTACAATATACCCAATATCTATCGGGAATGTAAAAAATATTGTGTAAACTTCCAAAGTAAATAAAATAGACATTGG
>JABGOP010000036.1 GCA_018645365.1 Candidatus Cloacimonadota bacterium
TCTATAAAATAAAAAAAGGACGCAACTTTCGTTACATCCTAAATTAAGGTATTGGCAACCCGACTAACAAGATGCAGAAAGTAGCGTCCATTCATGGACGCATTCTCTCTACTTGTTCTGTTAGTCTAAAAACGCCAATTTTTAATTTAGAACACAGTAAAACTAATGCAAATATTTACAACTTTATAAAGAACTTTTCTAATGAATCAACTTAGATGAATTGGAAGTTTATTTTCATAAAGATTCTGTCAATAATTTTTTTATGAAATAAAAAAAGCCTCTAATTTTTTAATGAAATTAAAAAACAGCGTCTAATTTTTTTTACAAAGTAAAGAAAGATTCAGTTTTCATTTATGAAAATTATCTCTTCCACCTCACCCCCACTATTTTCTAAAGAAAAGCACTATTTATAGTACCCATCGGCATCTACGGCGTTCTCGCTTATCAATTTAGTAATGCCCTCCAATGATTAAATAATGCCCCCCAATGATTAAATAATGCCCTCCAATGATTAAATAATGCCCTCCAATGATTAAATAATGCCCTCCAATGATTAAATGATGCCCCCCAATGATTAAATGATGCCCTCCAATGATTAAAGGGCACCATTTTTTTGTCTAAAGACAAAAAAAACCGTTCCTTGGGGGAACGGTTAATACTGCTTGTGCATATTATAGTTACACGCCCATAATTATCTCTTTCACCTCTACCCTACCGTGGATTGCATTTGTAACGAATATCTCGTCAAACTGTGAAATTTCATTTAGAAAGATTTCTCGTTCGGAAACATTATTCTGTTCGAGAATTTTTACACGCATAATGCCAGGTAAAATGGGTAAATAACTGGGTGGCGTAAATATCTCATTATCTTTTACAAAAAATATATTACAAAATGTTGTCTCCAAAATTCGCTCTTTTTCATCAATAAAAAGATAATCATCAAAACCATCTTGTTTTGCTTGTTTATTTAATTCTACATTGGGTAAATTTTGGCATTTATGTTGGTATATTCCTAAGTTTTTGCGTCTTTCAGCAAATATTTTAATTGTTCTGGGAGTTTTATCTATTGCTAATTTTTGGCACTGAATATCTAATTCACCATTTTGTGAAACTACAATCCGAATGCGACTTTCCAAGAATCTATTTATCTTCATTAATCTTTTCAATTCTGCTTCAAAATCTATTTGGGGAATCTTAATTTTGTACCATCGCAGTGAATCGAACAGACGCGTAAGGTGCTCTTCCAAAAAACAAAATTGTTTGTTTTGATATTTTAAAGTTGTGAATATATTCATCTCAATTTGTGGTATGTTCATTAGCTACCCATCACTGCTTCTATAATGTTTTTCAGTTTGTGCTCTGTCTCTTCAAACTCACTTTTGGGGTTGGAATCTATCGTAATGGCTCCCCCAGAATTTAGGTAAATTTTTCCACTTTGAATGATGGCAGACCGAATGACAATGTTAGAAATAAGCGAAGTTTGGTTCATGATAAAGATTGTGCCAGTGTAGAGGTTGCGCGCATAAGTTTCCAATTCATCAATGATTTCCATACAACGAATTTTTGGGCAACCAGTTATTGAACCGCCGGGGAATGTTGCTCGCAAAAGGTCAAAGTAAGAGATGTTTTCTCGCAATTTACCCTCTATTACCCCCACAAGATGGTGTACATTTTTGAATCTTTCCAATCTTTTTGCTTCCATCACTTTGACGCTTCCATACTCACAAACTTTGCCAATGTCATTTCGTAAAAGGTCGATAATCATAAAAAGTTCTGCTTCATCTTTTCGCGAGTTGAGCAATTTTATCTTATTTTCTTCATCTTCTTTTGGCGTTTCCCCCCGCTGAATTGTCCCTTTGATGGGGCGTGTTTCTACTTTACGATTGTTACATTTCAAAAATAATTCGGGAGAGTTACACACAATCTTGTTTTCACCAAAATTTAGAAAAGTAGAAAATGGTGCACTATTCACCGCGAAAAGTTTTTTGAATAGTTGGAAGGCATTTCCCATAAAATCACCGCAAATTTGTTGCGAAAGATTCACCTCGTAAACATCCCCTGCGAAAATATAATCGCGGATTCTTTCCACTTTTTGCATATACTCTTTTGCATTGCACTCTGGTAAAAGTTTTTCCACCTTAAAGTTATCTGCAACTTTTTCATTTTTTGAAATATTGCTCTCATTT
Source organism: Candidatus Cloacimonadota bacterium (assembly GCA_018645365.1). Classification (GTDB taxonomy): domain Bacteria; phylum Cloacimonadota; class Cloacimonadia; order Cloacimonadales; family TCS61; genus TCS61. Next base: position 2,187 of record JABGOP010000036.1, read on the forward strand.
TTGTATTGCAAGTTTATTTCGTACGCTTTTTTGGCAAAATTATCGAACACAAAGTATTGATTGTAAAAAATCCATTCGAAATCTGGCATTTGGTAGTTTGCATTTGTTGTTTTAGCTATTTTTTCAATTTGATGTAACATCTCGTAAGAAAGATAGCCCATTCCACCGCAAATAGAAACAGGGAAAGCAAATTCGTGAAAGTTGGTTTTTCCTAAAATTTCGTTGGTAAATTTCCAGAAATCGTCATTATTGTTACATTTGCTGTGTTCCGTCTCGACTGTAAATTGTTTATTTGCAGTTTTTATGGTGAAGTTATTATTTGCAAAACGAATAATCGTGTGTGGTTTATTACCAATTAGCGAATATTCGGAGGTAACCTCGTCTCCTGTGAATAGTGCAGTATAATAGTCTTGTGCAAACTGCTCAAAAAAATCAGTTGCATTTTGAAATTTTATTTCACTAATCTTTGCATCTAATATCTTCAAATTAACTCCAAGAAATTTTTCATCATTTTATCACCAAATTCGGTCAAGAAAGACTCTGGATGAAATTGAACTCCAAAGATTGGCAGGGTTTTATGGCGAATTGCCATGATTACTCCATCATTATTGCGAGCTGTAACCTGCAACTTATCGTTGTTTACATCACAAATTAACGAATGATAGCGTGCTACTTTGATGTTTGGGGGGATATTTTTGAATAGTCCCATTTTATCGTGTGAAATTGTGCTAATTTTGCCGTGCATTGGATAATCTGCCAAACTTGTTTTACCTGCAAAGAGTTCATTGATGCACTGCATTCCCAAACAAATTCCCAAAATTGGTTTTTGGGCATAATATCTTTTGATTATTGCGTTTGTAAGGTGTACATCTTCTGGTCTTCCTGGACCTGGCGAGATGACAATTGCATCGAAGTTTATTACTTCCAGAAGTTTAATTGCGTCATTTCGTTTCACAACAATCTTTCCATCAAAAAATGAGCCAAGTTGTTGCTCCAAATTATAGGTAAATGAATCGTAATTATCAATGATTAAGATAGATTTCATCTGTTTAGCGTGGAAAATAGAGGCGATGTTCTTTCTCGATAAACTTTCTGTCGATGTTGGTGTAGATTTGAGTAGTATTTATGCTAGAATGTCCCAAAAGCATCTGTACCACTCGCAGATTTGCACCAGCTTCCAGAAGATGGGTAGCGAAAGAGTGACGAAATGTGTGTGGCGAAATGTGTTGTTTGATGCCAGCTTGAAGTGCCAACTTCCCGATTATTTTCCAAATCCCCATTCTGCTTAATTTGTCACCGCGAACATTCAAAAAGAGCAAATCAATATTTTTATCTTTCTTCAACTCTTTTCTGGCAGTTTGGAAATAGCTTTTGATGAATGGAAGTGAATTTGCGGCAATTGGTACGATGCGTTGTTTGCGCCCTTTACCAGTTATTCGCACTAAATTTTCATCCCAATAAATATCATGAGTCGATAAATTAATGATTTCTGAAACTCGCAAACCACTGGCATACATTAGTTCTAACATTGCTTTATTACGAATATCGGTTGGTTTTTCACTTGGAATAGCATCCAATAATTTTAGCATCTCTTGCACCGAAAGGATTTGCGGTATTTTCTGTGAATATTTGATGTTCGGAATGTCATTGAGCACAACTTCTATTTCGATACCATCATCTAGCAAAAACCTAAAAAAAGATTTTATAGAGCTACGTTTTCTAGCAATGCTAGAGTTTAAAAGTCCTATTTCTTGTAGGTTCACAAGATAGTTGATGATATCATTATTGCTAATAATATCTACCTTTTTATCGATAAAATTAGCAAAATCGTTGGTGTCGTGCAGATAACTCTCCACACTATTCTCCGAAAGTCCTTTTTCAACCTGTAGATGATATTTAAAACTATTTATTAACGCTAAATTATATTTATTCATCGTCAATAACTTCAAAATCTTGTTCTAACTTTACCTCTTTCTTAGGATCAAGATGGGTACGACTTTTGAAATTATCTTTTTTTTTCTTGAGTTTGGAAGTTACATAATAATAAACAATTAGCGGTATAATAATAAACCAAAACTTGAAAAGGATAAAACCGAAAAACTTGAATAACAAAAAGATGATAATGAATGGAATCATAAAATAAATAAATGATCTCATTTTTCCTCCAATAATTTTCTAAAATTTGGTAAAAACACAGAATCCTGATTCTTCTCCAAAAATATTTTGCAAATATTTTTGTCAAACTCTGCCAACTTTAATTTTGCATAATTTTGTAAAACCACATCTAAAAATTCAGCATCGAACATTTTTTTTGCAAGTTCATAATCCTTGCTTTCAAAAGCCCAATCGCCAGCTAAGATTAGTAATTCTTCATTTTTTAAGTTTTCGTAAAGCTGTTGTAAAATATCGAGGGCTTCCTCATCTTGGAATAGTAATTTTTTACGATAAGCTTTCAAAAATATTTGTCTGTTTTCTTCATCTTGGAAATTTTCCAAAAAGGTGGAAAGATAAAGCAAATCATTTGTGCGTTCATCGTTCGCAGAATTGAGGATAAATTCAGTAAGTAAGCTATCTGCATCTGGATTATTTTGAAAAACAGCCATCAAGTAGGAGTTGTAGATACTCGCTTTATAGATTTCTGAATTTTCAGATTCACCGTCTAAGACTGAAGCTAATTGGTACGTTGCTTGCTCATAATTCTCGTTCAATAATTGATGATAAACGATTTTTAAGTCTAGCTTCTTTTTATCATTATCATTAAAGGAGAAGTTTTTTGCATCCTGAAGGTATTGAATGTATTTGGCACCACCTGTTATTTGTTCAATCTCTGCCAAAAGCTCTCTACATTTGCTATTTGCACGCGTTTTATATCTGAATTTTTTATTTTTTATGGTAGCGTTATTTTCAATTTCGGTCAATATTCTTTTGGCAACTATAAAATTATTTTGACGCATTTCAATCTTGGCGATAATTATTTTTGCATTCGCAATTTCAACTTGGTCACCTATTTTTTCTATGTACTGCGTATATGCTTTCTTGGCATATACAAGATTTTCGATTGAATATTGTCGAGCCGCAAATCGCTTTAAATCTGCAATTGGTAGGTTATTATATTCTAAAATTGCTTTTTCATAAAATCCTAAATCACCCAGACATTGAGCGTAAATTTCATGAATTTTCTGATTGTCTGTTTGCCGAGAATATTCTTCCACAACTTCGATTAAATCAACATTTTCCAGTAAAATTGAACGCAATCTTGATAATGCAAAATTAGCATATTGCCATTTATTTTCGGCAACTTTTAGATATTCAATAATTGCTAATTCTAAATTGTTTAAGCTTTTTTGAATACGTGCTTTTTCTCTTGCAAAAAGAAAATGATCATTAGCAATTATACGCACTTTATCTATTATTTGCACTGCGATTCCCGATTCTTTGAAAAATTCAAAAGTGCTGAATAGTTTTTGATAATCGTTGATACGAATGTTGCCGTTTAAATACTCAAAAGCTATATTTTTTGCCTTTTTAATCTGCCCTTTACTCAACATTATGTTAATTTGCAAATTTGTATAACTAACTTTTGAAATTGATTTTTTGTGGGTAGTTAATAGTTTTTCTGCCCTTTTAGTTTGTTTTGTTTGAATTAACAACATGGTGAATTGTTCGATAACCTCTTCATCTGCTGGATAAATTTTCAAGATTTCTGAAAATGTTTCGGCTGCTTTTTCATATTGTTGTTGCGTTCGGTAACGCGTTGCTCTTTTGAACAAAATCTCACGCTCATCGAGTTGTGCAAATAAACTGGAAACCGTCAATAAGATCATTAACATTAATCGTATTTTCATTTTTCTCCTAATTTTTCATTCAACATTTTCAGATATTCCTTAACTAATTCTTGATATTCTTTTGGGTAGCTTTTGTAATCTTCATTTAAAAGTGCTTTTTGCCACATTTTATCAAACTCCAATTCCAAATTTTCGGGTAAGTCCCATTCATCTATCTCGCTATTTTCTGCCTTTCTTTTTTTAGAAAACTCTCGTTTGTGAATAGATTTTTGTGCTTCCAATAATCGCGATAAGATGCGTTCTTGTTTCTCGATTAATTCTTGATTCACCCGTCCCATATTCAAGTCATTTACGATAGATTCAAGTTCTTCTATCATTTTATTGATAGCAGCTGTTTGTTTTTGTGCTTCCTGATTTGTTTGCAACATTCGTTTCAAGTTTTCGGCAAGTCGTTGTTGGTCATTTGCCAACTTTTGTGCTTGCCTCCGAGCTTCATTACCCATCTTTCCATTTTCACCCATCTGTTGCATCATACTTTGCGTCATCATGTTCATCATCATCTGCTGTTGCCCCATCTGCTGCATCATTTGCATCATACTTTGCATGCCACCGCCACTACCATCTTGCATATTTTCTTTGGCTTGCATCAAATCGAAAATCATCAAGTTCAAACCTTTCCGAATATCGAGCAGATAATTCTTCACTTTTGTCGTTTTGGCATCGTTGATATAAATAAACATTTCGCGAAAACTCGACGATGTGAAATTTGTATCATACATAAATTTTGGACCAATTACCAAAATAATCATTGGCGTTTGGAATAATTCTTTCAAAGTTCGGTTAATGCCTTCAAAAACGGCTATTTCGTCCTTTATTATGAGATAAGGGTCATCGTCATAGTTTTTGGAGAGGTCTTCCTGGAAATTGCTAAAAATAAGTAAGCGTCGAATGGTTTTATCCAGAATTTCGGAAGCATCTATCTGCATTCCCGCTGACATCATTTGCTGCATTGATTCTAATTTCTCTGTTATTTTACTCATTTTCTGAGATGCGCTTTGTTGTGAATTTTGAGCTTTTTGTTTTTCATCATTTTGTAATTGCATTTCGCTGTTTTGTAAATCATTTTGCAAACTATCACTCTGCATCATCTCTTGCAATTCTTCAAATTTTTGTAGCATTGAAGCATCCTCTTCGGAATTCATCATCTCTTTTGAATTTTGGATTTGTTCTTTAAGGTTTTCTAATTTTTGCGAAATATCTTTTTGCCTTTTTGATAGTTCGGTTAAATCGCCAGTTTCGGTTTGTTCGTTTAAAATGTTTTGCATTTTTTCCATTTCTTCGGCAATTTCAAGTGCTTTTTGCAACGATTGTTCTTTTTTAATTTCTTCTAGTAACTTTATAGTTTGTTCTAATTTACTGGAAAAATCTTCCATGGAGAATTTGAAATTTTCCATCGCTTTCTGCATCACATCTGCATCTAAATCTTCCATCGCTTTCTGCAATTCTTCCATTGCTTTTTGCAATTCTTCGTTAGAAATATCCTCCATCAATTCTTGGATTTTCGCCATTTTTTCTAATGTTTCGGAAGAGAGCGCTTTATTATCTTCAAATTTTTCCATCAATTCCTGAAAATCTTGGGCAACTTTCTCCACATCTTCATTTAATTTCGTTTGCTCTTTAAATAGTTCTTCAATTTCCTTTTTATCTTCCCAATTAACTTCGTCTTTCTTAAAAACTTCACGGCGTTTTTCTTCAAATTTTTCTTGAATTTCTGCCGATTTCTCTAAAGTCTCATGCAAAATTTCTGATTTTGCTTTTTCTTCTCGTTCGATTTCTCTATAAATTTCCTCCATCGATGGAAATCTTAATACATATTTTGGAGAAATACCTTTCTGTTTTGAAGGTGAATTATCATAAATTTCTACCCAGTAATTAATCTTATCGCCTGGAATTATCACCATTTCATTCAAATCAAAATTATAATCTACTGAAATGATATTTGATGAAAAAGATTTTTTAATGTTTTCGCTAAACTCATCCTCAAAATTTATGACATATTTCAACGTTAAATCCTGCAAACCAAAATCGTCCGCAGCTACTATTTTTAAAGACTGTAACATGTTTTGCGTAAGCATCGTATCACAACCTGGCTGAATAATGTCGATTGATGGCATTTCATCGGAAATTGCGGTAATTTGCTTGTTAATTTGTTGGGATTTATTGTCTAAGATGTCGATTAAATTGATGTGATAATAACCGCTATTCTGAATTTCAAAATCAATCTTAAAGGTTGATTTCCCCATTCTTTGCATCTCCAAAATATCACCATTAGAAAATATCATATGTGCTGTTTTAAGTGGGTTATTGGCAACTATTTCAAGCGAAATGGTTGTACCAAAAACTGCCTTAATGTGTCCATTTGCATTTTTTTCCACTAGCGATTTTTGTTTTGTATATTGCGGGAAATCATACCTAATTGAATATTTTTTTACAATTGGTAATTCAAAAACTTCAATCCGAAAGGTATCAGAAATAGCAAACGGTGTTTTGACAAAATAGTCGAATGAATAATCTAATATCTCAAATTTTTTACGAAAATTACGCAAAGTAATTTCACGCCACTTTTTCTCAATTTTATAGCATAAAATATGCTCCACATTTTCTGGATTTTGCACTTCGATGACAATATCACTCTCGCGTAAAATTTGCAAATTTTGTGGAGTTAATTCAATGAAATTTTTATGCTGTATGGGGGGTAATTTCCGCATCGAAAAAAATGAATAAGTTTCGCTGAACTGTGGCAAATGTGCTACTATAAAAAATGAGCTCAAAATGAAGATGGTTAAAAAAGATAAGTTTTTAAGCGGTTTTAACTCATATTTTATTTTTTCTTGTGTGGCTTGTTTATTAGCTTTTTCAACAATTTTTTGTACGATATTATTTTGTTTATTCGTAAAAAGCTCGAATGCATTTTGATAAGTATCACTTTTATCATTATTTGCATAATCCATTTTTTTCGCAGTTTCAAATTTTGATAATACTGTCCGATTTAGTTGTAAAACTAAATATATTACAACCAATGCCAAAAATACTTTCATGCTAACTGCAAACAAAAACAGCTCTTTCTGGTGGCTATTTACAGCATTGAAAATAAAGAAAAATAAAATAAAAGTAAGCAAGAATATCAACATTCCAAAAATTAAAAATTTTGTAATTAAAATTGCATTACAAGCTAACTGTTGTTTCTTAATTTTCTCCAAAAACCGTGTCATTTTTTATATTTTGGAGTCCACTCTAATGCTGGGTTCTCATAATTCATGTTGTATAAATATTTCTCTATTCTGTCGCGTAAACTGCCATCTATTTCGCGGTTAATTGGATAAACTTTTGCATTCAAAACACGTTCTAAAACATTAGTTGCTGCAGTTAGTGTATTTTTCAAACCAGATCGCGAAACATTTTTGGGAGAATCATCTGGAGTATGAATTGCAGAACTACCAGCACCACCTTTTCGGTGGATATTTACGGACGGAATTTCATATTTTGTAAACGGCATACAATCGCTACTTTGAATTTCTAATTTACTGTAAAAATTCAAACCAATTTCTTTTGTGATACCATCCAAATAGCCCAACATCTCTTTTGTGCCAATTACATTTAAGTGATCAGTCCCGATAATGTCACCAGCTACATCAATGTTCATTACAAATTTCACCCTGTTTTGAAGTTCCTTCAAATGAGTTTTTACATAATTTTGACTTCCCAAAAGTCCTAATTCCTCTGCCGAAAAAAAGATAATGCGTAAATCACGCAATGGCTGATGTTTAGAAAAATATTCAGCAAGTTTGAGTAAAATAACCGAACCACCTGCATTATCAGAAGAACCAGAAGTGCGTGCTACCGAATCATAATGACCAAAAGCAAGCGTTAAGTTTTCATCAATTTTTTTACCCTTGATGTCCACCACTAAGTTATGAGCAATCCGCTTTTCCACTTTTTGCTCAATTATAATTTTGAGGTTTTTACCAGCATACTTCATTAACTTAATAGCATCATTATAGCTAACATTTACAGAATTAACATAGCCTTTTTCAAAAGATTTTTGACGGTGCGAGGAGCTGTTTATTTTTTTATTTGGTCTGCCAATGCCAATGTATGCCTTCACACCACCTGCAAATAAAGTTGGACCTAATCGTCGTGAAAAGCCGTAACTCATCACAATTTTATCCTTGAACGCACCTTTATTATTTGCAACAATTTCTGGATTATCTACGAATACTAATTCGCCTTCGATTGTTGCATTTTTGTTTAAACCGTATGGATGTGCAAAAAACTCTTTTCCATTTACAGTTATTTTTGCTTTTCCCGTATCGAAAGAGTAAATCTCGAATGCTTCTAATTTTGGAGCTAATCCCATATTAGTTAAATAGTTACTGAATATTTTAGCGGCTTTGCGTTCATTTTCACTACCAGCTAATCTCTCAAAATCGATCTCTTTAATTACATTGTAGGGGTTTATCATTTTTCCTCCGATTATATATTTTATGAATTTAATATTTTAAAAGATGAATATTTTGCAAGTAAAACATTGCACTTGACAGAAATTATGTGTTTTACTTTTTTAAACAATCAAAATATATTTTAGATTAAAGGATGAACGATATGCAAAAAAACAATCTTAGTTTGATTTTATTATTAGGGTTATTCCTAATTTCTTGTGGACATAATTCATTGAAAACAATTGATGTTTTTCATAAAAACAAAAAACCATCTTTGCAAACATTGGAAAAAACAAACACAATTCTTAATAAATACAAAGGAGAATATGAGATTGCATATTATGTGATTACAGATTCAAATAATGTGGAACTTCTCCAAAAATACAACTTACCAGGGACACATTTCCCATTCGCAATTGTCATTAACAGTAATTTTTCAGCTAAAATTAATCATAAAAAAATAGATTTTGTCCACTTTCCATTATTTATGCACGGCATTGGCAGACACGAAGGTAATTGGTCTTTGGCTGATTTAGAAACTGTTTTAATGGATAACACATTATTGCTCGAAACGAATATTTTACCAAATATAAGCGAAAATCACGATGATGATGAGCCGTGTTCAGAGTAATCTTTTAAGTAAACCAGTTTACCTAAAATCTTTTCCCTGCTCCAATTCATTCTCATACAAATAATCGCGTAATTTTGCCATCCATTTAGTTTTATTGCCAGTAATATTATCAACTGCAAGCTGATTTTTACGCACATTGGAAGTAAATAATCGTGTTACTACAATATCTTTGCGTAAGTGTGGTAAAAGGTTCGCAAGTGCTTCGATGTATTCATCAATCGTTAAAATTGGCAAATTCATTTCGGCAAGTTTTGTGTTTTTATAAACTACTAAATTGTGAAATTTCACTTGTTTAATGAATTTATTTGCAGAAATCCATTGTACTGTTTTCTTCATATCTGCAAAAGATTCACCTGGAATTCCCATAATCAAATGAACACCAACATCAAGTCCATTTTCCCCACATTGTTGAATGGTTTTTTCGGCTTGCTCGAAGGTATGCCCACGATTTAGTAATTTTAAACTTTTATCATGGATTGATTGCAATCCAATTTCAATAGTAAGGGGAACTTGGAAAGATTTGAGTAATTCAAGTATTTCCAAATTCACAAAATCAGGTCGAGTTGAAATGACAAGTCCGATAATTTCTGGGTGTGAAAGTGCTTGTTTAAATTTTACTTTGAGAAAGTCAAGACTACCAGCAGTCGATGTTTCATCCTGAAAGTAGGCTAAAAGAGCAACATCACCACACGCTCTCTTGATGCGCGGAATAGCATTTTCTAATTGTGCTTTGATAGATAAATTTTGCGATTGGTATTCACCAGTAAAAGTTTCGGGGTTGCAAAAAACACAACCATTATTTTTCAAACGATGCGGACAAATCTTTCCTAAACTTAAACCAACTCGAAAAACTTTTTTACCAAATTTTGTCTTTAAATATTGAGAATAAGTAAAAATTTTATTTTCTAATTTTCGTTCTTCGCTACCAAACTTCAAACTTCTATCTTCCCCATCATTTCAGCAATATAATCAATCTCATTTTCAAAAATTGTTTGCACATCAAAGAGCAGATCACCGCCACGCAAAATAGCTAAGATTGGTCTGTCCAATTGTAATAGTTTATGGTGAATTTCTTTAGCAGATTTTTTCAAAGCCACTATTTTAACAGCCTTACTGTTCAGTTTTAGATGAGGAAGCGTGCCACCTCCAACCTGTGCTTCACTATCAATAACTTCACTATTTATGCCATGTGTAGAAAGTCGGATAGTTAATTTTTCGGCTAAATTTAGTAGATATTTTTCATTACGACTCATCATTTCAAAAATAGGAATTTCAGAAGTTAATTTCTCATCATTTAAATAACTTTTTAGCACAGAAATTAAAGCTGCCATTGTCAGTTTTCCAACTCGTAAAGCACGCATCATTGGTGCTTTTGCCAATTTCAAAATAAGTGCTTCTTTACCAGCAATGATGCCAGCTTGTGGTCCACCCAATAATTTATCTCCGCTAAACGAAACAATATCAACTCCCATTTTAAGGGTGGTTTGAACATCTGGCTCATCTTGGAGTGGTAGCCCTTTCGGTTTTCTTAAAAGTCCTGAACCCATATCGTAAATAAAAATCAAATTGTGTTTTTTAGCAAGCCTTACGAGTTGTTCAAGTTCTACTTCCTCGGTAAATCCACCGATAAAATAGTTCGATTTATGTGCTTTTAAAATGATTTTAGTATCCTTCGTGATGGCATTTTCATAATCTGAAATGCGGGTACGATTGGTGGTACCGACTTCCACCATTTTGGCTCCGCTTGCATCCATAATGTCTGGAATGCGGAAAGAACCGCCGATTTCTACCAATTCACCACGCGAAATCATTGCTTCCCCATTGCTTGCAAAAGTTTTCAAAATTAACATCACAGCAGCAGCGTTGTTATTGACTACTACTGCATCTTCTGCTTTTGTAATGAATTTTAGAATTTTAGAAATATGTGTGTTTCGATGGCCGCGTTTTCCTTTTTGTAAATCAAACTCTAGATTAGAATAATTTTCGATGATTGGTGAAATGTTCTTCAAAACATTTTTACCCAAAAGAGCACGTGCTAAATTTGTGTGTAATATTATACCAGACGCGTTAATTACTGGTTTTAGAGAATTTTCTGCAATATTATTTACGAAGTTATTTATGCGATTTATCCGTTCACTATCAGAAAATATGTTTTTGCCATTCAGAATATTTTCACGTTCTTTTTTTAACACTTCGCGAATAGCAAATTTGAGCAAATCATGTCCATATTTCTTCAAAGTTTCAGTAAAATTTGGGTGCAAAAGCAATTTATCTACACTCGGTATTTTTCTCAATTTTTCTTTCATTATATCCTCGATTTCAAAACATCGTGAAAAAATCTTTGATGATTTTATCGTCAACTAAAAAAAGCCATTTCAAACAAGAAATGGCTTTATGTTGCTCCTTAAAACAACTTTACTTCAACAGTATCATCCTCTTTGTATCTACAGCAATACCATCGACCACAAGTTTGTAGAAGTAAACACCACTTGCAAATTTATTTGCATTCCAGACAATTTGCTGATTTGGTGAATTTGTGATTGGGAGATTGGAGAGAGTTTCCACCAGTTGCCCTTTCACATTGTAGATTTCAATTCGTACATTTTCGTGTAAATTCGTGGTTAAAGAAAAAGAAATCGTGGTGGTTGGATTAAACGGGTTAGGGTAGTTTGTTAATTTCCTATTCGACATTGGTAATTCGGGTTCATCTTCAATGGAGGTCATTCCGTATTCAAAAGCACCCATATCTGGGGCAATTCCAAAATATTCCTCTATTCCCATATCTAATAAAATCACATCATTCCATTCGAAGAAAGCAGTTCCTGCATCGATGCAAGGAGAATTTTCTTGTAAGAGATAGTTATTGTTTTCTGCATCTACAAATAATGGGTCAATATCGATGTTATTATCTAACCAATTCAAAGTTGAGTTTTCCCCATATTGTTCTACATTTGCTTCACCACCCATAATATCACAATTGGTAACCGTAAGTGTGCTAGGGTCAAAAAAGCTACTCCCCACACTCAATTCTTGTGGTAAATTATTCCAACAGATGGTGTTGATGACTTCTACATCTGAAAATTCTGAAAAAATTGCACCACCTTGACCATCTGCTAAATTTGATGTAAAGGTAGAATTTGAAATAAGAAGAGATGAAGTGCTCCCAAAGGACCCTTCCATATATATACTCCCCCCCGAATAATTAGATTCATTATGGTGTAAATTACATTTATCTATATTTACGTTTGAATCTATTGAATAGATTGCACCGCCATAGCTAGCTCTATTATTAGAAAAAGTTACATTAATGAGGTCATAATCTGAATTGCTAGAACGAATAACTCCACCATCATCAGATTCTGGATGTTGATACACATAGCTATTACCATTAATTATTTGAACATTTTCTAATTTGAATTGTTCAACATTATTTATCCTCATAAATCTTCCGATATTCCCTAAATCGATTATTGTATTTGTCGGGTTTACACCGATAACACTGACAAAATCTTTTCCAAAAACTGGAAAGTTTTCATTAGTTTCAGTTGAATAGACACCTTCACTTAAATGAATTGTTCGAGGATTATCGCTATTGGAATTAATTACAGTAAGTGCATAAGCAAGTGTTTGTAGTGGCTCATTCTCAGATAATCCGCTATTTTCATTCGAGCCTGATGGACTTACAAATAGATCAGCGCCAATTGGTTCATAAATAGAATTTTGAATTTCGATAGTGTTACCACTAAGAGATGAATAGAAAAATTCCGCAGTTGGTTGCATTACAGTGAAAGTATCCACGATGACATTCAAATTCGAGATATCATCCAAATATATATCTTTTCCATAACTATTTTCACTATTGTTAGAATAGATATTACAGAGATTTTCGGGGTCAAAGGTTACGTTGGCATTATAATCAATATAAAGCCCTCCCGCACAAATTGCATTATTCCCAACAATAGCTACATTACTGAGAGTAGCAGTTGTTCCATCAAGATATAAACCACCACCATAATAGTGAGCAGTATTCGCTGTAATTAATAAATTGTCGAGTATAACATCTGAGTTATCAATCCACAAGCCACCTCCATCAAGGTAATTACCAGTAATTCCGTTTGTAATGGTTAAATTCTTGATAGATAAATTAACTTCGTTTGCTACAATTACACGATTTGTTTGCTCTGCATCTAAAATTGTGTTTTCTCTACTTTCTCCTGCAATGTTGCAGTAATCACGGTTAGCAATTGGGAAAAGTTCATTTGTAAGTGATGGTGAATAGACACCGTCAGACAGGAAAATAGTGTGTGGATTTTCTGCATCAACAATAATTTTATTTAACGCAAAGAAAATATTCTGCAATGGTTCATCGGCAGAAAGTCCACTATTGTTGTTATCTCCAGTTGGGCTCACATATAAATCTGCATTAACCGGTTCGATGAGACCGTTTTGGATATCGAAAGTAAAATTTGCTAATGGACTAGCATGGTATTCGGTAGGATTCATTACTGTGAAGGTATCTAAAATAACATTACAATTGATATTATTATCTATTCCAATATCATTCCCAGTGTTAGTTAAAGTATAATTAGAATAAATGCTACAACGATTTTCTGGGTCAAAGGTTACATCGGCATTATAATCAATATAGAGACCGCCACCACACCAAACTGAATAAGTACTGCCTGTATAATTTTCGCTAATCGTTACATTCGATAATTGCAGTGATGAATTGCTAATGTATAATCCGCCTC
>JABGOP010000003.1 GCA_018645365.1 Candidatus Cloacimonadota bacterium
TAACCACGAATTTACACGAAAAAGCACGAATTGAAATATTTAACATCAAGGGTCAACTTGTGAAGCAATTAGTAGTTAATCCCGAAAGCGTTCGGGACGAATTAGGAAATCAACAAATTATTTGGAATGCAAATAAATTTGCATCTGGTGTTTATTTCTACAAACTTGTCGTCGATGGTAAAGCTGTTGATACAAAGAAGATGATACTGTTGAAGTAGCTACAAGCCAAAAACCGCTCCGAATGGAGCGGTTTTTGGCTTTTTACTATTTATTATTTAATGTTTCTACTTGTTCTCTTCTATCCATTTTTCGGCTACAAATGCCGCAATTGCACCATCTGCTGCCGCAGTTACAACTTGTCGTAAAACTTTTTGAACTAAATCACCAACTGCAAAAACACCAGCAATATTAGTTAACATTTCTGCATTGGTAATCACAAAACCAGCTTCATCCATCTCGATAAAATCTTTTATTAAAGCATTATTTGGATTGATTCCCACATAGACAAAAATTCCGTCAAGCTTCAAGTCTGAAATTGCGTTTGTTTTCACATTTTTTAACTTCACATTCTCTACAAATTGTTCTCCTTCAATCTCTTCGATAACAGAATCCCAAATAACTTCAATTTTTTCATTCGCAAACGCTCGTTCTTGGATTATTTTTACAGCCCGCAGTTCATCACGTCTGTGAATAATGTAAACTTTTTCAGCAAATTTAGTAAGGAACAACGCCTCTTCTACCGCCGAATCTCCCCCACCAACTATCGCTACCGTTTTACCGCGATACAAAGCACCATCACAAGTTGCACAATAGGAAACACCGCGCCCCGTCAATTTTGCTTCGCCGACAACGTTCAATTTACGTGGGTTTGCACCGGTTGCCATAATGATAGCTTTCACTTCGTATGTCTCGTTTGCAGTTTTCACAATTTTTTTTTCTGGCTCAATCTCTTTAACTTCTTCCGCCTTGAAAATTGTCCCGAATTTATCAGCTTGTTTTCGCATTTTATCCATCACATCGAAACCACTCATGTTTTCTTCAAAGCCTGGATAATTCTCCACATCAGCCGTCAAAACTATCTGCCCACCAATGAGACCTTTTTCAAATACAACAGTTTTCAAACCACCGCGAGATGCGTAAATAGCAGCACTCACACCACCTGGACCTGCACCAATTATGGCTATATCAAATTCTTTATTCATCGTAACTCCTTAATTCTTTTATTAAATTATAACTCAAATTTGGAAGGAAGCAACTTTTTTATGGAAGATTCCACTATCTTTTCGTTTGAAGAAATGGTGATTTTAATCTCATCACCAAACTCGGAAATAACCTGCCTACACGCTCCACATGGAAATGGCATTTTGCCCGAATTTGAATAAATCAAAATCTCCTCAAACTCCTTTTCGCCTTCTGAAACTGCTTTGAAAATAGCAGTTCGTTCTGCACAATTCGTCAAACCATAAGATGAATTCTCCACATTACAGCCACTAAAAATTTTCCCATTTTTCGTACGAATAGCAGCACCAACTTTGTAATTTGAATAAGGTGCATAAGCTTTTTTAGAAACATTTTTCGCGATTTCAAATAATTCTTTATTAAACATAAAACCCCCTTTTATCGTGTTTGGATAATTATTTTTTTTGGTAATTTATGTCAATCTTAACAAATTTGTTGACCGATTTTCCGAGAAAAATATTTTACTTTCCAATCGTATAAATGGAGTTTTTATGAAATATGTGGGAGCGGTAGATCAAGGTACTACGAGTACGCGATTCATCTTGTTCGATAAAGCTGGAAATCGTGTTGCGTCACATCAAA
Source organism: Candidatus Cloacimonadota bacterium (assembly GCA_018645365.1). GTDB lineage: Bacteria > Cloacimonadota > Cloacimonadia > Cloacimonadales > TCS61 > TCS61. The sequence continues at coordinate 1,822 of JABGOP010000003.1, forward strand.
TGGAGCATAAACAGATTTTTCCGCAAGCAGGATTTGTGGAACACGACCCGCTTGAAATTTTGAAAAACACTAAATCTGTCATTCTGCAAACTTTGAAAAAAGCAAACATAAAAAAAGAAGACATCGCCACCATCGGCGTCACAAATCAGCGTGAAACTACCGTTATCTGGAATAAAAAAACAGGTAAACCTTACCATAATGCCATCGTTTGGCAAGACACTCGCACTGCCGAAATTTGCCAAAATTTACATTCAAAAAACAAACTGATTCAAAATAAAACTGGTTTACCACTTGCCACCTATTTTTCCGCTCCCAAAATAAAATGGCTTTTACAAAATGTGAAAAACCTCGCAACCGAAATTCAAAACAAAAATGCCCTTTTCGGCACAATTGATAGCTGGTTAATTTGGAATCTAACAGGTGGGAAAAATGGTGGAATCCACATCACCGATGTTACAAATGCCAGTCGTACCATGCTGATGAATCTCGAAACATTAAACTGGGATGATGAACTTTTGGCTATTTTTGAAATTCCCAAACATATTTTACCTAAAATATGTTCTTCATCCGAAATTTACGGAAAAATGGATTTTCTGAAAAATGTGCCAATCTCTGGCATTTTAGGTGATCAGCAAGCCGCTCTTTTCGGACAAACCTGCTTCCAAAAAGGTGATGCAAAAAACACTTACGGCACTGGTTGTTTTTTACTTTTGAATACTGGAGATAAAATTGTTCACTCAAAATTCGGATTACTCACCACCGTCGGCTATAAAATTGGTAAACAACCAACAGTTTACGCCTTAGAAGGATCCGTGGCACTCGCCGGCTCACTTGTGCAATGGTTACGCGATAATTTTGGACTCATCGAAAAATCGGAACAAATAACTGAACTTGCCACAACAGTCAAAGATAATGGTGGCGTCTATTTCGTGCCCGCATTTTCGGGAATTTTCGCACCATATTGGAATAATTCGGCACGCGGTACTATTTGCGGATTGACCCATTTTTCCAATAAAGGGCACATCGCACGAGCTGTCTTGGAAGCAACTGCTTTCCAAACAAAAGAAGTTTTCGACGCTATGCAAAAAGATGCGAAAATCAAATTGACGAATTTAAAAGTTGACGGCGGAATGACTGTTAATAATTTACTGATGCAGTTTCAATCTAATCTTTTGGGCATCGAATTAACGCGTCCAAAAATTGCAGAAACAACTGCTCTCGGCGTAGCTTATGCTGCTGGCTTGGCTATTGAATTTTGGCAGAATTTAGAAGAATTAAAAAATAATTGGCAAGAAGATAAAAGTTGGCAATCAAATATGACCGATGAAGAAAGACAGCAACTTTTTCAAAAATGGCAAAAAGCGATCGAAAAATCGCTAAATTGGGAGGAATAATTTATGAATTTAACACAATATCATCAACCTTATTCGCACAAATCGGAAAGCAAAATTGGTATTCTTGTGGTTCACGGATTAACTTCCACCACTTCCAGCATGAAGTTTATGGCTGAAAGTTTTGCTAATGCTGATTTCAATGTGGAACTACCTCAACTTGCAGGACACGGCACAAAATGGCAAGATTTGAATAAAGTATCCTACCAAGATTGGGTAGATTGTTTGGAAATCGCATTGCAAACTCTACAGAAAAGAGCTTCTAAAATTTTTATTTGTGGTTTATCATTAGGTGGTGGCTTATCACTTTTTTTGGCAAATAATCATCCTGAAATTTCGGGTCTTATCCTTATCAATAATATCTGCGTTTTTACTAATCCAAAATATTGGTTCGTACCACTTTTACATCATATTATTCCAGCAGTTCCAGCGGTTGCGTCCGACATTAAAGACCCAAATGAAAAAGAAATAGCATACGATAGAACTCCCACAAAAGCAGTTTATGAAATGCTCAAAATGCTCAAAATAATTAGAAAAAGTTTGCCAAACATAAAGCAACCAACATTAATTTTTAAATCAAAAGAAGACCATGTAATTCCACAAAAAAGTGCTATTTTCACTTTGAATAATATCGGCTCAAAAGATAAAAATTTAATTTGGTTAAATAACTCGTATCATGTTGCTACACTTGACTTTGATAAAGAACTCGTAGCAAAAAAAAGCATCGAATTTATTGAAAAATTGAGGTAATCTATGTTAAAAAAAAATAATCCCACAAAAACTTTGGCTTGGATGAATTTGGAAGAACATTTTCAAAGAATGAAAAATGTTCAGATGACAGATTTGTTTGAAAATGATAAGAAAAGATTTAATAAATTTTCGCTGGTTTTGGAAGATATTCTGGTTGATTTCTCTAAAAATATCATCAATGATGAAACCATAAAATTATTCAAACAACTCGTTGAAGAAGTTGATTTAAAAGACGCGATTGAACAACAATTTTCTGGGAAAATCATTAACGAAACAGAAAATAGAGCCGTTTTGCACACCGCCCTCCGAAATCGTGCAAACAGCCCCATTTTTGTCAACGAAGAAGATGTGATGCCACAAATTAATTCTGCCCTTAAAAAAATAGAAAATTTTTCTAATCAGATAACTTCTGGGCAAATTAAAGGTTTTTCTGGACGCACAATTACCGATATTGTTAACATTGGAATCGGCGGTTCAGATTTGGGACCGAAAATGGTGACCGAAGCACTGAAATCTTACAAAAAAATAAACATCAACACCTATTTTGTGGCCAACATAGACGGTTCAGATATCGTCGATATATTGAAAAAACTGGATTCAGAAACTACACTTTTCATCATTGCCTCCAAGACTTTTTCGACCTTAGAAACAATGACAAACGCAGAAACTGCCAAAAAATGGTTTTTACTTCACGCGAAAGATGAGAAACAAATCGCAAAACACTTTGTGGCAGTAACTGCCAATAAAATTTCGGCCGAAAATTTTGGTATCGATTCAAGTAACATTTTCCAATTTGCCGATTGGGTAGGTGGCAGATATTCACTTTGGAGTTCAATTGGACTCTCAATTTCTTGTGCAATTGGTTACGAAAATTTTGCAGAAATTTTGGAAGGTGCATTCACGATGGACGAACATTTCAGAAATGAAAACTTCGAAAATAATATTCCTCAAATTTTAGCATTAATCAGCATTTGGTATCTCAATTTCTTTGGCACAATTTCCGAAGCCATATTACCTTATGATAACTATTTACACTTTTTGCCAAGCTATCTCCAACAAGTAAACATGGAAAGTAATGGTAAAAATGTCGATCGCGATGGACAACTAATTTCATACCAAACAGCACCCATTATTTGGGGTGGCGTTGGCACAAACAGTCAACATTCGTTTTTTCAGCTACTTCATCAAGGTTCACAATTAATTCCGTGTGATTTTATCGTTCCGGCAATCACACACAACCCGATTGGCGACCATCATCAGAAATTGCTCTCAAATTTTTTCGCACAGACAGAAGCACTCATGGTCGGCAGTAAAAGCAATGAAAATGCATTCAAAAATTTTAATGGAAATCGCCCCACAAACTCTATCATTTTCAACAAAATAACGCCACGAAATTTGGGAAGTTTAATCGCAATGTACGAACACAAAATTTTTACGCAAGGTGTTATTTGGAATATATTTAGCTTCGATCAATTTGGAGTTGAATTGGGCAAAAAACTTGCCAAAACTATTTTGCCAGAACTCTCGGAAAAAACCAAAAGTTCCAAACATGATTCATCTACCAATGGTCTGATAAATTATTTCAAAAACATCAGCAAAACTGCTGAAAACCAGCATTATTTTCTGCAAAAAATTGGTGCAAATCGAAATTTAATCACGCTACCAACACTACCTGAAATTCAAATTAACATTTTACGCACTTGCTATAAAGAAGCACTTTCTAGCAAACAAATTGCTGAATTTTTAGGAAAAAAGCAAAAATCTGGTAATCTTAAGCGCGCGCTTTACGCTCTCAATAAGAAAAAACTTTTACACTACACAATTCCAGAAAAACCACATAGCTCCTTCCAAAAACACGAAATCACGGAAAAAGGAAAAGAAGTTTTGGCGTTTTATGAAGACAAGAAAAAAGAACTTTTAAATCGCATCCAAATAATCAAAGGCGACATTACCCAAATTGAAGTGGAAGCAGTTGTAAACGCAGCCAACAACTCACTTCTCGGTGGTAGCGGAGTGGACGGCGCAATTCATCGAGCCGCTGGCAGCGAATTAGTGCGTGAATGCAGATTAATCGGCCGTTGTGCCACTGGCGATGCAGTTATCACAAAAGCCTATTCATTGTCCGCAAAAAACATCATTCACGCAGTCGGTCCCATTTGGCATGGTGGTTCAAATAATGAAGACAACTTATTGGCTTCATGCTACAAAAAGAGTTTGGAAATTGCCACCGAAAATAATTTATCCACCGTTGCATTTCCAGCGATAAGCACTGGTGTTTATAGATTTCCACTCGAACGAGCCACCAAAATTGCCATCAAAATTGTGAAAGATTTTTTGGAAAATAACACCGCCATAGAAAAAGTTATTTTCGTCTGTTACCGCGATAAAACTTACGAAATTTATCAGAATTTTTTACGGGACAATTAATGCCAAAATTTGTGCTAACGCAAGACGGTTCGTTTACCGCGTTCAACGAACAATTTTCGGAACATTACCATTCTATCAGTGGTGCTTTTGAAGAAGCACTCGAAAAACATGTAAATGCCCTTAAAGTTGAAGATGGCATGCACATTCTTGATTTCTGTTTTGGACTCGGTTACAACAGTTTCGTTGCCACTATAAACCACAAAAATTTACAAATTATCGGATTGGAAAATGATTTAAATATTTTAACGGCAATTAGCGAAATTGAAGCTCCCAAAAAATTACAAAAATCATTTTATACATTTGCTAAAATTGCTGAAAAACAGACAATTACAGATGACAACAATAATCAAATTTCATTAAGAATTGGTGATGCAAAAAATACAGTTGCATTGTTAAATAGCAATCATTTTGATCGTGTGTTTTTCGATCCATTTTCACCCCAAAAACAACCAGAAATGTGGACTGTTGAAATTTTTACAGAAATATTTCGCATCATGAAAAAAGGTGCTAAACTTTCCACTTACAGTTGTGCAAAAATTGTAAGAAAAAATATGGAAATAGCTGGATTTTCCATAATTGACGGTCCAAAAATAGGTCGAAAAAGTCCAGCAACAATTGCAACAAAAAAATAACTTGCCTAAATTATCGACTTATTTTTTTTCTCAATCGAAAGGAGAATTTTATGTTAGAACGAATTTCTGATCCTGTTTCAAAATCAGAAGATAGAGATTTTGACCGTAGCTTACGCCCTAAAAAACTAGCCGATTTTATCGGTCAAAAAAAGATAAAAGAGATTTTGGACATCTCCATCAAAGCTGCTAAACTACGCCAAGAACCGCTTGACCATGTCTTGCTTTACGGTCCACCCGGTTTGGGCAAAACAACACTCGCGCACATCATCGCGAACGAACTTGATACAGACATCAAAATTAGTTCTGGTCCCGTTTTGGATAAAGCACCAGATTTAGCTGGAATTCTCACAAATCTGCAACGAAATGATGTTTTTTTCATAGATGAAATCCACCGTTTGAACCACATTGTAGAGGAATATATGTATCCCGCCATCGAAGATTTTGAAATGGAAATCATCATCGACAGTGGACCTTCTGCTCGTTCTTTGAATATCGAAATCGAACCTTTCACATTGATTGGTGCAACCACTCGTGCAGGCTTACTCACATCGCCACTGCGAGCACGATTTGGCATTGTTTTACGACTCGATTATTACGATGTTGCGAGTATCAAAAAAATCATCAATCGTTCCGTAAAATTGATGAATATTCCCATTGATAATGAGGGAGCGGACGAGATTGCACGGCGTAGCCGTGGCACACCTCGTGTGGCAAACAGACTTCTCCGCAGAGTGCGAGATTATGCCCAAATTAAGGGTGATGGAAAAATTACTTTTGAAATTGCTCAAAAAGCTCTTAAAATGCTCGATGTAGATCATGCGGGGCTAGATGAAATGGACAAAAGACTGATTAAAACTGTCATTGAAAATTATGGCGGTGGACCAGTTGGCTTGAAAACTCTCGCCGTCGCAGTTGGTGAAGATGCTGGCACAATTGAGGAAATTTACGAACCATATCTAATTCAGCAAGGTTTTTTGGACAGAACACCACAAGGAAGAAAAGTTACTCTAAAATCTTACCGACACTTCAAAATTTCACCATCACAAAAACAGATGGATATTTTCGAAAATTTCGAATAAAATAAAACAGCCCTCAAAATATTTGAGGGCTGTTTCCAATGGAAAACTGTAATTATTGGCATTACAGAAAGGATTTAAACTGCATCCAATTAATCACACGGTCCAATGGGGATCGACCGTTTTCCCAAAATCAGCAGAAGGCTTGTTATAGCCCTCTGCTCTTCGAATGAAAGGACTGGAGATTAAATTACCATAAAAAAATGGAAACATAATCACCTCTCATTCGGTTTTGTGTTCGTTCACAAAATTTCAAAAACATAATTCCACATAAAATAATTCACAAAAATACCCAAAAAAGATACCGTCATCAAAGCATAGATTTGCTTACGAAAACGATGATACAATAATTTATTCAAAAGTAATATAATACTCAAAAACGGTCCGAAATATGGTATTAAAAATATGCACACAAAATATAAAAAATAATCTTCTATTTTCATTTTGATGTGGTGGAAATGTCGTTTTGGAACTTTGCCACAAAAAGGACAGACCATTGAAAATTCTGACTCAATTACAGCGTTACAATACGGACAAACAAATTCATTTCGTGACATTACATTACTCTCCATAATTGCATATACACGCAATTTCTGTTCCAAAATGAATTTTTTCTTAAAATATTTTTATTGTCTCGTGGCTATGTTATTATTTTGCAGTTTGTTATGAATTTTTATTTTTACTATTTTCGGTGAAAAGGAAAAACCGAACTTTAAAATTCGGTTTTCAAATTCTCACTTTTGACACAATATGTCTCAAAAGTGAGACACATTATGAATTATGCTAAATTATATTTTTCTCTTAATCTGTACAATGTGCTTCGTGGAATTCCAAGCAATTCTGCCGTTTTTGACTTATCAAAATTACAAGCATTTAATGCTTTTTGAATTGCATTTATCTCTGCGTTTTTGGTAATCTCTTTTAATGTTACTAAATTATCATTAGGGTAATCTAAATATTCAAAAGCTAAATGCCGTGAATGAATCATGTGATTTTCAGCCAATAAAACAGCTCGTTTAATCAAGTTTTTTAGCTCACGTACATTTCCGGGATATGGATAGTCCAATAACTTTCTCATCGCTGATTTTGAGACTGTTTCCACTTGCTTTTTCAAAGTATCATTATTTTCACAGATAAAACATTTAATCAAGACTGGCAGATCATCTTTTCTTTGCAATAAAGTTGGTAATTCAATTTTAAATTCGTTCAAACGATGGTATAAATCATCTCTAAATTCACCCTTTTTCACTTTTTCAGCAAGGTCAACATTGGAAGCTGCGATTATGCGTACATTAACCTCTGAACATTTTTCAGCACCAATCGGCTTGATTTTCTTATCTTGTAAAACACGCAAAAATTTTGCCTGCATGTTAAGTAATAAATTGTTGATTTCATCTAAAAAAAGGGTGCCTCCATTGGCTTGTTCAAAAATCCCCTTTCTATCAAACTCTGCACCGGTAAAAGCACCTTTCTTATGACCAAACAGTTCACTTTCAAATAATGAATCTGGAATTGCACCACAATCCACTGGAATAAATGGAGATTTACGACACTCACTTCTATCGTGAATCATATTGGCAAAAAGTTCTTTTCCAGTTCCACTTTTTCCTTGCAAAACTACCGAAAAAGGCGAAGATGCGACTATATTTATCTGCTGTAAAACTCTCTTTATCGCTTCACTATCACCCAAAATATGTTTGGTTTTCAATTGTTTTTGCAATTTCTCTACCGTTGAAATTAGTTCCATTTTCTCTAATGCTTTTTGGATAACCAAGACTACTTCTTCATTATCAAATGGCTTGTTCAAATAGTCGTAAGCTCCTAGTTTAATGGCCTCCACAGCTGTTTTAGTGTCACTGTAAGCTGTCATCATCACGACGGCAATATCGCTATTTTCTCGAATTATGGGTAACATTTCCATACCATCCGCATCGGGAAGTTTTATATCCAAAAGTACTAAATGAGGACGAAAAGAGGTTATTTTTTGAAAAGCAGTTTTGCCATCTTCAGCAGTTTCCACTTCAAAACCAGCCTTTGCAATAACTTTTGAGAGAATAAATCTGATGGGTTGTTCATCATCTACAATGAGAATTTTCTTCATTTTGAGTTCTCCAACATTTTTTTATGTCATTACATCTTGCCATTTATCGGGAAAATCATAGTGAATTTGGAGCCTTTGCCAATTTCACTTTCAACTTCTATTTTACCGTTATGTGCTTCCATTATTTGATATACCAAGCTTAACCCCAAACCAGTTCCATTTTCTTTTGTAGTGTAAAACGGTTCAAAAACATTTGACAATTTATCTATTTCGATGCCAACTCCATTATCAATAATTTCTAAAATAATATTTCCATTTTGGACAAATGCTTTCACCTTCAATTTTCCACCATTTGGCATCGCATCGATTGCGTTGATAAACACATTGTACAGCACACCTTCTATCTTGACAAAGTCCAACAAAATTAGCGGTAATTCTGGTAAAATTTCTTTTTCTACTTCAATTTTTTGAGATTTGCAAATCACCTCAACCATCTGAAAAACTTTTTCCAAAACTTCAGAAATGTAATTATCTTCAAAATCAGATTGATTATTTTTTGAGAAATTCAAAAGGGTTTGAATCGTCGAAGATGCTCTTTTTGTGGAGTGAATAATCGTATCAATCATCTTCGTAATTTCATCATTTTCTGGCAATTCTAACCGAATATATTGTGCGGTAGAACTAATGACAGCAAGTGGATTACGTATTTCGTGTGCAACACCAGATGCGAATTTCCCAATCCCACTCATTCGTTCGGAAAACATCAATTGTTTTTCCATTTTTTTTCGCATTTTCATCTCTTCTGCCAAAGTTTTATTTGCTTTTTCGACTTCCTCAACTTTCTTTTTTAAATCAAAAGTTCTATCTTCAATTTGAATAGTTAAAATTTTATTCATATTTGATTTCATTCGATACATAAAATAATATGATAAAATCACAATAAAACTCGAAACAAGGATAAATATTACGGCAATTTTATGCTTCATGTCATCAACCTCTTTTTGCTGATTCATCAAATGAATTCTATTTTCTTGTTCAGCAAAATTACGGTCTATTTCAAATTGATTTTTTATATCATCTTCGCCTAATTCCTGATATTTTGTTAAATACTCATCGGATAAACGAATATAATAAACTGTCTTTTTATAATCTTTTTTAGCCTCATAGTAATGGGAAATCTTGTCGTAAATCTCGCCAATTAGCTTAATATGTTTCAGTTCTTCTGCAATTTCAACAGCCTTAAAAAGCACCTTTTTCGCTTCTACTTTTTTATCTAATTTCAAATATATCTCGCCAATATTATATAAATTATTTGCAATCGTTAATCTTTCGCCAATAGCTTTAGCAATTTCATTGGATTTTCCTAAATAATTTAGTGCTAAATCATATTTTTTCAACGAAATATAGGTTGAAGCTATATTCGTTAAATTCGTGGCAATATCACTTTTATTTTTAGATTTTTCATCAATTTTGAGAGAACGGTTATAGCATTCCAACGCTAAATCATATTTCCCTTGTTCATCGTAAACCATCGCCAAATTAGTGAGTGCATTTGAAATTTGTTGCTTTGCTTCAATTTTTTCCGCCAATGCTAAACATCTTTCGTATATTTCTGCGGCGGCTGAAAACTCAAGCAATTCATAATTAATATTAGCAATTGCATTGTAAATATCTATAATCATCGTTTCATCATGCAACTTTTCAGCAATTTTCAATGCCTTTTGAGCATATTTAAATGCTGTATCGTAATGGGAATTTATGCGATAAAGTGTGGAAAGCACAACATAAGAATTCATTAAGCCAAATTCATCTTTAATCTCAGCTCTTATTTTTGTGGCTTTTTGAACATTTTCTAATGCAGAACCGTATTGACTTAAATAGAAGCAAGATACTCCTATTTTATGAATCGCTTTTGCCCTATTTTTTTTATTTTTTGTCAATCCCAAAATTTCTTCATAGTATAAAATCCCTTTTTCAGGATTTTCAGTTTGGAAAGATTCGCCAATTTGGAATAGAATTTCAATTTTTGATGACTTTGAAGAAGAATTTTCGAGAACATTTTTCAAGCTATCTACATTTGCAAATAAGTAAAAATTAAAGATTGAAACTAAAAAAAATAATCCAATTTTTTTCATCAAACCTCCAGAAAATGGTGGGTGATACGGGATTCGAACCTGTGACCTCTACGATGTCAACGTAGCACTCTAACCAACTGAGCTAATCACCCATCAAATTTTGTACAAATTTATTTTTGACTGTATTTCGTCAAGTTTAGCTTTTTAGTATGAAAATTCACAAAAATATCTTTACGATAAAACTGAATTAAAAAGAGTTGTTTTGATGTTAACTTTGGAGAATTAATAAATGGAAACTTTAGGGAAAATAATTGTTATCGGGTCTGGAAATTGGGGCACAGCTTTGGCCAAAATTTTTTCGGAAAACAATAAAGTATATTTGTGGACAATTGATCAAAAAGAAGCTGATAAAATCAATAAAAAACATGAATCACCTTTTTTACCAAACATTAAATTGCCAGAAAACATCATTGTTGAAGCAAAATTTTCACGCCAAGTTGAATCAAATGATGTGGTTGTAATCGCCATTCCATCTCGTTTTATCGAAAGTTTGACCGACGAATTCACCGCAAATAAAATCACAAATTGCATTATCGTAAACGCTTCAAAAGGAGTGGAACACACAACTCTTAAAACGGTTTGGGAAACAATGATGAACAAAATTCCCACTTTGAAATTTGCCAATTTATCGGGACCGACCATCGCGCGTGAAATCGCAGAAGATATTCCCGCAAAAGCCATCTTGGCTGCACGCGATGTTGCACTGCTATTTCAATTACAACAAAAATTAGAAAATAATCTATTGAAATTTGAATTTAGTCGTGATATAAAAGGAGTAGAATTAGCATCTGCTTTGAAAGGACTCATTGCAATTGCGGTTGGCATCGCAGATGGCGTTGGTTTCAAAACAAATATATTTGGCGTCATCATGACTTACGGTGTACACGAATTTGTGACAATTATGAAATTTCTTGGCGTCTATCACAAAACTGCATATAGTATTGCTGGCATGGGAGACTTGATTACAACTTGCATTTCGGAAAATAGTCGTAATCGAAAATTTGGGAAATTATTGGGTTTGGGATATTCACGAGATGAAGCTTTGCAAGAAGTTGGTATGGTCGTGGAAGGTGTTTCGATGGCAAAAACTATCGATAAACTGGCAAAATTTAATCTTTCCATTCCGCTAATTTCGTGTGTCACACGCATTATTTTTGAAGACGTGAAAGATGTAAAAAAAGAACTTTTAACAACATTAAATTCTATTTCTGGATAAAATTATGGAGGAAAAATGATTCAACAAACATTACTTTTAATTAAGCCAAATGCAACAAAAAAAAACAATATCGGTGCGATATTGAAGATGGTAGAAAGAAATAATTTTGTCATCGAAAAACTGAAAATGATGAAGATGGATGAGCCCCTCGCTGAAAAATTTTATGCTGAACATTTTGGAAGAGATTTTTATCCATTTTTATTGGAATTTATGCTTTCGGGAAAAATAGTTGCCGTTTTATTATCACGCGAAAATGCTATCCCAAAATTGCGCGAATTAGTCGGTAACACTGATTTTGAAAAAGCAAACTTAGGAACTATTCGTTCACTTTATGCAGATTCTTATCGTGAAAATTCGGTACACGCATCCGATTCACCAGAAAGTGCAAAAAGAGAAATCTCACTCATTTTCTCTTAATTTTTTATGATCAAAATAAATGATACAAAAATTGAGTGGCAAGAGAATTTATCTGTCACTAATTTATTGATAAATAATAATTTCATTGTTAAATTAAGCGTCGTAAAAATTGACGGCAATTTTATTCTAAAAAAAGAATTTAATACAACTATCGTGGCTGACAACGCAGATGTAAAAGTAATTCATCTCGTTGCCGGTGGGTAGAATTTGAGGAGTTTTTATGATAAAATATTTTGCGGTTTTAGGGTACGCACTTTTAGTAATCATCATTGGAGTCTTGGGTTCTAAAAAGACAAAATCACTCAATGATTTTATGCTCGGTGGTGGTAAAATTGGACCTTGGATGAGTGCTTTTTCCTACGGGACTGCCTACTTTTCTGCGGTTCTTTTCATTGGTTTTGCTGGCAAAATAGGTTGGGCTTTTGGACTTTCTGGATTGTGGATAGCACTGTTTAATACGCTCATTGGTGTTTTGGGCGTTTGGCTAATTATGGGAAATAAAATCAAACAAGAAACCGCAAAATTTAGCGTTCAAACAATGCCAGAATTTTTGGAAGCTCGTTTCAACAGCCCTTTTTTAAAACTATTCACATCAATCGCGATTTTCATTTTTTTCATACCATACACAGCTGCCGTTTTTATGGGTCTCAGCTATTTATTTGAAACTATTTTCGCAATGCCATACACCTACATTTTATTATTTATGGGTATTTTCACAGGCATTTACCTTGTTCTCGGCGGTTATAAATCCATGGCAATGATCGATGTAATCTTTGGAATTGTGATGGTTATTGGCGTTTCAATTTTATTGGCATTTGGATTGAAAGAAGGTGGCGGAATTTCAAATATTATCACAAACTTAAAAGAGATCAGCCCAAAACTTGTCGCTCCAGTTGGACCTCCTGGAATTATTCCACTTTTATCATTAATTTTCCTCACAAGCGTAGCCCCTTTTGCAATGCCCCAATTGGTACAAAAATTTTATTCAATTAAAGATAAGAAATCTGTGAAAATTGGTGCAATCGCATCAACTATTTTTGCTTTATTAATAACCAGTATTGCCTATTTTACGGGTGCACTTACAAGAGTTTTCATTGTTCCAGAAAATAATCCTGCTAAATTTATCTTAAAATCAGGAAAATTAAATTTTGATGCTTTTATGCCAGAAATATTAGCCACCATAATTCCAGAAACACTCACCGTAATTATCTTACTTCTTATCTTGGCTGCTTCAATGTCCACCCTGGCAGCCTTGGTTCTAATTTCAAGTTCCAGCATCACCAAAGACCTCTACAAAGGGTTTGTTAACAAAAATGCCTCGGATAAAAAACTCACAAAAATGATTCGTTTTAGCAGCATTTTCTTCATTTTACTTTCAATGGTTCTAGCTTATCAAAAACCAGCGGTAATCGTCACGATACTTTCAATTTCCTGGGGTGCAATTGCGGCAGTTTTTTTGGGACCATTTATTTGGGGTTTATTCTCACGCAAAGTCAATAAGTTCGGTGCCATCGTTGGGTCGGTCGGCGGTCTCTTTGTTTGCCTTATTTTATTTTTGGTTTGGGGAGCCAAAATGGTACCTCAAGCTGGCAGTATTGGAATGATTGCCTCTCTAATTTTAGTGCCTATTTTCAGTAAATTTAAGGAAGAATAATGCTGAACTACGATAAAAAAGAAATTACTTTTTGCTCTGACAATTTAGAATTAATCATCGCAGACGATAAACTTTCTGCCCACATGATTATCAAAAATTCTGAAAATGTTCTTGATGAAAACGAAATCTTGAAACTCATCGCGGACGCTGGTATAAAGTATGGTTTTGAAAATGCCACCAATTTCAATCATAAAAATTCATCGAAAAAAAGTTTTGACAAACCATTTTTAATCGCCAAAAGCAATTTGCCTGAAATTAAAATAAATCTTTTGCATCTCTTCGACACTGATAACTGCATTTCTGAAAATTTTCAATTCTCTGAAATTGAAAATTTGGAAAATGCCAGAAAAAATCAAAATTTAGCCAAAGTGAAAATCACTAAAATCAACGAAACTGATGTTTTCGGAAATCAAATAGGCTTTTCTCAAATTTTAGAAAAACATTTAGGTAAAAATGTTTATTTCTCGGAGAGTGATGAAATGATAAAAGCTAATGAAAATGGTTACCCATTCATCGATGAAAACAATAAAATTTGCTTAAAACATAACTTTATCATCAAGAAAAATGTAGCCGATTTGCACCTCAAACTTTTGGGTGACTTCCAATTTGAAAATAAAATCAAAAACTCCTATTTTTTCGTGGATGGCAATGTCAAGTTAGACTCAATTGTCAATTCACGCCTCGTTGCAAAAGGCGATATTTTTATCGACAAAAAGACTGTTAAATCTGTGTTGCAAGCAGATAATCAAATTATCGGAAGTGATGATTCATTTGCAGATGGTGGCATTTTACAAAGCGGAAAATCTATCTCAATTTCAACAATTGGCAAATCGAAAAAATCATTTACCGAGGTAGAAATATGCGTTGCACCAGCATTAAAAGAAGAACTGAAAAACATTATAAACTCAGAAAAAAATGAGGAGTTGCAAAATCAGCTCTCAAATTTGCTCAATGAAAGCACAGATTCAAAAAATAAAATAATCATCAAAAACAAAATTTACAAAAATTCTTTTTTCCGCATCAATAAATATGCAAAAATGGTTGACAAAAACACGGCAGATCCCGTTTTTTCTATCGAAAATAATGCACTTAAAATAAATTAAACTAGGATAAATTAGAGGTAATATGTATTATGAAAAGCTATTAGAATCAGTGATTAAATCTGAACAAAATCCAATTAACAAGATGTATCTGCACGAAATTAAAATGAAGTGGCTGAAATTCACAAAAATCCCCAAAAATGAAAATAATGATGAAATTATTCAATTTTTAAATGATTTTCTCAAAACATTGAAGCAACGAAAATTTAATTTCGAAAAAAAATCTGGAAAAGGATTCAAAAAAAGTTCAGCGGTTTTTTCAGTTGATTATCTTAAAGATTTGCTTTCAATTTTCATAAATCGTAGTAAAATTTTGGATAATAACTCGGCAAAATGGGGCATACAATCGTTTAGCACAAATTTAAAATTTAACCCGACTGATTTGACTTCAATGAAAAACAATCCTTCTTTTGAAACATCAAATTCGCCCAATTTAATGCAATTGGTCCAACAAGTTGATGTCCAATTTCGCACTACCGGAAAACGCAATTTTTCCAAATATAACTTGAATTTACCACTCATTGTTTTCCACATTTTCAAATCTATTTCGGAAGATGAATTCATCAAATGCAATTATATCGCTAATTTGGCGAAATCTACTTTTGCAAAATCAAAAAATATCATCGTGGTTGAACATCTCGATTTTGTACCAAATATCCCAAAATCATCCATTGATGCAATGTTTATTTTGAAGAAAGACTTTCCGAAAAGTGACGAAATTTCAATTGATGTTGTGAACGCACTCGAAAAAAATATTTTGAAGTGCCTCACAAAAGATGAGAAAAGTTTAGATTATCAAAAAACTGGCATTTTAATTTAGAGGAATATATGGAAAAATTTAATATTTCAGATGCAATGAACATCAAACTAGATGCCATTTTACCGGAATATCCAAACTTTGAAAAAGAGATTAGAAGAGCACCGCGACGCGAAATGAATTTGAATAAAAATGAAATTAAACTCGCTCTCAAAAATGCTCTTCGCTACATTCCAAATGAGCTACACGAAAAAGTTGCACCAGAATTTTTGGATGAATTGCTAACTCATGGACATATCTATGGTTATCGATTTCGACCAAACGAAAAAATTTACGGACGACCCATTGAGCAATATAAAGGAAAATGTCTTGAAGGAAAAGCATTCCAGGTAATGATTGATAATAACCTCAGTCAAAAAATTGCTTTGTATCCTTACGAATTAGTTACCTATGGCGAAACTGGAGCTGTTTGCCAAAATTGGATGCAGTATCTTTTAATCAAAAAATATCTGGAAAATTTAACCCACGAAAATACGCTTGTCGTAATGAGTGGACATCCACTCGGTCTCTTCAAATCTTCACCAAATGCACCACGCGTCATCAACACAAACGGCTTAATGATTGGTCAATTTGATAACCAAGAAGATTTCAATCGAGCAAACGCTCTCGGTGTGGCAAATTACGGACAAATGACAGCTGGAGGCTGGATGTATATTGGGCCACAAGGTATTGTTCACGGCACTTACAATACCATTCTCATTGCTGGCAGAATGAAACTTGGCGTTTCAGAAGATGGTGATTTAAAGGGTAAAATGTTCGTTTCATCTGGGTTAGGTGGAATGAGTGGAGCTCAACCAAAAGCAGTAGAAATTGCCAACGGCGTGGGCATTTTTGCAGAAGTAGATTTATCTAGAATTGAAACTCGTCACAATCAAGGTTGGGTGATGGAAAAAACAGATTCTCCTAAAACAGCCTTTTCGCTCGCACAAAAATACCTCGAAAAAAAAGAAAAAATGTCGATTGCATATCATGGAAATATCATAGATTTATTAGAATATGCCGTAAACAATAACATTCACATCGATTTACTCTCCGACCAAACTTCTTGCCACGCTGCTTATGAAGGTGGGTATTGTCCACAAAGTTTAACTTTTGAAGAACGCACCGAAATGCTTGGAAATGACAGAAAAAAATTCAGTCAATTAGTCGATGAATCTTTGCAAAAACATTTTGAATTGATTAAAATTCTTTCAAGTCGTGGCACCTATTTCTTCGATTATGGCAACAGTTTTATGAAAGCAATTTACGACGCTGGGGTTACAGAAATTGCCAAAAATGGCGAAAACACTTTTGATGGCTTCATTTTTCCAAGTTATGTAGAAGACATTTTGGGACCAGAGCTTTTTGATTTTGGATACGGTCCATTCAGGTGGGTATGTCTTTCTGGCAAAGAAAAAGATCTCATAAAAACTGATAATGAAGCGGCGAATATCATTAAAAACTTGCGTGATGAACCGCGTTATCAAGATTTGGATAACTACAAATGGGTACGCGATGCAATGAAAAATAGACTTGTCGTTGGAACGCAAGCTCGTATATTATATCAAGATACACCAGGCAGATTAGCGATTGCCCTAAAATTCAATAAAATGGTACGAAATGGAGTAGTTGGACCAATTATGTTGGGCCGCGACCATCATGATACTGGCGGAACGGATTCACCATATCGTGAAACATCGAACATAAAAGACGGCTCAAACATTATGGCAGAAATGAGTACTGAGTGTTACGCTGGCAATGCTGCTCGCGGAATGAGTATGGTTACTTTACACAATGGTGGTGGCGTTGGAATTGGAAAAGTTTCTAATAGTGGATTTGGAATGCTTCTCGACGGTTCTGAACGGGTTGATTTTATTCTGGAACGCGCTTTCCCGTGGGATGTCATGTGTGGTGTAGCTCGCAGAGCGTGGGCAAGAAACGAAAATTCCATCGAAACTTGCATCGAGTTTAATGAAGCAAACTCAAAAACAGACCACATCACATTGCCATTTATTCCAAAAGCAAATTATATCGAAAATTTAGTCGATAAAAAGCTAAAATAATCATGAAGAAATATTTTTTATTCAGCATCTCTTTTTTGTTGTTCAATTGTGCATATTATAACACTTTTTTTAATGCAAAAAAAGATTTTGAAGTAGCCCAAAAATTGGAACTTGCCGAGAATGGCAGACCGAAAACAATGGCGATTCAAAAATACACAAGTTCCATCAAAAAATGTAGTTATCTGCTGACGGAATACCCAGAGAGTAAGTATGTTGATGATGCACTATTTATGCTCGCAAAAGCAATTTATTACAGTGGTTCGAACTATTCACAAACCATTGTGAAAATCAACGACTTGCTTAAATATTATCCTGAAAGTGAATTTATACCAGAAGCAAAATTATACCTCGCAAAAGCAAAATATAAGACAAAAAACAAAGATGTAGCTTATCGAATTTTGCAAGATTTTTTATTGGTTGATGATTATAAAAAAATACACCCCGAAGCACTCAAAATTCTAGCAACGCTTCATTTGAAAGAGAAAAATTTCATTGAAGCTGAATACTACCTTAAAAAAATAATCGATGAATACCCAAAATCTGAAGAATTTGAAAATGCTTTTTTCCTAAGAGGAAAAACACAATCTGACGCCGAAAATTACCAAAAAGCAAACGAAATTTTTACGGACTTATTGAGCTCAAATGTAACACGAGGCATCAAATTTGATGCAAGATATTGCATCGCTCAAAACCATCTTTTGCTCAAAAATTACCAAAAAGCAAACGAGATTGCCACTCAACTTTTAACAGATGAGTATCGTGAAAATACGATCTCAAAAACCAGATTGATTAAGGCACGTGCTTTGACAAAATTAGGAAACACAGACGAAGCAATCACTATTTTCGAAGCAATTTCAAACGATAACAAACGCACAAAAATTGCAGCAGAAGCTTCATTTTATTTGGCAGAATTATATTTCGAAATCATCAAAGATTATGAAAAAGCAATTGAAAAATATAATCAAGTTAATAAAGAATTTCGACAATCAGAATTTGTGGAAACTGCATTAACACGCAGTTCTGTCGCCAGTCAAATTTTGCAATATCACGGTTCTGGACAAAAAATAGACACAAAAGCACTCGTTATGCAAAACTTCAAATTAGCGGAATATTACATAGATATCTTGGAACAACCAGATTCGGCGATTGTCGTTTATGATAAAGTTATCAATCATCAAACAAAGCTATTGCAAACAGTTGATTCACTTGATTTTACGATTTCCAACTTGAATTTAAAAATTGATTCGCTCACCGTTCAAAAAGAAATTTCAGATTCACTCGCAATTATTGATTCTACTTTCATTCCGCAAATTGATAATCAGCAAATTCAGGATTTAAAATTGCAACTTCGCGACACAAAACAAACTTTACATTCAACCACCGAAATCGCACTGAAATACTCTGATGAGTTTGTTCCTTACGCAAAATTTGTCAAACTTTGGATTTACCATACAATTAAAAATGATAGTCTTAAAGTCGATTCTATTTTCACTGATTTGAACGAAAATTTTGGCGAAAACAAATATACATTTGGTGCAAATCTGCTTTTGAAAAATGAGAAAGTTCTTATCATCACACCAAAAGAATTGACAGAAACAATCGCTTTTGACGAAGCATTTCGCATTTTGAAAAACGAAAATTCGGCAATTAATGCAATGAAATTAATTGCTCAAAATGACGAACATCTTTTTGTAGAAAAAGCAAAATTTCTTTTGGGTGAAAACTACTATTTTTCATTAACCGACAGCGTCTCAGCAAAATTTTATTTTGATGATATTTTGCACAATTCACAAAATACCGAAATGAAACGAGCTATCAAAAAATATTACAATGGTGAAAATTTCATCATTAAAACAAGATTACCTTTGTTAGAAAAATGGGAAGCTGAAGAAGAAAAAGAAGAAAAACCAACAATCAATGAATAATTCGATATTTTACCAGCAAAACTCACTACTTAAATTTTTTTTAGCAATTTTGGGTGCTTTCATCGCTATTTTTTTAACCATAAAATTATTGCTTTTTCTGTTTATTGTCACTTTTTTTTATCTCTATCAAGACACTAAAATAATCATAAAATGGCTTCAAACTTCGCTAAAAATCGTGCCATTATTCATCTCTATCTTTATTTTTGGCATAATTTTTAAAATTGATTTTTTTACCCAACTAACACTTTCGCTACGAATTTTATTCATTTTATTTTTGTCTGTTTATCTCACATCTTCTACTTCAATAGATTTTTTTTTACAAGACACCGCATTCGTTTCACACTCTGTTTTATTGAATAAATTTCGATTTTTTGGAGTGGCAACCATCAATTTTTTACCGATTTTTTGGAATGAATATAAAAATATCGAAAAAACAAATATCTTGGCGACAATTTCAAATTCTATTTCGAATAGTTTTAACAAAGTAAATTTAGTCGAAAAAGAGACGATTCAAAAAATGAACTCGTATGCAAAAACAAAATTTCGAATAATTCCAAATCTATATTTAACTTTGTTAATCATAATTTACACTACCACATTTTGGGTTAATTTCAAAATATGAGATATTGTTTGCAAGTTGCGTACGATGGTACAAATTTTTCGGGATGGCAAATCCAAAAAGTCGGCAGAACCGTTCAAGAAGAGATTGAAAAAGCAATCAGCCAAATCGCTAAAACACCAATAAAAATTGTCGGTTCTGGCAGAACAGATGCCGGTGTACACGCGATGCGACAATATGCTCATTTCGATTTCCCGATTAAAATGACGGTAGAACAGATAAAGTTTGCAATTCAAACAAAGCTTCCGCGTGATGTAAAAACATTAAAAGTGATTCTCAAAAATGACGATTTTCATGCTCGTTTCGATGCAACTTTGCGAACTTATAAATATTTTATCACCAAAAATCGTAATCCCTTCAATCGATATTATAGCAGTTATTTTCCAAAAATGAACATCAATAAAACCAAAATTAATAGTTGTTTACCTTATTTCTTGGGTGAGCATGATTTTTCGTCTTTTGCCAAATTTAATCCAGATGTAAAAAATTATGTCTGTAAAATTGAGGCATTTACCTTTGAGGAATTTGACGATAATTTTGTTTTCACCATTTCGGCAAATCGTTTTTTACACAATATGGTAAGACGAATTGTCGGAACTGTTATCAACATCACAAATTCAACAGAAAAAGTTTCCATTATAGAAGAATTTTTTAAAATAAAAAACCACAAATTGGTTACAACCGCATCGACACAAGGTTTATATCTATTTGACGTAAAATATTAAGCCGGCAATATTTCTAATTTGAACCGAATTTTGGCTTCCACGCTACCAATAATTATTGAATTTTCTTTTTCGGACAATGACACTCGTGTTCGTTTGCCTCTACCACCAATTCTTTCACCATTTACCAAAGTGCCAAGATGGCTACCACGATCCAAAAAATAATAATCATTATCTTTTTTAGTGATAGCGAAATGTGACCTCGAAACAGAGTAAGGTGAATAGTCGGATAAGTAAAAATCATTACGGTGAAACAGCTTGTCTGATCTTCTGCGGGAGTGCCTGCCAATTTTGAATGGGAAATGTGATATGACAATTCTATCTAAATTACGCAACATTCTCTTCGCTTTCGATGTCGTTGGAATTAATGTTAATATCTTTTTTTCGGATCTTTTTGCAGTAGCAATTATGTCTCGAACGAAACCACCTTTTCCTTCAAGTTTGCTTTCGTAAAACCTAATTTCTTCGGCTAAACTCAATAAAATTGGTTTGATAAATTCAGCATTTTCACTTTCGTAAAGTTCTGTAAAAATACGAGGATCAATAATATCAATTTCTACATCCGTAACTGCAACTGCTGTAAAACGATATGGCTTTTCTAAAATAAAGTCAACCGTACCAAAAAGATCACCTTCATTTAATTCTACAAAGGACATTTTATTGGAATTTTTTAGTAATACTTTACCTTTGTTAATTTTATAAATATCGGTAGAATTATCGCCTTGTTTGACGATAATATCATTTTTTTCGTATTTTTTTTTGAAAATATTAATATTCATTTTCAATCCTTTTTTTCATCATGTTACATGTTTACTAAATGCACTTTGTGTTCCATTCTATAAATTATTTTCACTTTTTAATTACCCAAAATTCCCAAAAGAACACCTGCAGCCACCGCGGAGCCAATCACACCAGCGACATTTGGAGCCATTGCATGCATCAATAAAAAATTACTTTTATCGCATGTTTGTCCAACATGATGCACCACTCTAGCACTATCTGGTACTGCTGAAACACCAGCGGCACCAATCATTGGATTTATTTTTGTTTTCAAAAACAAATTCATTAATTTAGCAAATAAAAGTCCTGTTGCTGTCGCGATACAAAAAGAAAATGCACCCAACATAAATATTTTTACAGAATCTACTTTCAAAAAAACATCTGCTTGCGTACTCGCACCAACCGTTAAACCGAGCAAAACTGTGATTATGTCTATCAATGCATTGCGGGTAGAATTTGCAAGACGCTCTGTCACCCCACTTTCTTTCAAAAGATTTCCAAAAAACAGCATTCCCAAAAGAACAGAAGCACCAGGTGCTATCATAATCGTAACTAACGCACCAACAATCGGGAAAATTACTTTTTCCCGTTGAGTAACAACACGCGGTGTTTTCATCTTAATGATTCGTTCTTTTTTGGTAGTTAACAGTTTGATAATTGGCGGTTGAATCACTGGCACTAGTGCCATGTATGAATAAGCTGCAATCGCAATTGGGCCAACTAAATGTGGTGCAAGTTGTGATGAGAGAAAGATAGAAGTCGGACCATCCGCTCCACCAATAATGCCAATTGCACCTGCTTCACTGATGCTGAAACCCAATAAAATTGAACCAATAAATGTGGCGAAAATTCCAAACTGAGCCGCCGCTCCTAAAAGAATTAATTTTGGATTTGCAATAAGGGTAGAAAAATCTGTCATCGCGCCTAAACCCAAAAAAATGAGTGGCGGATAAACTCCCGCTTTTACTCCCCAGTACAATAAATTCATTACCGAATTTGGTTCGTAAACACCGAGAGTTCCAGGTATATTTCCCAAAATCACCCCAAATCCAATTGGCACTAAAAGTAATGGTTCATAATTTTTGGCAATACCTAAATAGACAAAGCTCAAACCAATCACAATCATAATAAAATATGACCATTCAAATTGTGCTAAGCCGGTCGTCGAAAAAAACTGAAAAAATTCGCTCATTGATTACTCTCCAATTTCTAAAAGCGTTTGCTGCTCTTGCACGCTATCGCCTTCTTTCACACTGATTAATTTAATAATTCCAGTTACATTTGCAACAATTTCTGATTCCATTTTCATCGCCTCCAAAATTAAAACAGGCTGTCCGCTGATTACTTTATCGCCCTCTTTTACTAAAAGTTTGAGCACTAAACCAGGAATTGGAGCCGCCAAAACACCCGTTTTTAAATTTTGTACAATCTTTTTCGGTACCGAAATTTGAGATGTTTTTTTAGGTGTACGAACCAATGACTTTTGCACTTGTTTTTCCTGCTCAATATCTATTTCATACTTGATGCCGTTCACTTCTACAATTGCACTATCGCCATGATATTCCACGATGCGTGTTTCATATTTTTCATTTTTTATGGTGAATTTATATTTTTTCATTTTGACTCCTTAAAATATCTATTGTTTGGAAAATTATTGACATTGGAAGCACGCCACATATTCACTGGAGCACGCGTCCAAGTTACCAAAAGATTATTCTGTTGTTCTGCTTCTTTTTCGTGAAGATAGATGGTCATCATTGCAGCTATTTCATTATTGGAATGAGTTTTTTCATCTATTTTAGGAGACACTTTTTTACGTTCGAAAAGATGTAAATTCTGCAATTGACCAATCAAAAAACCAACTAACGACAAACTGATAAAAACAATCAACATCCCGACCAAAACAATACCTCTCAAAAAAGTTGATTTTGTTTCTTCGTATTTTTGCAAGCCAGTTACAAATTTCGTAGAATCAATTTGCAATTCTGCAAGCGTTTTTTGATTTGAAATATCTTTCTCAATTTGCAAAACTTCCTTTAATTTTTTGATAGGAATAGCAGATTCTCTTGAAATGTCTATTAAACTTTTTTCAGTCGAATATTCAACATTTGCAAAACAAAATGCCACCATCAAAAATATCAAAAATATCATTATTTTTTTCATAAATTTACCAAATTACAATGGAATATTTCCGTGTTTTCGAGGTGGGTTAGAATCTTTTTTATTAGCTAACATTTCGAGTGCACGAATAATTCTAAAACGCGTGTCTGCTGGTTCAATCACATCATCTATATAACCTTTTTCTGCTGCTAAATATGGGTTAGCAAATTTTTCTTTATATTCTTTGATTTTAGCTGCCACAAATTTTTCCTTATCTTCTGCTTCAGCCACATCCTTGCGGAAAATTATTTCGACTGCACCTTTTGGTCCCATCACCGCAATTTCGGAAGATGGCCACGCGTAAACCATATCAGCACGCATGTGACGACTATTCATCACACAATAAGCACCACCGTAAGCCTTTCTTAAAATCACTGTAATTTTGGGAACTGTTGCTTCCGCAAAAGCATAAAGTAATTTCGCACCGTGACGAATAATGCCATTCCATTCTTGATTTGAACCTGGCAAAAATCCTGGTACATCCTCCAAAACGACGAGTGGAATATTGAAAGAATCACAAAAACGGACAAATCGAGCTGCTTTTACTGACGCATTAATGTCCAAAACGCCCGCTAAAAATTTTGGTTGATTTGCCACAATTCCAACACTTTGTCCGTTCATTCTGCAAAATCCAACCACTATATTTTGAGCAAAATTTCTGGCAATTTCCAAAAATTCACCATTATCAACGATGCTCTCAATCACATCTAAAATGTCATAGGGCTTATGTGCGTTTTCAGGAATAATTTCATTCAATTCATCACAATTTCTTTCAGCAATATCTGTCGAAGCTTTCACAGACGGTCCTTCCATGTTATTGGAGGGAATGTAATCTATCAATTGGCGAATAAGCTGAAGTGTTTCTTCTTCATCCTCAGTAACAAATTGTGCAACTCCACTTTTGGAAGCGTGCATAAGTGCACCACCCAAATTTTCCGTTGTAATATCTTCATTTAATACAGTTTTCACAACTTTCGGACCAGTCACAAACATATAGCTCGATTGTTTATTCATAATAATAAAATCGGTAATCGCAGGCGAATAAACCGCACCACCAGCACAGGGTCCCATTATCGCTGAAATTTGAGGAACAACACCACTAGCCATCACATTCCGCAGAAAAATATCGGCGTATCCAGCAAGTGCATCTACTCCTTCTTGAACGCGTGCTCCACCAGAATCATTTAAGCCGATTAGAGGTGCACCAACTTTCATAGCTAAATCCATTATTTTGCAAATTTTTGCGGAATGAGTTTTGGATAATGAACCGCCGACAACGGTGAAATCTTGGGCGTAAACATAGACCAATTTGCCATCAATCGTCCCACAACCAGTAACCACGCCATCACCCAAAAATCTTTGTTTCTCCATTCCCAAGTTGGTACATTGATGTTTCACAAATGCATCAAATTCTTCGAAACTATCTGGGTCCAAAAGTATATTTAATCGCTCACGCGCTGTCAATTTTCCTTTTTTATGTTGTGCTTCGATTCGTTTTTCGCCACCACCCAAACGTGTTTCAGTACGTTTTTCACGCAATTCTTTAATTTTAGCTAAATTTGACATCACACCTCCAAATATGTAAATTACTTATTTATTTCATTATTTTTGAGTCAATGAAAAAATCATTTTTTCATTTTTTCCCACCAATCGAGTCTCTTTTGAATCTCTTTTTCAAAACCAAATTTTGATGGTTGGTAATACTTTTTTTCTCCCATTTTTTCGGGAAAATATTTCTGTTTTGAAACACTGTTTTCACAATCTGGGTCATACTGATAATTTTTCCCATAATTCAAATCTTTCATCAATTTTGTGGGTGCATTTCGGATGTGTAACGGAACTCCAAGATGGCTTGTTTTGTGTGCATCTGCGGCAGCTTTACTGTAAGCTGAATAGATTGCATTGCTTTTCGGAGCGGTTGCCAAATAGACCACCAGTTGAGCAAGAGCATTATTTGCTTCTGGCATACCAACAAAATGGACGGTCTCTTTTACCGCGATCGCTTGAACGAGTGCATTTGGATCAGCAAGTCCAATATCTTCTGATGCAAAACGAATTAATCTACGCGTGATATAAAGTGGGTCTTCGCCTGCTTCCAACATGAGTGCTAACCAATATAATCCGGCTTGTGCATCGCTACCGCGTAACGATTTGTGCAATGCCGAAATCACATTGTAATGTTCTTCGCTATTTTTATCATAAAACATTGCTTTCTTCGTCAAAATTTTAGAAAGAAATTCGACATCTACTTTTTCATTTTTCTTTAGATTCTTCAAGACACTTTCGAGGTAATTTAATGCTTTTCTACCATCACCGCCACTTTGAGTCGCCAGAAACAAGAGACTATCGTCAGGAAAATTAACTTTATATTTTGAAACTGCCCGCTTCAAAATTTGCATAATTTCATCATCAGCCAATTTTTGTAAGACAAAAACCTGACAACGCGAAAGAAGTGCTGAAATGATTTCAAATGATGGATTCTCGGTTGTCGCACCGATTAACACAACGGCTCCAGATTCAACAAATGGCAAAAAAGCATCTTGTTGAGATTTATTGAAACGATGAATCTCATCAATAAAAATAATGGTCGTTTTATTTTGAGTTTGGAGCGTAAATTCCGCTTCTTTCATAACGCTTTTGACATCTTTTATACTCGACAAAACCGCGCTAAAAGCAATGTACCTACTCTTTGTTTTTTGTGCTATAATGCGTGCAATCGTGGTTTTCCCAGTTCCTGGTGGTCCCCACAAAATGAATGAGCTAAAATCATCATTTGCCACCATATTTTGCAATAAACCGTTTTTCTTGAGAAGTTCCTTTTGACCGATAATTTCAGATAAATTTTGCGGTCTTATTTTTTCGGCGAGCGGAATTTTGGTAGCTTTATTTTCAAATAATGAAATTTGGTCTAACATTATTTTACAATCAATTTAATTTGTTGTGGAATGACTTCAATTCCCACTTTTTTCGTATCTTTTAAAATGGGAATTTCACCATCATAGTAGAGCGGTAAATCATTTTCCGAAGTTATCTCAATTGATTTTACAAGTTTTGTTGAAACTTCCGCATAATCGAGGTGTTTACCTGGAATTACAGTTGGCAATAATTTCATAATACGACGACGATTTATAAATTTAATCATACAAACATCGAGAAGTCCATCATCGGCAATTGCAGCTGGTGTAACCTGAAATCCGCCACCACAAAAACGCCCGTTTCCTACTGAAAACATCAACAATTCATCGCTAATTTCTTCACCATCAAGTCTCATTTTCAGCTTATACGGCTTGTTGGTAAAAAGGGTAATTAAAATTGCAGAATAATATCGCAAAAGCCCGTTTAAATATTTGATTTTACTCGCATTTATTGCTGCTTTTGCATCAAAACCAACTCCGAGCGAATTGATAAAATAGGTGTCATCAAATTTGCCAACATCCACGATTTTGATACGATTTGCTTCCAAAAGTTGAACTGCTTTTTCGATATTTTGGGGAATGTGAAAATTTTTAGCAAAATCATTTCCGCCACCTTCCGGGATTATCGCAAATGTAATTTCAGCTTGCTTTTCTGAACTCATAATGCCATTCACAATTTCGTTGATAGTACCATCTCCACCAACCGCTGCAATTTTACGATATCCTTTTTTAATTGCATCAATTGTCAATTCGGTGGCATGTTTGGGTGTTTTTGTTAATTCAATTTCGTAATCCAAATTGTGTTTTCGTAAAACTTCAACTAAACGGTTAATCTTCTTTCCCGTTTTTCCTCGACCAGCGGCAGCGTTAACGATAAATAACCATTTTTTTTTCATCTGAATATCCTTTTTTCTTTTTTTAAAATAAAGACAAATTCACCTTTCGATAAATCTTTCGTCATCAATATCAGTTCTTTAATATTACCCCAAAATATCTTTTCTTCTGGCTGAGTAAGCTTATACGCCAATATCACTTCTCGTCTTTCTCCACAAACTTTTCGGAAATCTCGGAGTAAAGAATTTAATCTGTAAGGTGCTTCCAAAAAAACAATATCATAATCTCGTGGAAGTTTTTTAAGTTCGAAAATACGCGATTCTCGATTTGCAGATAAAAATCCGTAGTAAAGAAATTTTTCTAATTTGAGACCACTTACCATCAAAGCTGAAAGAAGTGAAGATGCACCCGGCACGGGCACAACTTTTATTCCATTTTGGTGACATTGCCAAACCAAATTATTGCCCGGATCTGCAAAAAGTGGAGTACCAGCATCGCTGATAAGAGCAGCAGTTTCACCGTTTTCTAACAATCGTTTTAACAATTCAAACGATTGTTCTTTTTCATTGTGCTCATTCAATAATTCAAGTGGTTTTTGAATGCCATAACTCTTCAGCAATTTGCTTCCCATCTTGTATTCTTCACAAATCACAAAATCTACTTTTTCCAGAATTTTAAGGGCACGAAGCGTGATGTCATCTTTATTTCCAATCGGTGTAGCAACTACAAAAAGTTTGCTATTCAATGACATAATCTATCTTCCCTTGATAATTTTTTTTGTAATAAATTATGCTGCCAATGACTAAAATTAGAAGCGTTATTAGGATGCCCGTCAAACTTAAAATTAAGCTCAACTTATATGATTTTGGTGCAAATTTCATTTCGAGAATGTGTTCGCCTTCTGGAATTACGACACCTCGCAAAATGTAATTTGTAGCATAAATTTCTGTTTTAACACCATCGATGAATGCTTCCCAACCAGCAGGATAGTAGATTTCACTAACCGTTAAAAATGCTATTTCATCTGTTTCTAGTTTGAATTTTAGATTGTGAATATCAAATTTCAAAAGTTTAACTTTTGTATTTTGGGGAATTTTCACATTTCCAATTTCAACTTCCACAATTGCTGTTTCAACAGGTTTGAATTCTGTTTGATTCAATCGTTTCCAAATATCTTTTTTATCTTTAATTATTTCAATATTTTTCACAAACCACGCGCGTGGTAATTTTTCCAAATTTTCGTAAATTGATAATTTCGAATTTCTATCATAAAAAGAAAATCGTAAATTTTCAAGTGGCAATTTTTGTCCAAAAACAATGTATTTTACATTCAACATATTGACAACATTCCAATTTATTGGCACTCGATTTTTTAACTCAAAATGCAAGCAATTTTCGATAATATCTTGATATCTTTGCAGTTTTACGGCGTGATATCCACCGATAGATTGGTGGTAATAAGACCACTGATTTTGCCCAAAATTTCCACCGAGAGGGTAAATACGAAAATCTTCGTCATCGCTTAATAAAAATTTATCAGCATCCGTTTTTTGATAGGTTTTATCTATTGTTTTTTGTGGCTCTATATTTTGTAAAAACCGTTTATCCACATTGACTAAATCTACAATTATGAATAATGATATCAACATTAAAAACGGATATTTTGCAAGTTTATTTTTGTTAAACAGAAAAATAGTTCCGAACAATAAAATCAACAATCCAAAAGAAAAATATCCATCTTTGAGAAGCAAATTATGGCGTTTTGTTTTCAGAGTTTTTAAATAATTCGATGCGTATTTTAAACCATCTACCCTGCCGTATTCAGAAACAAGTTGCTGCTTAATTTTTGCAATTTCTGTGGCATTTGTATATTGCATTTTTTGGAGAATAGCTGCTGAAATAATGAATAAAAATCCTAAAATCAGAATTAAGTAAAATGCTATTTTCATATTTTTTTTGAAGTTTTCATCATTGTTTTTGGTAACAATTGTTTTCAAACCAAAGCCAGCCAAAATTACCGCAGAAAATTGGAGCAAAATCAGAATCATTGTCGGAACACGAAACTTATTAAAAAATGGTAAGTAATTTAAAAGTAAGTTAGATAATGGTGAAAAATACCTTCCAAATGAAATTAATAACGCCACAATTGAAACTGTCATTAAAAGTTTAATGAACCGTTTTTTACAGAAAATAAGAGCGATAAAAGCAAGTGTGAAAATGGTTATCCCAAAATACATTGATGTTTGGGTGAATGGCATCCACCCCCAATAATCTGGAGAAGTTCCACCAAAAAAATTAGGTATCAAAAAAGTGAGAATTTCAGCAGGATGAAACGACCAACTGGTGGCATATTCTTTACCAACGCCTTCCGTGCCACCACGAATGGTATATTCCCCATATTCGTAAGTCGATAAATAGGGCTGAGCTATTGCGATTAGTGCAACTACAATGGTAAATAACAACATCAATGAAAAAATAATATGCGATTTTATCTTTTTATCTTTTATTGACCAAATAAGCTGAAATGCCCAATAAATTCCGATTAAAATAAAAGTATAATAAGAAATTTGAGCGTGATTTTCGCGTAATTGTCCTATCAACATTAATGCTAAAAAACCAGTTGCCAAAATGCTTTTGCGTTCTTTCAAATAATGAATGGCGAGAAAAATCCAAGGTAAGTAGATTATTGCTTTGAATTTGGAATTGTGACCAATTTCGAGTAATCCTAAAAGATGGGTGGAAAGTGCAAATGCAATCGCAACGGTAAAAGCAATAATCGGTTCAAATTTCAAAAAAATCATCAATAAATAAATACCAACAGCTGCTGAAAACAATAACAAAATACGCCAATTTATCAGTTTATTCGAAAATTTCAAAATTGTATTTATAAAAGGATATTTTGAACCAAATGAGATGAGATAACCCGGCATACCGGCAAAAACATTACTGTTCCAAATTGCTTGTTCAGAATTGTGTTTATTATAGGAAATCATACACTCGGCTGATGAACGCCATTGCAGTGTATCACTTGCTTTAGGCACATAATTTAAGAATGCTATTTTAAAAAATAGAGTCACTAGAATCAGGAACATAAGACTGATAAAAATGAAATGTTTAAAGCGTCCATTTAATATTTTTGTTAAAAAATCCATTCGCATAAACTTCCTTTAAAAAATTTTCTTTTAAAAATTTATTTTATAGCAAAATAGTCAAATAAAAAAAGCCCACAAAATTTTGTGGGCTTCGATTTTTATACATTTTCAATCGCAAATTTTAGTGCATTTTGCAACATTTCGTCGGGCGGAGTATCTATCAATCCGCTTTCCGTCATCATTTTAAGTGTTTTTTCACTCATCGAAATATCTTTCTTGGCAAGGTTATAAACTTCATCCCAGCTCATCTCAATTCGTGCCACGCCATCTTCGATGGCTTGCATTGCCACATCAGCTGCTTCTCTCGGAAACACATCCATTTCATCCATTTTTGGTACGATATTTTCTGTATTTATACCGCGTTTTTCAGCAAATTTCGCCAAAGATTTAGCGGCGGTAATCGCCATATTATCGGTAATTTTTTTAGCTCGAACCAAAAGTGCACCTTTCAAAATACCAGGAAAACCAACAGAGTTATTAACCTGATTTGGGAAATCACCACGACCAGTTGCCACAATAAAAGCACCCGCCTCTTTGGCAGCGTAAGGATAAATTTCTGGAATTGGATTTGCACAAGTAAACACGATAGACTTTTCTGCCATTGAAGCAATCCATTCGGGCTTAACCGTTTCTGGACCTGGTCTAGAAAGTGCAATCATCACATCTGCGTTTTTACAAGCTTCCGCAAATGTATCAATTTTTTGTGGATTTGTAGTTTCACAAAGTTCCCATTTTCGATAAAATCGTTCGTCAGTTTCGATGTCTTTCCTATCCAAATGCAAACCACCTTTTGAATCAAACAAGGCAAGATTTTTTGGGTTTCCACCAGCCTTGATAATTAATCTAGCAATTGTTGTATTGGAAGCACCTGCACCCAAAAGAACAATTTTCACATCTTCAATTTTTTTCTCAACTAATTTGAGAGCATTAATTAAACCTGCTAAGGTAACGCAAGCTGTGCCTTGTGCATCATCGTGCCAAACTGGAATATCGCACTCTTCGCGCAGAGTATCCAAAACTTTGTAACAGTTTGGTTGAGAAATATCTTCCAAATTAACAGCACCAAAACTCGGTTGCAACATTTTCACAAATTCGATAATTTTATCTGGATCTTTTTCACCGTTTTCATTTGTACTATCAATGCATAATGCCGTGGCATCTACACCACCTAAACATTTCATTAGGAATGCTTTACCTTCCATCACACCGAGCCCTCCCGGTGGCGTGCAATCACCATCGCCGAGAACACGAGTAGAATCACTAACCACTGCCACATAATTTCCGCGATTGGAAAGCTCGAAACTCGTATCGTTATTGTCACGAATGGTTGTGGAAACCTTAGAAACGCCCGGCGTGTACCAAACATTAAACCAGTTAAATCCAAAAACACCCGCCTTTGGAGCAGTTTGAACTTTACCACCGTAAAACTTATGAGCTGAAAACGACAATTCCTTTAGGAATATAGTTTTAGCTTTCGCTATTTGCTCTTTTGTAAAATTTTTTGGGAATACTTCATCTAAGTTTGATAGATCAAGTTTTATTTTTCTCATTTTAAAAGCCCTCTTTTTTATATTTTTTTACGCCTTCTTTGTAAATATCATTACCCTGCACATCATTTGCTACAATACATGGGA
Source organism: Candidatus Cloacimonadota bacterium (assembly GCA_018645365.1). Classification (GTDB taxonomy): domain Bacteria; phylum Cloacimonadota; class Cloacimonadia; order Cloacimonadales; family TCS61; genus TCS61. Next base: position 34,261 of record JABGOP010000003.1, read on the forward strand.
AATTTTCCACTTTCATTTCGCGAATTGCTTCTGGACCCAAGTCTTCATAAGCAATAATTTTTGCTTCTTTGATGGAATCTGCCATAACTACTGCTGCCCCACCAATTGCTGCCAAATAAACAGCATTATTTTTTTGCATTGAAGCAATTACTTCTTCACTTCGCGGACCTTTCCCAATCATTGCCTTTAAGCCAACATTCAAAAGAGCCGGTGCATACGGGTCCATTCTGTAGCTTGTGGTTGGCCCCGCTGAACCGATAGGACGACCAGGTGGTGCTGGTGCTGGTCCAACATAGTAGATAATCTGACCTTCTACATCAAATGGCAATTCTTTACCATTTTCGAGAAGCTCTACTAATCTTTTATGAGCCGCATCTCGTCCACTATAAATAGTCCCAGAAATAAATACTTTGTCACCAATTTTCAATTTTTCCAAATCGGTTGTTTTGAGAGGAGTTTCTAAATATATTTCCATTCTACATCCCTCCTAAATTATGATGCTTTTGTGGCGAGCCGCATGGCATTGCACATTCACAGCTACTGGCATCGACGCAATGTGGCAAGGTTTCGTGAGAATGTGGACAGCGAGAGCTGTCGTATTTCCACCTAAACCTTGTGGACCAATGCCGAGATTATTGATTTTTCCCAAGATTATTTTCTCAATTTCCGCCCATTTTGGGTCAGGATTTTCTTCATCTAAATTGCGTAATAACGATTTTTTTGAAAGAAGGGCACTTTGCTCAAAATTACCACCCAAACCAACACCTACGATAATTGGTGGACAAGGATTTCCGCCTGAACGTGCGATTCTATCCACCACAAAATCGATAACACCTTCGATTCCATCAGCAGCTTTCATCATTTTGACTTCGCTCATATTCTCGGAACCACCACCTTTTGGAGCAACCGTAATCTTCAAATCTTCACCCGCTACGATTTCGGTATAAATAATAGCTGGCGTATTATCGGTCGTATTTTTCCGTTCTATGATTGGATCATTCACCATCGATTTTCGCAAATAACCAGCTTCATAACCTTGTTTAACACCTTCATTTATCGCGGTTGTAAAATCTCCGCCAACAATATGAACATCTTGCCCAATCTCCACAAAAATTACCGCAATTCCAGTATCTTGACAAATGGGCATTCTGTTTTCGGCAGCAAGTTCATAATTTTTGAGAAGAATATCCAAAACATCTTTTGCGGTTGGAGAAGTTTCTTTCACATAAAACTCTTTGATTTTTGCCACCAAATCTTTTCCGATAAAATAATTTGCATCGATACACAAATTTTTCACAATTGGAATGATTTCATTTACATTAATTTCTCGCATAATTCCTCATTTTTTGAAAAGCACCTTGGCTACTGTTTCACCAATCTGTGCTGGAGTTTCCGAAACCGTTACGCCCGCATTTTGAAGAGCTACTATTTTCTCTTGTGCGGTGCCTTTACTGCCAGCAATAATTGCACCAGCATGCCCCATTCTTTTACCTTTTGGTGCAGTTTGCCCCGCGATAAATGCTACCACTGGCTTGGAAATATTTTCTTTAATAAATTCGGCAGCTTTAATCTCTAATTCGCCACCAATTTCACCGATTAAAACAATCGCTTCTGTTTCATTATCGGCTTCAAAAAGTTGTAAAAGTTCAATGTATGAAGCTCCAATAATTGGGTCACCACCAATTCCAACTGCAGTGGTGATGCCAAATCCAGCTTGTACAATTTGATTCGCCGCTTCGTAAGTAAGTGTGCCCGATTTAGAGATGAGCCCCACATTTCCTTTTTTGAAAACATAGCCCGGCATAATCCCAATTTTTGTCTCTTCAGCGGTGATAATTCCTGGACAATTCGGACCAATAAGAGTTGCACCTTTATCCTTCACAAAGCGTTTCGCAATTACCATATCACTCACTGGAATGCCCTCTGTAATACAGACAATTATTTCGATACCAGCATCTGCCGCTTCCATTATTGCTTCTGCGGCAAAAGCAGGTGGTACAAAAATAAGGCTGACATTTGCTCCCGTGGCGATAACTGCTTCAGATACAGAATCGAATACTGGCTTAGCCAAATGAGTGGTTCCCCCTTTTTTGGGAGTAACACCGCCCACAATATTTGTGCCATACTCTAAACATTGTTCCGCGTGAAAACTACCCTCTTTTCCAGTAAAGCCCTGCACAATTATTTTTGAATTTTTATTCACTAAAATACTCATTTTAACCTCTCGCAGCAGCCACGACTTTTTTGGCGCCATCGCTCATACTTTCTGCAGTTATGATATTTTGAATGTTTGCTTTTTTGAGAATTTCGGATGCTTCTTTCGCATTTGTTCCATCTAATCGAATCACGAGTGGAACATTCACATTTATTTTTTGAGTCGCTTCCAAAATTCCATTCGCAATACGGTCACAACGCACAATGCCACCAAAAATATTCACAAAAATTGCTTTTACATTTGGGTCTTTCAAAATAATTTCGAAACTTTTGGCGACTGTTTCGGCTGTTGCTTTTCCACCTACATCAAGAAAATTTGCTGGCTCACCGTTTTCGTGTTTGACAATATCCATCGTGGACATCGCCAAACCAGCCCCATTCACCACACAACCTACATTTCCATCTAGTTTTACATAACTCAAACCATATTTATCAGCTTCTAATTCAGTTGGTTCTTCTTCGTCAAAATCACGCATTGCGGCAATTTCTTTGTGTTTGAACATCGCGTTATCATCGAATCCTACTTTTGCGTCGAGAGCGATAAATTCATCATCATCGGTTAATACAAGCGGATTAACTTCAATCATATTCGCATCTTTTTGCACATATATTTGGTATAAAGATGCGACTAAGTTGGTTACTTTTTTGGTTAAATCTGCGTTCAAACCAAAAGTTTTTGCAATCATTCTGCCGTGAAAACTGCGAAAACCGATAAGTGGATTTATTTGAATTTTAACGATTTTTTCTGGCATTTCTGCCGCCACTTTTTCGATGTCCATTCCACCTTCTGCCGATGCAATAATGACTGGCATTTCGGTAGCTCTATCTAAAAGGATACTCAAATAATATTCCTCTTTGATGTCCACCGCTTCCACAATATACACTTTTTGAACCAATTTTCCTTCTGGTCCAGTTTGGTGCGTAACAAGATTCATACCCAAAATTTCGTGAGCATATTTTCCTACAGCTTCCAAGTCTTTGGCAAATTTCACACCACCGCCTTTACCTCTACCACCAGCGTGAATTTGTGCTTTCACTACCCAACTTTTTCCGCCAATTTCTTTGGCAGCGGAAATTGCATTTTCTGCATTTTCGATAATTTTCCCATTTTGAACTGGAATGCCAAAATCGGCAAAAATCTGCTTCGCTTGATATTCGTGAATATTCATATTCCCTCTTTAATAAAGCGTACCTTGATAGATCGTTGTCAATTGCTTTGCTTTTACATGATTTGGAATGTAATCTGGCAACAAAATCGGTGAAATTCGTTTTTTATCAATGCCCAATTTTTCCACCTCTTTCGCGTATTCATCTGCGTGTTTTATTGAAAGTTCACCCAATTCAACTCCATTCAAAACTTTTTCTGCTGCGTTTTTTCCAGCTCTTCTGCCAAACACAATAATGTCGAGTTGGGAATTGCCCATCAGTCTATTTCTACCGTGAATACCACCAGCTGCTTCGCCAGCTACATAAAGTCCAGGAATGGAAGTTTCTGATTTCGCATTAATTTCCAATCCACCGTTTTGATAATGCAAAGTTGGGAAAACCAACATCGGATATTCACGAATATCGATGTCAAATCTACTGTATTGACGCAACATTGCTGGCAATACACTTTCGATTGTACCTTCACCACTTAATTCTTCGATGAGGGGAGTATCGAGCCAAATTCCTTTCAAACCAGTTGGAGTGGAAACACCTTTATCATCTTCACATTCACGAATGAAAGCTGATGCTTCGATGTCGCGCGGTTCGAGCGGAAACACAAAAAGTTCACCGTCTTTATTTACCGGTTGAGCACCCAAAGCACGAATTTTTTCAGTACATAAAAAGCCAACAATTTGTTCTGGAAAAACTGCGCCGGTCGGATGATATTGAACTGAATCCATATAAAGTAAATTTGCACCAGCACGATAACCCATCACGAGACCATCAGCAGTTGCACCATAATGATTTGTGGTTTCGAAATCACGAATGTGCAATCTACCGAAGCCACCAGTAGCAATAATCACAGTTTTCGCTTTGACGATAAAATATTCTTTCAATTCCATGTGATACAAAATAGCACCAGCTACTTGCCCTTTGTCATCTTTGATGAGTTCTGTGGCGGAAGTGTATTCCAAAATATTAATTCCATCAGGGTGACTTTGCACTTCATCACGCAGAACACGGCAAATCCCAGCACCGGTATAGTCACGAGTCGAGTGCATTCTGTTACGACAAGTTCCACCACCTGGTTTCACCATCATCGAACCGTCTTCGTTTTTATCGAACATTACGCCCAATTCTTCCAGCCATTTGATAGATTGCGGTGCATCCATTACAAGTGCCTCAACCAAATCTTTTTTATTATCGAAATGACCGCCACCAACTACATCGAGGTAGTGTAAATAAGGGTTGTCATCTGTTTGATCTGCCGCCTGAATTCCACCTTGTGCCATCATCGAGTTAGCATCACCGAGACGCAATTTCGTTACCAACATTGTTTCCACACCTTTTTTGGAAGCTTCCAATACTGCTGAAAGTCCTGCGGAACCAGCTCCAATTACGAGAACATCGGTTTCGTAATCTATTTTTGAAAGATCAAAAGTTGACGATGAATTTCGCGGATAAGCTTCTATAATATCTGCAACTTCATTGATCATTTTGTCGCCTTTATTTGGTCCAATTCGCACTTCTTTGAGAGCATCGTCCTTGTAATCTGGATGATAAGTATTTAAAATATCTGCGCGTTCTTGTTCACTCATTGCCGGAAAAACTTTTTTACCGTATTTTCTGGCTATTTCGAGTCGTTTTGCTCGCGTCTCCGCCACTTTCTTGATAGATTCCATCATATATTCTGGATACATAATTCTCTCCGTTTAGGTAATTTTTATTTCACGATCGTAATATACTTTCGATAATTCATCACGATCCATTTTGTTTAATTTTTCGATATCAGCATCATATTTCCCGTTTTTAACTTCTTCAACCCGATTATCCAATTCTGGGCTTTTCTTCGCTAAATATTTGCCGTAAAGTCGGCGTGCTAAAATGCCATTATCATATTGAACTATTTCCGCTGGACAACGCATTGCACACAATCCACAACGAATACAATCGAACGAAATATTTGCCGCAGATTCCAAATCGCCACGAATTATGGACTGAATATAGTCCATCACTTGAATATCTTGTGGGCACGCTTTTGTGCAAGTATTGCAAGCGACACATCGGAAAACTGACGGAAATAAATTTGTGAAAGTTCCCACATCTGGCGTTAATGTTTCCAATTCATACAGCGGTTTTTCGGCTGGTACAAATGGAATTTGCGTAATCGCCATTCCTTCTGTAACAACGGTTTGACAGCCCAACCCACCTTTCAATTTGTAATCGCCTTTTTCACGATAAACAGTAGCACAAGCACCACAATATCCCTCTCGACAGCCAACACCTCTTTTTAATTGAAATCCAGCATATTCGAGCGCCATAATAATCGTTGAACCTTCTGGTACTTTGAAAAGTTCACCAGACAGATAAACAGTTACCATCTTCTTTTCCATCATTTTGCTCCCTTTATTTTTTCATATTTTTTTAAAATTTCATTTGGATTTATGGCGTTAAATTCCAATCCCAAATCACTTTTTTCTAAACCTAATGCAATTCCCAAAAGTTGAGTAAAATAGAAAATTGGCATTGTTTGAAAATCAGAATTTTTCACTGCCATCTCTTTTTGACGAACATCAAGGTTAAAGGCACAAAGTGGACAAGATGTAATGATTGCTTCCGCTCCATTTTCGCGTGCATCATTAATGATACCACTCACTAATTTTTTCACTAAATCAATATTTTTGACAGTGTGATAACTGCCACAACAACGGCTTTTAGCATCCCATTCTACACTTTCTGCGCCCATTGCGGTTACTAATTTTTCCATAATTTGCGGTGCTTCTGGATCATCGATGCCAACCTCTTTCGGACGCAAAAGCATACAGCCATAATAGGACGCAACTTTTAGATTTTTAAGTGGATTTTCAATTTTTAATTTATCAAAACCCCATTCATCTAAAATGGAAAGAAAGTGAACAACATCGACGCTACCTGCATAATTTTCATCCTCGCGGTGCATAAAATCATTAATTTTCTGAAGTTCATCTGCATTTTCTTTCATTCTGTTATTCGTCAAACTAAGCGTATTGTAGCACATCGAACAGAGTGTAAGCAGTCGATTCTCGCTCACGGCTTCTGCCTTATTCATCTCTTGAACACGCAGGAAATTACGAACTGGTGCGAGGTGTTTCATTAAATCGTCACTTGTCAAAGAAGAGACAACACCGCAGCAATTCCAACGCGGAATTTCCACAAATTCAATGCCAATTTTTTTGGCAGATGCAATTGCCGACATCTCAAAATTTTTGGCTGTTGTTTTCATTGTGCAACCTGGAAAATATGGTATTTTCATCTATTTTTCTCCTCTTCTATCCAGTAAATTTTCGGAAATTCCCAACGAGTGCAATTGTTGGTAATTTCACAGCTTCAGCTGCATCAATTTCTGCAATATCTATGTTATCAACCGCTTCGCGTAATTTAACTTGTCTAAGTGCTTCCGACACTTTAGAAAGGTCGAGTTTACGCGGGCAACGAATAGTGCAAGTGTAACAAGAAGCACAAAGCCACATTGTTTGAGATTCCATCACCTCTTCTTGACCGAGCATCACGAGACGCATTATTTGAGAAGGATTTATGTCCATCTCTTCCACAAATGGACAACCACCAGAGCAGGTTCCACATTGTTCACAAAGAGTAACTTGCTCGCCGCTCAAATCCATTATTTTTTCGAGAAATTTGGTTGTTTTGTCGGTAAATTTAATTTTTTTAGCCATCGTTATCTCTCCAATTTAGCTTTTTGCTCATCAGAAAGTGAGCCCAATTTATCTATCAATTCAGCAAGTTTGTTGATTTCAGAAATAAATTTCATCAAATCTTTTGCTTCAAATTGTGAAAAAATTAGTCTATCAGTTTCGATGTTTAGTTTCTTGAGTTTCTCGGCAACCACTTCCATATTTTTGCGAGTTACCGCATTTGCCCATTCGAAACGAGATGCTTTGACGGGACTATCACCCAAAAATACAGCATCTGCACCTTTTGCAAAAGCATATTCGATCAAGCTTGGCGTAATTCTACTTACACTTGGCACTCTGAAAACGCGTGCGTAATTAGTGTATTTCATTTTACGCACACCGCACGCATCGATGAGGCGATAAGTAGTGTTGTCATCCGCAAAAACGATAATCCGTTTTTCATTATCTTTTTTGAATTTTAGTGCTGCTGAAACTTCTGCATAGAGTTGCTCATTTGTGTAATAATGCAAATCGAGAGCTTCCACGGGACAGCTTTCTAAACACGAGCCACACCCCAAACAGAGTGCTTCGTTTACTTCCGCTTTTCCGTCTGCATTGATTGAAATCGCTTTTGGTGGACAAGCATTCAAACACTTTTGACAACCATCACAAATATCTTGGTGAACGAACGCTAAAATTGGATCTATCGGCACTTCTTTTTGGGCCAAAGTTGCGATAACTCGTGCTGCTGCTGCACTTGCTTGTGTAACAGTATCTGGAATATCTTTCGGACCTTGTGCCACACCAGCTAAGAAAACGCCTTCCACTAATGTATCGACTGGCTTATATTTCGGATGAGCTTCTTTGAAAAACCCATCATCAGATTTTGCTAATTTCAAAGTATCGGCGACTATTTCGGACGCTTTATTCGGCTCCAAACCGTTCGCCAAAACCACCAAATCAAAATCAGATTCGATAATATTACGCGAGAGAGTATCTTCCACCGTTACGGTTACTTTTTTGTTAATTTTATTTTCCACAAAATGGGAAGGCTTGCCACGCACAAATTTGATTCCCATATTCTGGGCACGTTTATAATATTCTTCGTAACCTTTGCCAAATGCTCTCAAGTCCGTGTAGAAAATATAGATATCTTTTTCTGGTTTTGCTTGTTTGAGGAGCGATGCTAATTTTACCGAATACATACAGCAAACGCGCGAGCAATATTCGTTTCCAATTTGTTCATCACGCGAGCCAACGCATTGCACAAAAGCAATTCTTTTCCCTATTTTTCGAGGTGGCTCCGCTTCCGAAATGTGATCGACAATGCGTTCCATCTCCAAAGCCGTAACCACATTTTTGAATTTACCATAGCCAAAAACAGGTTTACGCATCGCATCAAAAATATCGTAACCTGTTGCCACCACAACGCTATCTACTGCTACATCAACGATTTTTTCTTCTTGCGTAAAATCTATTGCTTGTTGAGGGCAAATATCCACACATTTTGAACACGAGTTATCGATAAAATGAGAGCAATTTTCAGTATCCAAAATATAGCGATATGGAATTGCGTGCGGTGCTGGAATGTAAATTGCTTTACGGTCGATGACACCTTGCTCCCAATAATTCGGCTGAGAAACTGGGCAAACTTCTGTACATTTATTGCAAATCAAACATTGATCCATATCAATATCACTTTTTATGTAACGCGGATGTATTTTCACTTTTGCTTCAAAATGAAGACGATGTCCGGCAATGTCCAAAATTTCTGCATTCGTGTAAAGTGTGATGTTCGGATGGTCGGTAACTGCCGCCATTTTAGGTGAAATAATGCACGCTGCACAATCTTCTGTTGGAAAAGTTTTGGTAAGCACCGCCATCATCCCACCGAGAGTTGGCAATTTTTCTACAAGTGTAACTTTTTTGCCAGAATCAGCTAAATCGAGCGAAGTTTGAATACCAGCAATTCCACCACCAATAACGAGAATTTCATTACCAAGTTGCATTTTTTTCTCTTGTAAAGCAAAATCTAATTCTGCTTTTGAATGAGATGCATCGACAATATCTTTTGCTTTTTCGGTAGCAATTTCGGGGATATCTTTATGAATCCACGAACAGTGTTCACGCAGATTGGCAATCTCCAAAACATATGGATTCAAACCTGCTTTTTTCAAAGCTCCACGAAATGTTTTTTCGTGAAAATGAGGTGAACAAGAAGCGACAACTATTTTTTTTAATCCGTGTTTCTTTACATCGTCGATGATAAGTTGCTGTCCTTTTCCAGAACACATATGGCTATATTCTTGCACCAAAATATCATCATTATTTTTTTTCAGATGCTCTGTTACTTTTGGTAAATCTACCGTATTAGAGATGTTCCCGCCACACTGACAGAGATAAATTCCAGTCTTTTTAGTTTCCATATTTTCACTCTTTATCTGCTAATTTAAAACCGATTTTTAATGCTTTTATATTCATTTCGTGAAATCTCGGTTTGATTGAATTTTTTACTGCTTTTTTCAAGGATGCTTCACTCACAACACCTGTTTTTCTCACCAAAAATCCGAGTGACATAATGTTTGTTGGAAGCACACTTCCTAATTTTTCCATTGCTATGTTTGTAAATGGAATTTCATAAATTGTAGAATCCATTACCGAAACATTTTTTACATTTGAACTGTCTGCAATCAAAATTCCATCTGCTTTCAAGTCGTCACTATATTTATCGCAAGCTTCTTGAGTTAATGCCAAAAGCACATCAAAACTTGTCGCTTCTGGGAAATAGAATTTTTTATCACTAATTATCACATCAGCACGGCTAGCTCCACCGCGAGATTCGGGACCATAACTCTGTGTTTGTGTTACGATTGCATTGTCTATTACAGCGGCGCGTGCCAAAATAATCCCAGCTGTAATAAGCCCTTGTCCGCCGCTTCCACTGAGACGAATTTCATTCATTCCATTCATTATTTTTCTCCATCTTCAGGCTTGAGAGAATCGATAAGTTTATCGTATACTGCTGTATATTCCGGCTTAATTTCTTTACGGAAAATACCGCGTTTAAGCTTGTTTTCTCTTTCATTCTCAGTGAGAGCTTCAAAAGATTTTACTGGAATAATGTTTTCTTTCATTTGACGCATCATCTTAGAAGCATCGCCTTTTTTATTCAATTTTCCATAAATTACCGGACACGCGCTAATCACTTCTATTAAAGCAAATCCTTTGTGTTCCAAACCTTGCTTAATGAAAGATTGAGTTTCAACAGCGTGATACGCCGAGGTTCTCGCTACAAAAGTTGCACCAGCACCCATGGCAAGTTCACAAATATCAAAAGTTGGGTCTAAATTTCCGTAAGGTGTAGTTGTGGCTTTATCACCAGTGGGGGTGGTTGGAGAATATTGCCCACCTGTCATTCCATAGATGTTGTTATTTATCAAAATAACTGTTAAATTTATGTTACGACGAGCGGCGTGAATAAAATGATTTCCGCCAATTGCAGTTGCATCACCATCACCAGTTACCACCATCACATCCATTTTTGGTTTATACATTTTGATACCTGTCGCATACGCTATTGCTCTACCGTGAAGCGAATGTAATGTATTGAAATCCACATAAACTGGCATTCGACTGGAACATCCAATTCCAGAAACCATCGTTGTGTTTGTACGACGCCATTCCAATTCACCAACTGCACGCATAATCGCACCCATCACGATGCCGTTACTACAACCCGGGCACCAAACATGAGGAAATTTTTTCTTCTGTCTCAAATATTTATTATGAATGTGTTTTTGTTTGATTTTTGACATTTTACCGAACCTCCTTCACTTTATTTACTATATCATCCGGCGTAATCAACTCTCCGTTACATTTCTGAATTGGAATAATTCTTTTTGTTTTACTTGTGTTTATGTTCCAAATACCACCCATCACTCTTTGAATTTCACCAAGCATCTGACCTTGGCTCAATTCCGGCACGATTATTGTGTTCACATCTTTGAAATATTCTTTAATTGCTTCATCTGGAAATGGCCAAATTGTGAGTGGACGAATCAGTCCAATTTTCTTGCCCGATTTGCGTAATTTTTCTACCGCTGTTTTAGCCGCACGAGCTGTAATTCCGGCTGCAAAAATAGCAGTTTTTGCGTCTTCCATTTGGAAATTTTCCACTTGAATTAAATCCTTCAAATGATGCGTGATTTTCTTACGCAGGCGATCCATCATAATTTTTACTTCATCAGCACGATTGGTTGGAAAACCGCAAGCATCGTGTGCCAAACCAGTAACATGGAAACGATAACCCTCACCGTAACTTGCCATTGGATGGATATATTTTGGTTTGTCTTGATAATGTTTGTACCATTCTGGTGGAACCGTTGGTTTGATTCGATTGACGATTTTCACTTTTTCCAAATCAGGAAGCACCACTGCCTCACGCATATGACCTAAAACTTCATCGAGTAGTAAAACCACGCAAGTTCTATATTTTTCAGAAAGATTGACCGCCCGAATTGTCAGTTCATAAATTTCTTTCACAGAATCTGGATAGAGAACGATAGCTGGTGCATCACCGTGATTTCCCCAACGCGACTGCATAATATCACTTTGTGAAGGTTTGGTCGGCAAACCAGTACTCGGTCCACCACGCATCACATTGACGACTACGCAAGGTGTTTCTGTTATTTTAGCAAAACCAATCCCTTCCATCATCAAAGAAAATCCGGGACCACTTGTTGCTGTCATCGCTTTTGCACCAGCAAGAGAAGCACCAATTATTGAAGAAATACCCGCAATTTCATCTTCCATTTGAATAAATTTTCCACCTATTTTGGGTAACTCTGCCGAAAGGATTTCTGCAATTTCGGTAGATGGAGTAATGGGATAGCCTCCAAAAAAATCTACTCCCGCATCGATAGCTCCACGGGCTACCGCTTCATTGCCTTGCATCAAAATCATTTTATCTGAACTTTTCATAATCTTCCTCTATTTTTCCTTCGCACCAGTTATGGCAAAATCAGGGCATAACCTGTCGCACATTTCGCAATGAATGCATTTTTCTGGATGTTTCACATAAGGTGAACCATCTGGTTTACTTGCCAAAGTTCCAGTTGGGCAAAATGAGACACAAATGCCACACTTTTTACACCAATCGTGGTAAATATAAACCGGAGATTCTCGATAATCACCTTCCGATTTAACCTCTGTTTCTTCCACTTCCATCTTCGCCGCAGAACCATCACCGTGAATTACAGTGCCAGTTTTAAGCTTTTCTACTTCACCATTTTTCAATGTCTTCGACATCATTTCTCCTTGTTTTTGGATACTATTATCCCGTTTATAATCGCGTGTATTTTATACAATAATTGTTTGTTTGAATAACTAAATTTGGATAACTCTAAAGAGTCCATTTCTGGTATCAATAACCTCTTATTTAAGCTCGCTTAACTCAAAAATCCTATCTCTGAGTTGTGCTGCCTTTTCAAATTCCAAGTTTTCTGCTGCTTTTTCCATCTCTTCCTTTAACAAATCGACCACCGCTTCTTTTGAGTCTAACTCTAAATACTTCAAGAAGTTATCTCTCTCCGATTTCCCCTTTTTCCCTTCAGATTTACGATATCCGTCTGCCACGCTTGTAGAGAGCATAATGTCGTCAACATTTTTTTTGATTGTTTTTGGCACAATTTTATTTTGCTGATTATAAGCCGCTTGTTTTACTCTTCGGCGATTCGTTTCATCAATTGTTTCACGCATTGCTGGCGTCATTTTATCAGCATAAAAAATTACTTTTCCATCTACATTTCGAGCCGCCCGTCCCGCTGTTTGAATCAACGATCTCGTTGAACGCAAAAAACCTGCTTTATCTGCATCAAGAATAGCAACAAGGGACACTTCCGGCAAATCTAGCCCTTCACGCAGTAGATTAATGCCAACTAAAACATCAAATTTATCCAAACGAAAATCACGAATTATTTGAGAACGCTCAATCGTGTTAATTTCGCTGTGAAGATAACGCACGCGAATCCCAGCTTTTTCTAAATATTTACTTAAATCTTCCGCCATTTTCTTGGTTAAAGTTGTCACTAAAACCTTCTGCTTTTGGGGAGTTCTAACCCGAATTTGTTCCAATAAATCATCAACTTGGGTAGCAATCGGCAAAACCTCAATCTTGGGGTCCAAAAGCCCTGTAGGGCGAATAACTTGTTCAACGACTACACCTTCTGTTTTTTCCATTTCAAAAGGCCCAGGCGTCGCAGAAAGATAGATAACTTGCTTGATTTTTTTCTCAAATTCAGGAAATTTTAATGGTCGATTATCAAATGCAGATGGTAATCTAAAACCGAAATCAATCAGATTTTTTTTCCGCGTAAAATCACCACCGTACATCGCATTTACTTGTGGAATTGTAGCGTGAGATTCATCTAGAACCATCAAAAAATCATCGGGAAAATAATCTAGCAAACAGTTGGGTGGATCGCCTTTTTTAGCACCAGTTAAGTGGCGTGAATAATTTTCAATACCAGAACAAAAACCAATTTCAGCAAGCATTTCCAAATCAAAATTGGTGCGTTGTTCGATGCGTTGAGCTTCCACAAGTTTATTATTTTTCTCAAAATATTGGATACGATCTTTTAGCTCAGACTTAATCGCTTTTGTGGCACGCTTCAAAGATTGTTTAGTGGTGATAAAATGGTTGGCTGGATAAATTGGGTATTCCTTAACTTCCCCCAAAATTCTGTTATCAAGCGGATTTATCCGAGTTATTCGCTCAATTTCATCACCAAAAAATTCCACTCGAATCGAATTTTCCAAATAGGCTGGATAAATTTCGACAATATCACCTTTCACACGAAAAGTGCCGCGTTGAAACTCGATGTCGTTCCTTCCATAATGAATGCCAATGAGCTGTTTTAAAAGTTGATTTCGCTCAATATTTACACCAACTTTTAGATGGATGAGTGCATCACGATATTCTTGCGGAGTTCCCAAACCATAAATACAAGAAACGCTCGCAATCACGATTACATCTTGCCTTTCCATCAAACTCATCGTGGCATGCAATCGCAATTTTTCGATTTGATTATTAATATCGACATCTTTTTCAATGTAAATATCCTTTCCTGGAATATACGCTTCTGGCTGATAATAATCGTAATAACTGATGAAAAAATCGACCGCATTTTCAGGGAAAAGTTGTTTCAATTCACCGTAAAGTTGAGCAGCCAAGGTTTTATTGTGCGAAAGAATAAGCGTTGGTTTGTTAATTTTTTCGATGACATTTGCAATCGTAAAAGTTTTTCCAGAACCTGTAACACCCAAAAGCGTTTGGTGCTTTTCGCCAGCCATAATGCCATTTACCAGCTCATTAATTGCCGCTGGCTGATCACCTTTCGGTTGATAATTTGAAACTATTTTAAATTTCTTCATCACTGTCTTTCTAAAAATAACACATTTTTACGCAAGATATTTTTCACATATTTCTTGACATAAAAAACGCCAAAAAGAACTAAACGCAAATGGAGAAAGTTATGAAAAAAATATTATTTGTTTCAATTTTAATGCTCAGTTTACACTTGTTTGCCACTGAAAAAGGAAAAATCGCCGGCAGAATTGTTTTTGAAAATTCTGATCAACCCATCGAAAATGTCGCAGTTTCACTCGAAACTTTAGAAAAAGGAACTTATTCAAAAGAAAACGGAACTTACATTTTGCGAGATGTTCCCGCTGGAAATTACCTACTCAAATTCAGTTTACTGGGATTTCAAACAAAATTGCTGGAAATTACTGTAAGTAAAGATGAAACAACCATCGCAAATGTGGAACTTGCTCAAAAAGCCATCAAAATTGAAAACATCAATGTTTCGGCAAATCGTGCCACAAAAAGGGAGACACCGATTGCGTTTACTAACATTTCTGAAGATGAAATCTCCGATAAATACACAACCGAAGATATGCCACAACTTTTGGACGATGTGCCAGGTTTGTTTGCGAACACGACCGGCTTGGGTGATGCACAAATCACAATGCGCGGTTTTGAAGCCGATAAAATACAAGTGTTAATTAACGGAATTCCAGTGAATGACCCCGAAAGCCAAAAAGTATATTGGTCAAATTGGACGGGACTAACTTCAAATGTAAAAACTGTTCAAGTACAAAAAGGTGCGGGCTCATCACTTTACGGTTCGGGTGCCTTTGGCGGTTCGCTAAACATCGAAACAATGGGCTCAACGCCCCAAAGTGAAATTACCGTTCGCTCATCTTACGGCTCTTATGCAACAGACGGAAATACAGCTGATGGCAAAGGTGAAATTGTAAATTACGAACCGTTTAACTACAACGTTTTAACGCGTTACAACTCTGGAAATTTACTGGGCGGAAAATTTAATTACAGCCTTATGTTGGAAAGAAAAATCGGCGACTATTACATAAATGGTACCAATTATCGCGGTTATTCGTTTGGCTTAGAAGCACAACACATTTTGGAAAACCACACCTTCAATTACAGCTTTTTGGGTGCACCTCAATCACACAACCAAGTTTATGCTAAATCTGACCCCAAATTATTTGAAACTTTGGGTAGATCATACAGTCGTAATAACCACGAGTACCAAGAAAATTACTACTTCAAACCACAGTTTTCTGTTCGCGATGAATGGAAAATTTCCGACGATAAAGTGATGATGACAAACATCTTCATCACCAAAGGAACCGGTGGCGGAAAATATCTTTCCAACGATAAATTTGACATCGAAACTGGCGAAGTTATGTTTCACGATGGATTTCTTGACAGTGATGATCCAGCGAACGCAGAATGGTCAGATTTTTCCAGACACGCCCTCTATCTTTACGAAAATTATGGTTTGGAAGTGGAAGGATTTAACCCACAAGATACTATTTGGTTTGGCTCGATACCAGTAGTAAAACCATCCTATCATGGCACTCACATTTATAGCACTGGCTACGATTTTTGGCGAAGCCGATACGATTACAGTTGGCGTAACAACCGCATCAGCGACCACCTTCAAATGGGTGCAAACACCTATTTTGAAAATAAATTTAATGATAATTTAAACATTGTTTTGGGTGGAGAAATTCGCAAATGGCACGCGGACCACATCGGTGAACGAGAAAATTTCAGACATTATAATGCAGATTCATTAGCTTTTCCAAATTTTGTGGAAACCTACGAAACAATGCAAAAAACTTACGACTACACTTCTGATGTTGCAAATATGTCCACTTTTGCACGGTTCCAAATAAAACCAATCGAACAAATAAATATTATGATTGACGGGCAATATGGTTATTACACTTCCTCAGTATCGGAAAATCCGATTGAAATCTATGATTTGGGAACTGGCGAACCAACTGGACATTTTTTCTACTCCACCAAAGAAATTACAAACGCAGATTCAACCTTGAAATTTTCGACAGAAGACTATTCAAAAGCATATAGTTTTTTCTCACCTAAATTTGGCGTAAACTATAATATCTCAGAATATTTTAATATTATTGCTAACTATTCCATTGCCTACAAAGAACCACGCACAAAAGAGTGGTACGATGGTTACAACGGTCCAGACGGAAACCAAATGTACACAAAAAATATCGTTATCTATGATGATTTGGGAAACCCAATTGACAACCAAGATGAAGAACATTTTTACGGTGAATTGGTACCCGAAAAAATTAACACAATTGAGTTTGGAATTGGCTACGATGGAATTGTTTTTGATTTTGATGCAAACTACTACATCAGCGATTATACGGACAAAATCGAATATGTAAATCTGCCTGTCATCGAAGAATATTATGATGCGGAAAATGATTCGATCGGCATCAATGAATATGATACAAATCTCACATTAAATGCTGGTCAAGCACGCCATCAAGGCTTGGAATTGACCACTAAATTCAAGTATGATAACTTCGATGCAAGCAATTCTGTTACCCTTTCTCAAAACAGATGGACAGAGATGAATGTGGAAGAAATTTTTGGTGGTTCTGCCGATGATATAGTGGGAAATGTCGTACCATTTTCACCTGAAACAATAATCAATTTTTCAGCGGGTTACACTTTCGAAAAATTACCGCTCGATGGTAAATTTCGTTTTGGCGTTTCGGGGAAATATTGGGACGGATATTACGCAAATCACCAAAACGAATACGAATGTGTAGAAGATTTGGACGGTGACCATATCGCAGATTTAACATCTACAAAAAGCAGTAAAATACCGTACTTTGCGGAATTGGGAGTTGACTTCAAATACAGCTTCAAAATTGGTGGAAAAGGTGCGTTTGTAAAGTTTGCATTCAACAACATTACTAATCGCGAAAATTTTTCTTCTGCCAACATTCGCAAAGATTATAATCGCGGTTATTTCAATGAAGATGGCATATTTGTGGACGATTATTTGACGGCGGTTGAAAACTTATCTTTCACGCCATCACCTTTATTTAATATGTTTATGACAATGGAAGTGAAATTCTAATTAGTTTTTTTCTGACATAGCGGAAATTTTTATTTTAAGCTTTTCCACTTTGAACATCGGGTAAAAATCTTTGAGATAATCTCTGACAATTTGCTCGATGTTTTCATTTTCATCGATAATTCTTTGAGAAAATACTATCTCTATACTAGTTCCAGAAAACTCTAAATTAACATTAAATGATGTCGGTTTTTCGCCCAATAAATTTTCCAAATATTGCGGCAAGGTTTTATCCAATTCGATGGCGGCTTTTATTTTTCGATAAATCTGAAAAGCAAAATAGCTTATTCCAACCACAATTGAAAACCCCAAAAAATTATTCATCTTTCTGTTCATTTTTTCTCCTCAACAAAAAAACCGTCCCGAAATATCGAGACGGCTAATTATAAAATTTTACATCTCTTATTTCAAAAGAATCATTTTCTTTGTCGATGTGTATCTGCCATTCGATTTCATCTTGTAAAGATAAACGCCAGAAGCTTGATTCTCAGCATTCCAAGTAACCGAATTTTGATTTGAATTAAGGTTAAATTGTTCAATAAGCTGTCCCTTCAAATTGAAAATCTCAATCGAAGCGTTTGTATTTTCACTCATCGAAAAACTAATTGTAGTTTTAGCATTAAATGGATTTGGATAGTTGTTCAAACCAACGACATCAATTTGATTTTCATCGGCAGAACCACCCGCAGCAACCATATCATCAGTCGAACGAGGATGTAAACCATATTCTGCGTAACTGTAATCTACAACTCCAGTTATAGAAGACCACACATCGCCAATATTCAGAACGATACCTTCATCATCGAGATAGAAAAAACCATCATCAACTTGGCATTGACCACTACCGTCATTCACAAACCATTGTCCATTTTCGTCTTGAATTGCGGCAACCGTAGCATCAATAATTTTAACTAAAACACCTTCGTATTCTTCACTATTTGAAAGTGATAAAGTTGAAATTTCAACAGCGTTTGGCAAAGTATTTCCGACGCTCAATATTTCAAAACCAAAAACATCGGTTAATTCGGTTAAACCGTAATATTCAGAAATTTTTCCCATAATTTCCACTTCGTCACCAACAGCTGGAGTGTTTACTGAATCGTAAATATAAAGCCCGTTCCAAGCACCACCATCTGGATCAGAAATGAAGTATCTTTCGCCTACAAAGCCAGTTGCCGTAACAATGCCCTCCACAGTTACATTCTCTCCATCATAATCGGATGGATAAGTTCCATCTTCACCAGCATTCTGAGTATATTGAACATCAAAAATGTTTACTAATGGAGGTGGCTCAATCTCTGCGCCAATATCAGTAGCTGAACGAGGATTCACACCGTATTCATCATAAGAATAATCTACGATTCCAATAATGAAATCAATCTCTTCGTATAATGTTGCTTCATAGGAAAACATACTATCATCAATTTGACAAGGGACTCCCGAAGTATCAGTTACATACCACTGTCCGTGCTCATCAGCCTCTTGAGTTACAACAACTGCGTTTAATTCCACTAAACAACCTTCAAATCCTTCTGCATCTGCACCATCAACCAATTCTTCGGTTGTAACAGAAAGCGGTACTGGAACCTGATTATCAGAACTAATTAAGGTCATCGTTGCATAACCTATTTCAGTTAATCCATAATATTCGGTAATTGTACCAAATACCTCCACTTCATCACCTACACTCGGGTTATAATCATAACTGTAAACATAAATCCCGTGCCATGCTCCACCTTCTGGGTCGCTCATGTAAAACCCTTGCGATGAATTCCCTGTAACAATCCCTGTAACTGTTACATCTTCGTCATTCATTGGAGATGGATAAGTTCCATCACCCGCGTTAGTTGTAAACTGAATGTCGTAAATTGTTGTTGCAGACAATCCCACAACCATCAAACCTAAAACAAAAATCACCAAATTTCTTTTCATAAATTCCTCCTTTTTTCTTGGTTTTGTTTTTGAAAAATATCTACATTAAAATGTCAAGTGAATTTTCAAATTAATTAAATGCTTGACACCAAAGTCGTTTGTCAAAGTTTTGATGCATTCACTTACAGAAGTGTTGAAATCCTTTTATAAAAGGACAATTTTAGGAGAATACTATGGCTGATAAAAGTAATAATCTGTTTCAAGAAAATGTAAAAGATTTGAAAAAAATCGCAAAAAAACTCGAAATCTCAAATTTAGAAACATTAAAAAAAAATGAGTTAATTCATAAAATTTTAGAGGTTAAATCCAACCAAGAAGGACTCTCGTTTGTGAGTGGTTGCTTGGAAATCATGCAAAATGGTTATGGTTTTTTACGATTTGCAAAAAACAATTACACAGCTGGCAGAAGTGATGTTTACATCTCAACTTCCCAGATAAAATTATTCGGATTAAAAAGAGGAAATGTTATTTCGGGTCCAGTTCGTGCACCCAAAAAAGATGAAAAATATTATGCGCTCATTCGTGTTGACTCGGTAAATTATGATGATCCAAAGGTAAATCAACGTGCCAGATCATTCGAAAAACTTACTCCATATTACCCAGAAGAACGATTGGTCTTGGAATCTAAAAAAGACGACTTCACCGCTCGTACAATTGACCTTTTCACACCAATTGGAAAAGGACAAAGAGGGCTTATTGTGGCAGCACCTCGAACTGGAAAAACGGTCATTATGCAAAAAATTGCCAATGCCATTCTTTCCAATCACAAAGAAGTTTACCTCATCGTGCTTTTGGTTGATGAAAGACCAGAAGAAGTTACCGAAATGAGAAAAATTTTAATTCCTGAAAATTCGGAAGTTATAAGCTCTACTTTTGATGAAAAACCAGAAAACCACATCAAGGTTGCCGAAATGGCAATTGAAAAAGCAAAACGAATGGTAGAACTAGGTAAAGATGTCGTCATTATGCTAGACAGCATCACGCGTTTGGCGCGCGCCTACAACATGAACCAACCTTCAAGTGGCAGAGTACTTTCTGGTGGTCTTGACGCTGGCTCATTACATCGACCCAAGAAATTTTTCGGTTCGGCAAGAAATACCTTGGAATCTGGTAGTTTATCGATTATCGCAACGGCACTTGTCGACACTGGCAGTAGAATGGATCAAGTCATTTTCGAAGAATTCAAAGGAACGGGAAATATGGAATTAGTCTTAGACCGCTCCATCAGCGATATGCGAATTTATCCCGCTATCGACCTCGTTAAATCTGGCACTCGTAGAGAAGAATTACTCCTTTCCGAATTGGAAATTCAACGAATGTTCGTGTTGCGTAAATTCTTGCGCGAGATGAGTCCTTTCAAAGCAATTGAAATGTTGAAAAACAAAATGAAAGTTACCGAAAATAATCAAGAATTTTTGAATTTAATGAGTAAATAAATATCTCTTTTAAATAATGGAAATACTCTCCCCCGCTGGAAATTTTGAAAAATTAAAGTTCGCCGTGATGTACGGTGCTAACGCGGTTTACGCAGCTGGTAAAATGTTTGGTTTGCGAGCAAAAAGTGCAAATTTCTCGCATGAAGAGTTAGTTGAAGCAGTAAGCTTTTGTCACGAAAATAGTGCCAAAATTTATATCACTGTAAATATTTTTGCACATAATTCTGACATTGATAAAATCTCTAATTATCTACAATTTCTGCAAAAAATCGGAGTTGACGCCCTCATTATTTCCGATCCAGCTATCTTTAATTTGGCAAAACAATTTGCCCCAAAAATCCCAATTCACATAAGCACACAAGCTAATGTCGTATCGTGGAAATCAGCAGAGTTTTGGCAAAAATTGGGGGCAGAGAGAATTATTTTGGCGCGCGAACTTTCCATAAATGAGATTCGCGAAATCAAAGAAAAAGTGCAGGGAATAGAGCTTGAAATGTTCGTTCACGGAGCGATGTGTATGTCCTATTCTGGACGCTGCTTACTCAGCTCGTTTCTGAACAAACGCGACGCAAACAAGGGTGAATGCACCCAACCTTGCCGCTGGGAATACAAATTAACCGAAAAAACACGCCCAAACGAACAGTTTCCAATCGAAGAAGACCATTATGGCACCTACATTTTGAATTCAAAAGACCTTTCACTTTTCGATAAAATCCAACAAATAATTGCTGCCGGAATTGATAGTATAAAAATTGAAGGACGTATGAAAAGTTTGTATTATGTCGCAAATGTAACGCGTGTTTACAAGCAAGCTATCAATGACTTAACTGCACATAATTCTGTTCTTTTGAAGAATGAATTGAACAAAATAAGCCACCGTGAATATTCGGAAGGTTTTTTTGAAAATTTCAATTCTGATGATATGCAAAACCACGAATCTTCTGCATACATTCGCGAATACCAATTTCTCGGAGAAGTGGTTGATATTGATGGTAATTTTGCCACAATTAAAGTCCGTTCGAAATTTGCAGTTGGTGAAAATATTGAGCTGATTTTCCCAAATTTAGAAGATGATTTTAAAATAAAAGTTACTCAAATTAACGATGAAAATAATGAACCAATATTGTTCACAAAACCGAACACAAAAATCAAACTTTTTGTGGGCAAATCAATTCCACACAATGGAATTTTAAGAAAGAAAAAATGATGAAACATCTCATCCTATTTTTTATCTTCAGTGTTAGTGGCTTGTGTGCCGACTTAGCACAAGAATTTACTAACTTAAAGAATGCAACCACTCATATTAATGATAGTTATCTTACTTTTGCAGAAAACAATAGTGAACATATTTGGGGACAATTAGCATTCTTAGAATTGGCTAAAATAAATATTTTAACAGAAAACTTTAACAAAGCAAACGATTATTTAGTCAAAATCACTCTGCCCAAAATTTCGGAAAAATATTTTTGGGAAACACAAATAAATTTAGCCCAAAACAATTATCGAGAGGCGATTATTTCAGCCCAAAAATTCATCATGAAATCGGATGATTTTGACAAAATTGAAATCGCTTACTTTTTCATCGCAGAAGGATATTTTCAACAAAAAATGTTCAAACGTGCCCTCAATACTTTAGAATCGCTCCGAACCTCCGAATACATCAAAAATGAAATTCCTTTTCTCTACTATAACATGGGGAACTGTTACGAATTTATGGGAAGTTTTTCCGATGCCGACAATTGCTACAAAAAAGTGAAACAAGTCGCACCTCACTCAGATGTTTGCAGTTTAGCAGATGAACGAATTTTCCAATTACAGAAAAATAATTCGCTAAAATTTGAGGAAAAACCTGAAATTAAATTTGAAAAAATTGAAACGCTAAAAACTAAATTACCTATTCCAACTGATGGAAAAATTTATTACCAAATTGGTGCGTTTGGCGTGGAAAAAAACGCAAAAAACATGTGGAAAAAAATGAAAGATTTTAAACTAAATTCAATCATGTTCACTAAAACAAAAAATGGCACGAAACTGTTTGTTGTTGCGGTTGGACCTATCGAAAATGATTTAAAATTAAAAGAAATTTCCGACCAACTCAAGCAAATAAATATCAATGGTAATCGCATCGTTAGATGATATGAAAAATCGCAAATTAACCCCGATGTTGAAACAGTTTATGGAGATTAAAAATCAACATCCAGATAAAATTATTTTATTCAGAATGGGTGATTTTTACGAAACTTTTTTTGACGATGCCAGTGAAGCCTCAAAAATTTTAGGAATCACCCTGACAGCACGCGATAAAAAAGCTGACAACCCCATTCCGCTCGCAGGTTTTCCGTATCACGCTTTGGAAAATTATTTGGGAAAACTAGTCAAAGCTGGACGAAAAGTGGTGATTTGCGAGCAACTCGAAAATCCAAAAGATGCGAACGGTTTAGTAAAACGCGGAATTGTAGATATCATCACGCCTGGTTCTATCATCGACGGCAAATTTATCAGCAAAAATGACCATAACTTCTTAGTAGCAATTTGTGAAATTGAAAATAAAGTTGGACTTTCAGCAATTGATGTTTCAACCGGTGATTTCACAACTACTGAATTAAAAACATCGCAAATTTACAGTGAAATTGAAAGATTAAAACCAGCAGAAATTATCGTTCAAAACGAGGAAACAAAAAAAAAACTGCTAAATTTCAAACTAAACTATGAACTGAACATCACTATTTTTGATAGCTGGTTTTTCGAACCAAAAGAAGCCATTCAAACACTAAAAACTCATTTTGGAACTGCTACTTTAGAAGGTTTCGGCACCAAAAATAAAAAAGCGGCAACAACTGCTGCCGGAGCCGCGTTATCATACATCAAGTCACTGAAAAATAATGAGTTAAACCACATTATAAATTTACAAGTTTATTCACTAGAAAATTTTCTGCAACTTGATGAGATTTCCAGACGCAATTTAGAATTAACTAAATCCATTCGTTATGGCACAAATTTTGGCACCCTCATTTCTATTTTAGATAACACAAAAACACCGATGGGTAGCCGCAAAATCCAAGATTGGATGCTAAATCCACTGTTGGATGTTCACCAAATTGAAGAACGATTAAATGCCGTTACTGAACTCATCGAACATTATCATTTAACTTCTGATTTACGCAATATTTTTTCATCCGTCGGAGATTTAAGCCGAATTCTCAGTAAAATTGGTTCACTTCGTACCACTCCGCGTGACGCCATCGCGCTTTATAATTATTTGCAAACTGCTCCTCAAATTTCTGAAATTCTGCAAAAGTTTGAAACTAAATTATTGCAAAATCTCGCTGAAAATATCGAAAATTATGATGACATCTTGGCATTAATCGACAACTCAATCCAAGATGAACCACCGCTTCAAATTACAGATGGAAACATCATTAAAACTGGCTTTAATCAAAATTTAGATGAATTGCGAGAAGTCAGTAAAAATGGGAAAAGTTGGATTGCAAAACTGGAACAAAGTGAACGCGAAAAAACAGGCATAAATTCACTAAAAGTCAACTATAATAAAGTTTTCGGCTATTATATCGAAATCACAAAAGCACACAAAAATGAAGTACCAGAATATTACATTCGCAAGCAAACTTTGGTAAATGCGGAACGCTACATCAGTCCCGAGTTGAAAGAATACGAAGCAAAAGTTTTGGGTGCGGAAGAACGCATCAAAAATTTAGAATATGAACTTTTTCTTGAAATTCGGCAAAAACTTTTTGAAAAAGTACAAACAATGCAAACATTCGTGTCTGTTTTAAGCAGTGCAGATGTGCTCACAAACCTTGCTTTTATCGCGCATAATCGCAATTATACTCGCCCAAAATTCAATGATAAAAATCTCGTTGAAATAAAAAGTTGCCGACACCCCGTTATTGAAAGATTATTGGAAAATGAAGATTTCATTCCGAACGACGTTAAAATGGATCAGCAAAATCTAATTTCACTCATTACAGGACCAAATATGGCTGGTAAATCAACCTATTTACGACAAATCGGGCTACTCGTAATTATGGCTCAAATGGGTAGTTTCGTGCCAGCAGAAAAAGCAAATTTGCAAATTTTCGACAAAGTATTTACGCGGGTTGGCGCTTCCGATAATTTAGCAATGGGGCAAAGTACTTTTTTAGTAGAGATGATTGAAACCGCCAATATTTTGAATTCTGCCACCCCAAAATCACTCATTTTACTCGATGAAATCGGACGCGGCACTAGCACCTTTGATGGACTAAGCTTGGCATGGTCAATTGTGGAATTCATTCACAATAATCCTAAAATATCAGCAAAAACCCTCTTCGCAACTCATTACCACGAACTTACTGAATTAGAAAACATTTTACCAAAAGTAAAAAATTACAATGTTGTCGTAAAAGAATGGAACGATAAAATTATCTTTTTACGAAAAATTGAACGGGGTAGTGCAGACCAAAGTTATGGAATTCAAGTAGCAAGGTTAGCTGGCGTTCCTCAAAAAGTAATCAACCGTGCCAAGGAAATTTTGGCAAACCTAGAAGAACACGAGCTCAGTCCACAGGGATTGACCGCAAAAGCAAAAAAAAAACTAGGAAAACCTTCCAATCAAATGGATATTTTCGATGCTATTTTTGAAAAAGCAGACGAAAAAAATAAAATTTTAGACGAAATTAAAAATTTGGACTTAAATAATTTAACACCGCTTCAAACATTAAATTATTTAGCCGAACTTAAAAAAAGATTATGATTATCGTGAGTGCTTGTTTAACGGGAATAAATTGCAGGTATGATGGCAAGAATAACCTCAATGAAAAAATAATAAAACTCGTTCAAAATGGTGATGCAATTCCAATTTGCCCCGAACAACTTGGCGGTCTTACAACTCCGCGAACGCCAGCTGAAATTTCAGGCAATAAAGTCATTACTAGAAGTGGAAATGATGTCACTATTCAATTTCAAAAAGGTGCAATAGAAACTCTTAAAATAGCTAAATTATTGAATTGTAAAACTGCTATCTTTAAAGAAAATTCACCATCTTGCGGATCTAAAAATATTTATGATGGCACATTTAGCGACAATCTAATAAAAGGTGAAGGAATCACGACGAAATTATTAAAACAAAATGGAATCGTCGTTTACAGCGAAAAAATAAAAAAAGCCACTTGAAGTGGCTTTTTAAATTTATCTATTTACCTTTCTTTTTATGGCGATTCTTACGAAGGCGTTTTTTTCTTTTGTGAGTTGTAATCTTCTTTCTTTTTTTCTTTTTTCCGCTCGGCATTTTTTCTCCTAAATTATTTATTTGCGTCGTTTACTTCTTGCTTAAATCCACGAGAAAATTTGAAAGTTGGCACTATTCTTTCTGGCACCGTTACTTTTTCTTCCGTTTTTGGATTTCTACCAATTCGTGCTTTGCGTGTTTTTAATTTATAAGTTCCAAAACCACGAATCTCAATATGTTTTCCCTCTTTAAGTGTATCTCTCACCGCTTCCAAAAATGCGTCAACTGCCAAAGACACATCCTTTCTTACAATCCCTGTATCGTCTGAAACAATCCTTACTAAATCTGCTTTTGTCATATGATTAACTCCTTTTTAATTTTTTCAACGGTGGACTTTGTTTAAATTGGGGTTTTATCTGTCAAGAGCTTTTTGCGTAACTTGTATATTTTTCTAACTTTACACAGTTTCATATATCTTTTCACATTTGGTTTTGAATGAATTCCATCCAACCCTCAAAATGGTATTTTCAACAGTTATCGCCATTTTATCATTGACAATAAAGTGGAACATTTATTTAAGTAAACTTTTAAAAATCGGGAGAAATATTATGAATAAAATTAAGTTCGGACTCATCGGATGCGGACGAATTTCCGCGAAGCATTTTGAAGCAATTGCAGAAATTGAAAACGCTAATATCATTTGCTGTGCTGACATTATCGCAGAACGCGCCAACGACGCGGCAGAAAAATATCAAATCCCAAAATTTTATACTGATTATAAAAAAATGCTCGATAATGAAAAAATCGATTGCGTAATTATCTGCACACCAAGCGGAATGCATCCAGAAATGGGAATCGAAACTACCAAAAGAAAAATAAATGTTGTTACCGAAAAACCAATGGCAATTGATTTAGAATCTGCTGACGCGCTCATCGACGCGTGTGAAGAAAATGGTGTTCGCCTTTTTGTAGTCAAGCAAAATCGACTAAACTCCACTATTCAAATGTTAAAAAAAGCAATAGATAAAAATCGTTTTGGAAAACTATTTAGTGCTAACATTACCGTTCGGTGGACACGTCCACAGAGTTATTATGATTTGGCATCGTGGCGTGGAACCTGGAAATATGACGGCGGTGCTTTCATGAATCAGGCTTCACACTATTTCGATTTGATTCAATGGATGATGGGACCAATCGAATCGGTAATGTCTTTTACTGCCACAATGGACAAACAAATCGAAGCTGAAGATCAAGGTGGTGGATTGATTAAATTCAAAAATGGAGCCATTGGAGTTGCCGATATTTCAATGAACATTTTCCCGAAAAATTATGAAGGTTCAATTACTATTATGGGAAAAAACGGAACCGTCAAAATCGGTGGAATTGCCGTTAATAAAATCGAACATTGGGAATTCAAAGAATATGACGATGACGACAAATTAGTGGAAAAAGTTTCCACCAATCCAACCAGTGTTTACGGCTTTGGGCATCAAGCCTATTTGCAAAATGTAGTGGATGTTTTGCACGGAATTGCAGTGCCAAAAACAGATGGTAAAAGCGGTAGAAAATCACTCGAATTAATTTTGGCGATGTATGAATCTGCTCGCACTGGCAAATTAGTGAAATTATTATAAAAAGGAGATAAATTGTTAGTTCAAGAATATTTTAAATCACGAACCGATCTGTTCGAAGCATCAATGAAAATCTTTATGGATCCAATCGATACTTATCCCAAAAAATTAAATGAAGCGATGCATTACAGCATTTTTAATAGAGGCAAAAGATTGCGTCCAATTCTATTTTTAGCAACTTATGAGATGCTTATTGGCAGGAAAAACTTAAAGCGTTTAGACCGTTTGCTTCCAGCAGCCTGTGCACTCGAAATGGTTCACACAGCTTCGCTTATTCACGATGATTTGCCGAGTGCAGATAACTCTGATGAACGAAGAGGGCTGCCGAGTTGTCATAAAAAATTTGGAGACGCAACTGCAATTTTAGCCGGCGATGCACTCATTACCAAAGCAATCGAAACTCTAACAAAGCTGAAAAGCAAAAAAGAAGCAATTGATGCTATTTCCATTCTTACACATGCTGTTTCTACGCACGGCATGATCGGTGGACAGGCAGTTGACATCGTTTCTGCAAAGAAAAAAGCAAACAAAAATACGCTTCACTATATTCATTTGAAAAAAACTGGTTCACTTCTGCTTGCTTCAACAGAATTAGCTTGTATTTTCGCAAAAACAGAAGAAAACACACGCATCAAACTTGGGAATTTCGCATTAAATCTTGGACTTGCCTACCAAATTGTTGATGATATTTTGGATGAAATTGGCAGTTTTGAAGTTTTAGGCAAAGAACCAGGTGGCGATTCAAAAAATATGAAAGCAACCTATCCATCTGTTTTTGGATTGGAAACTTCAAAAGATAAAGCAGAAAAACTTTTGCGAGATTGCTATAATATCGTCAAAAATATGGAACACAATGAAATTATGATTGAGTTTATCAATATGGTGAAAGAGCGGCTTCCATAAAATGTCATTTTTGAAAATTACGCGACCATTAAATTGCTTATTTGTCGCAATCACTATAGTTTTTGGAGCAGTGATTGGAACAGAAAACATAGATTTACTGCCAATTATTTTCGCCACGATTTCTGCTACACTAATAGCGGCAGCAGGTTATGTTATCAACGATTATTTTGATTTTGCCATTGATAAAATTAACCGACCAAACCGTGTTCTGCCAGCCGGCAAAATAACACCAAAAAGTGCTTATATTTACAGCATTACCCTCTTTACTTTTGGTATTTTTTTCTCGTTTTTCACAAATAATATTTACTGCATTTTTTTGGCATTTATCAACGCAATTATTCTATTTTTGTACGCAAAATATTTCAAACTAACACCTTTTTTTGGCAATTTAATCGTGGCATATATCGCAACAAGCACCTTTCTTTACGGTGCTTTTAGTAACGCAAACTTGGTAAATATTTGGATGATTGCCACTTTCGCATTTTTGCTCACATTAATCCGAGAATTAATCAAAGATTGCGAAGATATCGAAGGTGATGCGAAACTGAAAGCAAAAACCTTGGCTCTCATTTTTGGTATAAAAAAAACGATTCAAATAGCTTTCATCGTGGCAACTATAATGATTTTGTTCGTGCTATTTTTGTGGTGGCAAGCTTATATTTCTAACTCTACGATTATCCTTTTGAACGCATTTGTCATTCTGCCGACACTCCTATTCTTCGCATCTTTAAAACAAAATTTTGAGAAAAACAATCTTGCTCGAATTTCAAAATTCGTCAAAATAGATATGCTGATTTTACTAATAATTTTAGGATTGAAAATATGAAAACTTATGAAAAACTAATCGCACTTAAAAAAGAAAGAGCCAATTACTTTTGTTTGATAGATCCTGACAAATTGGATGAAATTCAAGCGGCAGAAACTGCTCTAAAATGTGAAGAAAACGGTGCTGACGGCATTTTAGTAGGTGGTAGCATTATGCTCAAAAACAACTTCGAGCAAAATCTCAAAATCATCAAAGAAAATGTGAAAATTCCAGTTTTAATTTTTCCTGGAATTTTCAATTTCGTCTCACCATTTGCAGATGCTCTTTTGCTTCTCAGCGTCATCACAAGTCGCAATCCACAAATGCTCATTGGCGAACAAGTGCGTGCGGCACCGCTCATCAAACACCACAATTTGGAAACCATCGGAACTGGCTACATGCTGATAGAATCTGGCGAAACAACATCCGTTCATTTTATGAGTGGAAGCATGCCACTACCGCGCACTAAAAATGACATTGCCGTAGCACACGCTTTGGCTGGGCAATATCTCGGTATGAAAATCATCTATTTAGACGCTGGAAGTGGTGCAAAATACCCCGTTCCAGATGAGATGATTACGGCAATTCGCCAAAATGTTGACTTGCCAATTATTCTCGGTGGTGGAATTAATACACCAGAAATAGCTGCTCAGAAAGCAAAAGCTGGGGCAGATTTTATCGTAACTGGAAATATCCTGGAAAAAAATAATAATCCACAATTGATTCGAGAATTCGCCGATGCCATTCATAGCGTAAAAAAATAATGATCGACATTCACACCCACATTTTACCTGAAATTGATGACGGCTCAAAAAGTTTGGAAAATTCCATTGAGCAAGTAAAATTCATGGCGAAAAATGGCGTCACCGATATTGTCTGCACACCTCATTTTATTCGGAATTATTGGCACAACACAGCCGAAATTATTTCTGAAAAATTTAAACAACTTCAAAAAGCAGTCAAAGATGAAAACATCAAACTACATCAAGGTTGTGAAGTTTATCTTGATGAAAATTCACTACAAACAATTCAAAATCAAAAACTAAATATCGGCAACACAAATTATGTTTTAGTGGAAACAATGATGACTGAATTTCCCGTCAATTTATTCGACATTTTGTATCAACTTGTAAAAGCAAATTTCAAACCAATCCTCGCTCATCCCGAACGATATTTACCCATTATTGCAAATTTTGAATTGGCAGAAAATTTTATGTTTCGCGATATTTATTTACAAGTAAATGCAGGTAGTCTTTTTGGGAAATATGGCAAAAAATCACAAAAAACCGCTTTCAAGATGATCGATTATGGATTTGCACATTTCGTAGCGTCGGATAATCATTGTCGTAACTTTCACTACCCTTTGCCCGCCGCCTTTGAAGTAATTTCAAACCAATTTGATGAATATACCGCAAATTTATTAACCCAAGTAAATCCCGCAAAAATGTTACAAAATGAGAACATACCTATTTTTTATTTGGAAAAATAATGAAAATTCTGATAACTGGAATTAGCGGTTTTATCGGCAAAAATGTTGCTCGAAATTTATTGAAAAAAAATGTTCAAATTACTGCAATTGTCAGACCAAACACCAATTTTAAACGAATAGCAGAATTTGAAAACAAGGTAAAATTTATCGAAATAGATTTAACTAATATAGCCACATTGCGTAACTTTCTTTCCGAAAATGCTTTTGTCCAAATCATTCACATTGGAGCAATTCGCGGTGGTAGAAAATTCACAAAACAGCAATATTTTGATGCGAATGTAAATGCGACCGAACAACTAATTATCAACGCAAAAAAACACAATTCAAAATTCATTTTTTGCTCTTCGGTAGGAGTTTTCGGAGCAATCCCAAAAGAATTACCCGCAAATAATTTCACCGAAAGACAAGAAGACAACTATTATCATTTCACCAAGATTTACGCTGAAAAAATCATCCAAAAGCACGTCCTAAATGGGTTGAGTGCCGCAATTGTACGCCCTGCAATAACTTACGGCGAAGGTGATTTTGGTTTCCCTTTCACACTCACAAAACTCGTAGATAAAAATTTGATGTTTCTACCAAATCACGAAGTTAAGATTCACCTCACAAATATCGAGCTAATCGTGCAAGCTTTTAACAAGCTTTCCGAAATTGACTTTAAATCTGGAACTGCTTACAATGTAGCAGATTTACATCCCGTGAAATTGACAGAAATTGTTGATTTTATCAATCAAGAATTGCATCAAAAAAAATATTCGCGTCATAAAATTATTAATGTTAAATTTTTCGATTTTGGAGAAAAAATTGCCCGATTTCTAAAAAATGAACTTTGGGTTTCTCGTTTTGAATTAATTTCCAAAAGTTGGTATTATAACACTCAAAACAGTTACACCAATCTCGGTTTGAAACACATTGAAACGATTCCAAATTTCAAAATTGTCACAAATTGGTACAAAGGTTTGTAAATGGCAATTCCGATTTTAAAAACTTGGAAAAACTATTTTTCAAATTACGATGAAGGCTTAGGCTCATCCTACGAACGCATTATTTTGAACAATAAAATTGTTGAAATTTGTGCAAAATTTAGAGTAAAATCTGTTTTGGAAGCCCCAAGTTTTGGCTTTACTGGACTTTCCGGTATCAACAGTTTACAACTCGCAAAAAGCGGTTGTGAAATCACTCTGTTCGACCATGATAAAGAGCGAATTGAATTAATAAAATCTATTTGGAATGAGGTAAATTATCCTCTTAAAATTGAATTTTCAAAAAACTATAATTCACTTCCATTTACAGATAATCATTTTGATTTCAGTTGGAATTTTTCAGCACTTTGGTTTGTTGATAATTTACAAAAATTTCTCTCTGAATTAACTCGTACTACCGAAAAAGCAATTTTAATCTGCGTTCCAAATCGGACTGGAATCGGCTATCTTTCCCAAAAATTCCTTGGTAAACAAGATTTAAAAAAATTATTGAAAGAAAAAAATATTTTACCTAAAAATATCCAAAATGAAATGCACAAACTAAATTGGGAGCTAGTAGAAACAAATTACATTGATGTGCCTTGGTGGCCAGATATTGGCATGCCAAAAGATAAATTTGCTAAAATTTTAAAACTCGATTGGCTTCTCAAAAAAGAAAAAAGAAAACCAATTTCCATTATGGATTTTTACAAAAATAAAGACAATGAATTTCCTGAAAAAATGATGAAACATTTTTGGTTTGAAAAATTTGCACCAAAAATAATAAAAAAAATTTGGGCACATCATAAATATTTTCTATTTGTTCCCAAAAAATAAAAAATAGGAGGAAATAATGAAAACCAAACTTTTTTTGAGATTTTTCTTATCATTCGCAGTAATCTATTTTCTTGTAATTAAATTTGTCCCATTCCTGAAAATAGAGAAACTCTTAAGTTACTTAATTATTCAAACTTTAATTATCAGTGTTTTTTACGCTATTTTCATGACTTGGTTCTCACTTCGCAAAAAAAAGAATGAAGAAAAATAGCATCAATTGGATTGTCGGTATAATTCTCGGAGCCACATTCTTAATGGTGTGGCTCCACCTTATCGACTGGCAAGAATTTCTACAATATTTCCAAAAATTCGATTTAACGGTAATGTTATTTTTTTCGATTTTTTATGTTTTCGCCTATTTTTTACGAGCGTTACGTTGGAAAATCATTCTCAATCCGATTTACAAAATGAACATTGGGGAAAGTTTTGCTATTTTCATGAGTGGTCTTTTAGTAAATTACATCATTCCAATTCGAGCGGGTGAAGTGGCAAAATCAGTCATTCTCAAAACCAGAAATCATCTCAAAATTTCACAAACATTACCAACAGTTTTTATCGATAAAATCACTGATCTTTTCCCAATTTTACTAATTATGCTACTTATTCCTCTCGTTTCAATAAAGCTAAATTTCACACTTTATTTCATCATTCTACTACTCTTTATTATTTTATTATTTTTTGTTTGGTTTCTATATTTTGCGATAAATCATCAGAAAAAAGCATTCAAATTCCTTCACCTATTTTTGAAAATAATACCCTTCAAATATCGTGCAAAACTTGAAGTTTTTTTTGCTAATTTTGTGGATGGAATGGGAATTTTAAATAGAAGATGGAAAGCAATAACGCTCATTTATCTGCTCACATTTTGGGCGGTAATTTCAGAAGCACTCTACATTTTTATGGTATTCAAAGCATTTGGTGCAGAAATTTCCTATCTCAAAATTCTTTTCGGCTACACATTAATGAATCTCACCTACATTTTGCCAACGCCGCCTGCCCAAATTGGTTCCAACCAATTTATGTGGGTTTTAATTTTCGGCTTCGCTTTGGGGATAAACGAAAATCTCACCGCTGCTGCCGTAACATTCTCACATTTACTTACTTCAATATGGATTTTTGGAATTGGAGCAATTTCTTTACTTGCCTTAAAAATCAAGTTTACAGAAATTGTCTCAATTAAAAATAAAAATATAATCTGATAGATTTTAAATAAAGAGGAAAAATGGATAATTTAGAAATTTTAGAAAATTTAGCGAAAACCAAACAAGACATTTTAGCTGAAATCAGTAAAGTAATCGTTGGGCAAGATAAAGTAATCAATGAATTTTTGATTGCACTTTTTTCAAGCGGACACTGTCTTTTGGAAGGTGTTCCTGGTCTCGCTAAAACAATGCTAATCTCCACTCTTGCCAAAGTTTTGAATATGAAATTTAATCGCATTCAATTCACACCAGATTTAATGCCTTCCGATATTACAGGAACTGACATTTTGGCAGATCGCGATGGCAAACGATACTTTGAATACATCAAAGGTCCCGTTTTTGCAAACATTATTTTGGCGGATGAAATCAACAGAACACCACCAAAAACGCAGGCAGCTCTTTTACAAGCTATGCAAGAATTTCAAGTTACAGCTGGAAATAAAACTTTTGATCTCGATCTACCTTTTTTTGTTTTTGCTACCCAAAATCCGATTGAGCAAGAGGGGACTTACCCACTTCCAGAAGCACAATTAGACCGTTTTATGTTCAATATTTTTATCGATTATCCAAGTTTTGAAGAAGAAAAAAAGATTGTAAAATTAACAACCCAAAAAAACAATGCCACCATCAATAATATTTTGGATGCTACGGAAATAATCAAGATTCAAAATGCCATTCGGGAGATTCCAGTTAGCGAACATGTAATTGAATTCGCTGTAAAATTAGTTCGCTCAACCCGTCCAAATTTCGATGAAGCACCCGATTTTATCAAAAAATTTGTCAATTGGGGAGCGGGACCACGCGCTTCGCAATATCTCATCATCGCGGCTAAAACACGCGCTGCACTCGACAATCGACTTTCACCTTCAGTTGATGATGTGAAGCAAATTGCCGAAATCGTTTTACAACACCGCGTTCTCGTTTCATTTGCTGCCGAAGCGGAAGGAATGCGTTCAAAAGATGTGATTCAAAAATTAATAAAGACCCTTTAAAGGAGGAGAAAATGAAGTTATTTTTAGTTGTTACTTTGATGTTTGGAGCTTTACTTTTTGCAGATTTAAATGAGGAAATTGAAAAAATTGATGCAATTCACAATCAAAATTTGTACGAAAATGAATTGGTAGAATTGGAAAAATTAAACTTAGAATTTCCAAATGAAATCGAAATTTTATGGCGTTTGGCACAAGTCCATTTCGACATTGCAGACCAAACAGAGGATAAAGAAATTCACAAAACATATTTCTATCCAGGTTTTGAGTTTGCCAAAAAAGCTCTCGAGCTTAATCAAAATTCAGCAAAAGCCAACCATTGGTATGCAGTTTTGATTGGAAAAATTGGAATTTTAGAAGGCACGAAACAAAAAATCATTAATTCTTACCAAGTGGAAATTTACGGTTTGCGCGCGCTAGAACTCGACCCGATTTACGATGGTACGCTCCATTTAATGGGACAATGGCACTACAAACTTGCCGACTTAAGCTGGGCAGAAAGAAAAATTGCATCTCTTATTTTTGCAAAACCACCCAAAGCAAGTTTTGCAGAAGCGGCTGACTATTTTCAAAAAGCAATTGTTGCAAAACCAGACGAAGTGCGTCACTATTTGTGGCTCGGGAAAAGTTATCTCAAATTGAAAAATAAAGAAGAAGCAATTAAATATTTGCAGATGAGCATCGAGATGATGCCAATTGATGATGCTGATAAATTGATGCAAAAAGAGGCGAAAGAACTGTTGAAGTAAATTAATAAATGGGAGCAAACTTGCTCCCATTTATTTGTCAAATTAAATTTTATTTTTGTAAGTTATTGGGAAAATTTATATTTCAGTTTGCTTTATCTCTTTTGTAGTATTATTCAGTTATTTCAACTCATTATTAAACAGTCTTTTAGGGAAAACATAATTTACAAGCTCTATATCCATTTTTTCTTGCCTCATTCTTACTCGAAAACCATACTTCATTTGAAATACAAATTCTCTTGGCACTTTTACAGTGAGGATAATGATAAATATCCGAATTTACTGAACCCACATATTTTTTTTGAATATTTATTTTTCGATTATGCGAACATCCAAACCACAATAACAGTGCCAAAACCAAGATTATAATAAGCAACAAATATCGCTTTTTCATTTTAACACCTCATATTTTTTGCGACCAGTTTTATCAAAATAAAAAAGGACGCAACTTTCATTACGCCCTGAATTGAGGTATTGGCAACCCGACACACAAAGCGAAGAAAGTGCGTCCATCAATGGACGCATCCCTTCCACTTGCCCTGTGTATCTTAAAAACGCCAATTTTCAATTCAGAACTAAGTAAAATTAATACACTATTTCATAATGAACAATGTCTTATTACAGACACATTTCAAATTTATTTTTTCTAATATTTTGTCAAATTAAATTTTATTTTTGTAAGTTATTGGGAAAATTTATATTTCTGAAAAAATCTAAAACCTGCTCTTTTGCAACTTCTAGACAAGCATCCACTACTGCTGCATCATACAGAATACCACGGTTTTTCCTAATTTCATCTAACGCGATTTGCAAACCTAATGACGCTCGATATGGACGATGCGACATTATCGCTTCCACCACATCTGCAACCGTTAAAATTTTTGCTTCGATAAGAATATTATCACCTTTCAGTTTTCGTGGATAACCAGAACCATCAATTTTTTCGTGATGTTGATAAACAATCTCTGCAATTGGCAACTCAAAATCTATCGGTTTCAAAATATCGTAACTAACTTTTACATGATGCTTTACATATTCGTATTCCAAGGGAATCAGTTTACCGGATCTGGATAATATTTCCGCAGGAATGGATATTTTCCCAATATCATGCACCAATCCAGCAAGTCTAATTCCATGAATTTGTTTTTCAGATAACTTCATTTTTCGTGCGATTTCACAAGCAATTTCACTAACTCGACGCTGATGAGCAGCAGTATAAGGGTCTCTAATACCAGAAGCAGCAACAACGATTTGTACAATATTTTCGTTTGATTTTTCCAATTGTTGCATACTTTCCATCAACTTTGCTTGAAGTCGCTCCTTCTCTAAAATGTCTTCTTGAATTTGTTGATTTTGCAAACAGACAAAACAGGAACTAGCAATTTTTTTTGTAATTGGTTTCAGAAAAAGAATTATATCCTCTTCCAAATACTCACCGTTTTTCACTAATGTTAACAGTCCAAAATTGGGTAATTCCAAAATGTGCAAGAATGTTTCTGGTGCTATTTTATGCATCAATGGCAAGTTATTTTCAAATTCCAAAAAACTACTTTCATTATCAATTTTATGCACTATCTTTTTGAATACTGTGTATGCTTCTATGCCGTTTATATTTCTAGGAATTGAAAATAACTGTTTATATCCAAATTCAATTGGTTCGTTATTATTTTTCATAAAAACAGCACCAGCAGAACAATTCAGTTTACGCAAAAGCGTAGATAAACAAGTTTTCAACATATCCTTTAAATCTAAAGAAGTACCAATTTTTATACTTATTTCAAATAAAAACTGAATCTTTTCTGCTCTTGTTAACATTAACTTCCCAAGATTGAAACAACGGCAGTTTTATTGTAAAATTCTAAAAAATCTTTTCCACTATTAGCTATCTCACCGATAGAAAGAACGCCAATTAGTGGGATACCTTTTTTGTGAATAACTTCGAGTTCTTTTTTGAAATCGTCTTCAAGAAAAAGGACACGAGAAATGCAATCTATAAATAATAGTCCAGAACCATCTAAACTGCCATCGTAAGATTTCTCTGCTTTTAGTAATGCGTCACCCGCAGCAGCAATTAATGATTCCAAATTTCCATTCATGATATCAACAAAAGATTCTTCAGGAACTTCACCAACACATATTAAAGCATCATCTTCGCCCAACATCAAAGGGTCACGAATAATTCTCTCAGTGCCTAATTTTGCAATTCCAAAAGGGTATGCTTTGGCAATGTTAAAAAAATTATCATCCGTAAATTTTTCCCCAGAATGTTCCTCCACAATCTTCTTATACACTTGAAAAGCTGGTTTCCAATCCAATGTTTTGATAATATTTCTATCCGATTCCGTGATTCGAAATGGACCAGCAATGGACTTCCAACCGTGTGCTACCCCTACACCACTTTGGCAATTTGTCATCGCCAAAACAGCACAATTTTGCAACAATCCTTCTGATGTGAAAATACACGGTTTTTGTTGTAAACTAAGTGATCCAGCTCCACCACCCACATAATTAAATTCAAGTCCAAAAATATTAAAAAGACTATCGATAAGAGCACTAATTCTTTGAGCAAAGCCGTCTACAAAAACAAACATCGTTTTATAATTATCTACTTGAGGGAATATTTTATCAAGCACGTCATCATAATCAATATTTTTTGCGCTTAAATCTGGTATTATTTGAATATCTTGTTTATTTGAAAATCCAACGATAATGGTCCCTTTCGTCAATTTTTCATTACCAAAAATTATTTCTGGAAAAATTCCACCAAATAAAGGCTTCGTAACTAATTTTAAAATAGGATTAACATCTTTGGGTGTAAACCCATTCGCATCACAAGCCAACACCATAATTGAAGAAATCTCTGCATTGTTCGAAATTTCTAACAATATTTTGCGGAATTCTTCTACCGTTCCCATCCTGCCTAATTTTCTTACGAACATAATTACTCCCTAAAATATTTTATGTAGTTAAGAGATTTTTCTTATCTTTTTTGTCAAATCAAATTTTATTTTCCCAAATAATTTGACCATTTTTCAAAACAGTCTCCACATTATTTGAACCAAAATGGTAAGGTAAATAACGGTAAGATGGCATATCTAAAATTAGAATATCTGCTTGTTTTCCAATTTCTAAACTACCTGTTTTTTCGGCCATTTGAAGTGCGTGTGCACCATTGATGGTAGAAGCTGTAATCGCCTCTGCGACTGTCATTTTCATCTGTAAGCAAGCGAGCGTTATCACGAATTGCATACTGTCGCAATTGCAACTTCCTGGATTAAAATCAGTAGCCAATGCAACTGGTAAATTTTTGGCAATCATATCGCGTGCGCGTGCATAAGATTGCATTCCTAAGCTGAAAATTGTTCCAGGCAAAAGAGTAGCAATCACGCCACTTTTCCGCATTGCTTCGATGCCATCATTAGAAGTTGCACCTAAGTGATCAGCAGAAATTGCACCAACTTCGGCTGCGAGTTCAGCACCCCCAATTGGTTCAATTTCATCAGCGTGCATGCGCAATTTGAAACCAAATTTTTTGGCAGTTTGTAAAATGTCTCGCGATTGCTCGACAGTATAAACATGTGCTTCGGTGAAAATATCGCAATACTTTGCTAAATTTAATTCTGCTATTTTAGGCAACATCTCCTCTTTTAAAATACGAATGTATTCGATACGATTTTCTTTAAATTCAGTGGGAAATTCGTGTGCACCTAAAAAAGTCGGTATAACATCAATCGGTAAATTTGTGGATAGTTTTTGAATCACCTTCAACATCTTGATTTCACTTTCGGTGGAAAGCCCGTAACCACTTTTAGCTTCGATGGTTGTCGTTCCATTTGAAATAATTTTTTTCACATTTTTCAAAGCAATTTCATAAAGTTGATCGAAAGTTGCTTCACGCACAAATTTGATGCTCGATCGGATTCCACCACCACTTTGCGAAATATCCACATAACTTTTACCTTTAATACGCATTTCAAACTCATTTTCACGCGTTTTGGCAAAAATAGGATGAGTATGAGAGTCGACGAAACCTGGCATCACTACTTTATTTGAAGCATCTATCTGTTTTGCAGAATTGTATTTTTGTAAAATATTTTCGGCAAAATCTACCGCAATAATTTTCCCATTCAAAATAGCAATTGCACCATTCTCGATGATACTTAATTCGTCCATTTCGCTACCAACACGCGGTTTAGCAGAACCCTTCAAACTCAACAATTCTTTTGCGTTTTTGATAATTAAATCTACTTTCATCTCAGCTCCCATAAAAAAATCTATCCATTATCTGATTCATTTAATCTTTGTAAGTAACTTTTTATTTTTTACTCAATTACGCAAGTAATAAAATTCTTGACATTAAACA
Source organism: Candidatus Cloacimonadota bacterium (assembly GCA_018645365.1). Lineage (GTDB taxonomy): Bacteria > Cloacimonadota > Cloacimonadia > Cloacimonadales > TCS61 > TCS61. Next base: position 74,310 of record JABGOP010000003.1, read on the forward strand.
CAACTTATTTCATTGGTAATTATGTTCTTTTTTTCAATAAAAATAGATGTTTTTTCACAACTTGTCATTTGAAAATTTGGACAATAAATAAAAAAGGAGATTATTAAATGTTTAAAGAAGAACGAACAGAAAGTAAATTTAATTGGAATATGTTGGGCAATATACAAGACGGTCGCCCCAATCTTGGCTCCTCAATGGATGTTTCTGTGTATCGCTTGATGCAATTTACTTTGAGAGACATTATCATTAAAGAATTTGATGTAGCAACAGCAAACAAAATCTATTATCAAGCTGGCAAAAGAGCTGGCGAAGCTTTGTATGAAAATGCCATTACTAAAAAAGATAACATCAATGAATTCATCGTAGAACTTCAAGATGTTTTAGCTCAATTAAAAATAGGAATTTTAAGAGTAGAAAAAGCTGATCTTGAAAAACTTAATTTTACAATAACAATTTCAGAAGATTTAGATTGTTCTGGTTTGCCTATTTGTGATGAAGAAATTTGTGTTTATGATGAAGGTTTTATTGATGGACTATTATCTGCAATCACAGGCAAAAAATTCAAAGTAAAAGAAGTTGACTGCTGGTGCTCTGGTGATCGAATATGTCGATTTGAAGCTACCGTGATAAAATAATTTTCTATGACTGATGCAGAAAAAGGTTATTTAGATAACATTACAGAAGCAATTTACCAAATTTTAAATGGGAAAGACACTCAACACCTAAAATTACCTGAAGACTACCCAGACAATGAAATAAGACAAGTTACATCATATCTAAATAAATTAATCTCTGAATATAATGAGTTCTCCCAAGCAATGCAATTACTTTCTGAAGGCGAGCTAAAGAATTATATATCGAGTGGAAAACTATCAATTCAGCAATCCTTCAAAACTCTACAATCCAACCTACGACATTTAACTTGGAAAACACAACAAATTTCTAATGGTGATTTTACACAACAAATTGACTTTATGGGGGATTTTTCAACTGCATTCAACAGTATGGCTAATCAATTAAAAGATGCTTTTGAAAAAATTGAATCTCAAAATAAAGAATTAAAAATTGCCAATGAAATTATCCAACGAGAAAAAGAAAAATCAGATAAATTACTGCTGAACATTTTACCTGTTAAAGTTGCCAATGATTTAAAAACAACTGGGACTACGAAACCAGAAACTTTTAACAATGTAACTGTTTTTTTTTCTGATATTGTGGGATTTACTAAATTATCTGCTAATCTTGAGCCATTTTTATTAATTAACGAGCTTAATGAAATTTTCACTACATTTGATAATATTATTGAGAAAAACCATTGCGAAAGAATTAAGACCATTGGTGATGCTTATCTTGCCGTTTGTGGTATGCCAAACAAAGATGATAATCACGCGGAAAATATTGTGAAATCTGCCATAGAAATTATTCATTCCTTAAATCACAAAAACAATCATTCAAAAATAAAGTGGGAAACAAGAATTGGAATTCATACAGGAAAAGTAGTCGGTGGCGTTGTTGGAATCAAAAAATACATTTATGATGTTTTTGGAGATACCATAAATACCACCAGCAGAATGGAAAGTAATTCTAATCCAATGAAAATAAATATTTCTGAATCAACTTACCAATTAGTAAAAAACAAATTTGATTTTATTGAACGAGAACCTATCGAAGTTAAAGGAAAGGGAAAGTTAAAATGTATTTTGTGAAAGTTATTTAATCAATTTTTAATTGCTCATCCAAACAAAAAGCCCCTGTTTATCAGGGGCTTTTCATTTATGGTATTTTGTTTTTAAAATAA
>JABGOP010000037.1 GCA_018645365.1 Candidatus Cloacimonadota bacterium
CATTTCTCTGCTCGGAAATCGACACTCAGAGCTCTTATCAAACAAAAAAAACCGCCCCAAAAAGGGGCGGTTTTGATTAATAATTTCATTATTTCAATAATATCATCTTTTTTGTATCTACAGTTTTGTCATCTACTACAAGTTTATAGAAATAAACGCCACTTGCAAAATTATTTGCATTCCAAATAATTTGTTGATTTGTTGAGTTTGTGATTTGGAGATTGGAGAGAGTCTTTACTTTCTGCCCCTTGATGTTAAATATTTCAATTCGTGCTTTTTCGTGTAAATTCGTGGTTAAAGAGAAAGAAATCGTGGTGCTTGGATTAAAAGGGTTAGGATAGTTATTTAGTTTGTAATTCATCACTTCTAATGCGTAATTATCCGTTGAACTATTTTCGGTATCAAAGGCAATGTGGACAGCACCAACTGCTACTTCATATTCAGTAATAAATTCTTCGTTCATAGCGTAAATTCTTACCATAGAATTGGAGACCCAATCGCCAGCATCTACAACTGCAATCTTATCTTCTGTGGTGGCAATAGATGCACCGCCAACGGCAAACATATTTTCAGCGGAATGAGTTATTTCCAAAGTTTCTGAATGATAAGCATAAACACCCATTCCCATACCATCGCCAAGATAGACATTTCCATTGGGTGCAAGCGTGATATTGGCAGGAGTACCGCCAATTTCCAAAGTATTTTCAACTGTATTGGAAGTTACATCAATCACACAAACTTTGCCGATATTCACATCGTAATCGCCCGTGCAAACCACATGAATTTTGTCATCGACCACCACCATCGCCTGCGGATTCATCTCCACATTAATGGTCGTAGTAACTTCAAATGTTGCTAAATTCACAACTGAAATAGTACCCTGACCGTAATTTGGCCAAACAAGGTTTGTATTGGCAACATACAAATTTCCATTTGCAATAGCCATTCCTTCTGGTGAACTCTCCACAGTTACAGAAGCCACCACTTCATCTGTAGCCAGATTAATTTTGGAAACGCTCGCACTAAACAGTCCCGTAACATAACCAAAACCATTTTCAATTATCATATCGTACGGATTTGAATATGCTGGCATCGCAATGTTTGCAACTGTTCCACCTGTTTCCAGATTAATTTTCTGAATCGCATTATCACCCGAATTTACCACATATGCAAAATCATCATCGACCACGACCCTATTTGCATACAATCCGATAACCGCAAAAGCATTATCTACTACGCCCGTCTCCACATCAATTTTTGATAGCGTTTGACTATTGGAGTTTACAACAAATGCAGCACTCCCCCACGCCAAACTTACCACACCAAAAATTACTAACAAAAAGATTTTTTTCATCTTTTCCTCCTTTTTCTATTTTTTATAATTTAAATTAAAGTTCAATTGCCAGTTCCTACCTGGTTGTGGCATATATTTATAAAGTTCGTAATTTTCATTGAAAATATTTTTCACAACTCCCACAATTCTAACATCTATTTTTTTCCATTTGAATAAGTATGAAACTTCCACATCGGTCAAGTCGTAAGCTGGCATAACTAATTCTTCGCTCAATTGATCGGGCGTTGTGTACTGTTTCCCCACTCTCGCATAATTTATTTTTGTTGCGAGATTATTCACTTTCAATTCCCAATAAACTTGGAATTTAGATTTTGGTATGAATGGTAAATATTTGTCATAAAAATCACCGTTAACTGTTTTGTCATACGCAACTGTTTGCAAATATGAAGAGCCACAAGTAACTGTCTTAAAGTTCATTTGTAAATCAACCTCTAAATTGGAAATTTCTGCAATCCCAATGTTTTCTGGTCGCCAATAATTTGTAACTCTACACCAGTGTATCAGATTTTCAATCTTGTTTTTATACGCTGAAACTTTGCAATAATGGTCAGCAAATTCTAATTTTCCAAATAGTTCAAAACCTTTCGATTCTTCTGCTTTTAAATTTTTATTTCCGTGTGCCTGCACATCATTCCAATATAAATCGTAAAATGATGGTACTGTAAAACCTGAGCCGTAACTTCCCCCAATTGTAGTTGTGATGATGCTTTCATAGTTTGCATCAGTAGAAATTCTGAAAGTCGTGAAATCATCGAAAGAAGAAAATTTATCTACTCTGCCTGCTAACATAAAATTTGTTTGCAATGGGAAAAAATCACATCTAATTTTCATATCACCAAAACTTGCTAAGTTCTCTTCAAATAGGGCTTCAATGTTGCTATTTGGATTACTTTCAGATAGATATTCAAAGTCTTCGCGTTTATAGTTTATACCGAAATTTGAGGTAAAAACTTCATCATTAAATGCTATTTTCGTATTTACACCACGCGCAGCAAGATAGTGATGAGATTTTTCTGAAAACCAATCTGAAGCAGTGTTATCATAGGTTGATTTTTCATTAAAATAAAACAAATTTGAATTTAGGAAAAAATTATTTAAAGCTTTGGAAAAAGTTATTCTTTGGCGATTTGTAAAGCCAGCTAAACTACTTCCATCGTAAATATCAATATTTTGCGGAGTTAAAAACTGTTTGTCATACTTTTGTAAATCGCATTTATATTCTATTTCAAAAGGCAATAAATTAGCACCAAATGTGAAATTAAAATCCTTAATGTTTTTCTCGTTATTTTTTAAATTATTGTTCGAACTTGATTGATTCAGAAAATTAAAATCATTCTCGGTTGAACTTTGAGCAAGGTACAGAAAAGAGTAAAACTTTGCATTTGCTATAGATGAATTTAGAAAATATTTTTGCAAACCAAAGGAACCTATAATTTGCCCAATGTGAAAATTAAATTGCCCATCTGTTTTCTTGGTATTTATATTGATAATGCCCGCCATCGAGCCAGAACCAGTTTGAACATTATTTTTTATAATTTCAATGTTTGCAATGATTTCGGCAGGTATTGAAGATAAGTCAAAATCTTGACCAGCTGAATTTAACGGAACGCCATCGAGCATTATTAGCGTGTGTTTTGCCTTATGACCTAATAGCGAAATTGTCTGTTTTTCGCCAATCATATCTACACCTTTCATTTGTAAACTTGGCACTTTGCTCAAAATTTCAGCAACGCTATTTTCGGTTGGATTTGTTACTTCAATCACAATTTTATTTGCTATCTCAGGAAACACAAACCTATATTTTTCTGCATTTACCAAAATGCCGTCAATTTCTATGGCAGATGACGAGAGAACAATCTTTGCTCTAATATTTTGTGCAATTATATTTTTATCTGCAAAACCAATTTTATGAAAATTTATGGTGTCTTGTTCAGCAATCTCTTCAAGCCTAAAATAACCTTTATGATTAGAAATTACAACAATACCATGATTAGAAATTATGACATTTCCCAGCGGTTCTTTGTCTTCATTCACCACTCTGCCCGAAATTTCAAAAGTGTGAAGAAGAGAGAAAAAGCAGAAAACAGTTAATAATATTTTAAATTTCATTCTTACCTGGATAGATTAAATTTGGTTTTCCAGAAATTGGATTCTTTATAATTTGTAAATTTGTACCATAAACTTTTGCGATAGTTTGAGGAGTTATTACTCTTTCGGGAGAACCTTTTGCCACAAGATTCCCATCTTTTAGCATTACCACCCGATTGCAATATTCGGATGCAAGATTAATGTTATGTGATACCAAAATTATCAATTTTTCGTGTTTAGCATTAATTTCGGAAAGTAATTGCATAATTTCCAATTGATGATTAATATCAAGGTGAGAAAAAGCTTCATCCATCAAGATTATATCGGTATCTTGCACAAGTGCACGCGCAATGGAAACACGCTGTTTTTCGCCACCACTCAATTGTGAAAATAGTTTATTTTTGAATTTCATCAAATCCAAAGATTTTAAAACATCTTCCACAATTTCTTTATCTTTTTTTGTGTAATTTTGCCATTTTCGTAAGTATGGAAAACGTCCCATTAAAATAAGATCTTCTACTTTATAATCAAATTGTAACTGAAAGTCTTGCGGAATTAAAGCAATTTTCTTTGCAATTTCTTTTTTCTGCCATTTATTTATCCCTGTTCCATTTACAGAAATATTTCCATTCCACAGTTGTAAAAATCCAATTATAGCATTTAGTAATGTGGACTTCCCTGCCCCATTCGGACCAAGAAGTGCACAAAATTCACCTTTCTCAAAATCAAGAGAAAGATTCTTGATTATCTTTTTCTGCTGATAACCAACTGTAATATTACTAATTTTAATCATTTAGACTCCGTTTATTTTACATTACAAGATTATTTTTCCTTGTGTTTCTGGCACTTCACAGCTATAAACCTATTTTTTCAAAAAAAATACTTGCCAAATCATACTATTTTACTATGTTATCTCATAGAGGTATTAAAATGCATATATCAACGAAAACCGAATACGCTGTTAGAGCACTCTCAGAGCTGGCAATAAGCTCTGATGAAAAGCCAATTTCCATTACGGAAATTTGCAAAAGGCAAAAATTGCCTTTGAAGTATGTGGAACAACTTTTCCGCAAACTCAAAAAACACGAATTAGTGAAAAGTGTGCACGGTGCAAAAGGTGGATATTTACTCAATAAAGATGTCAAAGATATCTCTTTGAAAAATATCATGAAAGCTGTTGATGATAATTTTTCTAACACCTTTTGTGCAGACAATAAAAATCATATTTCCCATTGCATCGGCTTTCCATGCGGTTTTCATAAACTTTGGGACGAAATTCAAGACCATATTGAAGATTATTTTGAATCAATAAAATTAGAACAAATAATTGCAAAATTATAGGAGAAGAAAATGATATATTTAACTAACTGTAGAACTTCGCAACCTGCACCAGAAGCAATCGAAGCAATGTTACCATATTTGAAAGAAAAATTTTATTTTCCAGGGAATTTCATTAAATCAGGAACCGAAGCAAAACAAGATTTGGAAAAATTCCAAAATGTTATATCAACATCTATCAATGCAAATTCTACGGAAATTCACTTTACAAACAGTGGTACTTCCGCCAATAATATCGCCATCAAAGGTTATATCTCTGCAAATGCAACTCGTGGCACCCACATTATCGTTTCTGTCATCGATTATCCAGATTTACTTGCAAATGCCGCTTTTTTTGAAAACAGTGGTTTTTCTGTAACATATATTTCTGCCGACCGCGACGGTTTCATCAACTTAGAAGAGCTAAAAGACGCTATTCAAACTGACACCATTTTCTTTATGACAACGCTCGGAAATCACACAACAGGTACAATTCAACCTTTGAAGAAAATTCGTGAAATTTTAGATTCTGCTGACCATAAAATTGCGATGCACGTTGACGCTTGCGAAGCTTACGGTCGCATTCCGATAGATGTGAATGAACTCGGTATCGATTTAATGAGCATCAGTGCACACAAAATTCACGGACCGCAAGGCGTTGGAGCACTGTATCAGCGTAAAGGAATAAAAATTGGTCAGGTGAACCACGGTGTGAGCCGCATTGATAATCACGAAACAGGTGGAATTAGTATGGCATCGATTGCTGGATTCTCCAAAGCTGTTGAATTAATTTCAGCAAATTTTGATGAATATTCTCAAAAAATTCGCGACCTTTCAAATTATTTATTAGAACAAATCGAAGCAAAAATTTCGCACACAATGCTAAACGGTCCGCGTGGTGAAAAACGCGCTCCCCACAACATCAATATTTCGTTCGATTTCATTGAAGGCGAAGCAATTACGGTAATGCTCGATTTCTATGACATCGCCGTTGCCACTGGTAGTGCTTGTGCTTCACAAGGTTTGAAGGCAAACTACATAATGATGGCACTCGGCAGAACACACGAGCAATCACACGGTTCCATCAAATTTACTTTGAGCCGTTACAATACTTTTGAAGAAATTGATATCACCGTCGAAAAACTTGCCGAAATTGTGCAAGAACTTAGACGCAGAAGCCCACTTTATAATGAAGAAAATTAGGAGATAATTATGCAATATTCACAAAAAGTTTTAGACCATTTTATGAAGCCACACAATGTTGGAAAGTTAAAAAATCCAGATGGACAAGCTACAGAAGGCAGTCCAGCGTGCGGTGATCAAGTTTCTATCGACATCATCGTTAATGAAAAAACGCACATCATCGAAGAGATTAAATTCCAATCTTACGGTTGTGCTTCCAACATCGCTACAGGTTCTATCATCACCGAAATGGCGAAAGGAAAAACCATCGAAGAAGCCAAGAACATCGGTTGGAAAGAAGCGGCAGAAGAGTTAGATGGACTTCCACCCGTTAAGATGCATTGTTCTGTTTTAGCGGTCGATACATTGCGAAATGCCATCAAAGATTACGAGCTCAAACACGGACTCGCCGAAGCTGACAAATTCAGTAAAGAGATGATTGTTGAAGAACTCAAAAAAGTTATTTACCCACAAGTTGGTGAAGACATCGTTTCCCTCAAAATGGTGAAATATGTTGGCTTCGAAAACGGCGTTGCTATCATTGATGTTGACATTCCAAGTTTCGATACCTACCGCGATAATGTGGCGGAAGAAATCGAAGAACATTTGGAAAAATTTCCCGAAATTAAAGAAGTCAAAATCACGATGTAATTTCGTCCCACTCTATGTGTTTTTAAAGAACTAATGCGTCATTCTAAACGAATGACGCATTTATATTTACTTATTTTTTGCCATTATGTAGATAAAAAACGGGCAACCAATAAAAGCAGTAACCACGCCAACTGGCAACTCTACGGCTGTGATGTGCATTGCAATAAAATCACAAAATATCAATAACACTGCCCCACCCAAAGCAGATAAAATCATTGTGAAACGCTTGTTACCACCAGAAAGCATTCTCGTTATGTGCGGAACTACAAGTCCGATAAAACCAATTATGCCCGCGTAAGCAACCGTAATCCCCGTTAAAATAGAGCTGATGATAAATATTTTCCGACGCAGTTTTTTGACATTTATCCCCAAACTTTCGGCTACCAAATCGCCCGTTGTGAGGATGTTCAATTGACTTGAAAGCAAAAATAACCAAATCATCAAAACAGTTGAAATTCCAAAAATAATGATAAAATATTTCCATTCATTATAAGTGAAAATTCTACCGAGATTTCCCATTAAAATATTGATAATGTTACCAATTTCTCGTTGATTAAAATAGATTAAAAGTGAGATAAGGGCGGAGAAAAACATGCCAACAATAATGCCAGAAAGAAGCAATTTAGTTTTATCGAAAAAGCCCCCGAGATGCGAAAGTGACCACACCAAAATCATCGTTAATAACGCACCAATAAATCCAAAAATGGGTGTGAGAATGAACATTCCGCTGATGGTTGCAAGAATACTTCCAAAAGCCGCCCCCGATGAAATCCCCAAAATATACGGTTCGGCAAGTGGGTTATTCAGCATTATTTGGAACGAATGTCCAACACCGCCTAAAACGAATCCGACAAGTAATGTTAACACTAAGCGTGGCAAACGAATCTGCTGAATTATATGCAAATTTTCAGCACCAAAAGCAAGATAAAAATAGATGATAATTACTGAAAACATCATCAGTAAAGCGAAGATTATTTTATTTTTCATTAAATAATTTCTGTAAAATTTTCATACCTTCGATAACGCGTGGTGTAGCACGAATTATCAAGTCAGGATTTACCTCGTTTGCAGTGTAGATACGATTATTCTGAATCGCAGAAATTACTTCCCAACCTTTACGGTTTTTGATGCTTTCAGCAGTAATTTCAGGTGGACAAGTGAGAATAATGATTTCGGGATTTGCACCGATTACAGCTTCTGCTTTCACACGGGAATACTCACGCGGAAGTTCACTAAAAATATTGTTTCCACCTGCAGTTTGCACTACTTCCCCCACAAAAGATTTATCCGAAACACTCATGATAGGGTTATTGTAAATTTCCACATAAACACTAGGTTTTTCCCCAATTGGTTTTTCTTTAATTTTTTCAATTTCTATTTGTAAACTATCTGCCACAAAATTTGCTCGTTTTTCTGTGCCAATTAATTTACCTATTTCACGAATTGAAGTAACCATCTCATCAATTGATTTTGGATAAAATTGAGCGGTTGGAATATCTAATTTTTGCAGTTCATTAGTAAGTAATTCCTGTTCCAAGCCAGAGGTAAAAACAAGGGTTGGATTGAGTGAAATAATTTTCTCAAAATCAACTTTGCCGAAATTTCCAACTTTTACAATCTGCTCCAAATTAAGTGGATAGTTACATTCTGCTGTAACTCCTACGATGTTTTGGGTACCATCGATTGCGGCGATGATTTCTGCAAGTTCAGGTGAAGTAACAATGTAGCGATTTTTTGAGATTTCTGTTTTAGATGGCGAGCAAGAGAGCAAAATAGCGAGCAATAACAAGTGAAAAATAAATTTTGAAAAACACTTTCTTTTGAACATAAAAAAATCCTTTTATTTTTATTTGTAGCTGGCAAAAAATAGAAGGATAAAATTTTATATATTGAAAAATTCGTACTCCGGAATTTCAATAAAAAAACTTTATGGCAGGTTTCCTGGCTCGCAGATTTTGTCAAAAGTTAGTCCTTCCCATTCCAAAATATCAAGAAACAGTGAACTAAATTACTAAATAAAAAACTCTGCTTACAGTGGCGGAGACCGCTCCCGAATTTAACGGGATTCCCTTTTACTCTTGCACCAATAAGCTACACTCTATATTTGCGACTTAAATTTATTTATGGATTAGATGTCAAGAAGAGAAAAAACCGCCCCCAAAGGAGCGGTGATTTGTTAGAAAAAATTAAATTGCTACTCTAATATTTACTACCTTCCTTCCACAGGAAATTCCTCTATTAAGCCAACTGCGTATTGCAAAATTAAGGAAGCATCGTATGATTGAATCTCATCATTCCCATCTACATCTGCTTTCATTATTTGCGGCTCGTCCAAGATAATAAGACCACAGGCAGCCTGCAAAGTGAGAGAAGCATCGTGGGCTTGCACCTCGCCGTTACCGTCCACATCACCATATAGTATTCCTGAAAAATCAAAAGCATTAGGTACATATTGGTAACCCGCAGTAACCAATACCAATTCATGAGAAAGCGTTTCGCCAGACAAATCCATCGCGTCTGTATGAAGTGTCTCACCAGCAACCCATTGCGTGGGAAATGACCCACATTGAACTACTATTCCATTGGGAATCGATACACCCCAGTTACAGCCAAGACTTGTTTCCGTTAGAATCTCATCTGGACGAGCGGTTATGTAAGCTTCAAAAGTCACATCACCAGTTGCATTATTTACTATTAAATAAACTGGATGTGGAGTTTGAGCATACCCCATTACTGCTAAAAATACTAAACCTAATACTAAAATTGTTTTCTTCCTTGCTAAAGTGAGACTAAATAAAGATTGTAACATTGTTTCCTCCTTGCTACTGTTAAAAAAATCATTTTAATTCCGACATTCACATTTCAAATTGCTATTACCCATTCACCATTTTTTTACCATTACTTTCTGTCAAATAGTATTTTCATGAATGTCAACCATACTCTCTTTTTCTTGAGCTAACCAGAAAACAGGTTGGCTAATTTCCCATTTTTTCTCCTTATTTTTTGGGTTAAATCTATACCTTTTGTCGTTCCAGTTATACCTTTTGTCACTCGGGTTACACCTTTTGTTCAAAAGTTTTTTAGCTTTCACAAGCTAACTAGCACAAAAGCTGTCAACTTGCTTAACGTTATAACCCGCTTCATGACATAAGAACTATTCTTAAAAATGTTTTGGCTGGTTATATATCTATTTTACTGCTATATTACCAGTTACATAATTTATTTTTCATGATAAACAAAAAACCGCCCTCAATGGGACGGTTTTTCAAATCTACAAATGTTTACGTTTAAAGCTATAATTAGTTTTTCAAGAGCTCTTCAATTGCCTTTTTCAATTGCACATCGTCATCTGCAATAATCTGCTCCGGCGTTGGTTCCACATAAATGTCGGGCTGCATACCATTGCCTTCCATGTTGACGCCATCAGCCGTAAACCAGCCATTTGAAGGCATTCTCATGCTACTTCCGTCCATAAATTCATAAGGCGAAGTACCGATAACCGAACCACTCGTTGGCATTCCGATAATCGTACCCAATTTTTTATGCTTGAAGATTGCGGGAAAAATCTCAGCATCCGAAAATGAGTTTTCATTTATCAAAAGAACGATAGGTTTTTGCCAAGTGTTGGCAGGAGATTCCCTTTTGAAGTCATCAAAATAACGCTTGGTAGTAGTAGCATAAACCTCTTTCGTCAAAACTTCAATTAACTTGTCGGTGAGGTGTCCGCCCCCATTATTTCTCACATCAATAATGAGTGACTCTTTCTCGTAATTTTCCGCAAAAAGGTCTTGCAAGAACTTTTGGTAACTCGTCTCGTTCATTCCACGAATGTGCAAGTAACCTACTTTTCCGTTTGAAATTTCTGCCACCATTTGGCGACGCTCTTCCACCCAATTATCGTAATGAAGCGAGTTATTTTGGCTCCAGTTCAAACCTTTGATCACGATATTTTTTTCCTCTTTTCCACTTTGAATTTTCAGCTTAATTTTATCACCAACTTTATTGCGGAAAAGAGTGCTAATGTCAGTATTTTTACCAATTTTAATGCCATCAACTTCTAGCAGAATGTCACCCGCCTTGATGTTATACGGTTTATTTAGTTTTGATTTGCGGAAAATTTTCTGAATAACCACACCCTTTTTTGGATAGCTTTGAAAATCTAAGGTAAAGCCACCGTGAGCTTGAGCATATGTTTGAGTCTGCTCTTCCACCCGCGGATAAAAACCAGTATGTGATGCATCAACCTCACCAATCATCTCATCTACTATTGTTTCCAAAACATTCATTGAATGGGCATATTTTGTGAATTGTGAAAACCGTTGGCGGATCTTTCGCCAATCTCGACCGTGCATTTCAGGGTCGTAAAATCCGCGTCCAAACTCCGTCCAAACTCGCTCAAAAACCGTCTCATTCAATTTAAGCTTATCGTATTCATACTTAAATTCATTTTTAATGATTTCGGTCTTCTTGCTCTTCAAATTAAATTTCTTAATTTTACCAAATTGCGTAAAGTAGATGCAATCGTTTGCTTCATTAAATACAAAATCAGAGACACTTTCGTCAAATTTTGTTACCTCTTCATCATCTTCACCGAAATAGCTAATTTTGCGTAAACTAATCTTTCCATCGCGGTGGTTTAAATAATAGAATGTCTCATCATCAACAATGTGCAGAATAGTGTTCCACCCTTGATTTGTAATAACTGTTTTGACGCGTTGTTGAACCTCATCTAAGTCAAATTTAAATTTTTCTTCCGCTGTGGACTTTTCTTCTTTTGCAGCTTTTTCTTCTTTTTTTTCAATGTCAATTGGCTTTAAAATTTCTTCCCAATTATCTTCTTCTGTGTAAAAATCTTGTTTTGGCCAAATATCCAAACGGCAGATTTTATTACTCTTCGAGAAAAATATCGACTCATTATCTTTACCAAAATGTAAATTACCGAGCCAACCATCGTAATTTAGGAGAAGGTGCTTTTCACCACTTTCGAAATCGTAAAGATACAAATGGCGACTCCACAAAGTTGGGCGAAGCTCATTGTAGATTGCATATTTTCCATCGTCACTAATTTTTAATTGGTTCCAAATATATTGGTCATCAACAATCGTCTTAATGTTTTCACCAATACTATCTGCAATCGCAACATTATTGCGTTTTTTACCGTCAGAATAGTTGATAATTAATCTACTTTTATCAGAATAAAGTTCCTCAATATACTTGTCTTCCGACCACTCAACTAGCTCGACTTCATTATGTTTTGTAATGTTTGTTTTGAATAATTTTGGTTCACCTTCCACGAAACTTGTGAAGAAAATCGTGTGATTATCATCCATAATTTGAATGCCATTAATCCCCTGTTGCGAATGGGTAATTTGCAAAACATCGCCCCCTTTTTCGGGAACTGCAAAAAGGTCAAACTTATAAGAAAACACCACTAATTTTCCGTTTGGCGACACCGCAAAATGGTCTCCGCCATTATAGACATTTTCTTTTACAATCGGATTTTCCGCAAAATCTTGATTAATGTTAATTTCTAGTTTTTTTGCTTTAGAGGTTGCGGGGTTATATTGCCAAATTTCGTCAAATCTTTCAAAAACCATCTTGTCATTTTCGCGAGCGATGCTGATATCACGCAGTGACCACGTTTTGAATTTTGTCAATTGTTGTCGATTTTCAAAGTCACCATTCTCAGCTCTGTACAATTGGAAAATTTCACCGTCGGAAGCACCAAAATAGACACAGTCATTTTGGTGAGAATAGACAGGATAGCGTTCTGTAAACGCTGTTTTAGTTAAGCGATTATAGTTTTTTCCAGAAATATCATATTCCCATAATTCACCGTTTGTGCTACCTTTGTATGATTCGCGATATGGTTTGCCACGATATGCAAAAATGATTTTTTCAGCATTTGGCGAAACACTGGCATAATATCCACCGAACTTCGTAAGTTCTTCGAACCCACCCTTTAATGCCACTTTGAAAAATTTATTACTGAAGCCTGGTTCGCTACTTGTTGCCAAAATATCTTTGCCATTGGGGAACCAATCTACAATCGAAAAACTCTCTTTTGTAATTGCAGTAGCGATGCCGCCTTCAGCAGGAATTTGATAAAGTGCAGCCCAACCATCGCGGTTTGTATTGAAAGCGATTGTTTCGCCATCTGGCGAAAACATTGGCGACCACTCTGTTCCGTCAGAAACGGTTAATCTCTTCGCCTCTCCCCCTTCAAATGGAACAATCCACAAATCTGCTTTGTAAACAAAACAAACTGTTTTACCATCTGGCGAAATTGCCGGATCATTCATAAAATGTGGTTCTATGGCAAAAAGCACCGAAACCAATAACAATAACAATAACACTAGTTCTTTTTTCATTTTAACCTCTTTATTTTTTCAAATTCATTTTTTCCACCTGAGAATATAAACGAATGCGGTGCAATCTTTTTTGCTAAATTTAGCATACGAGCAGCAGTTTCTTTGATGTCCCACTGTGCGTGTTCGTCTTCACGCAAACGCGAAAGATGATATAATTCACGCGGATTAGAAGCAATCAAAACACGACGACGATGGGCATTTGTGAGGCAATATTCAGCCACTTTACCATATTTTGATAAAAATTCAAAATAGAGCTTTTCACTTTTTTGACAAATTTCCACAAGTTCTTTTTCGGCACCAATCGCTTTAATCGAAGCTGGAATGGTAATCCCTAAATTTGGGTCGTAATCTTGTGCCAAAATTGTCATTAGACGGTGTCGTTTCAATTGGGCAAAATTGCTGGAACTAACCACAATCTCGAATTTCAAGTTTCCACAAAATTCAAATTCACGCGGGACAGAATCGAAAGCAGAAATGTGCTTCAAGCACTTTGCGAAAAAATCTTTTCCCTTCTTTTTCGCTAAAATAAATGATGCGAGACGATAAGCATCTTCCACGCTCAGTTTGGAGTTGTGATGCAAAATGGCAACAGCAATATCCAAATCTACATTTTCAGATTGGATTAATTTTTCGTGCTCGCTTTCCAAAATTATTGGCAATTTCTCCACAGATTTAGCCAAATATTTCTCGCTTAAATCTGCCACATATTTTTCTAAATGACTCTTGGTAAGTTCAAAATAATCGTCTTGTAATTCTGTTTTGAACGCTTTTTTAAATTCATTCGGGTCAGTTAAAATAATGAGTGACGGTGCTACATTTTTGGTAACATTGAACAACTTTTGTGATAATTCTCGACATTCTGCCAATTTGGAATGACGCAAAATGCGAATGGCGTGTTCCAAAGTTCTGGCGTTGAAAGACATTCCCAATTGTGCTTGCGTTGCCAAACTGAGCGCGTATCTGGCATCTTCTTTTGCCCAGCCCTCCAGCGTGTTTTGGGCTCGATTCATTTTGTCGGAAGTGCCTTTATTTTTAGAAATTGCTGCATCTTCCGCTAATTCTGGATTGTTCTCAAATTGGTATTTTGTCAGTTTTCCCAAATTATTTTCGTAAAATTTATTTTGCAACTCCACCAATTCTTTAAATTTCACAACATCTGCTTCGCTAAATTCTGACGGAACCACAAAATCACCTTTTAGGGTAATGTAGCGTTGTGATTTTTCGGTGTACGCAGCACCAATTCTACGCGCTTCTAATTCTTCGAGTGCCAAACGCGAAATCTGCAAAATATCAAAATTGAAATAAGCGTGTTCCGCCACCGAATGATGGCTCATACCAAAAACTATTGCCTGATTTGATTTGCGAGCTTTCTTCACTTGTAGAAGTGATTCTTCTCGCAATTTATCTACATCTCGCGGATCACGACTGATGCGTGCATACGCCGCTGAAATGGTTTCTGGCGTGGCAATGGTTCCCGTCGGAAGCTTATCGATCAAATTTTTATCGATGTTAAATCCTGCCAATGTTACCTTCATTTTATCCCTCAACTATTTTTATACTACTGCTAGCGCCAATTCGGCTGGCACCTGCGGCTATCATTTTTTTAGCATCTGTTTGCGTACGAACACCGCCAGATGCCTTCACACCAATATTTTCACCAACTGTTTTTCGCATTAATTTGATGTGATGCTCGGTAGCACCACCACTTCCAAAACCCGTAGAAGTTTTGACGAAATGCACTCCTGCTTCCACCGCAAGCTGGCACGCTTTGACAATCTCCGCATCGGTGAGATAACAAGTTTCCAAAATTACTTTTACTTTGGCTGGCTTACTCGCCAAGACAACTTGTCTAATCTCATTTGAAACACAGTCATAATTTCCATCTGTCATTGCTCCAACATTGATGACCATATCAATTTCGGAAGCACCTTCCGCAACTGCTTTTTTTGCTTCAGCAGCTTTGATAGCAGCAGTGTTCATACCAAGCGGAAAGCCGACTACACTGCAAACTATCACATTGCTGTTTTGTAACTGCTCACTCGCATATTTCACATAAAAAGGGTTCACACAAACAGAAACAAATCCATATTTCTTTGCTTCATCACATAATTTTCTAATTTTCTCTTTTCCTGAATTTGCTTTCAATTCAGTGTGGTCAATCACTTTTGCTAAATTTTTCATCTATCTTCCTCCTATTTATTAATTTAAACCACGAATTTACACTAAT
>JABGOP010000038.1 GCA_018645365.1 Candidatus Cloacimonadota bacterium
CCTCAACTGGAAATTCATCGATAATTCCAACAGCATACATCAAAATAAGGGAAGCGTCGTAAGCTTGCACACTGCCATTTCCATCGACATCAGCTATGATTAGCTGTTCTTCTGTAAAGGCAATCATATCAACAACATACTGCAAAGTCAGGGACGCGTCCATTGCTTGAACATTACCATTCCCATCGACATCACCGTAAATGATTGAATCTTCAAAGAGTTCAAAATAATTATCACTAAAATCATAAACAGACGAATTTGAAATGGAAGTTACTTTGATTTTGTAAGATGAATAAACATCATAATTTTCTGGAATTGTCCACAAAAAATCACCATTATTAGCAGTATTACTAGTAATGGAACGATAGTAACTTCCTTCTTTGTAGAGATAAATTCTTACATTGCCAGTTACATTTTCAGAATTCCAATTGATGTTATGTGAGGAGCCCAAAAGATAGCTTTCACCACCGTTTGGTTGAATTACAGTAATTGTGCCAGCAATATCAACGGTAAGTGTAACCGGTCTATTTACAATAGCTCCTGCGTTGTTTGAAATTGCGAGATTAGCGGTGTAAGTTCCGTTGCTCAAACCCGTTGCATCAAATGAAAGTGTGATGTTGTCTGTCTGATTATATCCACAATTTCCAGAAGTTGGATTTACTGATAGCCAAGTCATTGGTTCTCCAATCGTGAATGCAGTGGTTTCTTCGCTTTCAAATTCTCCGCCAGATGCGACAGCAGTTCCATCTACTGTTACAGTATATGAACCATCTCCGAATCCACAACAAATGCCATCACCGTAAGAGTCATAAATGCTGAATGTGTAGTTTCCTGAATCAAATGTATAAGCTTGATTAAATTGATCATCTCCATTGCTATAACCACTTCCAGATTGAACAACGCTTCCATTCAGTTTGATATCCCACGAAGTTTCAGAAGCGTAATTATCAAAATTTATGTTCACATTTACGGAAGCTCTTTCGAGTTCGCGGGTTTCAGCAACGCTAATTGAGTAAGTTAAGTTCGAACCAGAATCACCGTTATTTGTGATGCTCATTGTTTGATTTGCAGTTTCGTTTGGTTCTAAGTTTTGGTTAAATGAAGAAGGTGTTACCGAAATTCCTGGTGTTGCAATGTTATCTGGTCGCACATTGAATAGCCCACCTTGGTCATCGGTAAATGACATTCCGCCTGGATTCAAATTTGTGAGGTAATAGTGACCATTATAACTTCCACTCCAACCCCAATTAAAATGAAAATAATTTGTCCCTTGATATCCATCTAAATTGAAAGCGTGTCCACCGTCGCCATATCCGCGGTAAACCAGTGGCCTGCCATTATCTAATTCGGTGCGAACTAATCCTTCCCACTGTGAATCGGAGTAGCTACTTTTTAATTTGAAATTTGCTTCCGAATGGTAACCAAAGTAATTTTCCAAGGCAGTTAATGCACTTGGTGAATAATAACCGACCCAAGCTCCAGAACCACCGCCAGAATATTCCATTTCAACCGCAACGCCACAGTGGTAAAGTAATTCACGAGTTGCGTTTGTGGGAGAAGTGTTACTCATTGAACTCCAGTCGTAAGTAGTTGCACCAAAGTTTGCAGAAAGTGTGCCATAAGGTGAGCAAACATAACTGTGTGAACCTGTTCCAGTTTGTGGATGTTCCCAATATTTCATAACTTGCACGGTTGCAACGGCAACGCAACCAGCGTAAACATGACCACCCGGTCCACTTCCATCGGCTGGGCAATCTGCATTCCAACTACTATCTTGATCCCAATTTGTAGCTAATAGTGGCGACACATCTCGTAAGTTACGCATTTGTATAAATTCATTTGAGGCAACATTTAAGCGTTGCCAATCTTTCGTGATTTTTGAATCTGCTAAAAGGTTATTCTCTTGTACATAAATAATTTGTTGCTTGAAATTTTCCAACATTGCATCAAATTGCGGTGGGTGATTTTCTGTCGTAAAATTATGCTCAAAATTATATCCCAAAATTGGCACAACAGCATCGTCTGCTGAAACGATAATATATCCATTGTTTTCCAAATTAAAAATGTAATAAAGCGTTTTATTTTGATTTTTTTCGGTTAAAATTTCATAAATATTTGCGGTCATTCCGCTTCTCTCAAATTGCCAATTTTTGGCAACCTGTTTTGCATCGTAAATATCTATCGTTGTTGCAGATAATATTACGACCCCTATTAATAATAAAACTGTAAAAAAACTCTTCATACTACTTCCTCCGATTTAATTTTGTATTCAATAAGGGCAGAGTAATTTACACCAAAGAAATGTCAAATTAAATATTTATATAATTGGTTTATTTAAACAATTGTGTTTCTTTTCTTGACACTAAAATCGTTTTTTAGAGTTTGAATTTTCAACAAAATTTTGGGAGAAAATATGCTAAAAGTAGGAATTGTTGGTGTGGGGCAATTTGGTCAAAATCACGCCAGAATATTGAGCCAAAGTGATAGATGTGAATTTGTAGGATTATACGATAAAAACCAAAAAAGAGCAGTTGAAATTGGCGAAAAATTGAACGAAAAAGCTTTTGCTGATTTTGATTCACTTTTGGCTGAAATAGATGTTCTATATAATGTTGTAACCACTGTTTCACATTTTGAATTAGCCAAAAAAGCATTGGAAAAAGGAATTCATGTATTCATTGAAAAACCTATTACTGCTGAAATTTGGCAAGCAGAAGAGTTGGTGGAATTAGCTTCTGAAAATAATCTGAAAATTCAAGTTGGACACATCGAGCGGTTCAATCCAGTTGTGACGGAAATTGCTGAAAAAGTGAAAAATCCGATTTTCATTGAATGTCATCGTATCGCACCATTTACGGCACGCGGCACCGATGTGCCAGTTGTTCTGGAATTAATGATTCACGATATTGATTTGATTTTAGCATTTATAAAAAGTAAGATAAAAAGCATAAATGCGAGTGGCGCAAGTGTGATGACCAAAAAAATTGACATCGCAAATGCACGTATTGAATTTGAAAATGGGGCAGTGGCAAATATAACTTCCAGTCGCATTTCGCTGAAAAGGTCTCGTCAGTTTAGATTTTTCCAGAAAGATGCATATTTCTCGCTTGATTTCCAAAATCAAAAAGTGCGTTTTGTGAAAAAATCGAAAAATATCTACAAAGTTATGCCCAAAATTTTGATGGGAAAGTATGATGGTATCGAGACAAAAGATGTAGTTGATGTCTTGGAATTGGAAAATTTCAAACGAGAAAAAGATGCGCTGACTACCGAATTGGAAGCGTTCATCGAAGCAATAGAAAAAGATGAAATGCCAATTGTAGATGGTGTTGCAGGAATGCGTGCTTTAGATGTAGCTCTAAAAATAGTAGAAAAAATTAAAAGATAATTTGGAGAAATTATGAAAATAGTAGAAATTAAAAATTTAAAACATTTTGTGGGTGAAGAGATTAAAATTCGTGGTTGGGTTCGCAACTATCGTAAAGGTAGCAGCAAATTGCGATTTGTGATTTTCCGGGACGGAAGTGGTGTGGTGCAAGCTATCGCATTCAAACCAGAAATGGGTGAAGAAAATTTTGAAAAAGTGAAAAAATTAACGATTGAATCTTCGGTAGAATTAATTGGCCAACCATCTGAACATCCACATAAAAAAGGCGTTTATGACTTTCAGATTAAAGATTTGAACATTATTAATATCGCACCAGAATACCCGATTGGCAAAAAAGAACACGGTGCCGATTTCTTACTTTCGCAAAGACATTTGTGGCTACGTTCGGCGACCCAAAATGCGGCACTAAAAATTCGCCATACCGTCTATTTTGCTATTTGTGAATATTTGAATAAGGATGGATTTTACCGTTTTGACTCACCGATTCTCACACCCAATGCAAGCGAAGGCACGACCACCCTTTTTGAAGTTCCTTACTTCGATATGGGGTCTGCATTTCTCTCGCAATCTGGTCAATTATATTTGGAAGCTGGCATTATGAGTTTGGGAAAAGTTTACGATTTTGGTCCGGTTTTTCGTGCGGAAAAATCTAAAACACGCAAACATCTTACTGAATTTTGGATGATGGACGCAGAAGCGGCTTTTATGGAACATTCCGAAAATATGGATTTGCAAGAAAAGTTGATTCGATATGTTATTAATACGGTCATAGAACGAAATTCCGCCGAGTTAGAAGTTTTGGAACGCGATGTTGAAAAATTGAAAAAAGCTGATGCTCCTTTTAAACGAATGACGCACCGTGAAGTTATCGATATGCTCAAAGAAAAAGGGGTGGACATCGGCTATAACGATGATTTTGGAGCACCAGAAGAGGAGATGATTACCGCAGATTCTGATGTGCCAGTTTTCATCGAGAAATGGCCGAAAGAGATTAAATCTTTCTACATGAAACGCGATGCGAAAAATCCAGATTTAGTTTTGGGTTCAGATTTAATTGCCCC
This sequence comes from Candidatus Cloacimonadota bacterium, assembly GCA_018645365.1. Taxonomy (GTDB): domain Bacteria; phylum Cloacimonadota; class Cloacimonadia; order Cloacimonadales; family TCS61; genus TCS61. Next base: position 4,450 of record JABGOP010000038.1, read on the forward strand.
AGAAGGTTTTGGCGAAATCATCGGTGGTTCACAGCGTGAAGATGATTATGAAATTTTGCTGAAACGCATCGAAGCGGAAGGTTACGACCCGAAAGATTATCAATGGTTTTTGGATTTACGCAAATATGGTTCGGTACCGCACAGTGGATTTGGAATTGGATTAGAACGTTTAGTTCAATGGATGACAGGGATTCGCCATATTCGTGAAGTAATTCCATTTCCACGTATGATAAATCGCATCAATCCGTAAAGATAGCTTTTAATTGTAAATTAAACCGTTCCGAATTTTCGGAACGGTTTTTTTATTTGACAAATCAATCCTATTTTGAAGTTTGCACTTCATCAAAAGATAAGAGGAAATTATGATAAATAAAAGCATTTTTAGACAATATGACATTCGTGGAGTTGTGGATAAAGACTTAACGAATGAGACGCTTTTTCTCATCGGAAAGGGCTATGGTACTTTTTTGAGAAGGCAAAATTTGAAAACCGCTGTAATCGGTGGAGATGCACGCCTTAGCACCCCGCAATTTAAAGAAAATTTCATCAATGGAATGCTCGCAACTGGCATTGATGTTGTCGATATTGGCGAAGTGGCAACCCCTGTTTTGTACTTTGCAATTTGGAAATTACAAACTGATGGTGGCGTAATGATCACTGCGAGTCACAATCCTGCCGAGTATAATGGAATCAAACTAAATCAAGGTTTGCAAAGCGTTTTTGGCGAGCAAATCCAAGAGATTTTACAGCTTATTTTACACAATGATTTCGAGAGTGGAAGCGGTCAACTTTCACAAAATAATGAGATTGATGAAATCTATAAAAATTATATCGTCGAAAATATCAAATTAAAACGACCCGTTAAGGTGATTGTCGATGGTGGGAACGGTGCTGGCGGACCGTATCTTCCCGAAATCTTACGAAGATTAGGCTGTGAAGTCACCGAAATGTATTGCGAACCAGATGGCACTTTTCCGAATCATCACCCAGATCCAACGGTGGAAAAATATATGACAGATTTGATTGACGCAGTTAAAAAATCTGATGCGGAAGTTGGGCTTGGACTCGATGGAGATGCGGATAGAATTGGCGTTATCGACGAAAATGGTAAAATGCTTTTTGGTGATCAAATTCTCAATATTATCGTGCGCGATTTTTTGAAAAATAATCCTGGCGAAAAAATTATTGGTGATGTGAAATGTTCAAAAAACTTTTTTGATGATATCAAAAAATACGGTGGAATTCCGATAATGTTCAAAACAGGACACGCTAATATTAAAAGTAAAATGCAGGCAGAAAATCTCAAAGTTAGTGGTGAAATGAGCGGTCATATTTTTTTGAAAGACCGCTATCTTGGTTTCGATGATGCCATTTATGTTTGTGCGCGGTTTGTAGAAATAATGAGCAAAACAGCTGAGCCAGTCAGTACATTTTTGGCAGATCAACCCAAGATGTTTAACACACCGGAACTTCACATTCAAAGTACAGATGATGAAAAATTTGCGATCGTAAATAGAGTGCGAGATTCTTTTATAGAAGAAGGTTACGATGTGAATACAATCGACGGAATGCGGATTACTTTTGCTGATGGCTGGGCACTTTGTAGAGCTTCAAATACAACGCCAGTTTTAGTTTTACGTTTTGAAGCAGAGACAGAAAAACGACTTAATGAAATTCGCAAATTGGTCGAAGATAGAGTTGAAAAATTAAGCTAAATATTTTGTGAAAAACCCGCGAAAGCGGGTTTTTATTTTATTCGGTCACCGTTCCAAATACTCAATAAACCTATGACGAGAATTACGCTCGTCGAAATAATGAGTGAAAAAATACCTAAATGTAAAAATCTTGTTAAAAGAAAAATAGAAGTAAGAATAATTTTTCACTTTAAATCAATGTAACTGTTTGTCAAAAATCTGAATAAAATGTATATAACAACGATTGCCCAAACCATCTTTACCGCGTGATTAATATTTTTTCAGCGTCATTATTTTTGATGCTGATCATTAATTTATTTGGCACACAAATTATCGGAAAACTTTTTGTCCAGCCTTGTTGAACGCAATATTGATGCGAACAATTAGATTTTTTCATACGCACTTTTTCATTCAAGATTTCGATAATAATTTCATCATTAATTTTTATTATTTTATTTTTTGCCAAATTACCTGTGTAAATATTTTTTTCATCTTGGTAAATGACTACCGTTTTTTGTTTATTATTTTTGAAAATAAATGATGTAGAGATTGATAAAATTAATAGAAAAAAAATCAAAATAAAATCAGCTTTCGTAAGGTGTTTTTTGATGTTTTTTAGTAGCATAAAGTTATAAATATTTTTTTATAGATTGCAGGTTTTCTGTCAAACTTAAAGCGTTATGATTAATGGAATTTTGAGCATTTTTGCCAATTTTATTGGCAAAAAGTTTATCATCATAAATTGTTAAAATTTTATCTGCTAGATTTTTTTTGTTCGCGATTAAAATGGCATTATTTTCTAATAAAATTTCTACCGAATCTCGGTAAGAATTATAATGATTACCAATAATAATTGGGACACCATAATGTGCTGGTTCAAGTGGATTATGTCCACCAAATTTGAAGAAACTTCCACCCACAATCGCTAAATCAGCGAGAGCGTAAAAGGTGTTTAAAATCTCCATTTCATCAATGATAGCAATGTTTTCGCGATCGATCATTTCAGAATAAGTAACGCATTTGTAATTTTTGAAAATTTTGATAATTTTTGGGCTACGATGAATGTAGCGTGGGACAATAATGAGCTTTAAATTCGGGATTTTGGAGAGTAATTTGGGATAAATTTTCAACAATAATTTTTCTTCACCTTCACGACTACTTCCCCAAACTATTACAAAATCATCATTTTTATAACCGAATTCTACACGCAGAGTTTCACGATTAAATTTTGGCAAATTAATGCAAAATTTTAAGTTGTGCGTATTTTTCACATTTTTAAAGTTTAAATTACGAAAGCGTTGAGCATCTTTTTCGGAGCGAGCATTTACCGATTCAATATTTTTCCAAAGAGGTTTCCAAAAAAAACGCAATTTCCGAAGTTTAGATATTTTTTTGTCAGAAATTTTGCCGTTAATAATTATTACGGGTATTTTTTTTCTTTTAGCAAGCAAGAGCATATTTGGCAAAAAATCAGTTTCGACCAAAAAAATTAAACTTGGATTTACTCGTTTAAAAATGCGATTCATCAAATGTGGAATGTCCAATGGCACATAAAAAGCGATTAGTCTTGGGCTGATTGTTTTTGCTAAAATTTGTCCTCGTTTCGTCAAAGTAGAAAGCACAAATTGTTTTTTGGGGTAGTCGTTTAAAAGCTTCAGGATTAGTTCTTTTGTGGAATTTATTTCGCTAACTGAATTGGTGTGAATCCAGATAGAATCAGTAAATTCGTGTTTGATTTTACCTAACCTTTCTAACCGTTCTTTCCCTTTAAATTTTGCCAAAATAAATGGTCTAAAAAAGAAAAATAACAATTCGGTAAACAGAATGTACAAAAACATTTTTACTCCACTAATTTAAAAATTACATCGTCAGTTACTTTCACAACTTGTACTTTTACTTTGTCCGTTAATTTGATAACTCTACCATTTTTTCGCCCAATTAAACGTGCTTGTTTTTCGTAAAAAGTAAATTTGTCATCTCGAATACTATCAAGTCGCACAGTTCCCGTAACAGGATATGCGTCAATTTCTACCACAAAAAATGACGATTTTATGAATGTGATGACACCTTCATATTCTTCACCCAATTTTTTGCGCATAAAATTCATCTTATTTTTGAAATCGACATCTCGCTCAGCATTATCGGCAATTATCTCTTTTTCGGAAGCTATTTTTGCTAAATCATAAAGCTCTATTTTAGAAAATAATGTTTGTTTTTTCTGCAAGATGTTTTTCAGTTGATGATGAATAATTAAATCGGAAAGACGTCTAATTGGTGATGTGAAATGGGTGTAATTTTTGGTAGCTAATCCAAAATGTCCCAAATTTTTGATTTCGTATTTTGCTTTTTTCAAACTGCGTAAAACCATCTTATCGAAAACACGATGAAAATTGGTATTCGGTAATGAATTTAGTAATTTTTGGTATGATTTATTCAAATTATCTAGCATCTCAAAACTTAATTCGTAAGTTTTCATCACCTCTCCAATTTTCATAAAATCAGCTCTATCTGGTTTTTCGTGGACGCGGAAAATAGTGTTTTGAGATGATAATTTTTTAGCCACAAATTCGTTGGCAATCAACATAAAATTTTCGATTAAAGTGTGAGATTCTGTTTCTTTTGAACGCTTCAAATTGATGATATGACCTTCATCGTCGAAGATGAAATTTGTTTCTGGTAAATCAAAATGAAGGTAGCCATTTTGGCGTCTTTTTTGCGAAAGATGAGACGAAAGTTGGCGCATTTCGGTGAGAGTTTCGGCAATTTGTTTATCAATGTTTTTAGTTTGATCATCGAAAAGATCATCTATTTCTTCGTAATTAAAGCGTGCGTTTGAACAGATAATGCTTTCATAAACATTTTGCGAAACGATGTTCAAATTATTATCAAAATCAGTTACAACCGAAAGTGTTAATTTCTCTTCAAAAGGACGCAAACTACAGATTTTATTGGAAATTTTTTCTGGTAGCATCGGAATTACTTTTTTGGGAAAATAATAGCTGTTACCACGATTTACAGCTTCTGCAAAAAGTGGAGAATTTACTTTAACATATTGGGCGACATCGGCGATGTGAACATAGAGTCGCGATCCATTTTTATTTTTTTCGAGTGAAATAGCATCATCAAAATCTTTGGCGGAAGCAGGGTCGATAGTGAACGTGAGCAAATCTCTAAAATCTTTTCTGCGGTTAATTTCTGTCTCAAAAATTTCGGTAGGAATATAATCAAGGTCGTTCAAAACATTTTCGGGAAAAGTAAGGGGCAAATTGTATTGTTTAATTACACTTAAAATTTCAACTTCTGGATTTCCAGCATTGCCCAAAATTTCGGTAATTTTGCCAGAAGGCAGTTTTTGCATTTCTCGATTTCCCCAGTCAGCAACTTCGAGAACGGCTTTTTTACCAGATTTTAACGGGGCAGATGTGATTATGTTAAAATTTGAATGAATGCGTGCATTATCGGGAACAAGAAAATAGTTTCCGTGATATTCGTTTGTGGTGCCGACAATTATTTTTTGATGGCGTTCAATCACTTTTTGTACAATCCCATATTTTTTGTTTCTTTTTACGTATTTAACACTAATTTGCACTTTGTCGTTGTGAAATGCGGTCAAAGTATCTTCTGCTGAAACATAGACATCAAAATCATCGCAGATGACAAAAGCGAATGATTTATTCTTGGCGAGAGACCGTGCATCAAAAATTCCTTCCACAAGTTTTTGGGGTGCCGATGGTATGGAATATTTTTTATTTTTCAATAGAATTTGATTCTCTTTTGTGAGTGCAAAAAGGGTGTCCAATAAATCTGTGTGTTTGTGTTTTCTTGTTTTTAAAGATTTCGCTATATCCTTGATTTGTAACGGATAATTGTTGTTGTGTGAAAGCAGATTTTTGATGCGGTAAGCGAGTTTTTTGTCGAACATTTAATATTGATTTCCTATTTTATTTTCCAATAAGTTTAAAAGTGGATTTTTCTCATTTTGTTTTTTTGAAAAACGAATAGATAAACCTCGAAAAGGGTCTAAGCGTCGCGGTTGCTTGAAAGTGCAGAGCATCACACCTTTTTTGTCAGCGTAAAAGCAACCAAAATCTGCGTAAATTCGTTCAACTTTTATAACAAAATAAGTCACGACTATTTTATCGTCAAAAAATTGGTATTTTGTGGGAATGAAAAAAGTAATTAGGCTACCAAAATAAATTAGCATTCCAAGGTAAAAATAGAGCGGAGTTTCCCATTTATTGATGGTTAAATCAAAAACCCAAATGGATAATGTGAGTGAAAAAATAATCACTAAAATTCCTGAAATTGGAAAATCAAAAAGCGGGTGAGATGTCCATTCTAATAGAGGTTTTTTATTCGGCATTTTGCACCATTTCCCTACATTTTTCAATTTCTTCCTTCACTGAAATAACGTCATCAAAAACATTATTTGTGCTGAATTTTGAGCCAATTGTATTTATTTCACGGTGCATCTCTTGCAAAATAAAATTTAGTTTTTTGCCAATATTTTCATTTTCAAGCTCGTTTTGAAATTTAGTGAAATGGTTTCTAATGCGAATGATTTCTTCATTTACATCAGATTTTTCGACATAAAATGCAATTTCCAATGCTACTCGTTTCAAACTTTCATCGCCCAATTTAGTTTGCAATAATTCTTCGATATTCTCATTCATTTTTTGGAAAATTTTCTTTTTCTGATTTGGGAATTCCGTTTCGATAATAATGATTGATTTTTTCATCTTTTTTAAAGAATCAGCAAGAAAAAGTTTCATCGAATTGCCTTCTGTTTCCGCCATTTTTTGGTGGTTAGATAGTGCCTCACGCAAGGTTTTTTCGAAGATGTTAATGATTTCTTCATTTTCGTAACTACTTTTTGGAGCAATAATTACGCCATTTTCTTTCAATAGTTTTTCGACTGAGATATCATTTTTGATGTCTAAGATTTCAGTTGCTTTTTGCGAAAGATCAAAATAACTTTTCAATTTAGCTTCATCGAGTGTAAGCTCTGGCATTTGTTTATCGTTAAAGGTAATGCGAGTTTCTACTTTACCTCGATTTATTTTATTATTTAAGATAGCTTTAAAATTATTTTCCAAAAAGAATAATTCGCGTGGAAAATAAAATTTTGCATCAAAAAATCGGCTGTTTACAGACTTTATTTCAATCGTAATTTCAAAACGATCGTCAAAAAAATCAGCTTTACCAAAACCGGTCATACTTTTCATATTTAACTCCAAATAATTTTACCGACAAAAAATGAAATTCAGCAAATCTGTCAAAGTTTATGAACAATTATTTAAATTTCAACTCGATGATGAGATGGTTATTTTTTCGTATAAAGGCACCATAGATGTTTCTGTCTAAAAAATCGATTTGTTTTCCAGCTTGCAAGTAAACGATTAACATTTTACAATAAATTCGGTTGACATAAAATTATGCCAATCATCTTCGACAAGATAAAAACACAAAGGGAAATTATGGATAGATTAATTAGAGGGATTTCAGAAAATAAACAGGTTCGCTATTTTGCCGTTGATGCTACAGATGTGGTAAAAAAAGCGGCTGAAATTCATAAATTATCAGTTACAAATGCAGTATTGATGGGCAGAATGTTAATCGCAACTTTATTAATGTCTGCAGATTTGAAATCAGAAAAAAACGTGATAACTTTGAAACTTGATGGCGATGGACCAAATGGGAAAATCATTGTAACGGGTCGGAAAAATGGTCATGTAAAAAGTTATATGAGCAACCCCAAAAATGAAATTCCACTGAATTCAAAGACAAAAACAATCGATATCAAAGCTGCAATTGGCGATGGAACTTTAACTGTGATTAAGGATTTGGGTTTGAAAAACCCGTATGTCGGGCAGGTGGAGTTAAAATACAAAACAGTCGCAGAAGATTTGACCTATTATTTTGTGAAATCGGAACAAATTCCTTCTTCGGTTGGGCTAGGCGTTTTAATTGATACAGATGGAAGCGTAAAAAAGGCGGGTGGCTTTTTGATTCAATTGTTACCAAACACAGACGAAGAAGTGATTGCTAAAATTGAAGAAAATTTGGCAAAATTCCCCAATTTTACCGATATGTTAGATATTGGTTATACGATTGATAAACTTACCGAAAATTTTATTTTGAAAGATTTAAATCCGCAGTTAAAACTTTCAAGTGAAGTATATTATAAATGCGATTGTTCAAAGAAAAAGTTCTTGAATGGCATCAAATTGCTTCCCAAGAATGAGCTTGAAAAAGCGATTGAAGATAGCGAAACCTTGAAAGCGGAATGTCATTTTTGCAACGCCGAATACGAATATGATAAAAATGATGTTCAGAAAATTTTGAGTGAAATGAAACATGAAATTTAGACATAAAAAAAGTTTAGGGCAGCATTTTTTGAAAGATGCAAATATTGTGCGAAAGATTGCCAAAATTGCCGAAATATTTCCAAATGAAAAGGTTTGGGAAATTGGACCAGGCAGCGGTGTTTTGACCGAAGAATTATTGAAACATGATTGTGATTTAACTTGCTTTGAAATCGATAAAAACTTATATCCTCTTTTGGAAGATAAGTTTGGCGATAAAATAAATTTAGTAAAACAAGATATTTTAAAAGTAGATTGGCAAAAATACTTTTCGGATGAAAAGATAAAAATTGTGGCGAATTTACCGTATCAAATTACCTCGCCATTTTTGTTCACAACGGCTAAATATACCAAAAATTTTTCTAAAATTGTGGTGATGGTTCAAAAGGAAGTAGCAGAGAGAATAAGTGCGAAAGTAGGCACAAAAAGTTATGGCAAATTAACTTTGAAAATGCAGTTTTATTTTGATGTGGAATATGGTTTTACAATCAAACCAAATGCTTTTTATCCACCGCCAAAAATAGATTCATCTATCATCATTTTGACCCCACGAAAAGAGATGCCAAAACTACAAAATGAAGAAAAATTTTGGCAAATAGTGGAAGTCGCATTCAAAAATCGCCGTAAGATGTTGAGACGCAATTTTCGTGAAATATTCACGAAAGAAGAAATTGAAAAGCTGTCGGAGAAATTTGATTTAACACGTCGTGGTGAAACCTTTACAGAAATGGAATTCATCGAACTTTATGAAGATATTTATAAAGTTGCAAAAAAATAATCAACAATAAGCAAACAGGTAAGAACTCCCGCGTTTGCAACTAACCACTCCGCACTTCCCGAAACTCCGCTTGACAACGAACAAGCTGTAAAATAAGTGGGAATCAGCACAGGAAGGGGGCAATGAACAAAGAACAAGAATACAATAAACTTTGGCACCAAGCATACGGCGTCGCTATGTATATTTTGCACAACACCACGGATGCCGAAGATGTCGCCCAGACTACTACCATCAAATATTACTTGAAAGAAGACGAAATTGAAAACTCTTCCGCCTGGATAAAGAAAGTTGCCAAACACGAAGCCATTAAATTGGCAAAAAAACAGAACAAAACTTACAGCTTGGACACAGATTTATTGGTGGATCAAAAAAATATCCCCACCGCGGTAGATTTGGATAAGTACACCGAAACAGATTACGAACCACCCGAAGATTTAACCGTCTCCAAACAAGAAGCAAAAAAGTTACTCAGTAAAGAAGAGTACAAAATTTATAAATGTTATCTAAACTGCAAAACAGACATCAATAAATTCGCCCAAAAGATGAACCTCTCCTACCATGCGGCAAGCACAAAAATATACCAAATAAAACGCAACTTACGGGCTACCAAGTACCAAAAAGAGGGTTACATCGGCACCAAAAAAATAGTTGGCTACAATTTAAATAGAAAAATTGTCACATTCATCAAAACCTTAGTAAAAAAACTTAACGAAAACGACATAAAATCACTTCGAAAATACTTTAAATTATGTGAAACAGATAATGATTGTCAAATCAAGATAAAAAAAATACTCGATTACGAAATAAGTAAAGAGAGCGAACAAGCATATCACCTTTTTATACCCTATATTACAGATAATAACCAGCCACAATGTATCCAAATTCACTTCAATGTTGACAATAAAAGTCATATTCGTATTTCTAAATACACATTCAAAACAAATCAGATATATAAAGTGAAAATGAGTAAGAAAGAATTTTTGAGTCAACTTCCAGCAGCCAAAAAGGGAGTCATCCCCATTAATTTAAAAGAGACAAAACAGAAATTTAACCTTTAATTTTTCTCTATTGAATAGGTAAAACTTCTTAAATTTTTGAACAAAGAGACTATTTAATTAACTATTTTCTTAGTTAATTAATTTGAAAATCCGCATAAACCACTAAACATCTCTACATTGTTTTTATTTTTTATCTTCTTCTACTTCAATAAGTTAACCACAAAAGTACCCCAAAATAATACATAAAAACCTCTTGTATAGTAGAAACTATAATAGGAGGTTTTTATGTTTAAGAAGTTAGCAGTTTTTGTTTTGTTCGTGGGGGTTTCACTTTCAACTCTTTTTTCCTACACCTATTCCACTATCACTTTGTCTGCCTTGGCAGATAAAGAGTATGAGATTAGGGAAGTTTGTGAAGATTATATTGTTATAGAAGTCGATGGTGAAGTAATTATCATAAAAAAGTCATAACCAACCATCATGAGAAAGAGATACAACCATCTCTATTTGTTGCACCATTTGTGACGAGATAACTAACTATTTCAGTCAAAAAGGG
>JABGOP010000056.1 GCA_018645365.1 Candidatus Cloacimonadota bacterium
ACTTAATTTCAACATCGAGAGAATCGTGTAAATTTTTCATTTCTTTTTGAATATCTTCCAAATTTATCTCGTACTGCCCTATTTTAGCTACTCTCGTGGCAAAAAGAAAATTCAAAAATACCAACATCAACATTACAAATACTATTTTCTTCATCATCAACCTTTGTGTTTTCGTTTATTGTCAAAAAGAAATTCATCATAAAATAATCAAGATTTTCTTTTGACAAATTGTGAGACAAATAGAGTTATGCGAGCGAGGTGAAATTAATTATGAATGAAAATTGGAAAATCACAAAAGGTGATAAACCGCTGATTGCAACAGCAATTCATAGTGGCCATAAAGTACGAAGTGAAGTGGAAAATATTTTTGCCATTAGTCCAAAATCACGCTTTCGAGAAGAAGATCCGTTTACCGAAATCCTCACTGACATTTCTGATAATAGCATTATTATTTCCACTTCTCGCTTTGAATTCGATTTGAATAGAAATCGTGAAAAAGCCGTTTATCTTCAGCCAAAAGACGCGTGGAATTTGAAAATTTACAAAAAAACTCCGCCACCAATAATCAAGGAAAATTCGCTAAAATTATACGATGCTTTTTACCAAAATTTACGCAAATATTTAGATGAACAAAAAATAAAATTTGGCAAATTTGTGGTTTTCGATATCCACTCTTACAATCACCAACGAAAGGGCGAAAATGCAGCATTTGACGACCCACAAAAAAACCCAGAAATCATCGTTGGAACCAGCAACATGAAAACATCAGCATGGAAAAAGCGCATAACCAATCGTATTTTAAATGATTTTCAGCACGCTGATTTTTTCGGACAAAAATTGGACACAAGATTAAATGTAAAATTTACGGGTGGTAATTTTGCGAGATGGATTCACCAAAATTATCCAAACTCAGCTTGTGTTTTATCAATCGAATTCAAAAAAATATTCATGAACGAGTGGAGCGGTAAACTTAACGAAAATATTTTTGCCAAATTGCATCAAATTTTGCAAACCGTAGCAAATGGCACTTTGCAAGAATTAGAAAAATAAATTTCAAGATGGAACGAAAATTGCGTTTACAAGCCGTTAAATACAGGAGAAATAAATGAATAATTTTCAAATAATAATTTTATTGACATTTATACCAATTTTAGCTTTTTCACAGCAAATTTTGGTTTGGGATAACGATAATAATTCACAACTTATTCACCACGAAACTGGCGATACTGTCGGCTGTGAATACGCTATTCAAGAGGCTTTAATCGAAAGTGAAATCAATTTCACAACATTAGATTATTTACCAGAAGATTTATCCGAATACGATGTCATTTTCACAATCTTAGGCATTTATTGTTTGGGCTGAAATATCACTCCGCCAGGAACAGTTGGTTCCGTTGAACAGCAAGCTCTCATCGATTTTTTGGAAGATGGCAAGGCTCTCTACATTGAAGGTTCAAATGTTGGACTCGACCATTCTCATGGGAACTTGTGGGATTATTTTGGTTGCAATTACGAAGACGATGGTGAAATTTACGCCATCACAAAAATTTACGGCATAAATGAAACTTTTGCCGCAGTCGCAAAATTTGATTTTCCGTACGATGACAACGCAGATTATTTGGTCGATGAATTTACCGCAGAAGAAGGTACACTTTTTCTAAAATGCCAAGAACAGATCGGACGCGCCGTTTTTTACGATAACGAAAATTATCGCACCATCGTTTCCGCCATCAGTTTGGGTGCACTTCACGACGGTGAAAACACGAGTTCAAAAACAAATCTAATGGCACGCTACCTCTCTTTCCTCACCTACGATTCTGCCCCACATTTATGGGTTTCCGAGAACGAAATTGATTTCACAACACAATATTTAGGCTACCCAACTTCAAAATATTTAACGCTCCAAAACACAGGATTTGAAACTTTGGAAATCACTGCCATCGAGTTTGAAGGGACAACTTTTTCGATTGCAACAGAAGATGAATATCGTTTGCGATGGGGTCAACAGGTTGATATCGAAATAACTTTCCCAGCTGAAAATTTAGGAGTTTTTACCGAAGAGATTACAATTTATACTGACGATACGGAAAATGAAATCATCACAATTCCGTTGGTGGTAGAATGCATCGAACCAGATTTTACATTTGGTGATGTGAACGGTGACGGCTCGATTACTGTTTACGATGCTTCCTTAACTTTACAAAATTTTGCCAACTTAATTGAATTTGAAAATTGGCAATTAATCGCCGCCGATGTGGACGGAAACGGCGTCATCCAATCTTA
>JABGOP010000057.1 GCA_018645365.1 Candidatus Cloacimonadota bacterium
CAGCGTTGAAACAAAAAAAAAGATGGCGTTTCATAAATGAAGCTGCCATTAAAAAAAAAGATGGCGTTTTGCATAGCAAAGCCGCCATTAGGAGGGCAAAATGCCTATTTATCAAAAGCCAACCAGCGACAGTGCTAGGTTAGCATTTTTGCAAGAGGCGAAAATTACAGCAATAGCGGACATAGCCGCTGGAAACCCGTCGATTAGCCAAGCTACGCTCGATGCGATCACCCTGTTTTTACCAGGTTTTGCGGAAGAGATTGAAGCAATTTCCATTACCCTAACGGGTAGAGAAAAAGAGGTACGCGAACGCAACAAAGCATTTGCAACGCTGGAAACTTATCTGCGCGATTTATGGGCGGGATTGGTCCGCCGTGTGCACCGCCAGAAGGAGCCTGCCGAAGTTTTCACATTCTACCAGTTGCCCCTCAGCGGTGTGATGCCTCAACATCTGAGTAAAGCCGAATATCTCAACATTGCCAAAGATGTGGTAAGGGGCGATGCCCACGCGGTGGGAGCTGGATACACGCCTATGTCCAACCCCACTGTTTTGGAATTGAACGCCATTATCCAATCTGCCGAAGCAGAATTTGACGATGTTGCCGTAGCCGACCGTGATTATGACATTGCTCAGGAAGTCGTGGCAAGCTCTCGCACTGTTGCCGAAGATTTTATCCAAGAGGTGATGGACGAACTTCGTTTTGCATTGCGTAAGAAAGAGGCATCGAGCCAAAGACGCATCATGCGAAGCTACGGTGCTACCTACACATTTGTGGAAGGCGAGCCAGAAGATGCGTAAAACACACCTCCCGCCACACTTGTGGCGTACTCCTCTCGTAGAGGAGATTAAAACCCCTCTCCCCGCTACGGCGGGGAGATACAAACACTACCGCAAAGCGGTAAAAAGATGGCGTTTTGCATAGCAAAGCCACCATTAAAAAAAAGATGGCGTTTTGCATAGCAAAGCCACCATTAAAAGGAGATTTAAGATGAAAAAGGTTAAAATTATTGGAATGAATATCGATGATTTCCAAAAAATGTTAGAAGATAGAAAGAATAAAATCACTGCTCAAGAAGCAAGGCTGATTCCTACTTATAAAAGTGAGCAAAATATAGCATCTGTATTTCTTGCTTCATTACCACTAATTAAGGAATTTCAGCAAAATTTTCTTAAACAAGCGGGTTTACAAAAAGGTAAACTTTATGTTTTTACTGAAATACAATTACCCCTTGATATAGACAATGGAAAACAAAAAAGACCAGATGGACTTATTTTAAAAATTACTGGTGGAAAAATAATTGATGCTGCTCTACTTGAAGTAAAACACCACGGTAATGATTTAAAAAAAGAACAAATAGAATCTTACATTGAGGTAGCCAAACAATATGAAATCCCAAAAATAATTACGATTTCAAATCAATTTGTCAATAAACCTACAGAATCTCCTCTTCATATCAAAACCCCAAAAGCTGTCTCTCTCTTTCATTTTTCTTGGTCATACATTCTTACATTAGCTCATTTATTGTTATTCAAAGCAGATAATATTAAGGATTCAGATCAAATAAATATTATGAATGAGGTTGTAAAATATTTTGAAGATCCCAATTCTGGTGTAACTGGATTCACTAAAATGAAAACAGGTTGGAAAAATGACATTGAAAATATAAGACGCAAAATTGTAAATGAAATTACTGAAAACATTATTACTAGCTGGCAACAGGAAACTAAAGATATGGCTCTTATTCTTAGTAGAAAATGTGGCAGATTGGTAAGTACCAAAATTACAAAAAATAATTCACTAAAGCTAAAATCAACTTTGCAAATGGGAAAAACGGATATAGTGATTGAAGCTGACCTTATAAGCAATAATGTTCAAATGTCTATCAAAGTTATTCCAGCACAAGATGTTCGTATTCAAACACAGGTACATAAAATGGAAAAACAAATTAAGTATGTTGAGGATAGTGATGATTTGATGATTGGTGCTTGCTATAAAAATTACAAAGGTTATGAAATAAAACACCTAAATGACATTGATAAATTCTATGCAGACAAAAAGAAAGAGATTAAAGAGTTTTTGTTTATTTTGAATTTGAATTATACAAAACAAGAATTTGCAAGTGAAAAAAGATTTGTGGAAAAAATTGAAAAAATGCTTCTACGCTTTCATGAATTGATTATTAAAAATAAACTGGGAGGTTTAAAATGAAAAAA
>JABGOP010000039.1 GCA_018645365.1 Candidatus Cloacimonadota bacterium
AAATAGATAAAATTTCTGTCAAATGTTATTTTGGTAAGTGGCAAATCCACTTTATTTGCTGATAAACCGCATTCACGAGGAGAGGAATCGACTTTCTTTGCGTAGAAACCGCATTTACGAGGAGAGGAATCCACTTTATCTGCTGATAAACCGCATTTACGAGGAGAGGAATCGACTTTATTTGCTGATAAACTGCATTCACGAGGAGAGGAATCCACTTTATCTGCTGATAAACCGCATTTACGAGGAGAAGAATCCACTTTCTTTGCGTAGAAACTGCATTTACGAGGAGAAGAATCGACACAAAAAGTAAAGTTGTTCTCACTCAAAGTGATTCAATGAGAGAGAAAGCCTTATGCTTAATTATATACTTTTTTCTTGACGGCTACAACATTCAAAGTCAATTAGAACAAAAATATATGGAGAGTTGCGTGAAATATAAAATAATCTTTATAATGTTACTGGTGTCACTTTCACTTTTTACGCAAAATGAGGAAAAAGTAATCCTCAAAGTTTTCCAACTTCCCGACCCCAAAGAGACAGATGCTTTTACCAAAGCTGATATAGCCGTGGTAAATGCTTTCCAAGAGAAATATCCCAACATCGAACTTCGTTCATTTTCTGGTATCAACATTGAAGGAATGGAGATGGACTCTGCACCGTTGATGGCGATTGCAGGTGGTGTTTCGCCCGACATTATTTATGTGAATTTTCGTCAATCAGACACCTATATTGAGAATAACTTTCTCTATCCATTAGATGAATTTATCGCAAAAGAGAGTCAACAAGATTTAGAGTATCGTGTTGCAGATGCAGTCTGGCCAGTTATCAAACGCAAAAAAATCGGCGAACGAGAAGCTCACACTTGGATGCTTCCATACGAAACACTTTGCCGTGTGATGATGTATCGGAAAGACCTTTTCTATCGGGTTGGATTAGACCCCGATCAGCCGCCTCGAAATTGGGAAGAATTATTGGATTATGCCAAAAGAATGACAATTCCCAGCGAAGGTGTTTTTGGACTTTACATAGCTTCTGGTGCACAAGCCGCTTACGACTGGATAACTTATCTTTGGAGTGCTGGCGGTGATGCCGTGTTGCAAGATGATGAAACTGGCGAATGGTACGCATCCTTCAATAGTGAAGCGGGTGTGAGTGCCATGGAATTTTATTTGAAATTGATTACCACAAAATGGAAAGATGAATTTGGCAATCCCCAACAAGGTTTTGTGATTCGTGAGGGTGATTGGGGCAGAATGTTTGAAGATGGTAAAATCGGTATGATGATGGGTTATATGAACGAGCAAACTCTCGGTGGCCAGCTCGACCCAAATCTTTATGGCGTATCTCCTTGCCCACTTGGCCCTACTGGTGTGCGTGGTTCCGAAATTAATTGTCGCATGATGGGTATCTTTAGTGGTGCCGGTGAAAGTAACAATGCTGGTCTTGGTAAACGCGATCCCAAAAAAGTCAAAGATGCAGCTTGGGAATACATCCGATTTTATGATAGTGAAGAAGCTCGTCAAATTCGCCTGAAAGTTATGATTGACGCTGGCTTTGGTAAGATGCAAAATCCAATTTATTTAGAGCGTTATGGTTACGATGAATATTTGAAATATTGCCCTCCTGGTTGGGCAGATACCTTTAATGAAACTATGCAAAGTGGAAAGCCAGAGCCATACGGACATAATTGCCAAAAAGTTTACGAATATATGACCTATCCACTTGATGACTGCATTTCATTGGAAGAAGCTGGAAATCTCGGTAACACTTCTACTGAAAAACGCATTACAATCAAAGAAATTCTCGATCGTGGAGTTGCTCGGACTAACGAAAAAATGATTGGTAAAATCAGCCCAGAAGAGCGCCAAAAACGCAACAATATTGCGATTGTTGTGGCCATTTTGGCTTTCTCTTTTTTTCTCATCGCTCTCTTTAAAGTTTGGCAAATCTTCACTCCCAAAAACAAGTTCGAACCTGTAAATAAAAAGAAAACCAATTTTATTCCATATCTTATGTTAGTACCAGCCCTTGCATCTATTTTACTGTGGAAATATGTGCCAATGATAATGGGCTCCGTGATTGCGTTTCAAGATTATCAGGTAGTGGGTGCTTCGAACTGGGTTGGAATGCAAAACTTTGCCGATGTTCTTTTCGATCCAGTGTGGTGGTCTGCCCTTGCTAAAACACTCTATTACATGACGCTTTCACTTGGTCTTGGTTTTTTACCCCCGCTCATTTTAGCGATTTTATTACAAGAAGTTTCACACGGGAAAATTCTCTATCGAGTTATCTACTATCTGCCCGCAGTAATTAGCGGAATTATTGTCATCTATCTTTGGAAATTACTTTATGACCCATCTGATGCTGGTGGCTTCAACCAAATATTAATGGCGCTAGGTCTCGAAAAGAGTAGATGGGTTCGTGATGAAAGTTTAGCAATGCTTTGCGTGATTCTGCCTGGAATTTGGGCAGGAGTTGGACCAGGTTGCCTTATCTACCTTGCTGCTCTCAAAAGTATCCCAAACGAAAATTATGAGGCTGCCGATATTGATGGAGCCAATTTCTTCCACAAAATATTTTACATTGTTGTTCCGAGTTTAAAAGCATTGATAATTATCCAATTCATCGCGGCGTTCATCGCCTCGGCACAACAAAGCGGTTTCATCCTCGTGATGACTTTTGGCGGGCCAAATGAAGCAACGAAAGTAGCTGATTTGCTGATTTTCGAAAAAGCATATTTGTATTTGAAATTCGGTATTGCTACCACAATGGCTTGGATGCTCGGTATGATGTTAATGGGATTTACCGTCATTCAACTTCGTCGTCTCTCCAAGATGGAATTCAAAACGGTGGACACGAAATGATAATTAAAATGGAGACTTTGAATGTCAATAATTGGTAAAGTTGGTAGGAAATCATTTAAAGTAAAATCGTTGAGTACAACTATTCACGTTATTTTATTGCTTGGGGCAATTACGATGATTTATCCGTTTATGATGATGATTTCATCGTCTTTCAAAAGTAACGTTGATTCCAAAAAATTCAGTATTTTACCTCGATATTTTTATAAGGAAGAGATGCTCTTCAAAAAATATGTAGAAGCACGCTACAATGAAAATTCAGCTCTGATGATCGAGCAATATAAAGATAAATTTATCTCTTTTGAATTCGTTGAAACTCCTGCTAAGATAAGCTCGAAGAAGTATGCAGACTGGCGAGAATTTATTTCTGAAAATATTGATAAACACATCCTTTTTGATTATTTTGTTGCAGAGCAATCTGGACGTGGGATTTATCCGCACAACGAACGGAAATTTCGTAATTTGATGAAACAAGAAAGCGAAAATAATCTTGATGGTTTCAACGAAACTTACGGAACGAGCATCTTATCTTGGGACGAAGTGCGGGTGGAAGAAAATAATTTTGCCAGTCGTCATTTTTCGGGAGATTATCAAGGGTTTTTGAGCAGGTACGAACAGTTTCGTCAAGATGTTCCACTTTGGCATCGCAATTATATTTCTCTCGACGGGCACTTCATTAATAACGAACTTTTCCCTGCATATCGACGCAATTTACAAACATTAAACAATGCATTAGGCACAGACTATACTCTGTTGAAAAACATTATTTTATCACAACGAGTACCCAAAAACAACTTAAGGAAACACTGGATTCATTATGTGAAAAATATTATCAATATTCATCACGTCGGTGTGGATGCAAAAGCCATCTCAAGTTATCACTCTTTTTTGAAGGCAAAATACCGCGAGATTTCTCTTTTAAATGCCACTTATAAAACTGAATTTGCAAGTTTTGAAACTATTGAAATTCCACAACATTTACCTCGCTTTGGTGCAATCTTGGTTGATTGGATATTTTTTATTGAAAATGTTGTGGACGAAGAATATTTGTACCTCAAAAGTGTTGAATTTGATTATCGAGATTGGTTGAAGAAAAAATATGTAACAGTTGAAAATTTGAATGAAGCGTACGCAAATGGTTATGATGATTTCTCTGAAATTAAGTTACCCACACGCTATCCAACAGAAAATTTGAAATTTCAGCAAGATTGGAAAAATTTTGTTTTAAATAATGCTGCTAATCATTCACTTCAACTTTTGATGACGGCACAAAGTGAATTTATTGATTTTATTGAAGCAGAAAATTTCGACCTTGCCTCTTTCAACCAAACTTTTGGCACGAGTTTTGATGCGGAAATAAATTTATATCCAACTAAATTTTTACCAGAGAATTTAGATTACCAAGTGCTTTGGTTAAAATTTGTGCGTGAAGCTGTCTCGCCACAATTTATCAAAGTGGAAAATGAGCAACAAGAGTGGCAAAAATTTCTTCAGCATCGTTACGGTTCTATCGAAAAATTGAATGCAGAATACGGTCTTATTTACCAAGATTTTGATGAAATTTCAATTGATTTTTGGGAGATTGACTATCAAGTTTTCAAAGAACATAGAAAAACTATTTTCAACGAATTTTTCAAACGTAATTATGTGATGGTGCTCGACTTGATGTTTTACAACGGTCGCGCTATTGTGAATACATTGATTTATTGTTTGCTCGCCATTTTAGTGGCAATTATTGTAAACCCGCTCGCAGCTTATGCGATGAGTAGATTCAAGTTGAAAGCGACCTACAAAATTATCCTCATTTTGATGTTGACAATGGCATTTCCACCGATGGTAATGGGCATTCCAAACTTTCTTTTATTGAAGAAATTTAATCTATTGAACACCTTTTGGGCATTAATTTTACCTGCAGCCGCAGATGGGTATTTTATCTTTCTGCTGAAGGGCTTTTTCGATTCATTACCACAAGAATTGTTTGAAAGTGCTACTATCGACGGTGCGAGCGAAACGCGTATTTTTTGGCAACTTGCGATGTCGCTTTCCAAGCCAATTATGGCAGTAATCGCACTCGGTGCGTTCAACGCTGCTTACCGAAATTTTATGTTTGCCTTCATTGTTTGCCAAGATAAAAGTATGTGGACGATGATGGTGCACATCTATCAATTGATGCAAAGAAGCTGTGCTGGAGTTGGTTTTGCCGCTCTCGTTATTGCTGCAATTCCAACCTTTATCGTCTTCGTATTTTTCCAAAATATTATCATCCGTGGTATTGTGGTGCCAACAGAGAAATAAAAAATCAGAGATTAAAACAGGAAGTGAGGAGTAACTATGCATAAATATGTGGAAGAAATTAAAGTTCTTTTTGAGCAAAATGCAGATGCCGAAATTGCCATACCAATGGCAAAATATATGAAAAATAAGTTTCTTTTTTTGGGCATCAAAACACCAGTTCGAGCTGAACTCCTAAAAAAATACCACCAAGAAAACGGCTATCCGCCAATTAATGAAATTGAGACGATTTGCCGTGAATTATGGAAATTGCCAGAAAGAGAGTATCAATATTTAGCAGATGGATTGTTAAATAGGTTTGCCTCAAAAATGGATGAAAACGCGATAGATTTTTTTGAATATCTCATCATCACAAAATCTTGGTGGGATACGGTAGATTTGCTCGCTACAAAAATAGTCGGAAATCACTTTGTCAGATTCCCACATTTGATAGAACTATACATCAAAAAATGGCTAAAATCGGATAATATGTGGTTGCAGCGAACTGCCATTTTATTCCAATTAAAATACAAAGATAAAACTGATGTGATGTTGCTGGGAAGTATTATCATGCGGCTGAACGGCTCGAAAGAATTTTTCATCAATAAGGCAATAGGCTGGGCATTGCGCGAATATTCCAAAACTGATGCTGAAGCAGTAATTAATTTTGTGAAATATAACAAACTTGCTTCGTTAAGTAGCAGGGAAGCGTTGAAATGGTTGAACAGAAGGATGTTTGACAATGAACAATAAAATGGAGTTATGATGCAACGCGAAGAAATTTATATAGAAAGAATTAAAAAATTTATAGAAGAAAATTATCCCAAAAGATATGTTAAGAAAGGTGTGCTAAATGCAGCATTTATCTGTGATGACAAACCTATTTCATATGAAGATGCATTAAAAAGAAATTATAAACTAATCAAAGTGAACGAAAAATGGGCAGAACCTTGGAATTGTGGATGGTTTAAATTTTATGGAGTTGTGCCACCAGAATTTATTGGTGAAGAAGTGGGAGTACTCATCGATGTAGAAGGGGAAGCGTGTGTGTGGAAAGATGGCTCACCTTGGGTGGGGCTTACCAACAAAATTCACTGGAATTTATGGTCTGGAAAATACTTTGTACCACTCTTTGATGTAGCAAAAACTGGCGACGAAGTTAATCTTTTGGTAGAGACAAGTGCGAATGAACTTTTTGGTGCTGGTACTCGTGATTATCACCTTAAACAAGCTGAAATCGTAACCGTAAATCGTGACTTACGTAATTTAATAATTGATTTTCGTACTCTTTTTTCACTTACAGAAGCATTGGAAAATCGCTCCGTGAGAAGGCAGAAAATTTTGCGTGGGCTAAATGACGCGATGAACTTATTTGGTGACGGAAATGGAATTGAAGATAGCTTAACAATTACCAAAAAATTATTGGAAAATCCCGCTAATGCAAGTGCGATAACTGCGTATTCAATTGGGCACGCTCACCTTGATTTGGCTTGGCTTTGGCCAATTCGTGAAACACGCCGCAAAGGTGGCAGAACTTTTGCAACCGCTCTCAAATATATGGAGGAATATCCAGAGTATAAATTTGGAGCATCTCAACCGCAGCTGTATCAATGGATAAAAGAGGATTATCCCGAACTTTATGAAGGTGTGAAGCAGGTTGTAAAAGATGGTCGTTGGGAATGTCAAGGGGCTATGTGGGTGGAGCCAGATATGAATCTTGCTGGTGGTGAAGCTTTAGTGCGTCAGTGTTTCTATGGCAAAAAGTTTTTTCGCGATGAATTTAATCAGGAGATAAATCATTTATGGTTACCTGATGTTTTTGGATACAGTGCCGCACTCCCACAAATTCTCAAAAAATGCGGGGTAGATTATTTTATGACTCAAAAAATTAGTTGGAATGAGACGAATAAATTTCCGCACCATACCTTTATTTGGAAGGGAATAGACGGTACCGAAATTCTCACCCATTTTTTGCCAACCAATGATTATAACCTGAGCAATTGGCCAACACAATTGATAGAATCAGAAAAACGATTTGCTCAATCTGATGTGAGTGATGAATTTTTAAATCTCTATGGCATTGGTGATGGTGGTGGTGGGCCTTCTCGTTTTCAAATCGAGTTGGGGCTACGTCAGCAGAATTTAGAGGGAACGCCAAAATTTAAATTTGCTTTTGCACAAGATTATTTTGATAAAATTAGCAAAATTTCACCTGAAAGACTTCCAAAATGGAAGGGCGAATTGTACTTGGAGTTGCATCGTGGAACGTATACAACGCAAGCGTTAATGAAAAAACATAACCGTATGCTGGAACTAAGATTGCGAGATATTGAGTTTTTTGGTTCCCTTGTAGAAAATTATCCAAAAGCAACAATAGAACAAGTTTGGAAAGATACTCTTTTAAACCAATTTCATGATATTTTGCCTGGTTCATCGATTAATTGGGTTTACAAAGATGCCAACGAATTGAGTCGAAAATCGTTAGCAACGCTCGCCAATTTAAAGACAAAAATATTTGAAACATTGCACGGAAAAGCAAAAGATGCAAATAAATATATTATTTATAATTCACTTAGTTGGAATCGTAAGGAGATTATTTCTCTTTCCAAAAATGGATATAAAGTGGAAGTCGAGGTAGAAGTTCCATCAATGGGATATGCCACCATAGATTTTGCAAAAATTGAACCACCAAAAGTAGTCGATATTTGTTCAACCTCATTATTGCAGAATGATTTGGTTGCGGTAAAATTTGCTGATGATGGCACGATTACTTCAATATTTGATAAAGAAACTAAACGAGAAACGCTAGTAGGATATGCCAATAAATTATTATTGTGGGAGGATAAACCAAATAATTGGGGAGCGTGGGATGTAAATCATTTTTACCGTGAAACTACCCCCGAACAGGCAAAACTTATTTATAGCGAACTAATTTCTCAGACGGAATTACAAACAATATTGAAACAAAACTTCATTGTTGGAAATTCTACAATCGAACAAAAAATCACCTTGCAAAAAGGTTCAAAATTCATCAAAATAGAAAATTTTGTAGATTGGAAAGAAGAGTACAAAATGCTCCGAGTTGAAGCAAATCCAGCTATCTATGCAAACGAAGCATCTTATGAAATTCAATATGGAACTCTAAAAAGACCTACACACGCAAACACGAGTTGGGATGCGGCGAAATTTGAAGTTGTCGCACACCGTTTTGCAGATTTATCTCAACCAGATTATGGTTTTGCACTGATTAATGATTGCAAATACGGGCACTACATTCAAGGGAATGTGATGAGTTTAAATTTATTGCGCAGTCCAAAAGATACAGATAAAGAAGCAGATTTACACGAGCATAATTTCACTTTTGGCTATTATCCACACGCAGGAATTTTGATTGAATCCGACACGCTTCATCTTTCTCACCAATTAAATTCGCCACTTATTTACACAGAAATCGATAATTTGCCTGCCGAAAAAAGTAAAAGTTTTTATAATATCATTGGTGGAAGCGTAAAGATAGAAACTATCAAGCCAGCCGAAGATAAAAACGGCATAATCGTGCGAATGTACGAAACAAATGGAGTAGCATGTGATGTTACTTTTGTGGCAACTGCTGGTTGGGATAAACTGATTGAAACAAATATGTTAGAAAATGATTTTGCTGAAATTGCACCTAGGGCAGTTGAACAAACATTAAGCTTCAAACCGTTTGAAATTAGAACTTTTAGATTGATATAATTAAATTACGATAAAAAGATATTGCAGAATTGATGGCGAAATTTATTTTCGCAACAACAAAAGGAGAAAAAAATGAATTTATTCAAAGTAACAGTTTTAACTATTTTTATTGGATTGGCAATTACTCTTTCGGGAGTAGATTTAACAGAAAAAATTGAGAAATATGCTGGTGCAAACGCAACCGAGCTTTTAGAGTTATTGGAAACACAAACAGGTAAAAAACTTTACTATTTAAACTTTATTTTAGAAAATTGCAGTGCAAACGACTTGGCAGTTTTAAAAGCAGATTATCTTCTTCAGAATGTAGAGCTAGCAATGCAAACTTCTCAATTTTCCTATACAGAAGACTATGATGATGATATTTTTAAACATTTTGTTTTACCACACCGTGTTTCACAAGAACCATTGGAGGATTGGCGTGCAAAATTCATGGAAGAATTAAAATCACTTGTAGAGAATGAAACTGACATTGAAGCTGCGGCAATTCTCGTAAATTTATGGGCGAATGAACAGATGACTTTCAAACAAACCCACGGTCGCGATCAAGCTCCCATCACGACTGTGAAACGCGGTTACGGGCGTTGTGAAGAGATGATGATAATTTACATTGCAGCAGCAAGGGCGGTTGGCATTCCTGCGCGTCCTGCCAGTGCACCGTACTGGAATTTTACCAATAATAACCACGCTTGGGTGGAAATTTGGACACCAGCTGGTTGGCAATATTTGGGCGAGCCAAACAATAGATTGAACGATGTTTGGTTTACAAATACTACTAAACGCTCCACTTTAATTATCGCAGAAGCATTTGGGGATTACGAGAGTAGAAACACGATAAAACAAGAAAATAATGTAACCTACATTAGTTCTATTGAATATTATACCGATTATGAAGATTGTCAAATTACCGTGTTCGATGCAGAAAATAATCCAGTGGAAGATGCACGCATAACTTTATACGCAACCTCTTGGGGTGGGCTTTTCCCACTCTTTAATTTAACCAGTGATGCAACTGGTAATGCCGAAATTCAACTCGGAAAGGGTAGTGTCTATGTTACTGCTTTCAAAGATGGAAAGTTTGCCCATTCGCTCTTCAATATGATGGAATCTTCCAATTTAACTTTGGTTTTGGATGATGATAAAACCATTGATGAACAGTTTGATTTTGTTTTTCCAATTCCACAGAGTAGCATCAAAAGTGATGAGAAAAAAGAGGTTTTGGGTGAGAAATTTTATTTGATGCGAGAAAATGTTAATTTGAAGCGAAAGAATAGATTGAATGAATTGAAAATTGGTTATAAATTTGCCAAATATTACGATGAAGTATTTTCTCAAGAAGATGATGATTTTTTTGGAAATCGTGAAAAATTTATCGAGAAGTGCGATGAAATTGCTGAGAATTCAAACCAATTCCTAACAGTTTTAGAAAAAGAAAAACACACGGATATAATTGTAAAAATGATAGATAGTTGGGATATTAAAGAGTTGTGTGAAATTCCAGATTCAAATGCCATTTTTGAAGTTACTAATATCTATAAAATAGCACAAAATCGTTTTGATATTCCCGATTCCATTTTTACAGAAAATTTAATTGGCTTCACTTGGCGTTCTGGCACGCCACCGCAAAACGGTTGGCAAAAAGAATTTTACCAAAAAATTGAAAAATTAGCTGGAAAAACTCCTGCCAAAACAGTGAAAAATGTATTGAAATGGGTGGATAAACAAATTGAGATTGATGACAATTTCGTCTGGACATATTTTTCTGGCTCGCTCAATCCGAACGATATTCTCAACCTCAAACACATTCCCGAATTTTACCGTACGAAAGTTGTGAATTGTGCTCTCAAGCTACTCGGTGTGCCGATTCGTTGGAAAGGGCGTTTGGAATATTTTGATGGTGCAAAGTTTGTGGCAGTAGAAAATTCCAATGAAAAAGAGGAAGCAGACGAAAAAGAAACCTCATTACAAATTGCTATCTTTGTGGATGGGAAACAGGTGAAAGCAGAAGCGTGGGAGAACTTTTTAATTGCAGATTTAAATGAAGAGGGAACCATCTCTTACACCTATTTTGATGGTGAAAATGACTCTTTGACATTTAATGCGGTTTACCGCCCCAAAGCAGATAAAAACATCTATCTCGAAGCATTTATGCGTAATGGAAATGGCGATGCGAATGTAGTTCTCAAATCTTTGGAAAATTTAGATGAAATTACTGTAAATTTGGAAACTCCCAAAGAATATTTGGATAATTCGGCAGATTGGGATTTGGCAACTTTGCAGAAATTAGAAAAAATTATTGATTCACAAAAAACAATTTTATTTGTGCGTGGTGAAGTTGCAAATGAACCGGAAGCACGCATGTTGAAGCAGATTGCGGAAAAATCCGATAAATTCAAAGAAACAGAGATTATTATTTACTCTGAAAATAGAAATAACGATGATATTGCCGATTTGACCGATAAATTTATTTTGAAAACAGGTGAAAAATTATTGGATGAAAATAATGATTATCCCGTGATATTTCTTTTTGATGAAACCAAAAATTTAATATTTTCTAGCAATGGCTATAATATGGGGATTGTGGAGTTACTTTTGAAAAAATGAAAAAGATGTTTTATGGTTGGTAAACAAAATAATGATAATTACTTCTTGACAGATTGTCGCCATTGTACAAACGTCGAATATGTTTTTGTAAGTCATCGAAGACATTTTGTACCTCCTATGTGTTATTTTGTTCCTTTTGTGGTTGTTGACACAAACAAAAAGTCCTGCTTTTCCCGAGCAGGACTTTTTGTTATTAATTTCTAAATTTTAATGATAAATCACAAGCATCCTGATAAATAATAATAATTTCTCGGAAAATAAGCACAGTTTTTTGAAAATCATTTGACAAACAAAGAGAGATTATTTCTTTCGTAGCGTTTATGTGTTGTTGCATGGAAAAATGAATTATTTACGAAGGGTAATTATGAGTAGTGTATTCTTTGTTTAAAAAAAATATAGGAGATGAGAATAATAAAAAGCTATTTAATTTTTATTTTTTTATAGTAATAAGTTTGTGTTTTGCAATAAATCCAGAAATAGTTAAAAATCACAACAGCCCGTATTTTTACGGTGAATCTGAAACAGAAGAACTTGATGAAGCAAAAGATAAAGCTCTTTCAAATCTTTCTTCTCATATTTCAATTACTGTTTCGTCAACATTCGAGAATTATGCAAAAGAACAAAATGGAAACGTAACAGAATCTTGTGAATCTATTATTAATACTTATTCTATAATTTCACTGAGAAATTTAAAACCTTATCAAAAACCTACTTCGAATGGTTGGTATGTTCTATATTATATTCATCGAGATTCATTAAACATAATTTACAATGAACGAGTTAATTTAATTGGAGATATGTATTATCAAGCTTGCGAAATGGAGAAAATTGCAAATTTATCAGGAGCTTTACAGCAATATTATTATTGTTTAATTTTGATGGATTCAGTTCCATATTCTGACATTGATTTTAAAGGTGATAATCTCAGAATACAAGTTCCTTCGGCAATTAGGCGGATTCTTAATAATATCGAATTTGTTTATGAAGGAGATAAAAAACCGCAAGAAGATCAACGATTTGTTAATTTTGGAGTTTACTATAACAATCTTCCTGTAAGTAAATTAGATTTCTATTATATAGAAAAAAACGAAGAATACAAAACTGTGGCAAAAGACGGCAGAGCAATTTGCCAATTGACAGGAGCAAGTGTAAATTATACAAATCTTGAAATCAAAATCCAATATAGTTTTAGTTCAGAGCGTTCTCAATACACGATTGTTGACCAACTTTGGAGAGCAGTAAACAGAAAAAGATTTCCTGAAAATCAAAAGAAAATTGATTTGAAAAAAGAAAGGAAAAAGGAAAAAATCAAATCAAACAATCCGAATGAATACAAAATTTCTGATTATACTTTTTTTGTTGAAAATCCGGATAGTTGTGAAATTCAAGAGAATTTATTACAAACCACCGCAAATTTATTAGACGCATTATCATCTAAGAAATTTTCAAATATTGAGAAAAATAAATCATTTGAAGAAAAATTAAATTCAATTCTGAAATATAATCATCCTCAATTGATTGATACATATTATCCTGTTATTATAAATAAAACTTACGAAGGATGGGAACTACGCAGAATTCCCATTTATTGTAATTATCCAAGTTTAAATAAACAAACAACAGAATATGCAATTTTCGATTTCGATGAAGAAGGTATTCTGATAGATATTAATTTCAGTGTATTTGATCAATTATATAAAACTTATGTTTTTGAAAATTCCAACAAAGAAGATAAACAACATAAACAAATAATTATCAAATTTATTGAAAAATATAGAACTGCTTTTCTCAACAGAGATATTGAAACAATTGAAACGATTTTCGCTGACGAAGCTGTGATTATTGTGGGTAAAATAAAAAAAGCTGAGAAACAAATGAAAGATTATCAATATCAAAAAATAAATAATGATCAACCGGATATTAATTATATAAAAATGACGAAAGGACAATATCTTAATCGTCAAAAGAGAATATTTTCAAATCAACAAGATATTCATTTGGGGTTCAATACTTTTAAAATAATTCGTAAATCACGAGAATGCAATATTTACGGTATTTCAATGCGACAACAATATAAATCAACCGGTTATGCAGATGAAGGTCATTTATTTCTGCTGATAGATTTTGAAGAAGATGAGCCAATGATTTATGTGCGTAGCTGGCAACCACAAGAATGGCGTGACGATCAATTAATTGAACTTGGTAATTTTAGAGTTCTGGGTAAATAAAAAAATGGAGTTTGTATGAGAAAAGTTATTGTATTATTGTTATTAATTTCAAGTATTGCATTGTTAGCACAAGAATTAAATGAACTATCGATTCTCAGCAAAGCAGTAAAAACAAACGATATTGTCTCTTCATCAATTAAAGATGTAAATAACAGAAAAGCTTCTTGTATTATTTTCTTAACCGATCTTGAAGCTGATATGGATTTCAGACCAAATATTGAATTAGTAAAATTGATTTCAAAACCGGGAAGACACGAAGTTTATGTTCAACCGGGTGAAAGAGTAATTGAAGGGGAATGTAAAAAATATTGTGTAAACTTCCAAAGTAAATAAAATAGACATTGG
>JABGOP010000040.1 GCA_018645365.1 Candidatus Cloacimonadota bacterium
TTTATTGATGCCAACCTCTTTGTTATCTACAATCAGCTTATAGAAGTAGATACCACTTGCAAAATTACTTGCATCCCAAATAATTTGATGATTTGAAGAGTTATTGATTTGGAGATTGGAGAAAGTTTGCACAATCTGCCCTTTCACATTATAAATCTCAATCTCTGCGTTCTTTGCACTATCTGTAGCAAGATTAAAACTTACCGTGGTAGATTGTTTGAATGGATTGGGAAAATTATTTAATTGATAATTCGTAATAGATAGTTCATAGTCACCTTCTGCCTCCATTTCTGCTAGCACATTCTCAAAAATAGCAGTTACTTCATCTTCAAAGCAGAAATAAAGGGGAAAACCAAAGAGGATAAAGGTGCCTTCATTCTCATTTTTTAATGCCACATTTTCACCTACATAAGAGCTTCCCTCTACTCCCCCAAATTGAAATATTCCATTCTCTGCATTTGGGAAAATAGAGACATAAGGTAGAGTACCATTGAAAGCTGGGTTAAGTTTATTCGAATCAAGATGCAAGTTTCCATATTGAACAGAAGTAGCATTCGTAAATTCCCACGCTGCTATCAGTTGTGTTTCGTTGCAATTCAAAAAATTATTTTTGAAGTAGTCTGAAATTTCTGACGCTGTCTTCCAACCAGAAATAATTAAGTTGCCACCACTGGCAAGATAACAACCGAGTGCGTCTAAATTATCATCAATTGCGTGTTGTGCTAAACCATCTTCGTGCCAAATAATGGTAGAAAAGTTGGCGAGAAATGAAATTTCTGGAACTCCCTCCGCCAAATAATCGTATTCTGTTATATTTTCCACAATTGCATTTTGGTAAAATTCATCGACCGTTTCATCATTTGGAAAACCTTGATTACCATTACCATTGCTGGTTCCATCTATTACTAAAATTCCTTGATTCATCGGGAATTCGATGGGAGTTGCTGCGTAAATCTCAGAAAATGTGGATTGAAAACTTTCGTCTTTTACAACTTTAATTTTGTAATAATAGGTAATGCCATTTTCCACTAAATTATCTTCAAAGTATGTAGCGATAATTGGCGTGTTGTTTAGTTTTATGAATTCACCGCTTTCATCTAAACTGCGGTAAACATCGTACCCATCTACCTCAATTCCTTCCCAAAATTCATTCCAAAAAATTACCACTTTTCCGTCAGCCGCATAAGCATTATTTATTTCTGGTATTTTGAAGGTTTCACCTCGCGACAAAACCCAACTATTGGGATCAAATTGGAATTCAAAATTGGCATTTAAAATCGGTAAAATTGACTGCATTCCCGCCGAGACAAAAGGACCCGAGGTTACCAATAACGAATCGGAATGAGTACCATAATTTAGATGAATCGGAACTGGTAGCTCACAAAATTCAGCGGTTCCACTTGAAATAGATTTTACCAAAGTCAAAAGTTGCGTTTCGTCATCATTCACAAAATAGGTATATTCAAAAGTTGGTAAACCAGATTTAAAAATCCAATCTTCAAAAAAAGTGGAGAGATAATCGTTTTCAGTAATTTCAGCACAAATCTGCATAAAATCTGCAGTTACTACATTGCCGTTGTGGAAAGTTTGAAAGTACGTCTGTAAAATTTCAAAAAAATCATCATCGCCTACAATACGACGCAACATATGCAGAACGGAAGCAGGTTTTTCATAAGTTGCTGGTGTAAAATAATAATTTGGCGAGGCTGGGTCATAAACTGTGTAAGCACTACTTCCAGCCCAATTTTTGTAGTAGTTATGAATGCTTGTTTCAATGTAATCCACCATTGCATCAAAACCTTGCCATTGTTCCATATAAAGTGCTTCCGAATAAGTGGCAAAACCTTCCGAAAGCCAAATATCTTTCCATGTTAAGCAGGTTAAACAATTGCCAAACCATTGATGTGAAAGTTCGTGGGCAATCACTGTTTCACCACCGTGACTTCCATTTATATTTTGATTTCCCAAAGTTGTCATCGTTTGGTGTTCCATCGCACTGTAGGTGGCAAAATTTGTAACTGCATTACCGTATTTTTCAAAAGGATATTCGCCGTATAGTTCGGAAAACACTTCCATCATAAATGGTAAATTAGAAAAATCTTCCGTTGCATTTGCAACCATATTTGGTGGTACAAAATTTTGAATTGGAATCCCTTCAAAACTATCATTTAACTCAGTCAAATTCCTAACAACAAGCGATACTAAATAAGTAGCCATTGGATTTTCGCCAAGCCAATTGTGAGTCCGTGTGCCGTTGTCATTTTCCACAATAGAATTTAAAATGCCATTGCTCGCTACTTCCCAATCTTCGCGACAAGTTATGTGTAAATCGACAATTGCCTTATCCCAGGGATGGTCGTAGCATGACCACCAATATCGTGAGGCATTGGGGTCGGAAATTGTGAACATATGATTTGTAGTAAAATACATTCCGAGACCATTCCAAATGGGATTTCCCGAATATTCCACAGAAGTTGTGAACTGTTCACCCACATTTATTTCACCTAATTGAATCGTGATTAAATTATTTTCATACTCGTATTCGGCTAAACTTCCATTTAAAAAAACAACTCCAACATTCATTTCATCAAGTTCATAAGAAATCTCTGTCATCATCTCTTCGGCTTCCACAGTTGCAACTACCACACCAGAAATAAATTCATTTTCATCATCAATTTCCATTGAAACATCATAGTTTAAAACATCAAAGCCGTGTGCAGAATCTGCTCTTGTCATTTCGTAATGCGGAATTTCTACCACCGCATTTTTCAGTCTATCGCAACGCGGGCACGCAAAAATACCAACCGTAACGACCATAAAAATTAAGAGAAAAATAAGTTTTTTCATGAAACCTCCATTAGTTCCTAATTATTTATTCGAGATTGTTGTCAACAAATTCTTTCTTTGAAAAATAAGTTTTAAATTTTGCAGTTTTGCCATTTGTAATAATTTGAAGTGCACCGTCAACACCTTCGATAAACAAATTTTCTCCTAAAAAATCTAAGGTTTGCATCGTTTTTTGATGCGGAAAATTAAAACGATTTTTACGAGGAGCCGAAATAAAAGCATATTTTGGAGTAATCAACTCAACAAATTCTTGCATAGTCGAAGTGGCACTACCATGATGGCAAACTTTCAAAAAATCACAATTCAAAAATTCGGGGTAATTTTTACACAAATATTTTTCGCCGTCACTTTCTAAATCTCCTGTAAAAAGAAGTGAAAAATCGAAATAATCACATCGCATCACGATAGAAAGATTATTGATATTTTTGTTGGCAAAACTTTTATCTGGATGAATAAATTTCAATTTTAAATCATTAAATTCAAGGTGAGTTGTATCGGAAATTGTGAAAATTTCACATTTTTCAAATTCAATTAAATCAGCATAATTTTCCCAAATTTTGCGACTTTGAAATTCATCGGTTAGAATTAGATTTTTTACTTCTAAATTTTCTAAAATGTATTCTAATCCACCGTAATGATCGTTGTGAGCGTGTGTTATCAACACATAATCTATCGAACTAATACGACTTTTACGTAAATATGGTAATGCTGATTTTTCAAAATATTTTGGGTTAGTTTCGGGTGGACCGCAATCAATGAGGATCGTTTGATTTTGTGGTGTTTCGATTAAAAATAAATCCCCTAAACCACAATCAAAAAATGTAATTTTCAATTTATGTTGTCGTTCAACTTCAAAAAAGAAAAAAACGCAAAGTAACGTAATAATCAAAATTATTTTCACTACTTTTTTGCGAATATATTTCCACCAAAAAACTGAAAAGAGAAGTCCATAAACCGCAAATAATTGCACTACATTTATTGACGCAAAATTATTGAAAAATGGTAAATTTGCGGAAAAATTCGACCACACTTCAAAAAAATACATCAAGAATTCGAAACTACTTTTTAAAAACAAAATAAGCGGTAATGGCAAAAAAATCATCAGCAAGCTAACGGGTAAAATAAAAGACATTAAAGGAATTCCAACTATATTTCCGACAACACCATTAAAGTTAAAACATTGGAAATAATAGACAATTATTGGCGCTAAAAATACGTTCAAAATGAGTGAACTAACAAATAGAATACAAGCTGCGTTAAGAATTTTCTTTCCAAATTTCATAAAGACAATCTCATCTTTTGTAAATTTAAGAAACGAAATTTTGGGAACGATATTCAACATCACAAAAACAGCTAAAAAAGACATTTGCAGTCCAACCGAAAACAGTTGATGGGGTGAAACCGCAGTAATGATCAGTAATGCCGCGAATAAAATATTATTTTTATCCGGTTTTCGCTGAAATATCTTGGCAAATAAAAATAGGTTTATCATTAACATTGCCCGCGAAACAGACGGTGACCACAAACAAATTGCAGCATAAAACACCAAAATAATCATTAATAAAATCCGCGCAAAATTACGATGTGGAATAAAAGCACTTAATAAACTCATCAACGCTAAATAGATGATACCAACATGCAACCCACTAATTGCCAATAAATGACTCAAACCAGCTCTATTCATCAATTCACGCCATTCTGTAGAATTGTTTTTATCGCCAATCACAACCGCTTTGATGAATCCAGCATATTCACCAAACTTAGCATCAATTCGATGCCTGATATCTTTGCGAATTTGAATTGCTCTTTTTTGAAATTGCTGGGGCGAATTTTTAATTATTTTGATTTTTGTTTTAGCAAATCCAAGTGCAAAAATACGTTGCAACTCTGAGTATTTTGCATAATTAAATGCTGCCGGATTTGAATTGTTTTCAATGGCTTTAATAGTTGCAACAGTCTCGATAACATCACCATATTTCAGCCCTTTTTGAAAAGTAGAAAAACGAATTTTACCACAAACGGGGGCATCTGCAATTTTAGATAAAGCTAATTTAAATCTATATTTTTTCTCGTATTTTACGACTTCAGATACAATTTGGCCACGAATTGGTTGCAAAATTTCAGCGTTATTTTGGATAATCTTTTTAATGTGATTTGGCGGAAATGTCGGTTGAATTCTGAAAACACCCAAAAGTAAAAACAAAATTAAAATAACCCAATTTTTATATTTTGTCATAAAAAATAAGATGAAACCAATGCCTATCAATGCGAATAAAACTAACGGTGAAACACAAAAATATTTTCCAATTACAATCCCTAAAATCCAGAAAATAACTGGAATTAATAGTGGAGAACGGCGACCCATTCGCATTTTATTAAATCAGAATTTTAAAATCGCGTAAAGTTTTCTGATAAATCTCTTGATTAGTAAAAATTATCTCTTCTAAATTTGGATTTTGCCTATTTATTTCACGCTTAGTTGCAGTTTGCACGATGTTATTTATTTGTGGAAAATCTATCTTTTCATCAAGGAAAAGTTGAACTGCGGCTTCATTTGCAGCATTCAAAACGGTGGGTAAAAGTCCGCCTTCCCTACCTACACTTATGGCAAATTCAAAAAGTGGATAACGCACATTTTCAACTTTTTCAAAAGATAAATTTTGCACATCTAAAATGTTTGTTTTTGCGATTTTAGAGACAATATGTTGCGGATAAGTTAGTGCAAATAAAATTGGGATTTTCATAGTTGGAAAACCCATTTGCGACACAATTGAACCGTCCACAAATTCCACAAAAGAATGAATAATTGATTGCGGGTGAATTACCGTTTTAATCTTTTCAAACTCGACATTAAACAACCAATGTGCCTCAATCACTTCTAAAGCTTTATTCATCATCGTGGCACTATCAATGGTAATTTTCTTTCCCATTTCCCAATTTGGATGACTAAGGGCTTGTTTTAAGGTTATTTCATTAAATTTATTAAGTGGGTAATCTCGAAATGGGCCACCGGAGGCTGTCAAAATAAGTGATTCTACTTCTTCAATTTTAGCATTTCCAAGAGACTGCAAAATGGCACTGTGCTCACTATCTACCGGCAAAATTTTACAATTAGAGACTTTGTTCATCAAAATGTGACCTGCCATTACCAACGACTCTTTATTGGCAAGAGCCAAATCGCAATTTCGCGAAATTGTGATGTCGGAATAGACTAATCCAGCCGAACCTGAAATAGCGTTCAGCACAATATCGCAATCAACTGATTTTAATAATTGTTGTAACTCATGGTGTCCAAAATATAGTTTTGAATTTTCTAAATTTGACGAAATTTTCAGATTTTCATTTGTTAAAACAATTTGCGAAATATCAAATTCTTCCGCTAGTTGAAATAATTTTTCAGAATTCTGATGAGATGAAGCCAATACAATCTGAAATTCATCTTGGT
The DNA here is from genome assembly GCA_018645365.1 of Candidatus Cloacimonadota bacterium. Taxonomy (GTDB): domain Bacteria; phylum Cloacimonadota; class Cloacimonadia; order Cloacimonadales; family TCS61; genus TCS61. Next base: position 6,293 of record JABGOP010000040.1, read on the forward strand.
GTTCACGAATCACCTCGATAGCAGAAGTTCCTATCGAACCAGTTATTCCTAAAATTGCAATTTTTTTCATAAAGTATATCCAAGCGAAATTTTTTGGGAATTTTCTAAATTACTGTTATTTTCAAATGAATAATTTAACCTAAATTTTTGCCATTTATACGAAACTCCCGCTGTAAAATAATTGATATTATAACCACCCAAAATTTCAATTGCGGGGTGAATCGCAACTGATAGTCCTAAATGTGGATCTATGCTGAATTTACTAACATAGATGTTTGTTTGACGATTTTCTACATAGATTTCAGTACGCAAAAATAATTTTGTTGTTTTTTTGAAAACCGTAAAGTTACGACTAATTTCTGCGTCCAAAGATGGATTTACAAATTCGTGCGAACCATTTGACCAAAAAATTTGGGTTGTGAAAAAATCACGAAATTTCAGGGCAAAAGATGTATTGCTATTTAAATTAAAAATAGTCGAAATATCTGATCCAAAACCAAAAGCTTTCTCTTCTGCTAAATTACGAAATACAATCTTTGGAGTGATGCCAACTTGAAAATTAGAAATTTTCCGTTGAAATCCAAAATAGGCAACTACATCTGAATTATTGAGCAATTTATATTTGTATGGTCTATTATTTGCACTCAAAACAGAATCTGGATTCTGCAACGCCGTCATTGGAATATCATCAATCGCAACACGCGTAAGCACGCAAGAAAATCCATTTAAGTCGGCTGAAAACGAGTCGTAAGTCAGTAATCCACCATACTCTTCCGCGTGCATAATTTCTAACTTTTCATTTGAAGAAATTAAAACAGAATTCCAAAATGCAAAGCCAGAAGAAGAAATATCTGATAAACCACAACCGCCCATCGCTGCGTTCCTTACACTGCTGTTCATTTGGAAAATTTCACCGGCATATTTTTCCGCGGATAACCCTAAATTGCTTAAAAGTAAAAATACAATTATTATTATTTTCATAATTTTCTCACAAATGTTCCGATTATTTTTTTTAACACACCATTTGAAAAAGAGATTGTCAGCTTCGCATCATCTCCTTTTCCATCTACACTCAAAACCACACCCTCTCCAAATTTACTGTGGCTGATTTTTTGTCCAATTCTAAAATGTTTTTTATTCTCTAAAACAATATCTACGTTAATTTTTCTTTTGGGCAAATAATCTCTTTTAACATTTTTTCGCTGAACAAATTCTTCATCTATTTCCTTTAAAAAACAACTTTCATGATTGTATAAAATGTCAGCAAAAGTCCGTCGTGTTTGAGCAAAACTCATAAAAACGCGTTTTTTCGCACGCGTAATCGCCACATAAAACAATCTGCGTTCTTCCTCCAGTTGGCGTTCACTTTCGAGCGAACGAGAATGTGGCAAAAGCCCTTCTTCCAGTCCAACAATAAACACATTTTCAAATTCCAAACCTTTCGCATTGTGCATCGTCATCAACTTTGCGGATTGTTCATTTTCATCGTAATTATCCAAATCGGTTTGTAATAAAATACTCTGTAAATATTGCGTTAATTGTGGTTTTTCACCAACTTCTTTTTGGAAATTTTCACAAAATTCTTGTGATGCCACCATAAATTCTTCAATATTTTCGATGCGTGCAATATCTTGCGGATCATCACTATAATACAAATCTTTCAATTCTAATTCGTTAATCAATTTTTCGATAAAATCAGGAATATCTAATTCATCCGCTTCTTTTTGCCATTTTGCCATTTTTTTAGAAAATTCTTCTAATTTTTTCGCTCTATTTCCAATATATTTCAAAATGCCATCAGATTGAACCGCATCCATTAACTTGAGTTCATTATCTACCGCAAAATTGGTAATTTTTTGAAGAGAAGTTTTGCCAATACCACGCGGTGGAAAATTTATAATACGCATTAAACTTTCATTATCTTGCGAATTTACAAATACCTTTAAATACGCCAAAATGTCCTTTATTTCTTTGCGTTGATAGAAGTTAACACCACCAACGACTTGATATCTAATATTTTTCCGCATAAACGCACTTTCAAAAACTCGTGATTGTGCATTCGTGCGATATAGAATAACGCAGTCATTCAAATTATCAGAAAATTCAGCAATTTTTTGAATCACAAAATCGGCTTCATCGCGTTCATTTTTATATTCGATTAATTCAATTTTCTCGTTTGATTTGATATCACTCCACAACTCCTTTTGGTGACGCGAGTAGTTATTTTTTATCAAACAATTTGCCGCATCCAAAATACTTTGCGGTGAACGGTAATTCTGTTCCAATTTCACGGTCAAAACATTTTTATAATCTTTTTCAAAATTGAGAATATTTTTGATGTCTGCACCACGCCAACTGTAAATAGCTTGATCATCATCACCAACCACACACAAATTTTGATGGTTTTTAGCAATTAAATTCACTATTTTGAATTGTGCATAATTTGTATCTTGATATTCATCGATCATCACATACCGAAATTTCTGCTGATATTTTTGACGAATTATTTTATTATCGTGAAGTAATAATGCGGTATTCATCAATAAATCATCAAAATCCATTCCGTTATTTTCTATCAATATTTTTTGATATTCAACATAAATTTTGTGAACTGTTTCGGTAAAATAGTTTTCTTCATTAAATAGAAAAAAATCTTTTGGTAAAATTAATGAATTTTTTTGATTACTCATTATTGATATTACTCTTTGAAACGGAAATTTTTTAGGGTCAATCTCCAACTTTTTGTACACTTTTTTGAGAAGTGATTTTGTGTCGACAGCATCATAAATCGTAAAATTAGAATTATATGGAGTTGCTTCATTTTCAAAGCGTAATATGCGTGCACAAATGGAGTGAAATGTGCCAACCCATAAACTGTAAGTATCTATCTTGAATGTTGTTTTCAAACGAAATCTCAGTTCATTTGCTGCTTTATTCGTAAAGGTTACTACGAGAATGTTTTGTGGACTTATTTTCTTTTCATTTATCAAATAAGCAGTTCGAAAAATCACTGACCTCGTCTTTCCACTGCCCGCACCTGCAAGAACCAAAATAGGACCATCGATAGTTTCCACAACTTTTTGCTGTTGCTTATTTAACAATTTAGATAAATTCATAGATTACCAAGTTTTTGCGACCGAACGATAACCTTCAAAATCTCCACTTGAAGTCGTTATGAATGCCGAAATTTTGTACCAATAATGATTCTCATCAAAATTTAATTCGCCATTATTATCAATATCAAAATATTCTAAATTCATCGAAGTAAAATGAGTATCAGCAATTGAATAATTACCATTTTCCCAACCAGAACGATAAATGTAATAACCATCAGCAAAAATCGCATCATTCGTGGCAGAAGTTGGTTCCCAATTAATGCGAATACTATCAACTGAAATTTTAGTTATCGAAAAATATTCAGAACCAATTGCAGATGGTGCAATCTCATTTTCAAACGGATTATTTCTTTCTAGTGAACATGCAAATAAAACTATAAATATAATTAAAATAATGACATTTCTCATCTAAAACCTCAAACTTATACCATTTAAAGAGATATACAGCTTTGTGCCCTCGTTTTCATACAAAATTTTCTGCCAAAGTTCGCGATTATAATGATTGGTCGTGTTGATGACATCATAAATCGAATATAGCCAAACGCCGATTCCCAAAGTAGTATAAAGTTGCGTGAAAAGGTAATTTTTTGTAGCCTCCCTATAATTATATTTAATCTCTTCAATGTAGGTTGCATCTTGGTATTTTTCGTAAAAATAATTCGCTTTTTTATGAAAATTATAACTCGTGTAAAATAGAATAATTTCTGCTCCAAAATAGAAGTAACCATTCGCATTATCCTTTGCTACAAAATGTCCCAAACCAGGTACCAATACTGCTCGCACTAAATTTTCAGAAAAATCTAACTTGTTTTGTTCATACACTTTGAACATTTTTTCTTTTGCGATGATTTGTTTTCTTTCAATAATTTGTTCCTGAGGAGTTTGCCAACCATATTTAACTTTAATTTTTTCAAAATCAAATTCTGTGGCGAATAAGCAACTAACAGATAGTAATAATATTAAAATAATTCTCATCAATTTTCCATCAATTTTTCAGAAATCTTATTAACTGGTGTAAGTTTGCGGTTTTTCAAATCTACCCGCCATGCAAAATAATAGCTTTTTTTAGGGGTGATAATATCGTATCGAATTTCGTAATTATATTCCCCAATTGCAAATACAACTTTCCAGTTTGATGTCTTCACCAACTCATTTTGGTGTTCTGCTTTTGCTTCCGCAATTATTCCATTTATCTCTTTATTCAATTTTCCATTCTCATATTCAAACACAATTTTAAGCGCAAATTTTCGAGGATTATTTTGTGCTTCACAAAGATTTTGCATAATCTCAATTTTTTGACTTACTTTTTCAATTTCAAAAAATGAATATGATGATTTATACCATTTTAGTGCATTCTCAAAATCATTTTTAAACTCAAATTGTGATGCTTTTTTTTCATGTTCAAGTGCAGTATTGTAAGTAAGTTGTGTCGTTTTCATCTTTTCAATTGCTGTCGTTGCATACTCACACTTTGGCAAAAGCACAAAACTTTTTTGGTATTCTAAATTAGCTTCATCAAAAAGAAATTCAGCTAAATATTCATCACCTTTTTCGATGAAAATTGAACACATTTTTTGTTTTTGGAAAATCACTTCGCTCATTTTTAAGGGTGCAAATTCCACAACTTTTCCAAAGTATATTTCTGCATTTTGGACATCGTTTTCAGAAAATGCAATTTGCGCTTTTAATATATATATATCCCCAATTTTAGTGAAAATAACTTCTTTTAAATCTGTCGGATATTTACTTAATCTAAACAATAAATCCAAAGATTTATCAACATCATATTCACTCGATTGGCCGATAAAATATGTCATTAGTTCATCAATCTTAGGTTGCAATTTTTTGGTATATTCGTTTTGGGGATAATGCGACCACAAAAAATGAAAATCGGTCAAAATTAAATATTTTTCATCTTGTTCTAGATAAATCAAGATTCGATTATACAAAATTTCGGCAATAAATTCCGATTGTGGCAAATAGGAAAAAATGTAATTATAACAAAACAGCTCATCATCTATATTGTTTTTTTCGTGATGTTTTTTTGCCATTTGAAAATAACAATTATCCTGTAATTCATCTGCTTTCTGTGAATTTGCCAAATAGAAATATTTAGATGCTAATTCCCAATTTCCGCTTTGAAATTCGGTAAAACCGAGCTGATAATATGCTTCCGAACGCTGCAAAATTGATTCTGTGGCAAGTGCCGTATTTGCTTCGGTTTCGACAAATTCATCGAAAAGATAAATAGCCGTAAGATATTTTTTTTGCTGATAATATTGGTGTGCCAAGTCATATTTTGGCGTTGTGCTACACCCAAATAAAATTGTCAAAAAAAAGAGAATAATCTTATTTTTCATTATTAATTTCTGGTATTACAACTGGTATTTGATCGAGTTTTCTGCCAAATAATATGAAAATTAAAGCGAATAAAACTGTTGCAATAATCAATAATTTTGTCGATTCCATCATGAAAATCAGTAATGTAACTAACACAATAATTATGTTGATTAAATAGACGATTATCGCCGTAATTTTGTGTGATTTCATGGCGTTTCCAATGCGATGAGTAGAGTGATCTTTTCCACCTTGGCTAATCTTTCGACCATCTCTTTTACGAATGATGCTAACTAATGAAATATCAAAAATTGCGTAACTCAAAAGAAGAATTGGTAGCAAAAAATAGAGATTATTTCCAGCCATTCTTGCGACTACAAGTTTTCCAGATAAAATTCCCATCGTTGCCAGAAAATAGCCAATAAACATACTTCCTGCATCTCCCAAAAATATTTTAGCTGGATTAAAATTGTAAGGTAAAAAGCCCAAAAGTGCACCTGCAAATGCTAACGATAACAAAGAAAGATAATGCGATTCTATTTCAAAACCGGAAGTTTTAGTAATGATATAGCCAAAACCATAAAATCCTAATGCTAAAATTCCCGCCATTCCACTGATGATACCATCCATATTGTCCAAAAAATTTAATGCATTCATCAATCCGACAACCCATAAAAATAAAATTGGCACGGTCAAATAAACAGAACCAAAAATGCCATATAAATCATTTGACACAATGAAAATAGTGAATGCGATGGTCTGTCCAAACATTTTAATGAATGGGTTCATGCCAATTTTATCGTCGATAATGCCGACAATTACAATTATCAAAGCTCCAATTAAAAAACCGATTGCTTCTTTAGGAAAACCGTCAAAAATAAAGTAGATAATCAAAATAGCCAAAACAAAAAATCCGATGAAAATAGAAAGCCCACCGAGAAGTGGTGTTGCCTTTTTGTGAACCTTGCGTGCTTCTGGATTATCTAAAAAATTAACTTTATTTGCGAATTTAATAATTAACGGTGTAATTATATAAACCACTAAAAATGAAAGTGTTGCCACTATCATAAATGAGTAAACCATCTCCATATAAACTCCATAATTTTCATTAAATTAACATAATAACAGTTTTAATTGTCGCACTTTTTGTCAATAATTTAGTGAAATTATTTATTTTCCAAAACTAAAAAAAGTTGCCCCGAATTTTTCGAGACAACTCTTTAGTGTGTTGTTCAATTTACATTTTCAAGAAAATGTTTTTTATTTCATCAATTCGGGGAAACCTGCCCCGAAATATTTCGGGGCAGGTTTCCTTATTTTTCTTACTTCAGCAAAATCATCTTTTTGGTTGAAGTGTATTTACCGTCTGTTTTCATCTTGTAAAAATAGATGCCTGATGCTTGGCTTGTCGCATTCCATTCAACAGAAGTTTGACCATTTACAAGTGCAAAGCTTTTCACCAATTGACCTTTCAAATTGAATATCTCAATCTCTGCATTTACAGTGTTTTTGTTATTGAGATTGAACGAAATTGTCGTGGTGCTGCTAAACGGATTGGGATAATTTCCATTCAATTTTGATATATTTTGAATGTCGCTTTCTTCAGTTTCGAGAACCTCACCGTCTATCAAATTAACAATAATTTCAGTGTTGAAAAGGAAGTTAGAAAGTAACGTTGTACAGTTACCTGCTGTCAATTTGGTAAACTCAAGCTCGATGATTGCACCAGCTCCAACAAGTGGATAAGCTCCCGCAAATCCTACCGAAATCGTGTTAGAGTCTTCTGCATTGACAGCAGCCATACCGCCGTCTGAAAGTAAGCCATCAAGATTATAACCACTGTATTCAATCAAACTCCCATCGAATGCAAAATTAAATTGGAAAGCAGTTACATTCCACTCTTCCAATAATTCACTTGTCGAAATGTTGATTGTGAATGTTTCACCTACTGCGATAGTACTAATGTCAAAATCAGAAACTGAAACTACTACTTCGTCCAAATCTACCACAACTCGCCCACCTTCAATTGGGAATTCGGTAATTAAACCTACCACATACTGAAGAATG
>JABGOP010000004.1:0-39921 GCA_018645365.1 Candidatus Cloacimonadota bacterium
TCACTTCGTAATCTGCCTTTTCTTCATACTCGAAGTACTCAGGTTTCTGGCGGACAAATGGTTCTACTGGTTCTACACCGATATTTTGGTTCCACTTGAAGTTGCTAATATCTTCACTGAACCTGATAATATACATTTCACCGTATTCCAAGGGGCGTATTCTGCTACTGGCAATACCTGCTTCTACGTTATAATACCAATCTTGTGCTTTGATGGAGACCACTTTGTTCCAATGGATATTGCCGATGGCATCATCAAACATGTGTGTTTCTGGCAAAAAGTAGCCCATCCAATTTTCTCCTCGATTTTGAATGCCATAAAGAAGCGGGAAGGTATAGTCTGCTGGCAATCTCTCACCCGCTGCAACTATTGCAGATGGACCTGCACCATCTGCAACCTTTACTTTGTAACCCTCATGCCGGAAAAGCATGTTGTCGAAGTTATCATCATCAAATACATTCCAGTTATATTGGATACTGATTTTATTTACACCTCGAGATCCTAAAATCTCTTGAAAACCAGTTATGGTAGGCTCTCCATCAGCTGCTTCCTGCAGTAAGCCTGATAAGCCATTATCGTAATACGCTTGCTGGTAGATATCGTTGTTGTATTCTCCTTGTTCGATTAAGCGTGGAAATGAGAGCCAATTCCAACCTTCTTTGAAACACTTAAAACCATGTGTTGTAATAGTATCAAAGGCAGGTTCACCTTCGGCGAGATTAAACGCTTCAAAGGTGAGGATGTCATCAACGATCTCTACCCGACAATAGTGGTGGGCTGATGCTGATGCCACAATATTAGGGTAATCTGGATCACCAATTAGTGGTGCTCCTACCAAAGGGGCTCCGCCACCACCGGTAGTGATGTGCTGAACACCATCTACCTCTGCCCGTGCATAAAAATGGTTGTGACCGCCAAAAACAAAAGAAACACCTAACTTTTTAAATAATAAATTATGCAGCGTTTGCACATTTGTATTATTGAGATGTGGTCTTCTACCTTCTGGTTGAGGTGGATCTTTCCATCCCCACCCTGGTTCATGCAGAACAATGAATTTCCATTTTTTGTCCGAATTATTAAGAGTTGATTCAATCCAGTTATATTGGGCATCACCATGAGCATAATCTGCTTGATATTGATCTAAATAGACAAAAAGAGCGGGGCCGTAATCGAAAGACCAATAGTGTGTTCCATCAGGTCCTTCATATGGATAATCAAAGTATTTTCTGAAAAGTTCACCATCACCATTATCTTCATGGTTCCCAATGCAAGATTGGTACGGCATCGTTGCCAACATCTCTTGAATATTCAGGTACGATGGATCAAAAAATTCACTATTCCATGCATCTTCCAAATTACCATCATCTATCAAATCGCCCACAGAGATTACACAGGTTTGCCAAGTATCATCAGCATAATTGGCAATAATGTCAGCTGCCACTTCGTCGTGCACCTCAGGGTGGGAACGAGTATCACCGTAAACAAAAAATTTTGTGGTTGTTGCATTATCGGCAGGGCTGGCGCGAAATGATCCCTCATATTCTTGTTCTTCGTCTGTTACAGTAACTTGATAATAATAAAGTTCGCCCGGAGTTAAATTGTCAATTGTGTAGCAGTATTGAAAGTCAGTTCCAAAACTGTTCATAGCAAATGGACCATTGGAACAACTATCGTCTGTTCCCCAATAGAATGAACATGATTCAGCGGAGCTGTAGAGTTGGCACAGAATTTGTATCTCCCTACATTGAACTTCATTATCATCTTCATACTCTCGATAGATTAGATACGGTGCTTTTCGCATGACATCATCTAGATTAGCGAATCGTAAATCAAAACTAAGGTCATCCATACCATTTTCATGCTGATGAACTTCAACGGCAATTATATTTTCACCTGCATTAAGGTCAGATGAAGAGACTGTAATTTTTTGGAACTGAGTTTCGCGGTTATCGTCATCATCGCTGGTAATATTATCAACAGCATAAGTATCGTAAGATATGTTATCGTCAGGCATATTAGATCTACAAAGTTCTTCTCCATTTAACCAAACTACCGCTCCATCATCACAGAGTAAATATATGTATAAATTCGTATACGCATCTAGATTGTCAATCTCAAAAGATTTTCTGAAGTAGTAGGTTATGTAGCCTGGTGTAAGTTGAGTGTTTTCATTAGGTTCATCAGGTTCATCTAGCTGAAAACCAAACTCCCCATAGCCAGTTGACCAGTTAGTATCATCAAAAGATTGATTTTTCCAATCAGCATCGCCGATGTCTCCCTGATCGTAATATTTCCACTCGGATTCATCATCAATGAAAAGCATCGTTTCTTCCGCACCTATACTCACAGCACCAAGAATAAAGATGAAGCTTACTAAATAAGATAAAATAGTTTTCCCCACAAAAAGATGGGATTTTACTTTGTTCAACATGTTTCCTCCTCAAATAAAAGTTTTAAAATAATCAATTATACAACGAACATAATTACGATAGGAACAGTAGCAACAAACAATAACTGCGATATTAACACATCAATGTTACGCACAATCCTAAGAAAAAATAGATAAAGTTTCTGTCAAATGTTATTTTAGGAAGTGGCAAATCGACTTTATCTGTTGATAAACCGCATTTATGAGGAGAGGAATCCACTTTATTTGCGTAGAAACTGCATTCATGAGGAGAGGAACCCACTTTTAAGTACTGAAAACCGCATTCATGAGGAGAGGAACCCACTTTTAAGTACTGAAAACCGCATTTGCGAGGAGAGGAATCGACTTTTAAGTGCTGAAAACCGCATTTGCGAGGAGAGGAATCGACCCTCAGAGTTCTTATAAAACAAAAAAACCGCCCACAAGGGGCGGTTTTTGATGAGTAATTTCTAATTCTTAATTAATTATTGTTCCTATTTATTGCTGCTTGTGTAGCGGCAAGGCGTGCAATCGGTACACGATACGGCGAGCAACTCACATAATTCATGCCCACTTTGTAGCAGAATTTTACCGAATTTGGTTCACCACCGTGTTCTCCACAAATGCCAACCTTCAAGTTTGGTTTCACACTGCGTCCTTTTTTGGTTCCCATTTCTACGAGTTGTCCCACTCCAGTTTGATCTAAAATTTGGAATGGATCGCTCTCTAAAATGCCTTTTTCTTTGTAAACTTTGAGGAATTTCCCAGCATCATCGCGACTGTATCCAAAAGTCATTTGCGTCAAATCATTCGTGCCAAAACTGAAAAAATCGGCTTTTCCAGCGATTTGGTCTGCTGTGAGAGCTGCACGCGGAACTTCAATCATCGTGCCAACAGAATATTTGATTTTATCGCCTTTTTCTTTGAAAACTTGTTTGGCAACTTCGTGTACAATTTTAATTTGAGACTCTAATTCTTCCACTTTTCCAACGAGTGGAATCATGATTTCTGGAATTGCTACAATGCCCTTTTTCTTCAAATTTATAACTGCTTCGATGATTGCTCTTGTTTGCATTTCGGTGATTTCTGGATAGGTAATTCCCAATCTACAACCGCGATGACCAAGCATCGGGTTAAATTCTGCGAGTGCTTCCACTCTGGCTTTAACTTCTGAAACTGGGATGTTCATTTCGTTTGCCATCTCTTTTTGACCTTTCTCATCGTGCGGTACAAACTCGTGCAAAGGTGGGTCGAGCAAACGCACTGTAACTGGCAAATTTTCCATAGCTTCGAAAATTCCTTCAAAATCTGTTCTTTGGATTGGTAAAAGTTTTTGGAGTGCGATGCGGCGTCCATTTTCGTCTTCTGCCAAAATCATTTCACGAATCGCTTTGATGCGGTCGCCTTCAAAGAACATGTGTTCAGTACGACACAATCCAATTCCTTCTGCACCAAATTTTCGTGCCACTTTGGCATCGTGTGGTGTATCTGCATTTGTGCGAACTTTCATTTCGGCAAATTTTTCACAAAGTTGCATTAATTCTGAAAAATCGCCACTTAATTCTGGCGTGATAGTTTTTACTTTATCTTCATAAACTTCGCCAGTTGAACCATTTAAAGAGACCCAATCTCCTTCTTTGAAAACTTTTCCGTCCACCGTCATTGTTCTATTTTTATAGTTAATTTTTATGGATCCAGCACCAGAAACACAGCATTTTCCCATTCCACGTGCTACCACCGCTGCGTGTGAAGTCATGCCACCGCGTGCTGTCAAAATTCCATTTGAAACATCCATTCCGCGTAAGTCTTCGGGGGAAGTCTCGATGCGTACCAAAATCACCTCTTTTTCGTTGTTTACCCACTCTTCCGCTTCATCGGCAAAAAAGACCAATTGTCCAGTCGCTGCTCCTGGTGAAGCAGGCAATCCTTTCGTGATGATTTTTGCATCTTTCAAGGCAACGTCATCAAAAATTGGATGTAAAAGTTCATCAAGTTTATTTGGTTCGACTCGATTTATCGCCAATTTTTCGTCGATCATATTTTCACTCAGCATATCTATCGCCATTTTTACCATTGCCACGCCAGTTCGCTTTCCGCTTCTTGTTTGCAGAATCCACATTTTCCCATCTTGAATGGTAAACTCCAAATCTTGCATATCTTTGTAATGATTTTCCAGTTTAGTTTCAATTTCAAAAAGTTCTTTTGATAAAATAGGCATTACTTCTTCGAGCGATGCAAAATTTTCTTTTCGATTTTTTTCGGAAACATTGGCTAATACTGCCCATCTTTTGGAACCTTCCAGCGTTATTTGACGCGGTGTTCTGATGCCTGCGACCACATCTTCACCTTGTGCATCGATCAAATATTCACCGTTAAAAATGTCTTCGCCGGTAGCAGCGTCTCTTGTAAAAGCTACCCCAGTTGCGGAATTTTCACCCATATTTCCGTAAACCATTGCTTGCACATTTACCGCGGTTCCCCATTCGTTTGGAATACTGTTCATTTGACGATAGTAGATAGCTCTTTCGTTTTGCCAACTGCCAAAAACTGCATCAATCGCACCCCACAACTGTTCCCACGCATTTTCTGGGAATTTATGACCGGTTGTTTCTTTTATTGCAGTTTTGAATTTTTTCACTAAATCTTTCAAATCATCTACATCTAAATCTGTGTCAAATTCAACCCCTTTTTTCTCTTTCGCTTTTTCAATCAGCTCTTCGAATGGGTCATTATCTTCTTTTGACTCGGGCTTCATACCGAGTACCACATCGCCATACATTTGCACAAAACGACGGTAAGAATCCCACGCAAATCTAGGGTTACCCGTTTTTTTTGCCAATCCTTCCACCGCGTTATCGTTCAATCCGAGATTTAAAACAGTGTCCATCATTCCTGGCATCGAAACGCGTGCACCAGAGCGAACGGAAACCAAACACGGATTTTCATTATCACCAAATTTTGCTGACATAATTTCTTCAATATTCGCAATTGCTGTTTCCATTTCTGCTTTCATTAGCTCTTTAATTTTCTTTTCGCCCAGCTCATTGTATTCTGCACAAACATCTGTAGTAATGGTAAACCCTGGCGGCACCGGCACACCGATTAAGTTCATTTCAGCAAGGTTTGCTCCCTTACCACCCAGTAGGTTTTTCATTTCAGTTTTACCTTCTGCGCTACCATTTCCAAATTGATAAATTCTTTTCATTTTCATCCTCTTTATGTGTTTTTTCAATAATAATTTGATTGTGTGCAAAATTTTTTAAACCGTCGAAATGTCAATTTAAAACACTAAATTAAAAAATCTGTTAGACAATAAACTGCACATTTATTTTTTTGTTTACTCGGAGGTATTATGAAGTTTCAGAAATTTGCATCACATTACATTATCAGAATTGAGCGAGGTGAAGAAATCGTGAAAACGCTCTCTGATTTTTGCGAAAATCAGCAAATTAATTTAGGCAAAATTAGCGGAATTGGTGCTGTAAGAGAAGCTGAAATTGGTTTTTTTGAAGTTACTTCAAAGCAATATCATGCCGATATTTTAAAGGGGGATTTAGAAATCACAAATCTTGCTGGAAATATTTCCGAAATGAGCGGAAAACCATACCTGCATTTACACATCACACTTTCAAATAATGAACACAAATGTTTTGGTGGACATTTAAATAGAGCAATTGTTAGTGCAACTTGCGAAATTATTTTAGAAAAAATAGATGGTAAAATAGATAGATTTTTTAATGAAAAAATAGGATTAAATCTACTCAAGTTATAAAAAGATGATAACCGTCTATATTGATCCCAAACTACAAAAATTTATTTCTGAAATCAAATACACATTTTCATTTGTTTTTAATACGCTCGGATATGAAATGAGGTTTGTTTCAAAAAAAGAGCAACTCGCCAACAACGACATTCTCTTTTATTATAGCGACAAAAAACCGACAATTGAAGAGGCTTGTCACTGGGCGATGCATCGTGCAATTTTTTATGTTCCTGTTCAAAAAGAGCTTTTGAATCCGAGATTACTTGATAAAAAAGAGCTTCGAAATTTGGTTCAAGAAATAAAATTGCAACAGTTGGTTCCCATTATTTCAAAAGAAAATGTCAAAATTCCGATTAAATATTTTAAACATAAAATGATTTTTTTTGGCATTTATGAATTTGATATTATCGGCAATTTTTTCTTCAATTTAATTGATTATGATGAATTAAATAATCCCGTAAAAGATGAATTTGGCAGAAGCAAAGAAAATGAGCTGATTTTCATAAATAATCAAGAGGCACCTTTTGTAAATCAACTTTTATGGATGGTCGATCTTGCCATTAAAGATGCTGTGAAAAACAATGATTCGCTTTTTCTTTTACGGAAAGATTTTTGGCAAAATGGAAAACCATTTGCAGCAGTTTTTTCTCACACTGTTTATTCTTTGCAAAAATGGAATTTGCACAAAATATTCAAGAGCAGTTTTGTAGAATTTCTCAAATTTTGGCATTTCAAATATAATGTAAAAAGTTTTTTTGACAAAATGAAATTTCTTTTTACGAATATTGAAGAATATTGGAAATTCGACGATATTCGAGAAATAGAGAACCAGCATGGGGTGAATAGCACCTATTTTTTCTATGCAACAAACGGCAATGAAATCGACTATTCACTTGGTGATGAAGATTTGCAAAATGAAATATCTGCGTTACAAAAGGAATACAACGAAATTTCATTATTAGCTTCGAATAATTCGTCTCGAGATGATATTTTAGAAAGCGAAAAAGATAATTTAAAGAAAATAATTAATCTTGAAGAAGTAGGTATTCGACATTATTTAAACAAATTTAATCCTCAATTCACCATCGAATACCACAAAAAACACGGATTTATTTACGACTCTTCACGCACTTTTTTGAAGAATTTTGGATTTGTAAATGGAATGGGTTTTCCATATTATGTGCATCAACTTTTGGTGCCTACCCAGCAAAATGTACCGCAATTTCAATCGAGGTACATTGAATTGCCAATCACATTTTCAGACCGAAACTTAAGAATATCAAAGTACAAAACACTCCCCTTTGAAGAAGCAAAAACTATCGTCAATAATTTAATTGAAACGATAATAAAAACTAACGGTTTTATCCATTTTGATTTTTCAATTTCAAGTTTTTCGGAGATAAAATATGGTCAGCAAATTTATAATTATATCATTCAAAAAGTAAAAGAACATAACGGATTTATCGGTAATTGTATGCAAATTACAAATTGGTGGAAAAAACGCGAAAGAGTGGAAATTATCGAAAATGAAATTGGTGCTTTGATTCAGTTTCCCGAAAATATAGACAATTTTACTTTAGAGTTATTGGGCAATTACAACGTTGAAAAAGTCGATGGCGCTAAATCTGCAATTGATGGTCCCAAAATAATTTTTAACAATATTTTAGCAGGCACCAAAGTGCAAATATTTATTGGAAAAATAGAATGAAAAATATTCTAATAATTTCTTATTCTGCTCCACCTCAAAATATTCCATCTGCCGTAAGAACGGGAAAATTAGCAAAATATTTTAAGGAATTAGGTTGGAATCCAATTATTTTAACGGTTAAAAACGCAGGATTTTATTTAAATGACAACACTTTGTTAGATGAATTATCTGACATAGAAATTGTTAGAACTAATTCGCTTGATCCACAAATGATTTTGAAGAAGCTTCGTCCTTATAAAGATATTGAGATTTCTAGAAAAATTAACAAGGAAAAAGAAGGGTTTATAAGTAAATTAAAATCTATTTTCCCAATTGATGATAAAATCGGTTGGATGCCATTTTGCCTAAAAGCAGCATCGGAAATTATTAGAAAACATAAAATAGATGCAATATATACTTTTGTGGGGGGCATTAATCATCCTGGAATAAGTGCTTATAAGTTATCAAAAAAACATAATATCCCATACTTTGTTGAATTCCATGATTTATGGGCAAACCATCCATTTTTTGAAAGAAAAATAATAGGACAATATTTTAATGATTATTGGGAAAAAAAAGTAGTAAAATCTGCTTCTGGCATCATAACACTTGCACCAGGACAAAAGAAGTTTTTACAAAATAAATATCCATTTTCAATTGGCAAAATCATTTTTAATCTAACAGGGTTCGATGCTGAGTTGGTAACTTTTCCAAAGCATAAAACAGATGAGCTCACCATCACTTTTTGCGGTAGTCTGTATAAGAATATGACTCCAAAAAATATCTTTGATGCACTACTTGCAATTGATAAAATTGAAATTCCGATTAAACTTAAATTTATTGGAGATTTCCGTAATTCATTTTTTGTTTTGAAAAATCAATTTGAAAATAAAATTAATAATCAAAAAATTAAAGTAGAAATTTTACATAGAATGACATATGCAAATCTTTTGTTGGAGTTACAAAAGTCGGATGCTTTGATGCTATTTTTGCCAAATAAAGAAAAATTCAAACCAATTTTACATGCTAAATTATACGATTATGTTGTGGCTGGTAAACCTATTTTAGCATTTGTGCCAAAAAATAGTGATGTGTGGAATTTTGTTAATGATAACCAGCTTGGTTTTGTTGTAGAAGCTGATAATCTCGAAAATGGGAAAAACACTTTGACTAAATTAATCGCAGAATATCAAGCAAATGATTTGAAAAAATATCAAGCAAAAACAGAGTTTATTCAAAAATATTCTCGTAAAAATGTAGCTAAAAAAGTTGCTGAATTTATTGAAGAGAGAATAAATGAGTAAAAGAATAGCAGTTGTATCCAATACAGCGTGGAGCTTGTATAATTTTCGTTTGAATTTAATGAAAGAATTACAGTTGAAGGGATATGATGTTGTGGCAGTTGCACCGTTTGATGAATATAAGGAAAAAATAACTTTTGAATATTTTGATATTAAAATGAATAATCAAGGCACAAATATTATTGAAGATTTTTTTCTTTTTTGGAGGTTTGTACGGCTTTATAAAAAAATAAAACCAGATGTAATTTTACAGTTTACCATTAAACCAAATATTTATGGAACCATTGCTGCAAATTTCTTAAATATTCCCTGTATTAATAATATCGCTGGACTTGGTACGCTCTTTATTAGGGAAAATTGGTTATCGAAAATCGTAAAGTTACTTTATAAATTTTCTCAGCAGTTTGCTAAAAAGATATTTTTTCAAAATAGAGATGATGCTGAATTATTTTCTAAAATCATTAAACAAGATAAATGTGATATTTTGCCAGGTTCAGGAGTTAATTTAGAAAAATTTTCGCCTCGCAAAAAAGAAACTTCAGAATTTTCATTTTTATTAATGGCAAGATTGTTGTGGGATAAGGGAGTAGGTGAATATATCGAAGCTACTCGTGAAGTTCAAAAAAAATATCCAGACATTAAATTTAAAATTATTGGTTGGCTCGATGTAGATAATCCTTCTGCTGTTTCTAAAACACAAATGAATAAATGGATTAATGAAGGTGTCGTAGAATATTTAGGTGCCAAAGATGATGTGCGTGATTATATTGCAAATTCAGATTGTGTTGTACTACCTTCATATTATCGAGAAGGTGTTCCTAAATCACTTTTAGAATCAGCAAGTATGGCAAGACCAATTATTACTACTGATAGCATTGGTTGCCGTGAAGTTGTTGACATTAATGTGAATGGATTTTTATGTAAGCCGAGAAGTGTCGATGACTTAGTTGACAAAATGAAGAAGATGATATTATTGTCTTCATTGGAACGAGAAGAGATGGGGAAAAATGGTAGAAAAAAAATGATAAACGAATTTGATGAAAAAAAAGTAATTGGAAAATATCTAATAGCTATTAAAAAGGTTATTATAGAAAAATGATACACTTAATCTCGCTTATATTTACTTTTTTTGCAACCATGATTTTGGTGCCACTTAATATTAAATTTGCTCAAAAATACAATCTTATCGATAAGCCTCACCAACGCGGTTTACACAAAAATCCAGTCCCATTTGGCGGTGGATTTTCTTTTGCGATGCCAATTATAATAATTCAACTTTTTGGCTATTTTATTTTTGGAACTCAAATGTTATGCTTGGCAATTGGTGGTTTTTTAATGCTTTTGTTGGGCTTTTTAGACGATAAAATTAAAGTTACAGCAAATTATAAATTACTTTTCCAAATCGTTATTATTTCTGTAATTTACTTTTTTGGATTCAAGATAGAATTACTCACAAATCCATTTGGTGAAACGATAGAATTGGGAATGTTTTCCTTCCCAGTTACTACCATTTGGTTTTTGGTAGTCGTGAATGCATTTAATCTGATAGATGGTTTAGATGGTTTAGCATCTGGCATTGCGTTGATTTCTGCAACCGTGTTGTTTGCAGTTGGTTTTGTGAAATCAAATGAGATTATTATGTTTTTATCACTTTCTGTAATTGGTGCAAATTTTGCTTTTTTGAAGTATAATTTTTATCCCGCCAAAATATTTATGGGTGATACGGGCAGTCTTTTTTTGGGATTCAATATTGCTGCCATTTCGATTGCTGGAAATGGTGAATTTAAAGGTATAACATCCATGACACTTTTGGTGCCGATTATCATTTTAGCAATTCCGTTATTGGATATTTTATTCGCAATCATTCGGCGTGTAAAACTGAAAAAACACATTTTTCAAGCTGACAAACAACACATTCACCATAAATTACATGAAATGGGAATTTCACAAAAAAATGTAGCATTAATCAGCTATTTCATCACTATGCTTTTTGGGCTCATCGCTTTTGGATTTTCATATTCATCGAAAAAAATGTTACTTACAATTTTACTGTTTTTACTGTTTATTTTGCTTATTGTTATTTACAAACTGTTCAAAAAGGAGATGAAATGAAAAAATATTTAGGATTTATAGTTTTAGTTTTAGCAACAAATTTATTCGCGATTAAAAATTGGAATTATTATACAAATACAACTCATATTCGTGATTTGCAATTTTTCGAAAACAAGATTTATCTCGCAACTTGGGGTGGTTTAGCGATTTATGATTTAACCAATAATGCCTTTGAAAAAACTTACACCACTATCAGCAATTTAGAGGATAACGATTTGCGCTGTTTGGAATATTATCCAATAAAAAACCAACTCTTAATAGGCACCACAAATAAAGGAATAAACCGCTTTTCAAATGATAATTTTGCGATTCCATTAAACGAAACTTTGGGATTGGCTTCGAATACTGTCAATCAGATTGTAAACAGAGATTCGCTCATTGTGGCAGCTACTGAAAATGGAATCAGTATTTTTTTGGATAATGAAAATTTTCCGTTTCCATTGTTGCAGAATAATTATAACATTGATGATGGTTTGCTTACAAATAGTATCACTAATTTACAAATTTCTGAAAGCGGTTATATGTTTTGTGGTAGTATGTTAGGACTGAATTATGTCCATCTTGACTCTTTGGAAATTAGCACGGCTTGGTACACAGTAAATTTACCCTTTTCTAACTGCCAAATAAACTCAATCTCAATGCAAAATAATTTAATTGCAGTTGGGACTCCAGAGGGTTTAGCTGTTTCTAGCTTTCCAAATTTTGATTGGACAGTATACAATGATTTCGGATCAATTTTTCCTGTTTTCATTGATTCAAATGAAGATATTTGGTTTGGAACTGGACGTTGGAATGAGGCAGATTTATTAGTTGAAGATGAAACTACTTTGGCTATTTTACAGCTTCAAACAGAAAATGACATCATCACAACTTGGCAAAATGAAGATTTAAATATAACCGATGCACAAATAATGGGATTTAATGAAATCGATAACATTATTTACGCATACAGTTGGGGGGATGGTTTTTTATTCTATGATAATAACTTTTGGTCAGAAAACATTAAAGCAGATTGTTTACTTTCAAATTCGATTAAAGATCTTATCATTGACTATAATAATGTTTTGTGGGTTACAGATGGTCATAAAGGAAGCTTACCCTCCCCCAAAGGGACACGTGGTGTTTCTTCTTTTGATGGAGTTAACTGGCAAAATTATACAGCTGAAGAAACGGGACTAAGAAGTAATAACATATATTCAATTTGCGTAGATCAAAATAATAGAAAATGGTTTGGGGCTTGGGGTAACCATTCACCGTCAAATTGGTTATCTGGTATCTCAATTTTTGATGACAATAATAATGATTGGGGTAGCGTAACAACAGCTAATGGTATTGGGAATAATACAATTAGTTATATGACAGTTGATGCCAATAACCAAACATGGGTATGCTCTTATGGAGGGGAATTTGGTAATATTACGATTTTATCAGAAGCAGTTGATAGCGTAATCACAAACTTCGATTTATTTAAACCTTATTATAACGGTGAAAACGGAGAAGAAGAAGATTATGATCCTAATTATGTATTTTTCAGTAAAGAAAAAATATTTTTAGGTGGCTGGTTATCAGGACTTAGGCTTTGGAATGATACAACTTATCCAGAAAATGGGGGAGATGAATGGTCATATGCTTCGTTTTTAGATTTAGATAGTGGACGGATTTTTGCAATAGATAAGCGTAATAAATATAATTATGAGGAAATTTGGATTGCAAGCGGAGAAGGTTTATTTATGTTTGATGAAAGTGACTGGTTTAAATATGGAACTCACATCAAAAAAAAGGTGTGGCAACCAGGTGGTTGGCACGATGAAGCAACTTCCGAATATTGGTATTTTGAGGGTCAGGAGCGACTCTACGGCGGACAAACTACTTACCCAACAGCACTTTTTATTGACCCTTTTGGCGTTATTTGGATTGGCACCAAAAATGCTGGCATCACTGCGTATGATGTGGATAAAAATATTTTCACAAATTACACAATGGAAAATAGTCCTTTAATTTCAAATAACATTACTGATTTTGCATATAACTCTACAAATGGTATTCTGTTCATTGGCACAGATGAGGGTTTAAATTTTGCTCAAATTGGTATTTCTGAAAACATGAACTTTGAAGAAAACTTGAATAAAACTTTTTGTTACCCGAATCCATTTTACCCAGAAAATGGTGAAATTTTGAAGATAGATAATACAAACGCCATTTCGATGCCGAAAGGCGATACAAAATGCAATATTTACAGTTTAGATGGGAAATTAGTCCGTGTTCTTACGAAAAATAATTACCAACAATTTGAGTGGAATGGTACAAATGTAACAGAACAAAAATGTAGTTCTGGACTATATTTTTATGTTGTTTTCACACAAGATGCTCAAACTTCAAACGGGAAAATAGTGCTAATTCGATAAAATGAAAATCTTTTATATTGACCCGAATAATACAACTCCTCAATATAATTATCCGCTTGTGGAAAAATTAAATGAAGAAGGAGTTCAGACTGTTTTTTTTACTTCAAAAAATGAAAAATTTGTAAATTATTACGAAAAAATTTATTCTATAGCCCCCAATTATTGGTTTTTTAAATTTGAGAATAAAATTAAAATCAAAAAGTTACGCAAATTTGTTAAAATGTTTTTATATCCGATTCAAAATATTCGATTATTTTTAAAAATTAAAAAAGAAAAACCGCAAATTATTCATTATAATTGGCTCGCTTTTCCATTTATTGATTTTTTTATGATTAACAAAATTAGTCGATTAGGAATAAAAATCATTCTTTCTGTCCACGATTATAAACAGCATGATAGACAAAAGTTACGAGTTTTAGAAAAAAAAGTTTTTGATAGAGTTGATGGAATTATTTGTCTTTCGGAATTTGTTAAAAGCCAATTTCCAAAAAAACTTCAAACTAAAATTATTGTGATTCAGCACGGAAATTGTTATGAGAAAGAGTTGAAAAACTTAAAAATTACAACTAAAAAATCTGATAATTTTTCACTTTTGATGATTGGTAATATCAAACCATATAAAGGTGCAGAAATTTTGATTGATGCAGTAAATTCTTTATCTAAATCTAATATTAAATTGGAAATTTGCGGTCGATGTAATTACCAACAAAAATTAGTAGAAAGAGCCAAAAATCCTAATATTTATTTTGATTTTGGATTCGTTGAACACAATAAACTTTATCGAAAAATTGCTCATTGTGATGTAGAAGTTTTACCATATTTACGAGCTACTCAAAGTGGCTTACCATATATTTTTGCCCATTTTAAAAAACCACTCATTGTTACAAATTCGGGTGGACTTTCCGAACAGGTTTCGACTGATTTTGCTGAGATTGTGGAACCAAATGCAGAAAGTATTGCAAAGGCAATTTTGAAAATTCAAAAACGCAAAATAAAGCCAAGTTCATTTGATGAATTTTTAGAGCAAAATAGTTGGCAAAACACCGTAAAGAAATACATTAATTTATATCGGAAAATGGCTGATGAATAACATTAAAATTGGTGTTTTTCAGCTTGAACCTGGTTGGGAAATTATTCTCCAACAAGAAGGGATTCCATTTGAACAAATCTCACTCGAAAAACCAATTAGTGTTGAACAATATTCAACAATTATTCTTACCGAAAAATTAACCAAAATTCAAACACAAGTTGTGAATGAATACCTGCAAAGTGGTGGTTCTGCACTATTTTTAGCTAAAAACTTAAAACATAAAGTTTGCCCAAAACGCTACCTTATTTCCAACAAAAATTCACTTTTTGCGAGTGTTGGTTTGGTCGATGTAAATGGTAAAATATTTATCTCAAAAAGAGGTGAATTGCTTGACGAAAACTTGCAAATTTATTCAGAAAAAATTGGTAAAGGATTACGGGTAATTTTACCTTTTGATGTAAATAGATTGATTTTGAATATAGATTCTAAACGCAAAAAGTTTTATGCTGACCGTCAAGAATTGCCTTCCGAAATTGTGGCAAATATTTCAAAAAATAAGATCAGGCAAATTGTACGAATTTCGCTTGAATTTTTACATCATTGTCGCGATTTACCGTTTGTGCAAAAATGGTATTATCCCAATGGCGAAAAAAATATTTTTATTTTTCGAGTGGATACCGATTTTTGCTCGGCAGAAAATGCGAAGAAACTTCATCAAATTTGCCAAGAAAATGAAATTCGAGGAAGTTGGTTTGTGGATACCACCTCGGATGATAAATTGGCAAATGTTTACGCAAAAATGAAAAATCAAGAGATCGGTTTGCATTGCTTTCGTCACCTTGTGTTTAAAGATTATCAGCAAAATTTTGATGACTTCAAAAAAGGAATTTCACAATTAAAGAAAGCAGAAATAAAATCAACTGGTTATGTTGCACCATTTGGAGATTGGAACGAAAATCTCGGCAAAGTTATTGCTGATTTTGGCTTCCAATATTCATCTGAGTTTACACTTAATTATGATGATTTTCCATTTTTTCCATTTGTTGATGGAACATTTTCCAAAACTTTACAAATTCCAATTTATCCAATAAGTATGGGGCGTTTACACCGCTCTCATTTTTCTGAGACCGAGAAGTTAACACATTATAAACAAGTGATTTTAGAAAAAACAATAACGAATGAACCAATAATTTTGTATCACCACCCCGAGCAACTTCGTTTTGAACTTTGGCACGAGATTTTTACATTTATTAATGAAAATAAAATTCATAAAATGACGATGAACGAATTTGCGAATTGGTGGAAAAAAAGAGACAATTTTGAGATCAATTGCCATTTTGAAAATAATAAAATATTTTTTGATAAGACTGAATGTTATGTGAGAATTTCAACGAAAAATGGTGAAAAAATAATTTCACAAAAATCAATTAATTTAGACGAAATAAATTGGCAAAAAAAGAATATTAAATCAAAAGATTTTTCTGAAATGAGGAAATTTAGTTGGCGAGAAATTTTGTATAATTACGAATCAAAACGAGCGAGGAAATATTTATGAGAATATTTTTCACAAGCTACCAAGCAATAAATTTAATGCGTGGCGGAGTAACTTTCAAGGTTCAATTTCTTAAAAAAGCACTTGAAAACCGCGGTGTAGATATTCAGCTTTTAGACAGTTGGAATATGGATTTCCAACTTGGTAAGAACGACTTGGTACATATGTTTAATGCAAATGTTGGTACATATCACATGGCGAAAAGTTTGCAGAATTACGGTGCAAAATATGTGATCAATCCCATTTTTTACAATCGACATCCAAACTGGAAAATACAAAGTTATTTAAACGCAGAAAACATTGCACGAAAATTTCTCAAGGGCATTTTATCGGAATTTCAAATGACAAAAGATATTTGCAATGGTGCAGAAAAAATTTTGCCGAATACAATTGCAGAAGGAGACATTTTGGCAAATGGAATTGGAGTTAATCCTCAAAAAATTGAGGTGGTTCATAACGGTGTGGAAAAACGATTTGCAAATGCTGATGCAAAATTATTTTATGAGAAATATGGTTTGAAAAATTTTGTACTAAGTGTTACTCACATCGGTTCATCTCGCAAAAATGTTTTTCCTCTCATCAAGGCGTTACAAAAAATTGATGTTCCTGCTGTTATTATTGGAAATGTGCATCAAAATGCGGAAGGAAAACGCTGCTTAGCTGAAATTTCAAAAAGTAAAAACATAAAATTAATTCAGTGGATTAAGCACGATGATCCGCTTTTGGAATCTGCTTATGCGGGGTGTAAATGTTTTGCATTACCAGCAAAATATGAAACACCTGGTCGAGCTGCTTTGGAAGCTGGACTTGCCGGTGCAAATGTTGTGATTACTCCTTTCGGGGGCACCAAAGAATATTTCAAAAACTTTGCAAAATATCCAAATCCATATTCGGTAAACTCGATTAAAAATGAGATTGAAACTGCACTTAACGCACCTAAAAATGATGATTTGAAAAACTATATTTTAGATAATTTTATTTGGGATAAAATTGCTGAAAAAACAGTGAAAATGTATGAAACAATTTTTTAATAAAATATTGCAATACTCAGCTGGAAATTTTTTCAATAAATTTTTGCTTTTAGCATTATTGCCAATTTACACAAGAGCAATGGCACCAGCCGAATACGCAGTTTACACTAACTTAATAATCTTTGTTTCGATTGCCTATCTTGTCTATGTTCTTGGTATTCAGCAATCACTTTTTTCTTACTTTCACCACAAAAAAACGGCTGATTACAAATATTCACTCATCTCATCTGTATTTATTTTATTGACCTTTATCGGAATGATTTTTTCATCATTAATTATCATTTTCAAGGTGGAATTAGCTGTTTTATTGACGCGAGATATTTCTCAGCAAAACCTTTTTTACTACATTGCGATTATTCTATTATTTGATGTAATAAACGGCATTTCATTGGCAATTCTGAACATTATGGAAAAATCAAAAGAGTATGTTTCCCTCTCAATTGTGAAAAATACAGTGCTTGTTATTTTGGTGCTTATTGCGAAATTTACAGATAATCTTTCGGTGAAAAATTTATTTTTCTACATAACAATTTCAGCGGGAATTACAGCAATATTTTCAATTTTCAAAATGGTTAAAGTCCAATTTAATTTAGCTAAAAAAATAGAAAATAAAATTATATTTTCTGCTGAGATAATTAGTAATTTGCTCAGATTTGGTTTACCTATGATTCCAGGAACTTTGGCGATGTTATTGCTTCGTGCTGGTGACCGCTATATGCTGACATATTTTTCGGAAAACACGCTTTATGATACAGGAATTTATGCAGTTGGCTACCGCATTGGAATGATTATGATTTTTCTGAATTCAATCGTGAGCTTAGTCTATTTCCCTTATGCAATGCGGATTGCCGACAATAAAGATGCCAAAAAGTCTTATCGAAAAATTTTCAATTTTTACATTTTATTGGGTGGAATACTCGGCTCACTAATCATTCTGTTTGCTTCGGAAATTTTCTATATTTTTATTGATAAAGCATATTATGGCGCAATCAAAATTGTCTTTTTCGGAGTAATTTCAAATTATTTATTGGGCATATTCAACATCATTAATTTGAGCTTTTATGTAAAAAAGAAAGCTGGAAATATCGCGGTTGCGGTAATTATTGGTGCAATTTTGAACATAGGTTTGAACTATTTATTGATTCCTAAATTTGGTTTATTGGGTGCTGGATGGGCTTCCATTATTGCTTATTTATTCACGGTGATGATGAACTATTATTACGCCGAAAAAATACACAAAGTGGGTTATAATTTCGTCTATTTTGCATTGGGTTTGCTCACATTATTTGGATTTGCATTCTTAAATTTACGCCTTACACAAAATATGTTTTTACTAAAATTGGCGGCGACTTTAATATTTATGATAACAATTATTTTACTGAAAAAAAATGAAATAAGAAGGATGTTTAATGGAATTCAAAACTGAGGTGGAATTTACTAAAAATATAGATTTTGCGACTTTTACAAAAGCCGTAATTATTGCAGATAAAAATGTTGTAGAACAGTTTGCAAATAATGACTTTCCAATGTTCAAATTAAATGCTACCGAAAAAAATAAAAATTTAGAAACAGTTCAACAAATTTATACATTTTTCCAAGAAAACAATGTGAATCGTGCCACTACAATCATCGGGATTGGCGGCGGAATAACAACAGACATTGCCGGATTTGCCGCCGCAACCTATATGCGTGGATGCAGATTGGTTCTAGTTCCAACGACTCTTTTGGCGATGATAGATGCTTCTATTGGTGGAAAATCAGCGGTAAATTTCCAAAACACAAAAAATAATATTGGCACATTCTATCCTGCTGAAAAAATAATTGTAAACTTAGATTTTTTAAATTCACTTTCCGAAAATGAAATGCAAAATGGCATTACTGAAATCATCAAAACAGCTTTGATAAAAGAGAGTTCATTAGTCGAAAAATTATTGAACAGAGAAGATTTGAAAGAAATTATTAAACAAACAATTGAGCTAAAACTTTCAATTTGCCAGCTTGATTTGCACGATAAGGGTGAACGCAGATTGCTCAATTTGGGACATACTTTTGGACACATCATCGAAGTACTTTCAAATTACGAGATTTCACACGGAAACGCTGTAGCCATTGGTATTCGGTTGGTTGTAAAAATTAGTTTGTTGAATAGATTAATCTCTGAAACTGATTTTGGAAAAATTAATAATCTCTTGGATTTGTATAATTTGCCAAAAAAAATTAACTTAGAATTTACCGAAAAAGAAGTTACAGCACTTCTCTTAAAAGACAAAAAAATGACCACTAATGCAAACTTGATTTTATTTAATGGTTTCCAAAAGGCAATTGTAAAACAAGTTTCGGTAGCAGAGTTTTACCGATACTTTTCGATGTTGAAGACAATTTAATGCGAATTAACACTAAATATAAAAAAATCGCTCCATAAGGAGCGGTTTTTTATATTTAGAAAGTTGTAATTCAGTTTATTTGCAAATTCCGCGTTCTGCTTCTTTTACAAAGTTGATAAAGATTTGTTGTTCGGCAGTTAATGTTAAATTTTCCACTTTTTGAAGGGCTTGACTTACATTCAAACCAGAATTATAGAAAACTTTATAGATAACTTTAATTGTCTTAATTGCTTCTTTAGAAAATCCATTGCGTTGCAAACCGACTGCATTCAACCCCATCACTTTATATGGGAAACCTTCACCGCGTGTAAATGGTGGAATGTCTTTTTTGATACCAGATTTTCCACCCACGAAAGCAAATGTGCCAATTTTTACAAATTGATGCATTGCCACCATACCGCCAACAATTACATTATTATGAATGTGTATGTGACCAGCGAGATTTACGGCGTTTGCCAAAATGATATTGTTTCCCAAAATGCAGTTGTGGGCGATGTGAGTGTATGCCATAAAAAGGCAATTATCACCAATTTGAGTTGGTTCATCCATAGTGGCGGATCTGTTTACGGTGCAAAATTCACGGAATGTATTGTTGTTGCCGATGATTAATTTAGTTAGTTCACCATTGTATTTGAGATCTTGGCAATCTGCACCGATAACCGCTGATGGGAAAAATTTATTATTATTTCCAATGGTGGTAAAGCCGTCAATCACGACGCTAGAATGGAGGATGTTATTATCACCCAAAACTACATTTGCTCCAATTATGCAGAATGGTCCGATTTCACAATTTTTGCCAATAATTGCGTTTTTATCTACAATTGCAGTTTGATGAATTTTACTCATAAATTTTCCTCGCTCTCAACTTTAATTCTACTTTTTCATTACTTTCGCAAGGAAATCACCTTCGCACACTTTTTCTTGTCCCACATACGCATCACCGTGCATTTTGGCAAGCCCGCGTTTCAAAGAGAGTACTTTTAATTCGAAGCGAAGTGTATCGCCTGGTAAAACTGGTTTGCGAAATTTAACATTATTAATAGACGCAAAGTATGCCACGAATTTTTCGGGATTTTCGAAAGCATTCAGAAGCATAATTCCGCCAGTTTGTGCCATCGCTTCCACAATGAGAACACCGGGCATTACTGGGTGACCTGGAAAGTGTCCATTGAAAAAAGGTTCGTTTATGGTTACATTTTTCAGTCCAACGATGGTTTCGCCAGGTTCAAATTCGATAATTTTATCGACTAAAAGAAATGGATAGCGGTGCGGTAAAATTCTCTGAATAGCATTGATGTCAAAAACAACATCTTCCAACTTTTTCTTTTGGTATATTTTTTGGAGTTGCTGTTTTTTGTGGATTTTACGAAGCTTCTTGACCAACTCTACATTCGTTTTGTGTCCAGATCGTGCCGCCAAAACATGCCCTTTAATTGGCACTCCGAGAAGTGTTAAATCACCGATTAAATCCACAACTTTGTGGCGTACGAATTCATTGTGATAACGAAGTGGTGTGTGATTCAAAAGCCCATCTGTTCCAATTTTGATGTCATCTTGATAATTAAATATTTTTTTTAGCTTGTCCACTTCTGAGGTTGGTGTATCTTGATTTGCCACTACCAAGGCGTTTGTGAGCGAGCCGCCTTTGATCAGCCCAGCTTCTTTTAGTGCAATGATTTCGTGCAAAAAACAAAAAGTTCTTGCTGATGCAAAATTTTCTTCAAAATCAAAAATACCGGGCAAAAAAGTGTACTGCGTGCCGAGTGCTTTTTGTTTATAATCTACCATGAAAGTTGCTTTGAAATCTTCGGAAGGGACTACAACGATATCCACATTGTCGGTTTGGGAAGAGTAGGAAATGGGCTCAGTTATTTCCAGATATTCACGTTCAGATTGTTGCTCGACGGTTCCAACAGTTTTTAATAATTCCATAAAAATAATGGCACTTCCGTCTGCAACTGGAACTTCTGGTCCATTTACTTCGATGCGAATGTTATCAATATTTAAACCGCGAATTGCCGCTAAAACATGTTCAATTGTGGCTACAGTTGCATCTTTCACACCGATGGTGGTACCGCGTGAAATATCGATAACATGTTCGATGTCTGCTGGAATTTCTGGATTTCCATCTAAATCTGTACGTACAAAAACGATGCCATCATCTTTTTCGGCAGGTTTGAATACAATGGTAGAAACTTGTCCAGAATGCAATCCAACGCCGTTATAACTTGTTTCACCCTTAATTGTTTGCTTAAATTCTTTCATTATTTTTCCCTCTTTTTAAAATTTCTAACAACTTTTGGAAGCCATTTTTCCGAAACGATAATTCGTTTTCGTAAATTTGCATCGATAGCTGGCATACCGAAATATTTCCCATTTTTAGCTAAATCAGTTGTAACGCCAGATTGAGCACCAACCAACGCATTATCACCGATTTTGAGATGTCCAGCAATGCCAACTTGTCCCGCAAGATAAACATTGTTGCCAAGTTCGGAATTGCCCGCCAAACCGACTTGTCCGCATAATATGCAATTCTCACCAATTTTACAATTGTGACCGATCTGCACTAAATTATCTATTTTTGTACCTTTACCAATAATAGTAGAGCCAATTGTTGCACGGTCAATGGTGGTGTTTGCTCCAACCTCAACATTGCTTTCGATGATGACATTGCCAACTTGTGGTACTTTATTTTGAATGTTTTCAAAGAAAATATAACCAAAACCATCGGCACCAATAACGCAGCCAGAATGGATGATTACATTGTTTTTTAAAACGCAATCTGCGTAAATTGTGCAGTTTGCAAAAATGTGACAATTTTCGCCAATTTCAGTATTTTGATTGATGACAGAATTTGCTTCGATAATTGTATTATTGCCAATTTTAACATTTTTGGCAATAATGCAATTATGTCCGATGGCTACATTTTCCCCGATTGTTGCAGAAGTGTCGATTTGGACAGTGTTTTCAATGGTTTTCTCGATTTTTGGTTGCGAAATATCTAACCATTTTTTCACAAATTGCATAAAGTAGATGTATGGTTTTTCAACGAACATCAGGTTTGTATCTAATTTTTCATCAAAATCAAGCGGGACGAAAATCAATCCCGCTTTTGTATTTTTTACAGCTTCAAGATATTTTTGATTTTCAAAAAAACAGACCGAATTTTCGTTTGCTTCTGCTAATTCCGCAACATTATTCAACGCACAATTATTAATGAATTTTGTATTGCATTCAATTTGTGAAGCAACTAATTTCGGTGTTAACTTTTTTGAAAATTTTTTCATCTATTCGATTGCTTTGTTAAATGCGTCCAAAACTTCGTCGGTAATATCTAGATTTGTATCACCGTAAAGCACTCCGCCAGATGCTACATCGAGTACTAAACTGTAACTGTTGTCGATAGAAATATTTTCGATAACATTTTTCAGTTTTGTCAAAATAGGTTCGAGAAGTTCATTTTGTTTTTGGAAAAATTTGCCATTTTCACCAAAATATTCGGTAACTTTTTGCTGTCTCAAAGCACCCAATTCGTTAATTTTATCTTCTGCTTCTTTCTTGCCTGCTTCGGTAAGCACAAATTCAGAAGCTTGATAATCTCTCACGAGTTCTTCGAGTTGTGCATCCATTCCCATAATTTCTGCTTCCCATTTTTGACGCTCTTCCATTAAAATTGTCTGAGCTTCTACCGTTGCGTTACTTTGCATCATGATTTTATCGCTGTCGATGTAAACTATTTTCATCTCAGCGTAAATCGCAGTTGCGAAAAGCATCGCGATGACCATTGTAAATAAGATTTTTTTCATAAATCCTCCATTTAAATTTATTTTAGTTCCGCCCTTTTTTTTGTTTCACTCAAAAAGTCAATGAAAAATGTTTTTAACCAGCCCAAAACTAATAGATTGACACTAAAAGTTATCAATAGATTATTGCCGACAAATTGGGAGGTTTAATGTTGAGAATAATATTTGCGGCTATTTTGTTGTTGCCCTTTTTCTTGAATTCACAAAATATTACTGTAGTTGAAGAGACTGCGAAAGAACTAATTGTAAAGATTGAAATTGTAGATTTTCAATTAAATTATGGTGCTGAATTTGCTGAGATAACTTTGGAAAATGGTTTGCAAAACTCTGAAGCTGGTTCTCCAGATATTCCTTTTCTGAATTTAAATTTAGCCGTTCCGCCCAACGGTAATTTACGCTATTCCATTGTGTCACAGAAAAAAGAAAAACTTAAATTGCAAAAACCAATTTTACCCGTTGCCAAAATTGTTAAAAATAGTTCCACGCACGATTTTATTTATCATGTTGATGTCGAAAAATATCGTCAAATTAACGATTTAATTGTGAAAAATGGAAAAAGTCAATATCGTAGTTTTTCGCTAATTCCGCTCAAGATTTCACCATTTCAATACAATCATCAAAATTTAGAGTTAGAAGTAATAACTGAATTGACATTGAAAATTGATATTATCGGTCAGACGAATTATCATCAGATGATAGATGAAGATTTTGAATTTCTCTACCCCAAATTTATTTTAAACTACAAAACTGCTAAATTTTGGAAGAATATTCCGCAAAGATTTTTTGTCAAAATGCCATTTGCTAAATCTGAATTTTGGTATAAGATGTTGGCTTCAAAAAGTAGTGATAATTATATGGATTTTGCGGAACTTTCACAACTTCCTCAATTTTGTGATCCTGCATCTGTTCGACTTTTCACGATGCGAAAAGTGGAAGGAAAATACGAAGTTATCGAATTGCCAATTTTCATCGAAAATGGTAATAAAATGGAATTTGAACAAAACACAAAAATATATTTTACCGCAGAAAATAACGAAAATTATTGGCTCACTTTTGGTAGTGAATTTTTGGGAAAACCAAAACGAATTTTTCAGAAAAACGAACTTTCGCAAAAAGTAATTTCATTCCAAAAAAAAGAGATAAAACCAAAAAACACAAAAACAGATTTGGAGCTTATTATCATTTATCCAAAGGCAAATGTGTTTCAAAATCAAACGGCAGAGTTGGCAGAAATTCATTCTGATTTAATTGCTGAATTGAAAAGTCAAGCCGAAATCTTTGATGAATATAGTGGCGGAGTCGCAGATAAAGATGCAATCCGAGATTATTTGGCGGAAACATATCAGAATAATTCCAATTTGCAATATGTAATTTTGATGGGTGCAGGTAGTGACGAATGGGATGATTATAGCCCCAAAAATAAAATTATGGTGTATAAGCGCAGCAGTACTGTGAGCGATGACTATTTTGTGGATTTTGCCCAGTTGGGTCGTCCCGATTTGGTGATTGGTAGATTGCCTGCCAAAAATGATGCAGAACTCGATGTGATTATCGATAAAATTAGTCGCTATAAAAAAACTCCTACTTTTGGCTTTTGGCGAAATAAATTTTTGATAATGGCTGACGATGAAAACCATGAGGATCATTTTGAAGGTTTTGGCACAGCCCAAATGAATCACAGTCGTTACGCACAAGAATTGGATGATTTGATTAATGACGATATTTTCGTCGATAAAATATTTGCATTCAACTATGAATTTGACGCATATCAAACAAAGCCAGAAGCACGTGAAGCAATGGTTGACGTTGTAAATGAAGGGTGTTTGGCGTGGCTTTTTATCGGTCATGGAAATGAAGATGTAATCGGCGATGAAGATTATTTTAGTGGTGCTCTGCACATGAATATGCTCAAAAATTATGACAAGCCTTCTCTCTTTTTCGCAGCATCTTGTAGTGGCGGAAAATACCAAATGAAAAATTTTGTCTGTTTGGCGGAAAAGTTGGTTTTGCACGATAACGGTGGCTCAATTATTTCTATCGCTGGCACAGACGCGACATTTCCAGGACCCAATGCAAAGTTATACAAGCACTATTTTCAATATATTTTTGAGGATAGAATGAGTGCTGGAATAGCCTTAGTAGCTGCAAAGTTGTTTTTGACAAACACTTTAGATGCTGCCCATTTTAATATTCTTGGAGATCCGATTTTGGATATCATTCCACCAGAAAGCGTGGGTGAAATTGTCGGAATTACCGACAGTATTCGTGCGCGAGAAACTGTGGGAATTACTGGAAATTTCAATGAAAATATTTTCAATTCTGCCCAAATAATGGTGTTCGAACCAAAACACGAAATTGTTTATGAAAATTTTGATTTTTTAAATCATGATGAATCGGAACATTACACCGTGAATTATACCCAAAACGGCAATAAGCTTTACAATGCTAATGTTAGTTTGAATGCAGGGGAATACAGTGCGGAATTTATCGTGCCAGACGATATTTATGCAGGTGAAGATGGTCGTATTTTAACTTATGTAAATGGAGAAGATGTGGATTTTATCAACACACTTACCTCAATAAATACGAGTGATGATACTATTGATGGTATCGAAAATGACGGTGCACCTCAGGTGCAGATTTGGCTCGATTCCAAAACTTTCCAAACGGGTGATTATGTTTCTACTAATCCACTTTTGATGGTAGAAATTTCAGATGAAAATGGCATCAATATACTCGGCTCGGCGGGTAGAAAAATGTTGGTTCAAATTGACGAAAATCAAGAATTGATTGATGTTACAGACGGTTTTATTTACGATGAAAATTCTTGCACAAAAGGCGAATTGACTTGGCAATTGAACGGAATTTCGGAAGGCGAACACAGCTTGCTTTTGGTAGTTTTTGATAATTTCAATTTACCTACGGTTATCGAAGTTTTATTTACCGCCAAACAGTTTGGAAAAGTAGCAATAGAACAGCTTTTACCATATCCAAATCCAATGTGTGATGAAACGAATTTTACTTTCATTATGACGGAAACAGCAGATGTGACAGTTACGATTTATACTATTTCGGGTCGTAAAATCCGAACTATAGAGGCTGGTAATTTGTCGTCTGGTTTTCAACAAATTTATTGGAATGGCGAAGATAAAACGGGTGATGATATCGCCAATGGTACCTATTTTTATAAAATTATTGCAAATCAAAATGGCAAAATATCAGAAAAAATCGGAAAAATTATTATTCTAAAATAAGTAAAATGGAAACAACCTCGCTTTTTGTGTCGATTTCCGAGCAAAAAAATGTACTCATAGAGTTCTGAGTGTTGATTTACCGCTTACTAAAATACTATTTGACAAAAACTTTTTCTAATTCATTCAATCAACAATTCACCAAATCAAGAAATTATTATTCTAAAGTGAGTATTGACAAAAATAGGGTAATAAAATTTTATTGAACAACTGAATATTCGGAGGATTTATGAAAAATATTAGAAACATTGCTTTTGTTGGTGCAACTGGTGCTGGTAAAACAAGTTTAATTGAACAAATGCTGTTCAATGCAAAAGCAACTACTAGAATTGGAAAAATTGAAGACGGGAATACAGTGATGGATTTCAGTCCAGAAGAGGTCGAAAGACAGGCTTCTGTTATTTTGGGTGTGGGAAATTTTGATTGGAAAAAATGTAAAATCAATATTCTTGATGCACCTGGCTTAGTAGATTTTAGTTCGGAACAATTGTCTGCATCTATTGCAACTGAATCTATTTTATTCGTGGCAAATGGTGCTTCTGAATTTGATGTAACTTTAGAAAAATCTATTGAATTGCTCGAAAATTCAACAAATGTAAAAGGCTTTGTGGTCAACAGAATGGATAATGAAGGTGCAGATTTTTACAAAGCACTCGAAGGAATTCGTGAGAATACAGATTTGAATCCAACTCCAATTTTAATTCCCATTGGTAGCGAACACCGTTTTGCAGGTGTCGTAGATATCGCCAAAGGTAAAGCTTTCAAAAATGGAAAAGAGATAGAAATTCCAGCAGATATGAACGATAAAGTTGAAGAGAGCAGAATGGAGTTGATGGAAGCTGTTGCCGAAAGCGATGATGCACTTTTGGAGAAATATTTTGAGTCAGGCGACCTTTCTAAAGAAGAGATGTCAACCGGCTTGAAAAAAGCAATCAATAACGGTTCATTATTGCCAGTT
The DNA here is from genome assembly GCA_018645365.1 of Candidatus Cloacimonadota bacterium. Taxonomy (GTDB): domain Bacteria; phylum Cloacimonadota; class Cloacimonadia; order Cloacimonadales; family TCS61; genus TCS61. Next base: position 27,685 of record JABGOP010000004.1, read on the forward strand.
TTTGCAACTTCTGCTACTAACGACATTGGTGTTATAGATTTGATGAATGCGATTGTGGAATATCTTCCATCTCCAGCTGAAATGAATGAAATTACAGTCCAAAATGATGGTAAAGATGAAATTTTGAAATTAGATGAAAATGGCGATTTATTTGCGTATGTATTCAAATCTTTCTCCGACCCCAAAGTGGGTGACATCAATTATGTGAGAGTTTTTTCTGGCTCGATGAGTAGTGGAACAGATGTTTATATTCCAGAAAAAAACCAAAAAGATAGAATCGGTGCTTGTTACACTGCACTCGGAAGTAGTAGAACTGAAGTTAGTGAATTGAAAGCTGGTGAAATCGGTGCGTTAGTAAAAATGAAAGTAGCGCGTAGCTTCAATACAATCGCCAAGAATGGCAAAGATATTCAATTGAAAGCAGTTGAAATGCCGACTCCGGTTTTCTGGCAATCTATCAAAGCGGCTAATCAGCACGATGAAGATAAAATTGGTTCTGCTCTTCATAAACTTTTGGATGAAGATCCAACTTTGACTTTGACGATGAATAAAGAAACATCTGAGAATGTGATTTCAGGAATTGGTGAACAACAAATTTCTCTTCTCAAAAAGAGATTAAAAAGTAGATATAAAATTGAAGCTGAATTGCATACTCCCAAAGTTCCCTACAAAGAATCGCTTGCTGGTTCTGCTGATGTGCAATACAAGCACAAAAAACAATCTGGTGGAAAAGGACAATATGCCGAGGTTTATTTTCGCGTAAAATCTCGTCCAGGTGGCGAAGGCTTTGAATTTATAAATTCGGTTGTGGGTGGTAGAATTCCGAGTAAATTTATTCCGGCTATTGAAAAAGGTTTGAAAGAAATTGTAGGTAAAGGTATCGTTTCTGGAAATCAAATTGTGGATATTTCGGTAGATGTTTATGACGGTACTTTCCACGATGTAGATTCATCTGAAATGGCTTTTAAAATAGCAGCTTGGGGTGCTCTCAAAAAAGCATTTGAAACAGCAAAACCAATTTTACTCGAACCTGTTCACAAGGTGCAAATCATTATTCCAGATGAATATATGGGTGATGTAATGGGCGATATTTCTACGCGTCGTGGTAGAATTCAAGGAATGGAACAGAAAGGTAAAAAACAAATTTTGAATGCTGAAATGCCACTGATGGAATTGATGGGATATTATCCAGCTTTGAAATCACTCACGCAAGGTCGCGGGAAATTTACGCAAGAATTTGCTCATTATGAACAAGTTCCAAGCGATATCGCGAAGAAAGTTATTGCAGGTGCAAATAAAGAAGATTAAATGTTTTAAAAAAACCTTGCAGAAATTCTGCAAGGTTTTTTTATTTTGGAGGGGCGATGTCTGGTCATAATAAGTGGAGTTCGATAAAACATAAAAAAGGTGCTGCTGACGCAAAACGCGGTAAAATTTTCACACGGATAGTGCGTGAAATTATGGTATCAGCGAGAGATGGTGGCGGAGACCCTGATATTAATCCACGCTTACGATTAGCGATATCTTCTGCAAAAAGTGCAAATATGCCAAGTGCAAATATCGAGAGAGCCATCAAAAAAGGAACAGGCGATTTGGAAGGTGTGCGATATGAAAATCATACTTACGAAGGTTATGGACAGAACGGCATAGCTATCATTGTGGAAACGCTGACAGACAATAAACAACGCACGGTTGCCGAAGTGCGTCATATATTTTCAAAATATGGTGGGAATTTAGCAGAAAACGGTGCAGTTGCCTGGATGTTCGACCAAAAAGGTTTAGTCGAAATTCCCAAAAATAACCTTGATGAAGATGAAATGATGATGATTGCACTCGATGCTGGTGCAGATGATTTTGTTGCAGAAGACGATGTTTATCAAATATTTACGCCTTACGCAGAATTGCACAATGTTCACCAAAAATTGGAAACAGATGGTTACCAAATTGAAAAAGTTGAATTGACGCGTTTGCCAAAAAACACAATAAACGCTGATGATTTTGCGTTAAGTTTGCTTAAATTGATTGATGCGTTGGAAGATTGTGATGATGTGCAAAAAGTTTACGCAAATTGCGAAATTTCAGACGAAATATTAGAGCGACTTTCTAACGAATAATATTCCATTTTGGAGTATAATTGATAATTTTAGGAATTGATCCTGGTAGTTACAATCTTGGTTACGGCGTTTTAGAGATAGAGAAACGGAAAATAGTTGCCGCCGGTTGTGATGCTTTAAATTTGAAAAAATCACTTACATTTCAAGAACGACTTGTTTTGATTCATCAAGAACTGGATAAAATTATTCAAAAATACAAACCAGATATTGCAGTGGTTGAGACTATTTTTTACGGCAAAAATATCCAGTCAGCATTTACATTGGGGCATGCTCGTGGTGTTATTTTGTTAACTTTAGCTCAGAACGAAATTCAAACAAATGAATATTCTCCACGCGAAGTAAAGAAGGCAGTTGTCGGCAACGGAAATGCTTCTAAAGAACAAGTGAAATATATGGTGCAGAAAATCTTGAATATCAATTTGACAGCTTCAAGTCAAGATGCAACAGATGCATTGGCTGTGGCTTTGTGCGAATTTAATAAAAATAAATTTAAATTTTAGAAGGGTGTGAAATGATTTCATATTTAAAAGGGAAATTGTCATCTAAAATGCCGACTGCTATCACGATTGATTGTGGCGGTGTCGGCTACGAGGTTAATGTACCACTTAGTACTTTCGATAAATTACCACAAATTGATGAGCAATTGCAGATTTTTATCTACTATTCGTTTAACCAAAATGATGGGGTGCGACTTTACGGATTTTTGTTGCTGGAAGAGAAACAGCTTTTTCAACAGTTAATTTCTATCTCCAAAATAGGCCCAAAAATAGCATTAGGAATCCTTTCTGGGATTTCGGTAAACGACTTAATTCGTGCTATTCAAATTGCTGATGTTGTGCTAATTTCTACCGTGCCGGGCATTGGTAAAAAAACGGCCGAACGACTTGTCATCGAGTTGAAAGATAAAGTCGGAAACATTAAAATTGGCAGTGATTTTATGACTTCTAATGCTGTCGAAAGAAGTATTCTCAATGAAACCGAAACGGCACTTGTTACTTTGGGTTACAAAAGATTCGAGATTAAAAAAGCGATTGCCGAAATTTCTCAAAATAACCAATTTACTAGTTCAGAAGAAGCGATAAAAATGGTAATGAAATCGCTCTACAAAAAGAGGAAATAATAGATGAATATTCGCAAGGAAGCTTACAATATAATTACTACAGTTCTTTCTAAACAACTTTTTTCCGATAAATTATTGGACAAAATGGCAAAGCGTTTACGCTCCGCTGGAGAGAATGCAGATTTACTCTATTTTTTGGTTAAGGGCGTGATAAAGATGGAGAAAAATTTGGAATATATCGCGGCACAATTTACCGATAAAGAGCGATTTTCAAAAACCGACAAAAAAATAAAATACCTCATCTATTTAGGATTATTTCAGCTAATTTATAGTGATAAAATTCCTGACCACGCCGCGGTAAATGAAACCGTTATGTTGGCGAAAAAAAACTTCAACAATAAAATCGGTAATTTTGTAAATGCTGTTTTACGCAGCTATTTACGTAATCCAAGAATTGAATATCCAGCAGATATTGCTGTAAGGTTGTCGCTTGAATATTCTTTTCCAAAAAAATTAATTGAGCGCTGGTTGGAAAAATGGGGAGATGAAAAAACAGAAGAGTTGTGCCTTTATTTTAATGATGTTCCCCAACTTCACATCAGGGTGAATAATCTGAAAATTAGCAAAATTGAGCTGATGAAGTATTTTGAAAATGAACAAATAGAATTTTCGGAAAGTGTAATTTCACAGAATATGTTGCTTTCAAAAGAAGCACGAAAAATATTGAATTGTGAAGCTTTTACAGATGGCTTGTTTTCGATTCAAGATACTTCTGCAGCGTTAGTTATCGAACTTTTAGACCCACAAAAAGATGAGTCAATTCTAGATTTATTTGCTGCACCGGGTGGAAAATCTACATATATTTCAGAGTTGATGAAAAACAGTGGGGAGCTAGTTGCTATAGATAAATATCCGCACAAAATGAAACGTATGAAGCAATCTTTGAAACGATTGGGGATTTCCAATATTCAACTCAATTCGATTGATGCTTTTCAGTTTGGACCAGTGGCACCAGCTTTTGATCGGGTTCTTTTGGATGTGCCTTGTTCTGGTTGGGGTGTTTTTCAAAAAAAAGCAGAGTTGCGGTGGCAGAAAAACCAGGATATAAAGCAACTTCTAAAACTGCAAAAACAGGCATTGAAAACTGGTGCAGAATTTGTGAAACCAGGTGGTTATTTGCTTTACAGCACCTGTACTTTGAATGAAGATGAAAATGAAAATATGGTGCAGAATTTTTTGGATAAAAATAAAAATTTTACATTAGTTTTGGCATCAAACAATATTTCGGAAGAATTTACAGAAAATGGTTTTTTGAAAACTTTACCATTTAAAGATAACACAGATGGTGCTTTTGCCGCAAAATTACAGAAAAATATTTAGGGGATGTGAGTGAAAAAATATCGACGAATTAAATTGGGTAAATTTCAACCTTTGTTGCCTATCATAATCTCGCTTGTGGCGATGTTAATTATTTTTATCGTTGCTTTTTTTGCGACAAATTTAGTGATGAAAATAGTGGTGGGTCACAAAAATGTAGTGGAAGTTCCGAATCTCGAAAATGTACAGTTTGATGTTGCCCGCAAGCAGTGTCGCAAAATGAAATTATTTGTTCGATTAGAGCAGAAAGTTTATTCCGATTCGATTCCGCGTGGCTATATTGTCTCTCAGAAGCCAAAATCTGGTCTTAAAACGAAAAAAAACAGAACGATTGAGGTAGCAGCTAGTTTGGGTCCAGAAATGGTAAGAATTCCATTTTTGGAGAATTTAACGGTTTTGCAGGCAAAATTAAAATTACAAAATGCAGGTTTGCGATTGGGTAAAGAAACTTATCGCTATTCTGAAGATGTGAAAAAAGACAGAATTATTTATTCTAAACCAATGGCGGATAAGCTCATATCTAAAAAAGGTAGGGTTGAAATAATCGTCAGTATGGGTAATTTTTCGCAAGAGAAATCAAACGAAAATTGGATTGATTTATTGAACGATTAAGCGTGAAAAATTTCAGCAGATTCTTTTTAAAAGCACCGATTATTTGGTGCTTTTATTTATGTGAATGTAAATCGTTACATACTAACTGATTAGCTGATTGGCTTGATGTTTTTTGAAAATAATAAAAAATAATGTAACTTTATGTAAATAAAATAGTTGACACCTTTCGCTGTAAAAATGCAATAGTCCCCAGTTTGAGAGATAAAAATAATAATAAATAAATAAAATCTAAAAGGAGAATTTTATGGCAGAAACTAAATACACAGCGGATAATATTAAGGTTCTAAAAGGACTGGAAGCGGTAAGAAAACGACCAGCAATGTATATCGGTGGAACCACTGAACGCGGACTTCACCATCTTGTTTATGAAGTGGTAGATAACAGTATTGATGAGGCGCTTGCTGGATATTGTGATACAATTACAATCGTGATGCACGCAAATGGTAGTGTGTCAGTAGAAGATAATGGGCGTGGAATTCCAGTTGAAAAACATGGCTCCGAGAACATTCCTGCGGTTCAAGTGGTGATGACAGTTCTGCACGCTGGCGGAAAATTTGATGATAAATCATACAAAGTTTCTGGTGGTTTGCACGGTGTCGGTGTTTCGGTGGTGAATGCACTATCCAAAAGGCTCGATGTGGAAATTTACAGAGATGGCAAAGTTTATCACCAATATTATGAAATAGGTGTTCCTCAAAAAGAGATTGAAGTAATTGGTAAAAGCACTACAACTGGTACAAAAGTAACATTTATACCAGATGATACAATCTTTGAAACTACTGTTTTTAGCTTCGATTATCTTTCTGTTCGTTTGCGTGAATTGGCGTTTTTGAATAAAGGTATCAAAATTGTTTTGAAAGATGAAATTTCAGAGAAAGTTCACAATTTTCAATATGAAGGCGGTATCAGCTCTTTCGTGAAATATTTAAATGAAAATAAGAAAGTTATTTTTGAAGATCCAATTTACATTTGTGGCGAAAAAGAAGGCACAGAATTTGAAGTTTCCATCCAGTACAACGAAGGATTCCAAGAATCGATCAGCAGTTTTGCGAACAATATTAACACGATTGAAGGCGGTACGCATTTGAGCGGTTTTAAAGCCGGCTTAACCCGTGCGATTAACAGTTATATAAAAATTGGTAATTTATTGAAAAACGAGAAGGTTACTCCTTCAGGTAGCGATATTCGAGAAGGAATGACGGCGGTAATTAGTGTGAAATTATCCGATCCGCAATTTGAAGGTCAAACCAAAACAAAATTGCAAAATAGCGAAATTGATGGTATTGTAAGTTCGATAGTTTACGAAAAATTGAACGAATTTTTGGAAGAAAATCCAAAGGTTGCAAAACTTCTCGCAATGAAAGCAATTTTGGGAGCGAGATCTCGCGAAGCAGCCAGAAAAGCACGCGAATTAACGCGTCGTAAATCTGTTTTAGAGAGTGGTTCGTTGCCAGGCAAATTAGCAGATTGTTCCATTCAGGATCCATCTCAAACCGAAATATTTTTGGTAGAGGGAGATTCGGCGGGTGGTTCGGCAAAAATGGGTCGCGAACGAACATTTCAAGCAATTTTACCGCTTTGGGGTAAAATGCTAAACACCGAGAAAGCACGCATCGACAAAGTACTTAATAATGATAAAATTCAACCGGTTATTTTGGCGTTGGGAGCTGGTATTGGCGAAGAATTCGATATCTCAAAACTGCGTTACGACAAAGTGATAATTATGGCGGATGCCGATGTAGATGGTCAACACATTGCTACTTTACTCCTCACATTTTTCTTCCGATATATGCGACCACTCGTGGAAGAAGGTCATGTTTACATCGCTAAACCACCATTATTTCTCGTCAGAAAAGGTAAGAAAAAACATTATGTGCATTCTGTTGAAGAACGCAATAAAGTTTTGGCAGAGGTTGGTTCAAAAGGCACCCATGTTCAACGATATAAAGGTTTGGGCGAGATGAATGCAGACCAACTTTGGGAAACCACTTTGGACCCAGAAAAGCGAATTCTCACATTAGTTCAGATTGATGATGCGATTGAAGCAGACCGAATGTTCACTATTTTGATGGGCGATGAAGTGGAACCACGCCGTAAATTTATCGAAGAAAATGCACATTATGTCGATATTAACGAAATTTCATAAGGAGGGGGAAAATTATGATTCATGATAGATCAAGAATAGAGTTGTTGGAAATAGAAGATGTTTTAAAAAAAGCATATTTGGAATATTCGATGAGCGTTATTGTGTCGCGTGCTTTGCCAGATGTTCGCGATGGTCTCAAACCATCTCAAAGAAGAATTCTTTACGCTATGCATCAGCTGAATTTAGCACCAGGAAAAGGTTTTAGAAAATGCGCTAAAATAGCTGGTGATACATCTGGTAACTTCCATCCGCACGGCGAACAGGTTGTTTATCCTACTTTGGTGCGAATGGCACAAGATTGGAGTTTGCGTTATACTCTCATCAACGGGCAAGGAAACTTTGGTTCACAAGATGGCGATCCACCAGCGGCGATGCGTTATACCGAAGCAAGATTGCAAAAAACAGCGGTCGATTTGATGAGCGACCTCGATAAAAATACAGTAGATTTTCACCCAAATTATGATGACACGCGTGAAGAACCATCTGTATTTCCATCAAAATTCCCGAATTTATTGGTAAATGGTTCTTCTGGTATTGCGGTGGGAATGGCTACAAATATGGCACCTCACAACATTACCGAAGTTTGTAACGGTATTATCGCTTACATTGAAAATCCAGAGATGGAGTCTGTTGATTTTCTGAAATATATCAGTGGTCCCGATTTTCCAACGGGCGGATTTATTATCGGGAAAAGTGGCATCAAAGATTATATTGAAACAGGTCACGGACGTGTAATAATGCGGGGTAGAGCGGCAATAGAACGCAAAGATAATGGTTCTGAAATGATTGTGATTACCGAAATTCCATACATGTTGAACAAGACAAATCTCATCAATAAAATTGTGGAAACTGTGAAAACACGTAGAATTGAAGGAATCAGTGATGTACGAGATGAATCTGGTCGCCAAGGAATGCGACTTGTCATTACCGTGAAACGCAACTATGATGCAGATACAGTTTTGCAAAAAATGTATAAATACACTCAACTTCAATCTAGTTTCAGCGTGAATAATCGTGCCCTTGTGAAAGGAATTCCGCAAGTTCTCAATATGAAAGATATGGTGCAAAATTTTGTTGATTTCCGCCACGAAGTGGTAACGCGTCGCACCAAGTTTGAACTTGATAAAGCGGAACAAAGATTGCACATTTTGGAAGGTTACAGAATCGCACTCGATAATATCGATGAAATTATCAAAACGATTCGTGCTTCCAAAAATACAGATGAAGCTCGTGAACAATTGATGTTGAAATTCAAGCTTTCCGAAATTCAAGCACGTGCAATTTTGGAAATGAGATTGCAAAAATTGACTGGTTTAGAACGCGAAAAAGTTGAGAACGAATACAACGAAATTGTTAAATTAGTCAAAAAATTGAAAGGCATTTTAGGGAAAGTTGAATTGCGAATGGATATTATCAAGGAAGAAATTTTTGCGATAAAAGAAAAATATAACGATTTGCGTAAAACCACTATTCTAGAGGGTTCAGCAGATATAGATACCGAAGATATGATTGCTGACGAAGATATGGTTGTAACTATTTCACATCAAGGTTACATCAAGCGTTTGCCAATTCGTACCTACCGAAAACAGGGCAGAGGTGGTAAGGGACTCTCGGGTACAAACTTGAAAGATGAAGATTTTATCAAAAGTATTTTCGTAGCTTCAACTCACGCTTATATCTTATTCTTCACCGATTTTGGAAAATGTCATTGGCTCAAAGTTCACCGCATTCCAAATGTGGGAAGATTAGCGCGTGGAAAGGCAATTGTCAATTTATTGCAATTGGAAAAAGATGAAAAGATTGAAGCTTTTGTAACTGTTCGTAACTTTGAAGATCCTCATTTTGTAACAATGGCAACCAAAAATGGAATTGTTAAAAAAACTGAATTGAAAGCATTTTCACATCCGCGTGTAAACGGCATTATCGCGATAAAATTGATTGATGGCGATCAACTCATCGAAGCGAAAATTACTGAAGGTGAGAATGATATTTTATTGGCAACGAGCAATGGTTTTGCAAATCGTTTTCACGAAACAGATTGCCGACCGTTAGGCAGAAATTCTCAAGGTGTGAAAGGAATAACGCTACGCGACAACGATAAAGTGGTGGCGATGGTGATTATCAAAAGAGAGGGAACCTTACTTTCTATCAGTGAAAATGGTTATGGAAAGCGAACCAAAATTAGCGATTATAATGTAACGAAACGCGGTTCAAAAGGGGTGATAACACTCAAAACTACCGTTCGAAATGGTAAATTAATTTCGCTTTTAGAAGTTGTCGATAATGATGATTTAATGATTGTTACCAGAAATGGAATGATTATCCGCCAGGCGGTTGACCGCATTTCTGTAATCGGTAGAAACACGCAGGGAGTGCGTCTTATCACTTTGAATGATGATGATAAAGTTTACGATTTGGCACGCATTTTGGCTGAAGACGAAATGGGCGACGAAGAAATTTCTGAAAGTTCAGAAAATATGGACGAAATCGTAGAAACCGAAACGGTAGGAATTTCCGAAAAAAATGAAGAAGTCGATGATTCAAATGACGATGACGGTCAATCTGAGTTAGATTTATAGAATGTGAAAAGAGAAAAAGTAGAGGTGAAGAAAAATCATCTCTACTTTTCGTTTTGGAGGCAAAATGAAGAAAATATTATTGCTGTTAGTTTTATTGATTTTCATATCTTGCACGACAAAATACATTCCTGTTCGTTCCGAGAATGTAACGGTTACAGAAGATTTTGGAGTTTTGAAAACGAAGAATTACACTTTAGCGGTGGAGAATAGATATTGGGATAAAGCCCCGCGCGAAGTGGCAGACTATTTTACGACTTTTTACATTACAGTAAAAAATAGAACTTCCGAAAAAATGAAAATTAAACCAGAAAATATTGGACTTTTAGACGAAGATGGTAACCAGTTTGACGTTGTTAGTTTAGATTACATCGAAAAATTTTTGTTGCCAAAACAAATGGAATATTTGATGATTTCTAATATCGAAGATGACCTTTTTGATTTTGAGACAGAAGACGAAAAAAATATTTTTGAAAAGTTAGTTGATGACCAAAAAGATTTTTTACAAAGATGGCGAAATTCCAAACGCAATCTGATGAAATATGCGTTTCATTTTGGTACTATTCAAGCTGGTGCACAGAAATCTGGTTTTATCTATTTTCCAAAATTAGAAGCACGGAACAATAGTTGTCAGATTATTTTTCGTGGTAAAAATATTGATTTTATCCAAAATGATGTAAAATAAGATATGATAGCAAAAGCACTGACTTTTTGAGTCGGTGCTTTTGCTATAGTCACTTAACGACTGATGTATGGTTTCGTAGCGGAATTCAAAGCGACAATGTTCAAATTACGCAATGAGCCAAATTTGCCACCTTTAAAATAGTCAAATCGGCAGATTTGGCGGAGCCTAAAAAGAGCTACACTGTTTGAATTTACTACTAAACCGCTATGAACTATACATTTTGTTACCACACGTTTTTACTTCACTATTTTTGTTTTAATCTTTTCATTTGTTACAGAAACACTCAAAGTATCTATCATTAATTGTTCAAGATGCTTATTTGCATTGTCGAGTTTTTCCAGCATATTTACTTGATTAGAGTTATGTTGATTTAACAAACTATCAAGCTCTTGTTTTGTAACAATTTCGTTATCGTTATTACTTTGATAGATTGAAGATATTCCAAAACCAATACTAAATAATCCTACAACTATTGAAATGATAATTCCAGTCCACGTAGCACATTTTTGATTTTTATATCTTAAATCATCTTTTGTCTGATACTTATTTGCAACAAATTCAGCTAAATCAGGGCTTGGCATTATTTCTTTTTCTGCATATTCAATCAACAAGTCATTTGTTTTAGGGTCAGGAAATGAATAACCAACATTTCCTAAATTTACAGCACATTTACCAAATTGAATTTGTGTCTGTGGGACATTTGATTTTTTGAATGTGGTGATAAAACCATTCTTTTCAAGATAATTAGTCAGATTTAAGGTTTGAATTATCTGAATTTGTAACTCTGGCAGTTTCTGGTTAATAATCCAGTCTGTTTCTGTTTGAGTTGGTAGAGTTCCTTGTATTTCAAACTTCAAATCAACGGCTCTCGTTGTAATGTCAATTTTAACACAAGTTTTATCTAAAAATTCATCAAGAATGTTAATAATATTTCTACCAAGTCTTGTGTCATTAACAATTTTATTTATCAGACTTTTTTCAAATTGGTCAAATGTTTTCATATTTCAAGTTTCATAAAGTATATATTTTCAGAAGGTTTAGTCCATTTGAACTTATAACTTCCTTTTAATTCGATTGGTTTACCGTAAGATTTTTTTGTATTATAATTAAGTATTTTTCCTTTTTTATATTCTGAACCATCTCTGAAATCAAAATCCGAAGTGTCAATTGAATAGTCAGGTTGATTTACATAATGTGAATGGTCGGTAGATATATAAAAAAAACAAATATCTATTCCGTTTTCTTTATATGCTTCAAGATTTGAAATATCCTTAAAAATATCATATCGATTATTTGGTTCACGATGGTTTCTTTTTTTCAAAAATTTAAGTTCGATTGCTCCTTTTATTTTTTCATTTTCATTTCCAAATTCAAGGTAAATATCAACGCGAGCTTTTTTTGATTTACTTTTGATACTTGTTTCTTTTAAGTCTATATAATTTTCAAGTTCCAAATGAAACTTTTCATTCGGCTGGAATTCATAAAGTTGTCCAACTACTTTTAAAATATATCCTAATTCAAGTTGAAAAGATGCTTCATTATTAGAAATAATTCCCCCATTAGCGATTTTCATTTCTAAAAGCCGAAATGATGTTTCAATAATTTCAATTAGTCTTTTTTTAAAGTTGTCTGTCATGTTGCTTCGCTCTTTCTAAATGTGTGGTAAC
>JABGOP010000004.1:40021-69174 GCA_018645365.1 Candidatus Cloacimonadota bacterium
TAACAACTTCCTAAACGACACATTTCGTTTAGTGTGACCTATTGGGTTCATAAGCGAATAAATCATTCGTTTATTTTCTCCTTATCTTTCATATTCCCACCATTTTAAATTTCAATTTCATGTCAAATGATTTTTTTGATATTTTCGTATGTTGGTAGATTCTAACTGTTTTGAATTAATTCCACCTCTCGAGTTTTGGGATTCCACGCGTAAGTATCCACGCCAAAATTCCATTCATGCCATCTTTTTTCATCTCTTCAATGCAATATTTTTGAAATTTTTTAGCAGTATCAATTTCGGGTGGGTTAAGGAATTTTCCATTTTCATAACACATAGAACAATATTTTTTATTAATTGTGCCATCTGCATTAGAACCGCCCCCTTTTTTGTCTTTTTTCATGGGGTAGCCACAACTTTGGCAAAACTTATTTTTCTTCATACAATTCCATCCTTTTATTTTATTGTGAATGAAATAATTCTTTAAATTTATGTTTTTATGTCAAATAGAATATTTCAAATTTTCGTATGTTGACAGATTTTAACTGTTTTTAATTATCGTTCAAACGAAAATGATTTGAAGGAAAATAGATATGTTAGATTTTATTAGCAATGAAAAAAGAACGCATTATGCGGGAAATTTACAGAAAACAAATGTCGGTGAAACCGTTACAGTAATGGGCTGGGTGCATCGTCGCAGAGATTTGGGTGGACTTATTTTTATTGATTTACGCGAAGTTAGTGGAACGGTGCAAATCGTTTTTAATCCTGAAAATGAGGAAGTTCACGCCAAAGCTGGTAAATTGCGGAATGAATATGTTATTGCGGTTACGGGGAAAATCTTGGCACGTGAAGGTGGCAATATTAACAGAAATATGACGACTGGCGAGATTGAAATTGAAGCGAAATCTTTATTGCTTTTGAATAAAAGTGAGCCACTTCCTGTGCAAATTAATGAGAATGTTTTGGCAGATGAAAATTTGCGTTTGAAATATCGTTACCTTGATTTGCGTCGTGAAAAATTGAAGAATATCTTGTTACTTCGTCACGAGATTGTTTTTGCAATTCGTGAATTTTTGACAGCGGAAAGATTTTTTGAAATTGAAACGCCAGTTCTGATGAAAAGTACACCTGAAGGTGCGCGTGACTATCTTGTGCCAAGTCGTGTTCACAATGGAAAATTTTTTGCACTTCCGCAATCTCCCCAAATTTACAAACAACTTTTAATGATTGGTGGTTTTGATCGCTATTTCCAAATTGCACGATGTTTCCGTGATGAAGATTTGCGAGCAGATAGACAGCCAGAATTTACTCAATTGGATATGGAAATGAGCTTTGTAACGCAAGCTGAAATTTTTGATATAATGGAACGACTTTTCAAATTTATCTTCAAAAAAACGATAAATGTAGATTTGCAAATTCCATTTCCACAGTTGCCTTACAAAGAATCTATGCGTCGTTTTGGTTGCGATAAGCCAGATTGCCGTTTTGGAATGGAACTTATTGATCTTTCCGAAATTGTGGCAAATTCTGAGTTCAAAGTATTTTCGGGAGCGTTGCAAAATGCGGGCAGTGTGCGTTGTGTAGTAGCGAAAGATTGTGCCACATATTCGCGTAAACAAATTGATGGTTTAACCGATATTGCTAAACATCTTGGTGGCAAGGGGCTTGCTTTTGTGAAATATCAGGAAGGTGATTTGCAAGCTGGGATTTCTAAATTTTTGAGTGATGAAGAGAAGAAAAATATCATTAAAAAATCTGGTGCTGAAAATGGTGATTTGATTCTTTTCGCAGCGGATTCAAATAAAATAGTTTTCAAAGTTTTAGCAGAAATTCGTAATCATTTTGGACGAGAATTGAAGCTTTACAATCCAAAAGAATATAATATCGTTTGGATTACAGATTTTCCGCTTTTCGAATATAATGACGACGCAAACAGATGGGAAACTGCTCATCATATGTTCACCTTACCAAAAAAAGAGCATCTGAAATATTTCGATAATGAAGCTGATTATGCTAAAATTGAGGGACAACTTTACGACATGGTTTGTAATGGAATGGAGTTGTCATCGGGCAGTATTCGTTGTCATAATATCGATATTCAAAGAAAGATTTTTGATGTGCTTGGTTTTGCTGAAGAAGAGTTGAATGATAAATTTGGATTTTTCCTAAATGCTTTGAAATATGGTACTCCACCGCACGGTGGCATTGCGCCTGGTATCGATAGAATGATAATGATAATGACCGGTGCAGAGTCAATTCGTGATGTGATTGCTTTCCCAAAAACTTTGCAAGCAGCCGATTTGATGAGTGAGTCTCCAGCGGAAGTTTCTCAAAAACAACTGGATGAACTCGGGATTGCTTTAACCACGAAACCAGAAAAACAAAATTTACCACAAAGCCACAAAAACGCAAAGAAAAGAGTGGATAGTGTACAATAGTATTTCTCAAGAAATAGAACTAATTGCTACTGAAATTGTGGATGCTGCTTTCTCTGTTCATAGTCAACTTGGGGCGGGATTATTAGAAAAAATTTATGAAACTTGTTTTTGTTATGAGTTAGAAAAACGAGGATTAAATTTTCAAAAACAAGTGGCTGTTTCGATTGAATATGATGGTGAAAAATTAAAAGATGCTTTTAGAATCGATGTTTTAGTAGAGGATAAAATTATTTGTGAATTGAAAGCTGTAAATGAGATGAATTCAATTTATGATGCTCAAATTTTAACTTATCTGAAATTAACTGGCAAACGCCTTGGTTTTTTGATTAATTTCAATGTCCCATTAATTAAAAATGGTATAAAGAGAGTTATTTTATAACTTTGTGTATTCGTGCCTTTGTGGTAAAAAAAATATGAAAAGAGTAGCGATAATAACTTACGGTTGCAAGATTAATCAGTACGAATCTGCTTGTATTTTAGACGATTTTAAATCTGCAAATTATGAAATTGTTCCCTTTGGAAATGAAGCCGATGTTTACATCATAAATTCCTGCACAGTAACCAATCGTACAGACTATAAAAGTCGCAATTCGCTTCGCAAAGCGTTGTCGCAAAAAGCAACAAACCCAAATGTAAAAATTATTGTTACGGGCTGTTATTCTCAGCGAAATGCCGATGAAATTAGTAAACTTGGAGCGATAGATTTAATTGTTGATAACAATAAAAAAGAGCAAATTTTTCAATTTTTACAGCAAGGTGGAAATTGTTTTGAAAATATACTCAATGCGACTGAATTTGCCGAACTTTCTACTAATTCAATGAATGATAAAACGCGTGCCTTCGTCAAAATTCAAGATGGCTGTGACTACTATTGTGCTTATTGTGCTATTCCTTTTGCCCGCGGACATTCCCGTAGTCGCAAGCGAGAGAATGTGCTGAATCAGGTTGAAAAATTGGCACAAAACGATTATCAAGAATTTGTGTTTGGTGGAATAAATTTGGGACTTTACCGGCAAGAAAATGATTATTCTTTAGCTGATTTACTTTTTGATGTGGAAAAAATTGAAGGTGTGAAAATCATTCGTTTAAGCTCGATTGAACCGCAACTTTTCACAGATAACTTACTCGCTTATTTTCGTAAAAGCAAAAAAATAGCACCTCATTTTCACATCCCACTTCAGGTTGGTTGTGACGAACTTTTACTCAAAATGAATCGTAAATATATCACTTCTGAATTTTCAAATCAAATTGATAAAATTAGGGAAATATTTCCCAATGTTGCTATTGGTATAGATGTAATTGTTGGTTTACCAGGTGAGACTGATGTGCTATTCCAAGAAACTTTAAAATTTCTGCAAAACTTAGATTTTACTTACCTTCATGTTTTTTCATATTCCAAAAGATTTGGCACAAAAGCAGCAGAAATGAAAGGGCAAATTGGTGGGAAAACAATGAAAAAACGGAGCAATATTCTCACTGAGTTATCCGACAAAAAAAAACAAAAATACATCAAAAAAATATTATTACAAAGACCAATTTTAAGTGGCATTGTAGAGTCAGAAAAAGATGGCTGGCAAACTGTACTTTCTGATCATTTTATTAGAATTTACTTGAAAAATGAAGAACACAAAAGGCATTGTCGCTTTAGAATAATTGGCAAAATTTTTGATGGAATTGAGGTGGAGATTTTGAGATGAAAAAGTTATTAATTTTTATAATAATTTGGTTAATATTTTCTTCATTATTTTCTATTGAATTTGGTAAAAATAAAATTCAGAAAGAAAAAATAGAATGGCAAAAAATTGAAACTTTACACTTTGACATTTATGTACCCAAAGGCAATAACGATTTTGCTAAAATAGTTTCATTAATTTCAGAAGAAGCCTATTTTAAAATCAAAAATGATTTGCAAAAACCTCTCAAAAACCGCGTCCCAATTGTCTTTTATCAATCGCATCAAAATTTTGAAACTACCAACATTATTTCACCGATTTTGAGTGAAGGCGTCGGCGGTTTTACCGAATCAATGCGAAATCGAGTGGCGATTCCGTTTGATGGAAGTTACAAAAAAATAGAGGAAATCATCATTCACGAGCTAACTCACGCTTTCACAAATGGCATCGAAAAATCTACTTTTTTAACTAACAATAATTTGCCATTTTGGTTTGCGGAAGGTTTCCCAGAATTTGAAGCAATTGAAGGCAAAAGTGTCTACAATAATATGTTCGTTATCGATAAATTATACAACGATGTTTGGCAAAATTTGAATAAATTTGGTGGTTATTTTGCTTATCGCTTGGGAGAATCATTTCTTGTTTTCATAGCGGAAAAATATGGTCGTAAAAAAGTTTCAGAGCTGTTTTACGCACTGCGATATCAAGCTAATTTTTCTGATGCTTTCGAAAAGATATTTCAACAAAATTTTGAAGAAATTCAAGCCGAATGGACGCATCATTTGAAACAAAGATATTTTGTGGAGTTCAATCAATTTGAAGTGCCATTAGAAATTTTTCAGCAAAAAACAAACCACAAAAAAGATGGTTCTTTCATCAATGATACACCGCGTATTTCACCTGATGGAAATAGCTATATCTACTTTACCAATAGGAAATTACGAACAGATATTTACAAAGGTTCGATGTTAAACTTATCTGAAAATAAAAAAATAATTGATGGCGAATCTAGTGGTAAATTTGAGGAATTTCACTTTCATAAAAATAATCTGAGTTGGTTTCCAAATAGTAAAAAATTTGTCTTTGTTGCCAAAACTGTAAATGGAGATAAAATTTATGTGGTTGATTTTCAAACTGGTAAAATTATCGAGCAATTTAGTTTTTCTGATTTCGATGCAATTTACGAAATTGATGTTTCGCATGACGGTGAAAAAATTGCGTTTTGCGGACAAAAAAACTTCCAAACAGATATTTATATTTTAGATTTAAAATATAAAAAAATCACGCAAATTACAAACGATAAATTTTGCGACAAACAGCCACGCTGGTCACAAAAAGACGATAAAATTGCGTTTGCTTCCGAACGTACAATTTTCCAAAATGAAAAGAAAATTTTTGGTGGATTGTCATTTGATATTTACTATTTTGATGTTGCAGAAGAAGAGTTTTATCAAGTTACGAATGACAAAAAAATCAATAATTCTCATCCAATGTGGTTCAAAAATTCGATTATATTTTCGACTGAACGTGAGTTCACATTAAATTATGATGTGATAAATTTAGCGGATGGTAATCGTGCCGAAATAACTAATTCTCACGGTGGAATTTTTGGTGCAGATATTTCGAGTAACGGAAAAGAGATGATTTTTTCGGTATATTTTGATGGTGGTTGGGATATTTACCAAAAAAGTAATCCACTCGAAAATTTGAAATTTAGAGAATATTCAAAACCAAAAAAAATTGAATTTAAAACGGATTTTAAAAAAATATTTGCCATCGATAGATACAAAAAATTTGGCAAAAGAAAACGAAAATTTAAAAATGAAACGCAAATATATTGGCGACAAAACGATGATTTTAATTTTGTCCAAATTCCTGAAATTGATAGTTCTACCGTAGAATTTAATCGTAAATTAGACGAAAAACCGATTGATGTAAAAATACCAGAAATTTCCGATTATAAAACTAAATTTATGTTCGATTATTTGTGGGGCGGTGGTGCATATTTACCATCGGTTGGCACATATTTGCAACTGCAATTTGGCTTGAGCGATTTGATGGGGGATCACGCTATCGGTGTGGAATTAGGCGTTACCGGTGATTTGGAAAAATCAAATATAAGCGTGCAATACTTAAATTTAGCGAACAGGATTGACTACGGAATTGGAGCATTTCATCTTTACGATGAGTGGATTTATTATTACGAAAATACATATGATTCAAATGATTATTACTTCCAACGCATTCGTAAAAAAGATTATGGTATTTTTGGGATTTTACGCTATCCATTCAATAAATTTTGGCGAGTAGATTTTCAAAGTATTTTCTATAAATCTAAGTTAAATTACGACTTTGCAGCCGAAAATGATACTGAATGGCAAGAAGATTATTGGGATGCAGAAAGTGAATATTTTGTTTCTCCACAAATTAACTTGGTACACGATAATGCTATCTACTCTAGCACAGGTCCGCTTGATGGTTCGAAATTTAAGATTACTTTGAATACAAATATTTCTCAATATCAATCACCAAATTCACAAATTTATGCAGATATTCGCAATTACACTTTATTGGGTCGCAGATATTCGTTTGCCACTCGTTTTAGTGGTGGAAAAATTTGGGGTGATTCGCTTAATATTTATCAAATTGATTACTATCACGATGGGGTACGTGGCTTCAATAATCTAGCAAATGAAGAGGTGTTAATTGGTCAAAATAAGCTTTTGGGCTCTTTTGAATTGCGTTTTCCGTTTGTAGATGATTTGAATATTGCCTTTCCACTGCCACTGCATTTTAGGCAGATTCGCGGGAGTGCTTTCGTTGATGTTGGTTCTGTTTGGAATGAAAATAATGAATTTACGGAAAATTTGAAATATGGCGTTGGTTTTGGCCCGCGTCTCAATGTAGGTTATTTTATCTTGAATTTTAATGTGGCGTGGCAATACCAAGAAAATGTTTTCGGTAAACCAACCTACTATTTTGGGCTGAGTGAGGAGTTTTAACGATTTGTATAAGAATAGTAGCCGATTGCGGAACTCAAAACTTTCAAGTTACTACTAAATTTTATGCGGGCTACAATGTTCATATTCACTACTATTTCGGCAATTTTTTATATACATTGTTGTGTATAGGTCTATAATTGGTTAATCTTCTTTTTAATTTTTTATACGAACAGATAATCAAATTACTTATTACAAAAGTAGATATTGTCAATGAAAAGAACTTGATTATTGACGGAATTTCAATATCTATCAAAACAATGGCTATAATACCCATAATAATTACATGAATTATGTATACACCATAGGAATTTCTATTAATTTCCTTCCACAGTTTATCTTTTTTGTTCACATAATTTTTAAAGCCAATAAGCATGGAATAAATCAAATATGTTAAAGAGAGTAAAAAGCTAAGTCTAATTATTAATATATCCATTGATTTACTAAAGAGGTAATCATCTGGGTTTACTAAATTGTAAATTACTCCTGCAATATAAACAGTTACAGGTATCCATCCGATACTATAGCTAATCATCTCAATTTTCTTATTTCTTATACTTGATTCAAATGTATTTAATTTATATGACTGTGCTCCTACTAAGAAAACCAGAAAATATATAAATAATCTCTCATTCTGAAAATCTAATATAATCGATTTTGTCCATCCATGGAGATTAAAATAGTCCATTAAAAAGCTGAAAATTAGGCCTAAAATAAGAGCTGAAAAAATAGATTTGCCAAGTTTAATTTTTTTGGTGTCTATTTTAGAGAATATAAGGTATACGATATTAAACAAGAATAAAACAGGCAAAAACCATAACCAATTTTGACTCCACATTGAACTCCAGTGAAAATAGGTAGTCCAATCTTCATGGGGCATGTTACGTGAATATAAAAATATTATCTTGTAGGCAGGTATTAATGTTAGAACAGCTATTGACCAAGGAATCATTAGCCGTTTAAACTTCGCAATTATAAATTCTTTATTCGTTTTTGTTTTTAGTGATAATGGTGCGAAAAACCCAGATATAAAGAATATCGTAGCCATCACAAAAATGTTCATGATAAGAAATAATATGCCGGCAAAATTATTGTTTGATGGATCTACAACTATCCACCACTCAGAGCCCATACTATATCTTTCATACGTAACGGCAACATGAGTTACGACCACTAAAAAAACCATAAAAGATCTAAGGTTTTCAAACCAATGTATTTTAATGTTTTCAGGCATAAATTGTTCCTTTTAGACTTATATACATTGTTGTACCCCGTATTATTTAAATAATTTTTCTAATTCAAGTATTCTTTCCGATTTAATTATCAGTCCTAAATTATTAGGTATTTTAGAAATGGTCATTGGTTTTTGAAGGTTCGGGGACATAATTATTTCACCTGTGGCAGTCGCTTGAGATCCTGCATAAAGTATACCTAATAGAATTACTCTGCTTGTTCCCATATAGATATTCCCTTTTTTGTCACGGTAACCACCTTCATTAAATATCAAAACAGGAGAGCCACTTGAACCAGGAAAAGCAGCTATGTCAATCATAATTTCTTTCTTTCCGTTATAATCATATAATGGATTTGTTGCGGTTGAACCTTTTCTTAAAATCGGCATATTATTAACAGCATCCCATATTCCATTTGGATAACCAATCATTAAAACATCTTCAAGAGCGGATAATTCTTTTTTATGCTTCTCTGTTAGTAGTAAGTCCTTTGTAAATGGTATGTAAAAAAGTTTTTCACCTTTCTTATTTGCTTCATTCAAAAAAGGAGCTATTGGCATTGTACATAAATCTACATCGGCCTCAGGGTGAAGTTTCCAGAAACTTTCAAAGTTCTCAAAAGAAACAGAAAAATGTTGAGTGTCTAAAGGTTCTCCTTTGTCATTAGCTTTTGTAATTATAATTTTTCCTTTAGTCGCATTTTTAATAACGTGTTTGTTTGTAATTACAACAGGGACGTGTGTTTTATTTTCTTTATTCTCTAAAAAATTGAAGAAAAAACCAGTTCCAGTTGAAATACCACCAGTTTTTAATTCACATTCAATTCTGACTGTAGAATAAGTTAATTGCTCTGAAATTGATAGGTTCATATTGTTTTCTTTAATGGGGTACAACTAGTGCCTAAATACCATGGCACATATAACCCTAATTTGGCATTATAAACGCAATAGCGTTTATTCTCATTTTTAGAATAGTCTAATAAACTAAGTTTTTTTTCTGAATTTTCTATCACATTTTTCATATTACCCAAACTTTAATAAATAAATTATTCGTCAACGATTATTTTCTATTTTCCCTTTGGATTAACTGGGAAACTTTCGAAATTTCAACAAAAGAAGCTCCGTGCGCTGGACCGTAGCTACCAGCGACGATAACAACATCATCATCTTTAGCCAAGTAATTATTTTCCAATAAAATGTCTAAACACTCTTTTTTGAAATCTTCATTTGTTTCGCATTTTTCGATGTAAAATGCTCGTACGCCGTAAAATAACGCCACTTGTCGCATCACAACTTTATCATAACACATTGCAAAAATAGTGTGATTGCATTTGTGGGAAGACAAAGCTGAAATTGTTTTTCCGCTTGTAGTATCTGCAATAATCGCCTTGCAAGAGAGTGTTTCCGCGGCAAGAACGGCCGAATAAGATAGGAATGCCATGCGATTTTCATTTTGCTTTTGGAAATGCTTATTTGAATCTACTTCTACCTCGTTTGCGATTGAGCTCATAAGTTGGACAGATTCAACTGGATAACTGCCACAAGATGTTTCACCGCTTAACATTACTGCATCTGTTCCATCGTAAATGGCATTGGCAATGTCGCTAACTTCTGCTCGAGTTGGTCGCGGATTTAAAATCATAGAATGAAGCATTTGGGTGGCAACGATAGAAGGTTTTTGAGCTTTTTTGCATAAACGAATAATTTTTTTTTGAATAACTGGAATTTTTTCTTGTGTCATCTCAATGGCGAGATCACCACGTGCAATCATAATCCCATCGGCAACTTCCAAAATTTCATCTATGTTCTGAACACCTTCTTCATTTTCAATTTTAGCAATGATTTTAATTTTACTGTTATTTTCGGTGATAATTTTTTTCAATTCCAGAACATCTTGTTTGTTTCTAACAAATGAATGAGCGATGAAATCAACATTATTTTCAATCGCAAATTTGACATAATTTTTGTCTTTTTCTGTTAATGAAGGTAAATTTAGGGCAATGCTAGGAATATTAATGCTTTTGTGTTTTTTGATTATACCGTCATTCAATACCTTGCATTTTAAAGAATTCAAATTTTTATCAATGACTTTGAGAGCAATATCTCCATCATCTATTAAAATTTGCGAATTAAGCGGTATGTTTTTTGTCAAATCTGTATAATTTACAAAAATACACTTTGCGTTTGATTTTTTTTGTTTATTACCACTCAAATTGATTATTTCATCTTGTTTTACGATAATATTTTCGCCACCATTCGTTCTGATTTCAGGTCCTTTTGTATCGATAATAATCGGAATTCTGGTGGAAATTTTTCGTACATTTTCAATTATTTTTTGGGAGCCATCGAAAGATTGATGTGCTGTATTTAAGCGCACGATATTCATTCCATTTTGGTGCAGTTTTTGTAAAAACTCCACATCACATTTTAAATCTGATATGGTCGCAATTATTTTTGTTTTCTTCATTTTTATCTCATTAATTTTGTGATCGTATCTTCACAAATTTGTTTTGATTTTTCGGTAGTTTCGCTCTCCACATAAACACGGATAATTGGCTCTGTGCCACTTTTACGGATATGAATCCAAAACTTATTTCCCAAAATTTTGATGCCATCAGTTTTATCGAGTTTATAATTTGCAAAAACTTGTGGTACTTTTGCCATAATTTGGTTAAGTTTTGCAGAATCTACTTTCAATTTATCTTTTGCAAAGTAATATTTTGGGATTTCGTTTGCAAGTTCAGAAACTGTTTTTTCACTTTCGGCTAAATATGCCAAAATGAGAGCCATGCCAGCTGGTGCATCGCGTGTGTAATGCACTTCTGCACAGATTACACCACCGTTTCCTTCGCCACCAATCGGGCTGTTTAATTCCATCATTTTTTTGCCAACATTTATTTCACCAACTTTAGTTCGATGTACCTTCACACCAAATATCTTGGCAATATCTTCCGATGCCATTGAAGATGAGAGGTTAGTTGCAATATCACCCTTCACTTTGGAAAGAACAAATTTTTCAGAGAGTAGGAGCGAGAGCTCTTCGCCGATACATTCACCTTTTTCAGAAACAATCGCCAAACGGTCAACATCAGGATCATTAGCAAAACCGATGTCGGCATTGTGAATTTTTACAGCATCTTCGAGTTGTTTCAAATTCTTTTTGAGTGGTTCGGGAGTATGTGCAAAATGTCCAGTTGGTTCGCAATTTATCTCGATAACTTCGCAACCGAGTTTTTCCAATAAAAGAGGGGAAATTACACCACCAGCACCGTTCACACAATCAATGACAACTTTGAATTTTTTACTTTTAATTTTGGAAATATCGAGGTAAGAAATTTTTAAAATTTTCTCAATGTGGCGTTTAGTTCCATCAGAGTCAGAATACAATTTTCCCATTTTGTCCCAATTTGCATATTCCACTGGTTCATCAAGCGACCCGATAAATTTATCAGCTTCTTCTGGAAAAAGGAACATTCCGTTTCCACTCACAAATTTCATTGCATTCCATTCTGCCGAATTGTGTGACGCAGTGATAGAAATTCCACCGTTTGCATCAGACTCTTCTACTGCCAAAAGCACCGTTGGCGTGGAAACAATGCCCAAATCTATTACATCACAACCAACGCTGAGAAGTCCAGAAACAACCGCATTAAACATGGCGGGGCCAGTTGTGCGAGAATCTCTTCCCACCACAATTTTACCACGATTACGGAAAATCCCAAAATGGGTAGCAAAATTTAAGGCTATTTCGGGAGTAATTGACTCTCCAAAAACACCTCTAACACCAGATACACTTACCATTAATTTACTCATATTTTCTCCTAAAAAAATTATAATTTATTTATTAAGTTACCACGCAATCTTTGCGGCATATTTTGTCAAACTCGCAATATTGACAAGCTTTTTTGGTGTCGCGTTCTGTGATGTGAAAATTGCCATCAATTACCGTTTGTGCCCGAGCAAGATATTTGTCTAAAATGTCATCTAAATTGAGTGGCTTAAAGTTATATTTATTTTTGATGATAAGCTGATTATCATTAAATTCAAGTGCATCTTTAATGCCAAAAGCATCTTTTTTTAATGAACGAATTCTCTCGTAAGATAGCTTAATTTTCTTATTTGGAAAGATGTTTTTCAAAGCTAATAGATAGATGATAAATTGTGATGACCAATTATTTGAAATGTCGGAAATAGTGAGTTCGCCAGTTTTGTAATCTGTAGCGAGAATTTTTGTTTTACCTTTATTTAGGAGGACTTTATCAATAATTCCATTAAATTTTATAGTTACATTTTCATTTTTTAACTTTACATCTTCAAATCTTTCTTCGCACTTGTGAACATTGAAATTGTTTAAAATTTCTTTTTTATTCCATTGTAATAATTTTACAAGAAGATTGTGTTTATTTGCTGTTTCTAAACCTTCACGATAGATACGATAAAATTCTTTTTCCAATAAATTTTCGTCGACATTGATGTTTTCTTTTTTGAAGATTTCATCAAGTTTGCTTGAAAGTAATTTGCACGCAGATTTTAGGTTCTTTTTTAGAATTCCAAACCCATTTTCATTGCCAAATTTTTCTAAAGCTTCGTGCATAATAGTTCCGCGTTTCCCTTTTTTTTCTAGCTCTAAGTTTGGTTCAATGTTTTTTAATTTCAATTTATTAGCAAACCAATATTTCATTGGACATTTCAGTAAATTATCCATCTTTCCAGAAGAAAGCACTACTTCATTATTCTCCGATTTCCCAATTTTTCCTTTGAAAATACTTTCATCTTTTTGCTGAAAATCGTTGTGTCGTTCGAAGTAGTGATTTTCTCCAAAATTATCAATTAATTTACCATTGAATTTACCAAAATATTTTCTGGCAGATAAATGATGAGCTTTTATTTTCTTTTCTGTTTTAGTTAAACTTTGCACAAAAGTAGAAGGCTGTAGCGTGGAACCATCTAAATCTCGTTCAGGATAAAAATAATGAACTTTATTGCCCAGCTTTGACCAAATATTTAGGAGCAACAAACTTTTTGCCCACGAATTATTTGGTACCGAAATGTAACTATTTTTACTTTTTACAATCGGGAAACTACCTTCTGAAAGCCCGAGAATAAAGAGCTTTTCTGGTTGTAAATCTAATGTGTCCAAAAGCCCTACAATGCGAATTCCATGATTTTGTTTTTTGTGATTTATAGTGGTAGATTTTAATCTATCTTTCAACTCTTTTACAAAGAGTATGTTGTCAGTTGAAAATCCTATTTGTTTGAAATCATTTAAAACCTCAGACAAGATATTTTCAAAAGTTTTTAATGAATTGCAAATAACTTCATTGTTATTTAATTGATAAAACCCAACAAAATGATTAATTCGTTTTAAGTAATCTTTTTCATTCAAAATTTCTGAAAGTTCAGAAATTAATTTTTCAGGAAATTTAATCTCGTGCAGATATTTAGCACTTTTATATTTTTTGTCTAACTTATAAGTTTCACTATTTGGTTTGAGAAGTGGGTGCAAAAGAATTGCCGAAACTTGTTCCCAAGTCGGAGTTTGCAGCTCTGCAAAATTGAGTAATAATTGAATGATTGGTTGGGCAATTAATTTTTCATTTTGAGCAGCTGAAAAGGGAATATTATATGAATGAAAAATTCTATCAATTGTTGGTAGATAGCGGTCTAAGCTTGAAATTCCGATAATGATTTGGTTAGTTTTTTCCTTCCAGTTTTCGATGTCCAAAATGTGGTTTGCAACTTGCTCGACTTCGTCTTCAACTGAAAAACAGCTTTCAACTTTTTGGGGTAATACTTTTTCAACGCCAGCAGTTTGCCAAATATTTTCATCGTAATTAAATGAGGTTTTGAGAGCATTATTGTCAAAGTTATCAATAAAATAAAAATTTTCTGTTTTTTGAGAGATAGCTTTTATGAACTCAAATTCTTTGAGTGTATCCTTGAAAAACCCGTTTAAAAGAACAGTGGATTTTTTAAAGTTTTCAATGGCAAAATTTAACTTTTCAGTTTCGGAATAAAATCCATTTTTAGCTTTATCAATGACATCAAATTCGGGTAATTTTAGCGATTTTTGCCATTTGTCATTTTTTAAGTATGCATCTGCTAAAAGCTCGCAACTTCCCTCTGTGTAATTAGGGAAATTTTTCTGTAAAGTTAATTTTATAAATTGCGGTGAAAGTGATTTTACATTTGGCAAAAGTTCGCGAATAATTTCTGTGATGGTGGTTAAGCTTATGTTTGGCGAAAGCTTACCCATTTTCGCAAGAGCTTTCATCTGTGCAATAGATTGTTGTTTCGATGGATTTATAATTGTAATGTTTTCGTGTTTTTCTATGATTTTCAAAATATTTTGGGGTAAATATTCATTTGTGAATTTTGCTGTTTTAAACGGTTTTTCGGTCGGATAAATTTGGGAAAAATAGTCTTCAGCAAAATTAAATTCTTCCAATTTATCAAGTGCAGAAAAGTAGATTTGCCCTTTTGCCGAAATATCAAAAAGTTGTTTAACCATCCATTGGTAAGTTTGGATTTGGATTTTATATTGTTCTAATCTTTCTATTGTTGCATCAGTTTTGTAATCAAGAATAAACCATTGATTTTTAGAGCGATAGAGTAGGTCGATAATGCCTGAGACTTGCATGGAGATTTTATCGTTATCGAGCCAGCCAGTAACAGAAAGTTCTGGATATTTTGTTGATTTTGAAAGAATTTCTGAAAGTGGGTGAGATGTGAAATTTTGCAGATGTAATTTTATTTTTTGCAATGCTAATTTTTTATCTAAATCGAAAAATTCAGTGTCTAAACATTTTTCTACTGCAATATTCGTGAACCACTCTTTTTCCATAATTCGGTGAAAAAAAGAGCCAAAAAGAAGTGGATCAATGGCAGGATTAGAATCAAAATCCACATTAAAGTTAGCATCTAAATTTATGGAATTCATAATGTCGTGCGGAGAAACTTTCCATAATTGCTTAGTTTCTTTGGGGTGAATATACGCATTTTCATTCCATTTTATTTGTGGTAAATATTCATTTTTATGTAAATTATCATTTAGTGATTTTCGCATTTTAAAAGGCGTTGTAAAAATAAATTCAGTTTTATTAAATTTTAAATTTTGCCAATTTTCTTTTGTCTGTTCACTAGGTAAATTATAGAAATCAACAATGTAATTTTTCCACCAATTTTTGCTTGCTCTGCCGTTTTTTTTATAATCTCCCAAAAAAGCAATTTTATATTTTGCGCGTGTTACCGCAACATAGAAGAGTCGTTTATTTTCTGCTTCTTCTTCTGCTTTTTCCCGATCTTTAATAGCTTTCAAGACTCCAGTTTTATTTGGATTTTCGTTTTTATCTCTTAGCGTTATGCCAATTTCAATTTTGCCATCAAAGCGACTGTGAACGATACTCGAAGTACCTTTTTGTGATGATGCATTCATTTCTGGAATGATTACGGCTGGAAATTCGAGTCCTTTTGATTTGTGAATAGTGAGAATTCTAACCTTTGCAGAACTTGGAAAAACAGCTTGTGCAGTTCCTTTTTCATGCTCGATTTGGTATTTCAAAAAAATGTAAATATTGTGTAATGAAGAGCCATCAAGTGAAAGTTCGTGCAAAAGATTTAGTATTTTATCAATGTTTGCAACTCGTTGTTTGCCAATTAATTCACTAAAATATCCAAACTCGCGATAATCTTCTGAAAGTATGTTTTGGATGAGGATGTCGAGTGATAAAATTTGTGCTTCGGTTTTCCAATTTTCAATGGTATTGATAATTTTTTGGAAAGATTCAGTGTGCTTCATAAAAGTAAAAATAGGCTCATTTTTCTCACGCTTAGAAAGTGAATTTATTTGATTATCATCAATCGCAAAAAACGGACTACGCAAAAGTCCAACTAAAGCAATGTCGTCTAACGGATTGATTAAAACGCTTACAAAATGGAATAAATCAGCGATTTCTTGTTGTTGAAAAAGTCCCTTTCCACCTTCAATTTCGAAAGGGATATTGTATCTTTGAAAAGCAGTAAGATAATGATGAATATTAGAAAATTTACGCATTAAAACACCAATAACTATTTCTTCTTTCAAATTGCTTTCTTTAGCCCACTTTAGAATTTTTTTTACTGCAAAGGCTGCATTCAAAGCAGGAATATATTCAGTCTCATTTTCCGAATAGGTAGCTTGAATTGTACAAACTACATCGGTTTTTTTTATAATTTCTTCACTTGTATTATCAGATTTTTTAAAGACTGTTGGTTCAAATTCTGCTTCGAAAGAATTTTTTGGATTAAGTGGCATCAATTTTGAGAAAATGGGATTGATAACACAATCGATAAAATCATTTGAAGAGCGATAATTATCATTAAAAGAGATGAGTGAGTTTAAAGCTATTTCTGCACGATTCATCACTTCTACATCAGCTTGATTAAAACGGTAAATTGACTGCTTTTTATCGCCTACAATGAAGAGTCCATTTTGCCGTAAATTACCATTTTTATCTTGTGTAATCAGTTTGACAATGTCCCAGCGTAAATCGTTTGTATCCTGAAATTCATCGACCATAATGTGTTTGAATTTGTTTGCATATTTTTGGCGGATGTTCTCATTATCTTGTAATAATTCACGCGTTTTTAAAATAATATCATTGAATGAAAGATAGTTTAACTTTTTTTGTTTTTCTTCAATTTTTTGGGTAAATTCAGTAAATAACTTGAGAAGTGTTTTTAAGATTGGAATTGCTTTAAAATCAGTATCAGAAGGTGTTGAATTGACTTGGTTTTCAGAAATGTCAATCGATTCAATAAGCCTTTTACAACCTTGTTTATAGTTTTTGCAACTATTTGTATTTTTCCAATTCATTTGTTTTCCATCAAAAGACTTTCTGTATGAGAGTCCCTTTGTCATGAAAAATGGAATGATTATTTTGTGGATTAATTGTTGGCAATTTTTTGCGTGATTTTTAGATTTTTGAAAACTTTGAAAAGCATGAGAAAGTTTATCAAAGAAGATTACACTTTTGTCATCTTTAGTTTTTTTGCAATTTTGAAAATTGATAATTTCAGCTATTCTTTTAGAAGAATCATCAATATCAAATTTTGGGGTAAACTTTTCTACCCAATTTTTCCAAATAACACTTTTCGAACTTGTGCTAATAAAATCTATCCAATTCTTGGTAAATCCGCGTTTATCATAGAGATAGGTAAAATATTGTTTAATTTGGTAGAGTGAAAGTTTGGTTAAAAGTTGCTCTAAATCTTGCGAAAAATCATTACTGAGCTTTTCGATAAAGTCATTCATTGTTTCTTCAAAATGTCGTTTCTCGTCAACTTCATCTTGGGTTTTAAATTTAGGGTCAAGTCCCATAATGTCCGCATTTTCACGCAAAATAAGAGAGCAAAATCCATCAATGGTAGAGATGTTATTTTCCGAAAATGAAGAACGAAGTTTACGCTTATAAGTTTCGGAGGCATTATTCAAATTTTCATCTAAGTTGATGTTATGCTCTTTCAATTCTGCTATCTTTTCGCCATGCAAAAGTTTGTTCAAATCTTTGTAGATACGGTCTGCCATTTCGGCAGCAGCTTTTTTGGTAAATGTGATGACGAGAATATTTTTTACACCGAGATTGTTTTCTGGGTTTTGAGCGAAACTATCTAAAATTTGGCAATATCTTTTGGATAATGCAAAAGTTTTACCTGCTCCGGCACATGCAGAAACGAATTTATTGGTAGTGAGGTCTAGTGCTCTTGCGAGTGGAGTTTTATTTGTCATTTGGAGCCTCCTTTTATAAGTTTAACTAATCTTTTTATTTTATTCATCATTACCTTTTGCCTGTACATTGAATGTTGCAAGATAAAAAAGATATTTTGCTGATTTTTGGCAATAGTTATTTTTAATTGACATTATTCTTTCAACTAATTTCATTCTGTATGAGTTTCCTGATGTTAATTATCTATTAAGTGGGATATTGAAAGATTTGGGTGGGAGATTAACTATTTTTTTATTTTTTTGTTCTTTTCTGTTTCTTCTAATCTTCTTTCCCACACTTTTCTAATTGCCTTACCAATTTTTTTAAATTCTTTTTTGTTAAATTCGTCAGTTTTTGCATTGTTACACCAATAACAAGCGAGAGCTATATTGTCCTTTGTGTATCCACCGTTTGGCTCTTTTTGGTCAATCTCCATTGTTCTTCCGCGAGAGTAGATGCGTTTTGTGTTAATTTCACCGTTCTTCACTAATTTAGTAATGGTACTTTCAGTAATTTTACAATATTTACATTGTCTATCATAATCATCCATGCCATATTTTGTAATAAAGCTTTCTAATGGAAATATCTCTTCATTAAAATATTTTTTGAAGCTAGTTAAAAAATCTTTATGTTTAATGTCTTTCATAATTTTATTTCTTTTTCGAATATATTTCATCTCGGTATAATCGGCTTTGTAATTAGTTGTTAAATTATCTCGAAAAGCGTTTTTGTTTTTAAGATACTTAGCAACAAAATCTTTGAATTTTTCTTCAGAAATAGCATTTTTTAATGTTTGATTCATTTCTTTTATGTTATCATTTTCCCGCCATTCTTTATGGAGTAATGAATATTTATAGAGATTATAGAGCTTTTTAAATGTTCTATTCAACAATGATTTATATCTCTTAATACTTTTTTTTATTTTTTTATTCTCATTAAATAATTTTCTGATGTCTTCTCTTGTAATCTCAAGCTCTTTTTCGATTTCTTCATACATTTTGCATTCTATAAAATGTAATACCAGAAACTTGTCCTTCGTTTCTTCTATGTTATCATTTTCACTCATCTTACTTCTCCTTTTCCCATTTAATGGGTTATTGTTTTTTTTAAATTTTTAAAACCTAATTTTTTTTAATTCAATTTTACCAAAACATTCATGATGGTAACAAGATGCAACTATTTTCCAAACTTTTTTATAACCAACTTCATTTGCAGAGTCTTGGATTAATTCAAAAAAGTTGTTAAATCTTTTATCATTTAACATTCTGCAAAGTGTACTAAACAACGAATCCCAATATTTTTTGCTTTGCATTAGTTTTTTCCAAACCAGCTTGTAATGTCAAAATAGATGTCGATGAGTGAATCATCTAAAAGTTTAATGGTAATAATATCATACCTTTTGGCTTCGTGTGTGAGCATTTTTTGTTTTACAAATTCCCAATGTGTTCCGCGTATGCCAAAATGAATATCTAACAAAGCATATTCGCATTTCACGCCCCATTCGGAAATAGTATTGTTTTTTGGTGTTGTGTCGCAGATATCGTCCATCTCGTGAGCATTCTCGAAAGAGTTGTAAAATGGTTCCTTCTGGTCTGCTAATATTTCAAGTTCATTTTTTGTTAATTTTTTAGACATTTGTTTTTTCTCCTTTTTTTTGATAACGTCCCATTTCTTATTTTTTTTCATTCTTATTTTCCTTTATGCCAAAGATAAATATCGAAAACTCTTTCGTGAAACCACTTTTCTGATGATATTTTTTTGATGTATTTTTTAGCGTTTTTTCCGATATCTATTTTAGTGTTCTTTTGGTAAGTGATTGCATATTTATGGATTTTTGCTAGTTCTTCACATTTTTCTTTAATTTCATTTTCTCTTTTTAGGAATTCGCAGAGCCATTTTTCATAGTAAGATTCATATAAAGCTGTTTTTAGCCCTAAAGCATTTTTTGCCTGAGAATCATAAATAATTACTGGATGTTGTATTTTTAACCATAAAAATTTAGTAGTTAGAGATAACACCCCTCTATCACCATATTGTTTGGATATTTTCCCCTCGATTTCGATTATCTTTTTAATAGGATTTTCTTTAAAATAATCTAAGTTAACATTATCAATAATATCTAAAACAGGTTTATATCGCTGTATACCTTTTTTGACATCATACTTTAATGGTAAATTTCGGGCAATTCCGTAGAAATTACCTGCTTCCTTTAAAGCTTGTATTTTCTCTTCCTTATTGCCATTCGATAAAATTATGCAAAATTTATGGTCTTTTGTAATCCATTGATTTAAGTAATGTAAACTGCAGTATTCTATTGTTTGTTCTGGCATTTTTTATCTCCTATATTATTATAATTTTCCATAATAGATTATAGCTGGTATTTTAATAGCTAGTATTTTATCTTGAAATTCGAACTCTTCCAAGACTAATTCCGATAACTTACTTTCAATTTTACTTAAATGTATTTGCCATTTTTCATTAGATTTCTCACATGGGAATACAATGAAAATTACAAATTTATTTTCAAATGATTTTTTTTCTAAATCCTCAATATCTTTAATAATACCATTTACATTTTCTGTAATAGGTCGGTGTTTATTTTCAACATTTTTGAATTTATAATTAGTATTTATAGTTTTTAATTCAATAGCAGTATTTTCAAAACAAATATCAATAAAATCAATTTCAGGTTTAGCATCATAATTTTTTAATCTTAAGATATTAATTAATTCGACCTTTAACCAACCTTCAAATTTTGAACGTTGTTTAGCAAATTGAAAAAGGCCTTTATTTGATGTAAGTTTTTTTTTCAATTCTTCTATAGTAGTTATCTTACATAATTTTTTTTTATTCATAAAACCCTCCAGTTTTTAAGTTCGTATGTACAGCTAAAATGGAAACATACACACAAAACAGTTTTTAGGAAAAAATTGTCAAGTTCGTTTTCTGTTAATTTTTTATTCATAATTTCCCTAAGTTCACAGTGTTATGATTGATTGGAAAATATTATTTACTTTAAAATCTCGTCTCATCATGGTTACCGCAATGATTATTATTCCCATATTTAATGATTTTTGTATTATACTTTGCAAAATCTCTTTATCAAAAAGTTCTACATAGTCAATACAAATTGTTTTATACTTTGATAGATTCATTTCATTAAATCTATCTTGTCCAATTACGGTAGCTTTTTTATTAAGTCCTCTCTTTCGAATATTTTCCTCTGAGTATTCTTCGGATATCAATAATGTTGTTTCGGGATACTGGTTACAATAAAGAAGTATGAGTTCTGTTTTCCCAGTATCAGGTCGACCTGATATAAGAATAAAATTATTTTTCATATTGTCTCTCCTATACTGTTATTACTTTGTTCATTTTTTGACAATAACCTTTTGTAATATGATTTCATAGCACAAACAAAAAAATCCTTCCATCCATCTTCATCTATTAGATTACTTTTTGCATTATTGCATAATGGACAAGCTAATATTACATTATTTAAACTATATTCTTCCTTACTATCTGTTCTTTCTATTTCAAGAGTTCCTTTAGATCTTTTTGTCTTACCATTTAATGTTAAATTTGGTTTATCAGTTGTTCCTCTATCTTTTGCAATCTGTTTAAGTTCTTTACTTGTGATACCACAATATCCACATTTATTATTTTGATCAGTAAACCAATTCATAAATTTAACAGGATCTTTAAATAATTTTTTTCTATTTTCATTATAGTATTGTTTATACTGTGTATGAAATTCATCAAAAGTATCTTTAAGTTTTTCTAACTGTTTTTTTGTAATTTTCAGTTCCTTCAGCAATTCGCATTGCTTAGGAGCCTTTTTATTTGCAAGATACCTCAAATAAAAATAATCTTGTTCCAATCTATTTAACTCTTTCATTTTAATCTCCTTTTTAATTTTTTTCAATTTCTTCATCTGGATATTTCTTGGTTAATTCATTCAATTTATCAGACATATCATTTTCAAAAATAAATTCTACCCAAGTGAAATTTTGACAAGACGCATAAGGACCTCCGATATCAACTGAATCATGTCCAACGACCCACTTTATTGGTTTTTCTCCAAAGAATTTTTCTGATTCAAGAATTAGCAAAACAATTGTCAAGTTTGTTTTCTGTTAATTTTTTAATCATAATTTCCTCCATTTTTTAAAATCCAACTATTTTACATCTATTCTCACCAAAAGCATTCGCAGTTTCAATTTCACAATATTTGATGAGATCATTTTGGGTAAGTTTTTTTATTTTGCGTGAAGCAGCTTCAGCACACGCATTTCGTACGATTATTTTTATTTGTCCGCCAGTGAGTTTATATATGGTAGAAAGTGTTTTTATATCAATTTCGGTAGTACCGGGAATAGTGGCAGGCAAATGTAGTTTCCATAATCTTTGGCGTTCAATAGCAGTTGGAATAGGAAAATCTAATTTTAAATGAAATCTTCTACTAAATGCTTGGTCGAGATTATCGCGTAAATTAGTGGTAGCAATCAGGATGCCACGCAGATTTTCAAATGCTTCCAGAAAAAGATTTTGCAGAGCATTTAGCATATTATCTACCGCACCGTTCGCATTTGCGTTTCTTTTAATTAGAAATTGGTCTGCTTCATTGAGAAGCAAAACAGGTGGGTTTTCTATTCTGCGAACTACTCGTTCGTAAAGGGCAAACATTTGTCGCACATTTTTTTCACTATCACCCACCCATTTGGATTGAATTTTACTAATATCAGTAATGAGCAGTTTTTTGTTCAAAGCTTGTGCAATTGCACCAGCAGCAAAAGTTTTTCCTGTGCCAGGAGCACCGTAAAACAGCATCAACATTCCTGGTTCAAGTTCTTTAGTAGAATTGCCGACAACTTGCATTCCTTCATCATAAAGTCCCCATTCTTTGAGTGTACTTTCTACATTTGTGTTGTATTGGTTTAATGAAAATCGAATTGTTTTTTTCATTTCATCAGAAAGGATAAGATCGTCAAAAGTTTGAGTTGGTTCAACTAATGTGAAAATGTCATTTCCTTTTAGAATTTGATTTAATTTCTCATCTTCATTAGTTGGAGTCTTCATAATGACGCGTCGCATAATGTCTGGCACAACGCGAATATTGCTCCCTCGCGAAAGGAAAAATGTACCTTCCGCCATTTCGATGAGCCCATTTTTAACAAGTTTAGATTCATCTGAAATATAGCTCTTGTTTTCGTAAGCTTCGTGATGATTTGCACTAATCAATTTTACGATTTCTTCATCGGTGCAGTTATTGTCTTCCAACTCTTCTTTGATGAGGTACATCACAATAGTCGTTTCTTTTTCGTCGAGATTATACTCTTCCACTAAATCATATAACGGGAAAGTTTCCTCAGTTTTTGCAGTGCGACTTTCAATTCTACTTTTCCAGTCGATAACTTCAAAATATTCTTTGGCTTCATTTTCATCTAATTTTATCAGTTTTTGGTGAGATGAAAAGTTATTATTATTAAAATCGTATAATTTTTCAACATAAGAAAACCAATCGTTCAAATATTCTAAATTATTTTCGTATGAAATGTCATTTTGAGCGTTAATATCTACATTTTCTAATAAAATAGTTTTGATAAAATTACGATGTAATTCGATATCATTTTCCAATAAGTTTTGTCTCGTAAAAGTAATTTCGGTATTTTTTTTACTAAATCCGTGTTTTTTGAGAACTACTTCTTTTTTGGAAGTGTATAAAACATCGCGTTTAAAAAGAGAGATTATGTCGTCTAAATGGTCAATTTGTTGCTCTTGTGTTTTGTGTATTTTTTTTAGAATATCGAGTGGATCAATGCGATAAGAATTTTCAAAAATAGTTTCGTACCAGATGATGGCAACGATAACTGTGTCATTTTTGGAAAGTTTGTATTTTTCAAAATCTGGAAGTTGCTTGAATTTTTTAATAAGCTCATTATCATTTTCTTTGTTCTTAATGTTTTTGGCGATTTTATTTAAAATAGAATAAGGTTTTTGCATTTTAATCTCCTTTTTTAAAGTTGGATTTGTACTGCACCGATGCGAGTAATTTGGTTGCGTGGTAAAATGATGTTTTGAATTAATTTTTGTTGATTAGTTGCGAGACTACTTTTAAATTTTTCAGATTTATTGAGAGAATAAACTTGGTTATTTTCATCAAATCCCCAGTAATAAGTGCTTTTGAGAGTTTTTTGTGGCATGATTTTTACGATATTAATTAGCATTGAAACCTCCTATATTTCTAATATAAGAGAAAAATAAAAAAAAGAAACTTTAATTGACATTATTCTTTCCACTAATTTTTCATTCTGTATAGATTTGGAAATAAAAATTGATTTGCCAAAGGAGGTACCATGAAAGAAATTCGTCAGCAAATTATTGCCGTCTGTGGTATTGATTGCACTGCTTGTACCATACGCATGGCATCGCGGGGAGATACCGAGGCGGCAGAAGAGTTGTTTATGTGGTGGAAAAAGGAAGGCTGGTTGAAAGAAGGTGAAGGTATGTCTGAATTCCTTAAACGAAGTCCATTCTGTCAACACTGTCGGGGAGATCGGTCAATACATTGGTCTACTAACTGTTGGATACTTAAATGCTGTGTCGATGATAAAGGTCTAGAGTACTGTTGCGAGTGTGAACAGTTTCCTTGCGAGCGTCTGAGCAAATGGGCACAAGGAAACCATGACTATACACAAGCTTTGGAGCGTTTGCACCAAATGAAAGAGGGAATGGTGAAATAATTAAATGTTTTTACCCAAAAAATAAATACTTTTTTTCATAAATGAAAAAAAATAGAGGCTTTTTTTACTTTGTAAAAAAAATATTGACACGCAAAGAAAGTTAATTTCTTTCGGTGGTGAGAAAGAAGAAAAATAAAAAAAATATTCGCGACAATTGGCGTTACACACCAATTGGGGGATGTTCGCAAACACATATTATTAGCAGTTTATATATAAAAGGAGAACAGGATGAAAAAATTATTAATTATTATCTCAATATTCACTATTCAATTTTCAATATTAAATGCCCAAGAAACTTGGGTACAAACCTACCAACCGTTTTACAATCCTGCTGGTGATAATGACTATTATGTAGAAGATATCCGTTTATGCCCTGATGGTGGTTATGCTGTAAATGGTTTTTATTCATATTTTGATGACTGGGAAGAATATTCTTGGGGATATTTGATGAAAACTGATAGTGAAGGAAATTTTCTATGGGCTAAAAAAGATTCTTTAACTTTTTATAATAATCCTGAACCAACAGCATTTATTGTTTTGAATGATGGAAGCTTCATTACCGCTGGATGGAATTTTGCTATAGGAGGTGGGCATTATTTATTAAAAAGAGATTCAGAAGGTGAAAAAGAATGGGAGATAGATTTAGGAAATGATTATTCCATCGAAGCGATGGAATTAACAGAAAATGGAAACTTAATAACAACAGGCTCCTCGATGGATAATACAATAAACTTGCAGAAATTTGATTTAAACGGTAACTTAATATGGCGAGAAACATATTTACCGGATGGATTTGAATATGGAGCAGGATATTCTGTAACGCAGACTACAGATGGAGGTTATGCAATAACAGGCTATGTTCATGGACTTAATAATAATGATATTATTGTGATTAAAACAAACGAAATTGGGGATTCTCTTTGGACTTGGACTTATGATGGAACTCAAAATTATAGAGATGTTGGAAATTGTATTATTGAGAACTCATTTAATGAAATTTTAATTGGTGGTTATATAAATGAAGTTAATAATCGAGATTATTATGGATTTTTAGTTAATTTTAATGCTTTGGGTGATACTTTGTGGACAAGAAAATTCGATACTGACAATGAAACAAGTAGTATTTATTCATTGCTACAATATAACGAAAATAATTATATTTTACGATCTACTAAAATCATTATAATCGATGAAAATCAAGATATTATTTGGGATTCAGTTGATGATTGGGGGATAAATATTGGGAATGCTTCTGGTGATCGTTCTATACAGCAATTACAAGACAACCAATTTATTTGTTGTGGTGAGAAAAATATTAATGGAAGCAGTATAATTGTTTCAAAAACTGATTCAACGGGAAATGTTGTTTCAACTAAAGACTATGATATATTACCAACGACCTACAGTGGCATTATTTGTTTTCCCAACCCTTTCAATCCAAGCATTAATTTAGATGTTAGAGTAGATGAGATGAATAATCACAAAATTGAGATATTCAACATAAAAGGGCAAATGATTGATAATTTTCCAGTAAATAACAAAAATATAATTTGGAATGCTTCTACTTATTCTTCTGGATTGTATTTTGTAAATTTAATAAAAAATGGTAAAATAATCCAAACAAAAAAAATAACCCTAATTAAATGAGGAGGATGTAATGAAACAAGTGTTATGTTTTTTATTTATTGTTATTGTAACGGCTTCGATTTTTTCATTAGATGAAACCAAAACTATCGGAGATACTGAATTTTTAGTTATTCAAGATGCATGTGCGGGTGGAGATGATTTAATTAATCACTATTATTATCAAATATTTAATAGCAGAGATGATTCTGAAGATATTTTTGATGAAAGGGGAAGTGCAGAAACATATCATACAGATGATTATGTAAAAAAAGCTCTGGTGGGTGCTGTCGGTGTTGGTCTTTCAAATCCTGCAGCTACTGCTTTACTTGATGAAGCTTTTGATTTCCTTTTTGAACCAGATCCAATTATTTCACCTTATTACCTCTCCATCGCTAACGATGTAATCCCGTATCTCACAAAACCGGAGTGCGATAGTTTGGTTCATCCGGAAATACCTTATGAATCTGCAGGTCGTAAAGGACTGGATATAGGTTATATGCTGGAAAATCTTGCCGGCATAGTAGATATGTTGTGGTGGTATGATGGTCATCCTTGGACTCAGGAGCAATTTCAAGATACACTATCTGTTAAACTTGATTCATTAGCAAGTTTTGCATACAGGAGGTTATTGTATTCCCGACCCAAAGGAATGGAGGTAGATTCTACGAATACGGGAGATTACGATCTCGATTGGGACCATATTGAATGGCCCGCTATTCATGATAATAATTTCAGGTTACGAGCAAACGGTGCTTTGGGATATGCAGGAGTTGTATTAGAAAACAGTACTTATATTGATTTTGTTGATGAAGAATTGTTTGATTATGCGGGAGGATACAGCAGTTATCACATATTATTAGCAGTTTATATATAAAAGGAGAACAGGATGAAAAAATTATTAATTATTATCTCAATATTCACTATTCAATTTTCAATATTAAATGCCCAAGAAACTTGGGTGCAAACCTACCAACCGTTTTACAATCAGAATGGTGGTAATGGTTATCAAGTAGAGGATGTTCTTGTTTGCGATGATGGAGGATATGCTGTAAATGGCTATTATTGGTACTTTGATGATTGGGAACAATATCAATGGGGTTATCTAATGAAAACAGACAGTGAAGGTAATTTCCAATGGGCAAAAAAGGATACTGTAAGTTGGATTGGTGAAACCGAATCCTCAGCATTTGTGCAAACTGATGATGGTGGTTATCTTTCTGCTGTTTTCTCTCTCTGGGGGGGTAGTGTACTGATTAAACGAGATTCAGAAGGTAACCGAGAATGGGTTGAAAATTGCGGAGATTTTTACATACATTCAATGGATAATACAAATGATGGGAAAATAATACTTGGTGGTAGGATGAACGGATTACCTGCAATGAGAAAGATTAATCAAAATGGTGATATTGTATGGGAAGATAGTTATTATTTAAGTGGCAGTGGAGATGGTAGTGTACAATCAATAATAAGTCTTTCTGACGGAGGTTATGCTACTACAGGATATACTAGCGGGAACGGATTTGATATTTTTGTCTTAAAAGTAAATTCAACAGGAGACTCTTTATGGTCAAATACATTTGACGGATACGGTAATCTAGATGAAGGCTTTTGTATTATTGAGAATGTCAATCAAGAACTTTTTATGTCTGGATATTTTAGACCTGATAATAGATTAATTTATGCAGTATTAATAAAATTAACAAATGAAGGAAATGTTGCTTATATTCTAAGTGAATTTAACTCAAATAACGAATATGGCATTAGAAGTATGGTAGATAACACAATTAATATAATTGGTTATGGAAGAGGTAATATGTACTCTTATAATTATGATGGTGAAAGTTTATGGATGTCTGATTTAGCAGGAAATAGTGGTAGAGGAGATAAATGCTTATCAATTATTAATGATAGATTCATTTGTGCTGGTGAAAGTTGGGAAGGTATTATTTTAACTAAGACCGATTCAACAGGGCAAGTTGTAGCAACAAGTGAAAATGTTATACATTCTGAATCATATAATATGTTTTGTTATCCTAATCCTTTTAATCCTGAAATAATAATTTCTTTTAATTTATCAAGTGCAAAGAGCATAAAGATTGATATTTTCAATGCTAAGGGGCAGTTAATCAAGGTATTACTAAATGAACCAAAAGAAGTAGGAAGTCACTCAGTCATTTGGAATGCAAAAGAATACAGTTCAGGTATATATTTTGTTCAGCTTTTTCATGATAATGAGTTAAAAAGAATAAAAAAAATAACATTACTAAAATAGGAGATAGAAATATGAAAAAGTTATTAATTATTATCTCAATATTCACTATTCAATTTTCAATATTAAATTCCCAAGAAACTTGGGTGCAAACCTACCAACCGTTTTACAATCCTGCTGGTGATAATGATTACTATGTAGAGGATGTTCTTGTTTGCGATGATGGAGGTTATGCTGTAAATGGCTATTATTGGTATTTTGATGATTGGGAACAATATCAATGGGGTTACTTAATGAAAACAGACAGCGATGGTAATTTCCTCTGGGCAAAAAAGGATACTTTAAGTTGGATTGATGAGACAGAATCCTCTGCATTTGTGCAAACCGATGATGGTGGTTATCTCTCTGCTGTTTTCTCTCTTTGGGGGGGTAGTGCACTGATTAAACGAGATTCAGAAGGTAACCGAGAATGGGTTGAAAATTGCGGAGAT
>JABGOP010000058.1 GCA_018645365.1 Candidatus Cloacimonadota bacterium
CAATAGTTCCTACATTAACATGCGGTTTACTTCTTTCAAATTTTTCCTTAGCCATCAGTAACCTCCTCGGTTTATAATATTTTTTATTTTTTCTGGTGCTCATGAACAGAATTGAACTGTTGACCTCATCCTTACCAAGGATGCGCTCTACCGCCTGAGCTACATGAGCGTGTAAATATGGAGCGGGAGACGAGGTTCGAACTCGCGACCCTCAGCTTGGAAGGCTAATGCTCTACCAGTTGAGCTACTCCCGCAATAAAAATGGTGGAAGGGGGAGGATTTGAACCTCCGAAGGCTTCGCCGTCAGATTTACAGTCTGATCCCTTTGACCACTCGGGAACCCTTCCACTTTTATTTATGGTGCCGACAGTAGGAATCGAACCCACAACCGCTCGATTACAAGTCGAGTGCTCTACCGTTGAGCCATGTCGGCAATTATTGCTCGTGATGAAAAAAATATCACGATTCTTTGTTAATAAATACACACTATTTTTCTAAAAAGACCACTCTATAAACAAGAGAAAGACAAAGAATTTAGTTTAGGTTTATATGTCAAATAGTTTGTGGAAAATATTTAGAATAGTCGAATAGTATTGATTCTAAATCACAAAATTTATTTTGAGATGCTCCAATCAGTTCCGCTTGAAGTGTCCTTTAATTGAATGTTAAGCTTTTGCAAATCATTCCGAATTTTATCAGCCATTTCCCAGTTTTTTTCTTTTTTGAATGTGTTGCGGTACTCAATTAAAAGTTCGATGAGATTTTCGGTGATTTCGCCTAAATCTTCTGCGAGATGATCGGCAATATTTTGGAAAAAACCGACTGATTTGCCCAGTTCTACCAAAAGATGTGCAAAATTTTCATCATTCGATTTTTTAAATAATTTCACAATTTCAAAAAGGACAGAAATAGCTTTCGCAGTGTTGAAATCATCGTTCATGGCATTGATAAATTTTTCTTTCAATTGCAACATTTCGGCGGAATAATTTGGTGCATTATTTTCAATTTTTAAAAAATTTACGGTTTTCAAAATAGAGTAAAATCCCTCTACCGCCTTACTCGACTCGATGATGATATCTTCGTTAAAATCGATGGGACTACGGTAATGTTTGGAGAGAAAAAAGAAGCGAATTGCCTCTGCATCGTATTTCTTTAAAATGTCGCGAGCTGTAAAAAAATTATTCAAACTTTTCGACATTTTTTCGCCTTCGATATTGAGGTAACCGTTGTGCATCCAATAGTTTGCTAAAGGCTTTCCAGATGATGCTTCAGCTTGGGCAATTTCGTTTTCGTGATGTGGAAAAATGAGGTCATTTCCGCCACCGTGAATATCGAAAGTTTCACCCAAAATAGAGCGCGACATCACCACGCATTCGGTGTGCCAACCCGGTCGTCCTTTTCCCCACGGACTCCCCCAACTTGGCTCTTCTGGCTTTGCTTTTTTCCAAAGTGTGAAATCAGCCGGATGTCTTTTTTGAACATTCGCTTTCACTCTCGCACCGACTTTCAAATCGTCAATGTTGCGTCCAGAAAGTTTGCCGTAATTTTTAAAATTTACCACCGAAAAATAGACATCGCCATCAACTTCATAAGCAAAATTATTTTCCACTAATTTTTTGATGAGATCAATCATTTCACCGATATATTCAGTTGCTTTGGGATGATGATTTACCTTTTTGATGCCTAAACTTGCAGTATCTTCCAAGAAAGCATCGATGTATTTTTGAGCAACTTTTTTCACAGTTGTTTGTTCAGCTTTTGCTTGATTTATCAGT
Organism: Candidatus Cloacimonadota bacterium; assembly: GCA_018645365.1. Taxonomy (GTDB): domain Bacteria; phylum Cloacimonadota; class Cloacimonadia; order Cloacimonadales; family TCS61; genus TCS61. Next base: position 1,776 of record JABGOP010000058.1, read on the forward strand.
TTATCTTCGATGTCGGTGATGTTCTGTACATAAGTCATTTCATAACCCAAAAATTCGAAATAGCGGCGTACAACATCAAAGAATAAAAATGCGCGTGCATTGCCGATGTGGAAGTAATTGTAAACGGTCGGGCCACAGGCGTAAAGCTTGACTTTACCTTCTTCAATCGGTTTGAAGTTTTCTTTTTTTCGCGTCATTGTATTATAAATTTTCATAACTTTCCTCAATTGCGGAACATTAAGTTTTATCGTGTTTTGATGTCAAGAAAACTAGCTTAAAAATAGTTTGTTAAGTAGGAGGAATTTAACG
>JABGOP010000041.1 GCA_018645365.1 Candidatus Cloacimonadota bacterium
TTTACCACAAAGACTCAAAAACACTAAGGAAAACGAAAAGCAATTATAAATTAAAGCTTTTTTAAAATACTCTTTATTTAGATGGATAGCATCATTCATTGATGACAATTCCCCATTTTTTATCTATTTTCCCGGTTATTTTTTTAGTAGGATTAAAAGGGATTAATGATTTGCTTTTACCGAGTTTTCTTTGTAATCTCATTAATTGAGATGACTCTATTTTCAATGTTTCCAACAAATACCCCAATCTTCTCTGTACGGATTTATTACCATAACGATTGGCATTATTAATTAATTTTTCGGTAATTGTTTCATCATTCATAATTTCTTGTTTTATCCAACCATAAACTGCTGGAATAGAGTTATATCTTTTCCAATCATAAATACAATCTATCAACAATCTTGCTTTTGATGCAAATAAAATATCACAATTATTTTCTGTGTTTATTTTTTCTGCCCCCTTCAATCTTTTAACAGATGTTTTGATGAATTTGTATGTTTTCCCCGCAATTTGTTTTTCACCATAAATTTTGTTATTATATACACAAATAGTGTTGGGGATTTGAGTTGTAAATCCATAATAATAAATGGCTGTGAAACCACTAATTAAATATTTTGCTTCAATCTCTTCCATATAATATTTAATAATTTCATATTCATGAATTTCGGTAAAACTGCCAGCGGAAATTTGTTTTGGCAATAAATATAAACCTCGTTGTAAACGAATAATGATTTTTTTTGCAGATAACTTGCTCAATAAATTATTTTCCCGCTGCTTAGTTATTCGCAGGATGTTTTCTAAATCACCTGATTTTACAATTCTTTTTTTTGCCATTTGAAAGTAGGAGATAAATCTTAATTCCAAACTGCCTATTTTATCATTGTTTTTATCCATTAATACCCCCATCCCTATATTATCTAATAATATCATAAAGTATATTCTATAGCGTATTTTCTTTATTACTATAAAGATACGATAAACATAAAAATAATTAACCTTTTTCTGTCAATTATTTTTATGTGTTCGTCTGTGCAAGTCTGAAACGGATGGTGGCTTTGTGAAGCAAAACGCCATTTGTTTTAAATTAACACGAATTAACGCAAATTTAAAAAAGCGAAGACATAGCTTAATGCAAAAAGATTTTTACCACAAAGACCAAAAACACTAAGAAAAGCAAAAACATAGCTTAATGCAAAAAGATTTTTACCACAAAGACTCAAAAACACTAAGGAAAGCGAAAACATAACTTAATGCAAAAAGACTTTTACCGCAGAGAAAAGCGATTAAGAATTAAAATTAATAATTATAAAAGAAAACTTGAGAAAGAAGAAATACTCATTGACAGAATATGTGTCATTATAATGTTTGGTTTTGTGACATAATCAAAAAAGGAGGAATTATGGATGGTACTATTATTAAAGATCTTCGTAAGCAGAAAAAAATAACTCAATTAGAGCTATCACAACTATCAAATATATCACGATCAAAAATATCTGCAATAGAATCAAATAAAAGAAATATTTCGGTAGAGGATTTAAAAAAATTTGCTAATATTTTTGGAATTTCAACAGATATGTTAATTTATGGAACTGACATAATGATAACTGAGAAAGAAAATAATTTGCCTGTCAAATCACAAAGAATCAGAATAGATATTCCTCAAAAAAATCTTGAAAAATTTAGAGAAGTGCTTTTGTATGTATTAAATAAAGTTGGCGCTTACCCTAATATCGGCGAAACGGTAATAAATAAGCTCATCTATTTCATTGATTTTGATTATTATGAAAAATATGAAGAACAAATAATAGGTGCTACTTATATAAAGAACCATCATGGTCCAACACCGATTGAATTAATAAAAGTACTCGAAAATATGATAAATAAAGATATCGTTGTGGTGAAAAATGAATATTTTGGGAAAAATCAAAAGAAATTTATACCATTAAGAGAATCAAACCTTGCACTCCTAAGTGCTAGAGAAACTGAATTAATTGATGCAGTATTAGCAAAACTATCTCATTTGAATGCAAAACAAATAAGCGATTATTCACACAAAGATGTTCCATATTTATATACAGGGGATGGACAACAAATTAAATATGAGGCTGTTTTTTATCGGACAGTACCCTATTCAGCAAGAAATTACGAATAGATAATCATGAAAATAGAATATCTTATCGAATTCAAAAAAGAACTAAAAAAATTAGAAAAAAAATATCCAACCTTATCAGAAGATTTAGACCATTTCATTAGCTATGGTCTTCCAAAGATTATAGATAATAAAATAATTGAAGAGATGCCTATTATTAGCAAATTAGGAATCATTAACCCAGAAATAAGAAAAGTTACAAAATTTGCATGTCGTTCAATTTACGGTAGAGGTGCTAAATCTGGTATTAGAATAATCTTTGCTTATGATAGAGAAAAAAAAGTAGTCAAATTTATTGAAATATATCATAAAAATAAAAAAGAAATTGAAAATCGCGATAGAATTTATAAGTATTTTCCAAGTATTCAAAATCCTAATTCTTAAATACCATATTCCAATATTTTGAGATAAAGCGTTTTGCGAGAAATACCCAAAATCTCAGCAGCTTTGGTACGATTCTCTGTTTGTTGCATTACTTGTGTAATCAGTTTTTTCTCGAGGTCCATCTTTGCCATTAAGAGATTTTGGGAAGATGTGCAAGCAAGCACCGTTTCGGAAAAAGTAATCATTTCTACTTCGATGATATTTGTTTTTGTAAGCAATACTGCTTTACGGATAATATTTTCCAATTCACGCACATTGCCAGGAAAGTTATAATCCATCAACTTTTGTAAAGCTTCGGCACAGATATTTTCCACATTTTTATGTAAAAACAGATTTGATTTTGTGATGAAGTGTTCCACCAAAAGCGGAATGTCCTCTTTGCGAGTTGCCAGCGGTGGAATGTTGATGGAAAATTGATCTAACCGATGAAAAAGGTCAGCTCTAAATTTCCCTTTTGCCACGAGTTTATTTAGGTTTAGATTGGAAGCTACCAAAATTCTGATGTCGAGGTCAATCATCTTTGGACTGCCCACTTTGCTTATTTTTTTCTCTTGCATAACCCGCAGTAGCTTTGCTTGTGCAGTCAAATTTAAGTTGGAAATTTCGTCCAAGAAAATAGTGCCTCTATTTGCTTGTTCCAATTTACCAATTTGTTCGGAATGAGCATCGGTAAAGGCTCCTTTCGTATGTCCAAAGAGTTCACTTTCGATGAGGGTATCTGGAATTGCACCGCAATCTACAAGCACAAAAGGAGCATCTTTACGCTTACTTTTGTAGTGCAGCAAGTTGGCAACAATTTCTTTTCCCGTACCGCTTTCACCTTGAATAATCACCGCTACATCTGCTGGTGCTACCACCTCTATCGTATTGAGGATTTTCTCGGTTTGAACGGATTGCCCGATAAATGCTCTGTTAAATGCAAATTTTTCTTTGAGTGTTTCCACTTCGTTTTCCAATTTATTCAACATAAATGCTTTTTGGACTACCAAGATTAGCTCATTGTTATTTAGCGGTTTGGCAATGTAGTTGAACGCTCCAGCTTTGAGTGCCTCTACTGCTTGCTCCACACCAGAATTCCCCGTTATCATAATGATGATGGGTGGGTTTGCCAATTGTTTTGTCCGCCGCATTACCTCGAAACCGTCAAAATCTGGCAAGACCACATCCAATAGTATCACCGTTGGTTTGAATGAACTTATTTCTCGAATTGCACTCTCACCATCGAAAGCGGTTGCTACTTCATAACCATTTTTTTTCAATAATGTAGAAAGTACTAAGTTTACATTTTTATCATCATCTACTACCAATATTCTACCTAACATAATTTATGCCTCGATAAGTGGGAAGATAAGTGTTACGGTGGTTCCCACATTTAGTTCAGATGTTATTTCTATCGTGCCACCGTGCTGTTTCATCGCCTGATTGGCAATACTGAGACCCAACCCGTGTCCATCACTTCTGGTTGTGAAGAATGGATTGAACACTTTTTCCAAAAGTTCTGGCTTGATGCCACAACCGTTATCAATGAATTTCAGATAAAGTTTGTCGTTATTAGTTGCGGAACTTATCGTCAAATTACCGCCGTTTGGCATCGCATTGATAGCATTGTTAATTACATTCACAAACACACTTTGGATGTACTCTTCGTCAATCATTAAATTCGGTAGATTGTTTTTATTTTCCAATGTTACTTGGTTAGATTTGAAATTACCTCTCAGTAATTTGCAAACACGATTTAAAAGAAATTTGGTATCTCTCTTTTGTAGATCTATGTCCTTTGTTTTGGTAAAGTCTAACATTTTGATAATCGTATTTGTAGCGATGCTCACGCTCTCTGCGATAATATTCAGAAACGCCTCTTCTTCGGCGGGGGTTATTGGTTTGTCTTGAAGCATTTGGGTAGCACTACTAATGCTAGTAAGAGGATTTTTGACCTCGTGTGCAATGCCTGCTGATATTTCTCGCATTGCCAAAAATCTTTCCACATCCATCAATTTCTTCTCTATCTTTTGCCGTTCCACCAACTCTTTTTGCAGTTCGCTGTTTTTCTCTGCTACTTTTATTTTTAATAATTTTGCAAGTCTATGCTTGAGTTTGAGAAAGTAGAAAGCAATAATGGTGATAATGAATAGTAACAAAACAAAGATAAGCAAAAATAAGCGTTGTTTGATTATTTGTAGTTTGGCGATTTTTAGTTCGGCAATCTCTTTTTTGTTCTTGATAGTTTGGTGTTTTGTTTCTAACTCTGAAATTTTTGCACTGGTAGTTTCTGTAAAAATAGAGTCTTTGAGAGAAGTGTATTTTTGGTAAAAGGAAAGTGCTTTGGCAAAATTTTTCTTTGCTTCGTAAAATTCAGAAGAAGCTTGATGGAAATCTCGTTGAAGTGTCATATCTCCAATCGTTGCAATAATTTCTTTCGCTTCTTGAAGGTGTATTATTCCTGCGTTAAATTGGTTTAATTCTTTCAAAATTAAAGCTTGATAAATTAATGCTCCTGCTAAGTTGCTTGGAATATTAATTTTTCGTAATGTTTGAATGGCTTGTTTTTGTATTTGGTAAGCTTTTGTATAATCCAAATAATTAGTTGCGTACAACATTGATAAATTAATTAGTATTTGCCCTTTTAGACGATCGGAGTTAATTTCTTCTGCAATTTTTAGTGCTTTTTCTAAATGAAATTTTGCTTTGTCATTTTCTTTTAAATCACTATAAATTGTTCCTATGCTATTAAGGTTTGAGCCTGTTTGGATTTTTAGTCCTAATTTTTCAGTAATTTTTAACGCTTGTTGATAATATTCTAATGCTTTTTCATTATTTAAAATAGAGTAGTATAAGTTTCCCATTTTTGATAATAAAGAAGAATAACTTTTATTATTATTTACATATTCTTCTATCTGAAGTGCTTTGGAATAATAATTGAGGGCTTTTTCTGTTTTATTTAATGATTGATACATGGTTCCTAATGCTACATAAATACCTGCGATTCCTTTATTATCATCTAACTCACTAAATAAAGCTAAAGCTTTGAAATAATAATCTTTTGCATTGGGGAAATCGCTCATGTCTGAGCAGAATAAACCAAGGTTATAGTATGCCGTTGCCATTAGATTATCATCATTTATGAGTACGATAGCATTTTGCATATTAGCCACTGCTTCCTCTAATTTTCCCTGTTGCTGCAAAATTACAGATAGATCATTAATTGTACGGTAGATACCATTATTGTCATTGAGTTCAATGTAGATATTTTGTGCGGTTTTATACTTTTGGATGGCTTTATCATAATCACCTATTGTTGTCATAACCGTTGCACTTGCCATAATAGCTTCCGCAAGTTTTATTTTATCACCCATTACTTGTCTTAGTTCAATGCATTTTTCAACCGCTTTTAGGGACTCTTCATATCTACAGTTGTAAAATCTAATGTTACCTAATGCGTAATAGATAGTAGCCAAAGTATCTCGGTCTGTAGCAAATTTAATGCCTTTTTCACAGTATTCTTCAGCTTCGTTATATTGCTGTAGGGTTCGATATTCAAGAGCGAGTTTCCTGTAAATTTCAGCTTTCACATTACCAGACGTTTCTGTTAACTTAATTTCCAAACTATCAATTTTGGTAGTTTCTGCGTATAATACAGTAAATAATAAAACAAATAAAATTAATCTTTTCATACGATCCTCACTTATTTATTGGGTAATTGCAACTCAGCAATTTCTTTTGTGGGTAAAAATGTGTCAATTATTTTTTGCAATAGAAAGATAGTTTGTTTCATTAACCATTTATTTGTCGTTTTTTCTTGTTTAATAATTGACTGATTTCTAATTCAGCCACGGTATAAACATTAAATCACTACCGTGCGAATAGTTGTGTTTCCAATAAATCTAAAAAAAGTGTAAAAATACTTGACTGATATCAACCTGAAAATGGATTAACAACAAAATTTATTAAAAAAAATACAGGAGGAGTTTAACAATGGCAAAAAAGAAAGCTATAGACTCGTTAATGGGTGCGGGAAGAACATTCCCACCACCAGCAAAAGTTAGAGAAAATTCACACATTTCATCTGATGAACAGTACAAAAAAATGTGGGAAAAATCAATCAAGGATCCAGATGGATTTTGGCTTGAGCAAGCGGAAACTTTACACTGGTTCAAAAAACCAACACAAGGTCTCAAATACAATTGGGATACAAAAAAGCGTATCATCGAACACACTTGGTTTGAAGATGGTGAAATGAATGTAAGTTACAACTGTTTGGACAGACATCTCGGCACACCAACAGAGAACAAAACAGCTATTATCTGGCAAGGTGAAGCAGAAAACGATGTAAAAAAGTACACCTACAAAGAACTTCATACAGAAGTTAGCAAATTTGCAAATGTAATGAAATCTAAAGGAATCACAAAGGGCGATAGAGTTGCTATCTACATGCCAATGGTTCCAGAACTTGCAATCGTGATGCTTGCCTGCACAAGAATTGGTGCTATCCACTCAATTATTTTTGGTGGATTTAGTGCGGATGCTATCAAGGGCAGAGTAAATGATTCAGATTGTAAAATGCTGATCACTTCTAATGTTTCAAATAGAGCTGGAAAATACATTCGTCTTAAAGATATTTCTGACGAAGCTTTGAAAGCAACTCCAACAATCGAGAGCGTTATCGTTACAAAAACAAACGATGAGCCTTGTCATATGGAAGCTGGGAGAGATTTCTGGTATCATGACGAAATGGCAAAAGCAGATGCAGTTTGCGAAGCTGTTTCAATGAAAGCAGAAGACCCACTTTTCATTCTTTATACTTCCGGTTCTACAGGAAAACCAAAAGGTGTTGTTCACACAACAGCAGGTTATTTGATGCACACAACCCTCACCCACAAGCACATTTTCAATATTCATGAAGATGATGTTTACTGGTGTACTGCCGATATCGGTTGGGTTACTGGTCACAGTTATATTGTTTATGGCCCACTTGCCAACGGTGCAACTTCCGTAATGTTCGAAGGTGTTCCAACATATCCAGACGCTGGTAGATTTTGGCAAGTTGTGGAAAAATTTGACATCACAGTATTCTACACAGCTCCTACAGCTATCAGGGCTTTGATGAGACTCGGTGACGAATGGGTAGAAAAATATAAAATGCCATCTCTTAGAATTCTTGGTTCAGTTGGCGAGCCTATCAATCCAGAAGCTTGGATGTGGTATCACGAAAAGGTTGGAAAAGAAAATTGTCCAATCGTGGATACTTGGTGGCAAACAGAAACTGGTGGGTTTATGCTTTCACATTTCCCAGGTGCTCACACACTCAAACCAGGTAGTGCAGGCAGACCTTTCTTCGGCGTTGAAACTGCTGTACTTCGCGATGATGCCTCCGAATGTGATACAAACGAAGGTGGAAAACTTTGCATTAGAAAACCTTGGCCAGGAATGATGCGTACAATGTGGGGTGATCACGATAGATTCGTAGACACATATTTCACAATGTACAACGACACATATTTTGCTGGTGACGGTTGCCGCATTGACGAAGATGGCGACTATTGGTTACTTGGTAGAATCGATGACGTTGTGAATGTATCTGGTCACAGAATCGGAACTGCCGAAGTGGAAAGTGCACTCGTTAGCCACAAAGCAGTTGCAGAAGCTGCGGTAACTCCAATTCCACACGACATCAAAGGACAAGGGCTTTACGCTTATGTAACTTTGGTGGGTGGCATCGAAGAAACTGATGAATTGAAGAGAGAGCTTATTAAGCATGTTCGTAAAGAAATTGGTCCGATTGCAACACCGGAAGCAATTCAATGGGCACCAGCTCTTCCAAAAACTCGTTCTGGAAAAATTATGCGTCGTATCTTGCGTAAAATTGCAGAAAAGAGTGCAGATAATCTCGGTGATATCTCAACCTTGGCAGACCCAAGTGTTGTAGCAAGTCTCATCGAAGAGCGTAAATTAATCAAATAAAAATTGATGAAAATTATAGCCGGAATTGCTTTTTTGTGATTTCGGCTTTTTTCAAAAAAAAGGAGATAAAATGTCTGAAAAAAAAGTAATGAATCGAAATTTTGTAGTACTCGGCGCGATTATTATCCAACTTTGTTTGGGTGCAATTTACGCGTGGAGCGTGTTTACTAAACCTCTCGTGGAAGCGGGTTGGTCAAAAACAGAAACACAAGCTGTATTTGCTGCTGGTCTTGCATTTTTTGCCATTGTTATGGTGATTGCTGGCAGATTGATGCCGAAACTCGGACCCCAAAAATTAGCAATGTCTGGTGGAGTTGTTTTGGGACTTGGTTATTTATTGGCTGGTCTTTTGGGTGGTACCGATTTTTGGCGAATATTCTTTTTCGTTGGCGTGATTGGTGGTTCTGGAATTGGACTTGCGTATGTAGTTCCTATCGCGGTTGGAATGAGCTGGTTTCCAGATAAGAAAGGTCTCATCACAGGTTTGGCAGTTGCCGGTTTTGGTTTTGGTGCTACTCTTTGGGTGAAACTCGCTGGAACTTGGGGAAGCTTGATTGCTGATTTAGGGTTGAGCAATACTTTTACAATTTATGGAATTATCTTTTTTGTCGCAGTAGTTTTGGGAAGTCTTTGGATGAAGTTTCCACCTGAAAATTGGAAACCAAAAGGTTGGAATCCAACTGAAGCGAAAGCAAAAACAGTTCTTTCTGGTGTTCAAATGAAAAGCGGTGAAATGCTTAAAACACCACAATATTACATGATTCTTCTTACATTTGCGTTTGGTGCAAGTGCTGGACTTATGAGTATTGGACTCATGAAACTTTTCCCAATGCAAGCTTTGATGGCAGCGGGTTATAGTGAAATTGTAGCTTCCGGCATTGCTGGAACGGCGATGGCTGTTTTTTTCTCGTTGGCGAACGGTCTTGGGCGGATTGCGTGGGGTGCGATGAGCGATAAACTTGGTCGCAAAAACTCGATTGCCCTCATGATGGCGACACAAGGTATTTTCGTGATTTTATTCCAATGGGTAGCTGGAACTCCTGCACTTCTCTATTTGGGTGCTACTCTTATCGGCTTTAATTTCGGTGGAAATTTTGCACTTTTCCCAACGATTACAGCAGATACTTTCGGTACAAAATACATCGGTCAAAATTATGGATGGGTATTTTTAGCTTATGGAATTGGTGGAATTTTCGGACCAATCCTCGGTGGAAAACTAGGTGATATGAATAATTTTTCATTAGCTTTCATTATTTGTGGTGTGCTTTGCCTTTTGGCAGCTGGCATCATTTATGGTGTTAAACCACCCAAAAAAGCAGTTGCATAATTCAGAGTAAAATATAAAGAGGTTACTTCGGTAACCTCTTTTTTCTTTACAAAAAGAGACCTCTAAAATTTATACCCCTATATGGTATGTAAGGGGGTATTATGAAAGATAAATGTCAACATTGTAACACCAAAAAAGCACATCATTCGGAAGAATTGAAAAAGAAGTTTCGCGATAGATTGAACCGCATCGAAGGGCAAGTGAGGGGCGTCAATCGCATGATTGCGGAAGATGTGTATTGTGATGATATAATAAATCAAATTTCGGCGGTGAAGTCCGCACTTAATGCAGTTTCAAACCTAATTTTGGATGCACATTTGAAAAGTTGTGTGGTTGAGCAAATAAAAGAAGGAAAGATCGAAGTCATCGATGAGGTAATGCAAACTATCAAAAGAATGAATAAATGAAAGGGTAAAAACTTGAAGATTTTAATGATAAATTTTGAGGGTAACTATGAAACAGAAATCCGTAAAATCAGAAATGCAGTTTTTACAAAGGAACAACGAGTAAATTCAAATGCTGATTTTGATGGCGAAGATAAGAATGCCATTCAAATATTAATTAAAATGAATGATCAATTTGCTGGTACTGGTAGGATGCTTACAGATGGACATATCGGGCGGATAGCAGTATTAAAACTATTTAGAGGAAATGGAGTAGGACAGAAAATCATAGAAACTTTTATTAAAATCGCACATAAAAAAAATATGAAAAGAGTCTATTTAGGTTCTCAAAAGCATGCAATCAGCTTTTATGAAAAATTGGGTTTTAAGGAGTATGGCAGTTTCTATGAAGAAGAAGGCATCATGCATATTCATATGGAGAAGTTAAACAAATTAAAAAAGAAAGATCGAAGTCATCGATGAAGTGATGCAAACGATTAAAAGGATGAATAAATGAAAGAATTGTTTTACGAGATTTGGCAAACTTACTTACAGATTGCCCCGTATCTCTTTATTGGGTTAACATTTGCAGGATTGTTGCATTTGTTTTTCAAAAAAGATTTTATTGCTAAGCATTTGGGACAAAACAACTTTTTAGCGGTTATGAAAGCAGCAGTCTTGGGCGTGCCGTTACCACTTTGTTCGTGCGGTGTAATCCCTACTGCACTTTACTTAAAGCGAGAAAAAGCATCGAATGGTGCAACGCTTTCATTCCTTATTTCCACTCCCCAAACTGGGGTGGATAGTATGATTGCCACTTACGGCATGATGGGACCTGTTTTTGCTATTTTTCGCCCGATTGCGGCGTTTATAACTGGCATTGTAGGTGGTATTATTGCCAATGTTTTTCATCTTCAAAGTAAGCCGATAGAACCAAAACCTGAAAATTGTGAATCTGGTTGTTGTGCAATTCCCACCAAGTCACAAAATAAATTCCAAAAGTTTTTTAATTATGCCTATCGTGAATTTTTAGACGATATCGCACTCCAGTTGGTGGTTGGTATCATTTTGGCAGGGATGATTTCTTATTTTGTGCCAGCAGATTTTTTCGCGAAATACGGTGGCGATAGTTTTGTGGGAATGTTGTTGATGATTATCGTGGGCATTCCGCTTTATGTGTGTGCCACTGGTTCTATTCCGATTGCAGTTTCGCTTATTTTGAAAGGGATTTCACCTGGAGCAGCATTTGTGTTTTTGGTGGTTGGCCCTGCTACAAATGCGGCAACAATTACGCTAATTGGCAACGCAATGGGCAAGAAAATCGTGATGGTTTATCTTTCGGTTATTGTTGTTTTTGCCATTTTAGGTGGGTATGCACTCAATTTTGTGATGAAAATCTTCACACCAGATTTTGCCAAAACTTTGAAACAAACGCATGCACATTCCGAAAATTCCATAATTTTAATTGTAATTACCATAATTTTTAGTGTGTTATTAGTGCTATCTATTTATCGTCGCATTTCTGCAAAGTTTAAGTATAAATTCAAAAAAGAAGTGAAAGCAATACCAACCGAGCAAATTGTGAAAATTGAAGGGATGACTTGTAACCACTGCGTGATGAACGCCACGAAAGCGATTGAAGCCGTTGACGGTGTAACAAAAGTGAAAGTTTTACTTGATGCCAAAAAAGCAATTATCGAAGGTGGTTTTGATTTGAAAAGTGTGAAAACAGCAATTGAAAACGCAGGTTACAGCGTGAAAGAATAATTGGTAAAATTAGATAAACAAACGGCTCGCATCTGCGAGCTGTTTTTTTGTTTATACGTATTGTTATTAATCCTCTATTGGTATATTTTTCTCAAGACAATATTTATTGATTTCGGTGTCATTTATAAAATAATCATCACAAAATTCATCAAACTCTTTTTCTATGGAGTTAAAATATTTATCTTGTACAGTTATTAGTGTTTCTGTTTGCTCAATAAACTTATCAAAATTTATGTTTATTTTACAAAGTTTGTCTAATGTTTTGAAATCAAGTTCTCTATATTTAGATTGATATAGTATTTTGCTTTCATACGGATTTTGTTTTAATTTTATTATTCCTATCCCAAAAGATTGATTTAATCTTTCCATTTCATCCTCTAAACTATCACTTATTTCAAAGGCAACCAAATACCCATAATTTGCCCAACTTGAATTAGATACAGCCTGAAAAAATGATTTTTTTAATTCATAATCAGTATTAATTTCTTTTTTTAACTCATAAGATGTTATTTTGAATGTATCTGCTTGATTAATTGCTTTTAAAAATGTTTGACTTGTTTTTGTTTTCAGTGTCAAAAATTTTATTCCAATCATATCAGGGTGTATCCATTTTTGCTGATTATCTTTGCTGCTCTTTGATTGTTCGTGAAATATTGTTTTAGAGTAAATTGATTGATTTTTTAAATAACTACTCAAAAGTTTATGCAAATCACGCTCGTTATAACTTTTATTTTTTTTTGTTATTTTTTCAACCGTAAAGTTATTAATATTATTTTCAAAATTTATATTGCTTTCATTTTTTGATAAATAGTATGAATAACCATTTGAGTTTTTAATTCTTCTTACTCTATTATCTCCTTTTTGGATAAAAGAAGTTAAACTTGCAGAAATAGTTAATGCAGGTGTTTTACTTTTTCCAAAATCATAATATTTATTTTTTACAATGTGATTGTAAATTTCCATATAAGTTGTTAATTTATTTAGTTCTTCAAGGCTTTTCAAAATTGCTTCTTTTGTTGTCATTCTTCCTCCTATGTTTCTAACATCTTCAAAAAAATGAACTCATTATTTTTTTGTCAAAGATTATTTTTC
>JABGOP010000005.1 GCA_018645365.1 Candidatus Cloacimonadota bacterium
CCAATGCCTATTTTATTTACTTTGGAAGTTTACACAATGTTTTTTACATTCCCTCTATTTTAAATTGAATTACGTTTTCGCCTTTTTTTTGCATCCCAAATTCACGTGCTTTTGCTTCCAAAATTTTGTTATCACTTTGTAACGACTCGTTTTCTGCTTGCAAACGCTCGTTCTCTTTTTGCAAACGCATATTTTCGGAACACATTTTTTCCACTTTTTGTTTCATCTTATATTTCTGAAAAAGACTCGATTTGTCAAAAAATACGATATAAATAACCATCGCTAAAACGAGAATGTAGTAGATTGCTTTTTTCCATTTCATTTAATAATAAACCTCGCTAAAAAACTTTTGTGTACATAAATTGCCTGGTACGGACACATCTCGTGACAGCACATACACTTGATGCATTTATCGTAATTTATAGTCGGATGCAAATCACCTTTTTGAAGCGTCATCACTTGCATTGGGCAACTTTTTACGCAGATATTACATTTCCTGCATTTATCATTAAAATCTGGGTAATAGGTAAAATATTTTTTGAAAACATCTTTTAATATCTTTGGTGAGTAAGCTAAAATTTTTATGTATAATCCGATTTTTTTAATCTTCACTTTTTGGAATTTGAATCTTTTCCACTCTTCCGCAACCACTACTTTCTCCACTTTGTCCATCTGTAAAGCAGGTAAAATATAAACCAATTTTTCGGGATCAAATCCCATCATGCTTGAAGCTACGTAATCAAGTGCAGAAGCAGACTTGCTGGCAAACATCACTCCAAAATTTCTGGGATCTCCGGCAGATGGTCCTTCTCCTTCCATACCGATAATTCCATCCATTATGTTAATCGCAACTTTATCTTTTATCAAATCATACAAACTTGTCAAAACCGTTGCGAACAAATTGTGATCGGGGTGACTTTTGTGAAAATCAGATTTTTTTAAACCCGGAATCAAACCGTAAAAATTTTTGACCGCACCCGTGTATGACATCAAACTGTGCGTTTTGTATTTGCAAAGATTAATCACAGCATCAGCATCGAAAAAATAATTTGTAATTGGAAATTCAATACCGTTCGATTTTTTTAGCGTGATGCCACCTTTTTTGAAGTTGACGAGTGAAATTTGATGTTTTTCTGCAATCTGTTTCATACCTGTTTTTTGCCAAACTAAAGTTGCCGAAACTGATCCGCCCGGTCCATCTCCCAAAACAATTTCTTTACCAATTTTTTTGAGATATGTAATTATCGCATCTACAATTACGGGATGAGTAGTAACTGCTTTTTCCGGTACAAATGCACCCAATAAATTTGGTTTTAAGAGAATTTTTTGTTTACCAATTAGGATTTCTTCTAAACCAAGATTTTCGATAAATTTATAGATTTTATCAAAATCATAGCTTTCAATTTTTTCTATTTTTATTTTCATTATTTAAACGCTTCCATTCCCGTAAAATCACGATAAGGATCAAAACTTTTCAACGCTTTTTTGTCATCTTCCGAAAGTTCATTCAAGACAATTTTAGCTATCAATTCACCCAAACCCGGACCCAACATATAGCCCTGACCGCACATTCCAACTGCATTTATCAGATTTGAAATTTCGCGTGATTTGCCCACAATGGGAAAACCATCCGGTGTCATTGGATATTGTCCACGCCAAGTGCGACGCACTTTCAAATTGGCAAGTTTTGGAAAAAGTTGCACCATTCTTTTTGCAACCTGCGGCAAGAATGTCGAGGTAGAATCGCTGTCTGTCCCAAAAATTGGCGGTGATGGCGTGATGCAAAAAATAACCTGACCTTCATTATTTTGGTAAAAATAGTAATTTGCAGAACCCTTAATCGGACGCATATCCACCACCATTGGTTCAAAAAACCTTTCTACCGGTTCGGTGATGGCACCTTCGTGACTGTCTGGAATTACCGGCAAATTAATTCCCATTAATTCTCCAATCTCTTTTGCATTATTGCCGGCAGCGTTGACCACAATTTTTGCCGAATATTCACTTTTATCTGTAATCACTTGGGAAATTTCGCCATTAACTATTTTCAAATCTACCACTTTTTCTTTGAATTTGTATTCAGCACCAAACTCTAAACTTTTTTGGTAGAATGCATTGATTGCCAAAAGTGGCGAAGCCGAACCATCGTTGGGCGAATAGGTAGCTCCTTGCAGATTTTCCACACAAATTCCCGGCACTAATTTTTCATATTCTTCGGGAGAAATCCATTCGATATTCAAACCAAAAGAATGTTGAATTTTCATCAGATTTTTCAGCTTGGTTTCGTCTGCTTCCGTATAAGCTGGAAAACTGTAACCGTTTGCCATCCAACCAATATCATCACCGTATTTCTCTTGCCATGTAGAAAATATTTCGATGCTCTTTTGCGATACTTTTATTTTGCCAAAATCGGAATGGGTAGCACGAATCCCACCAATCGCTTTTTTGTTGTTTTCTTGCCCCACCGAAGCACACGCATCGATAACCAAAACTTTTTGCTTCCGTTCCGCAAGCGACAATGCAAGCGGCACTCCAACCGAGCCAGCACCGATAATAATTACATCAAAGGTTTTCATATCTTCCCTCCATCAGCAAATTTCCCGAGTGGTACTTCCACAAAAACTGGACGCCGTGTATTCGGTTCAATCTCTTCATTCGGAACACCTTCGCGTCGCAAAATTTGTTTGATTAAATTATCACAACTCTTTGCTCCGCAAGGTCCCATTCCGGCACGCGTAATCGCCTTTATCTGGTTGATGTCCGAAACACCATTTCGCACCAAATCGCGAACATCTTTTGCGGTAACACGCTCGCAAAGACAGACCATTTCTTCATCAGAGGTGTGTTGAATTTCTGTCTCTTTTTGTTGGGAAACTTCTGCCTTTTGAATCTGGAATGAAACGATCTTTTTCGCAATATTTTTGTGAGCTTTTAATTTAATAAGCTGAGTTCTATTATTTACTTTCACATCAAGAATTTGTGTTACAGAAAAGGTACCGAGTTCCTTCCCATCAATATCGACACATCTCACCTCATCACCAACCAAAACTTTGTGATTTGAAATTTCATAAGGTAGCGTAACCGTTGGATTTTCCGCATTCTTACGATAATCCACCAGTGTAATCGCCAATCCCGGACAAACTGCAACACACTTTCCACAACCAATACATTTCCCCTCAAAATGGGGTAAATCCATAATCGGATCACCCTTCATGAAAATTGAATTTGTGGGGCAAACCGTACTGCAGGGATTACATGGAATTTCTTGTAAACAGTGAATAATCGGCAAAATTCCTTCTTCTATTTCAGTGATATTATAATCATAAGTTTTACCAGCTTCCTTTTTTAAAATTTCTGCTTTATCAAACCAGCTTTGGGGAATTTTCTCCACATTCGGGTCAATTTCTTTGGCTATCTTTAGTCCGGCAATTTTCCCATTGAACATAGCAGAAGAAGCTTCTGCAATTTCTTTTGCATCACCGGCAGAAAGAACTCTTATTCCGGCAGTTTCAGCTTCATCAGTAAATTCACTTACACTTTCAAGCCCCACAGCGATAAGAAGTGTATCACAGTCAAATGTCTTTTCTGTTCCTTTTACCGGATTAAATTTATCATCAATTTGTGATATTGTAACTGATTCAATGGTCTCTTTTCCATTTGCTTGCAAAACAGAATGAGATGTATAAATTGGAACACCAAGCCGTGCAAGTTTATCGGCATGAACTTTGTAGCCACCACATTTTGGCATTGCTTCCACCAAACCAACCACTTCAATTCCGGCTTGCAACGCATGGTAACCAGCAATGAGTCCCACGTTCCCACCGCCAACAATGAAAAGTCGTTTTGTGGGGCGCACTAAATCGCGATTTACCAAAGTTTGGAATGCTCCTGCTCCGTAAATTCCAGCAAGTGAATTCCCTTTAAAACGTAAAAATTTTTCTCTTGCTCCCGCTGCATTTAAGATGATCTTCGGTTTTACTAATTTATAAATATCATTATTTAAGATTCCAACTTTTTTATCTTTGAAAACAAACAACGCAGTGCTATTTTTCCAAATGGTTATTTCGGGAAATTCAGTGATTTGTTGTGCTAATTTTTTGCCAATTTCATTTCCACGAGTACCAGCAAAAGAATCCTCTTGCGAACCAAAAAACTTGTGCGTTTGCAATACTAATTTCCCACCCAGTTCACCTTTATCATCAATCAAAAGCGTCTTAATTTTGTGTTTTCCAAGCTGAATAGCAGCAGAAAGACCGGCAGGTCCTCCACCAATTATCAACACATCATATTCTAATTCTTCGATCTCGCTAATCTTATGTTTACCTGTTTGTGGAAGTTTGGGTAATCCTTCCACACTTTCAACTTTCATTTCCGGTTTAACAATAGTCATACAAGATTTCATTAGAACGCCATCTACTATAACAGAGCATTTTGCACACTGACCGTTAGCACAAAAAATTCCTTGAGCACTGCCGCCTTTGTGATGATGTCCAAAAACTTTGATGCCATTTGCAAACAGAGCCGATGAAATCATCTCATTTTTGAAGCCAAAATATTTCGTTCCATTCCAATAAAATGGGATTTTTTCTCTTTCTAAAATCGGTAAAATTGGATGTTCGATTATGCGATTACCCACTATTTATCTCCTAATTTTTTCTTTTTTAAGTAAATCATTAATGCTGTTACATCTGTATGATTTACGCCGGAAATTCGAGAAGCCTGACCGAGCGAAGTTGGGTTTATTTTCGACAGTTTTTCACGTGCTTCGTAAGCGATTGATGCAATTTTCATAAAATCTATATTGTTTGGAATTTTCGTATTTTCCATTTTAGTAAATCTTTCTATGTCAGCAAATTGGCGCTTAATATAACCTTCATATTTTACTTCGAGCGAAATACGATTTTTGATGTTTTTGGTTACATCTGTTGGGATTTTATAACCGTAATTCTGCAAATCATCAAATGAAACATTCGGTCGTTTCAAAAGATTTATCAATCGCGTTGGCTCTTTTAAATCCGCAGATTTTACGGTATTATTTTTTTGCAAAAAAACTAATTCACGTTCATAAATATTTCTCATATTTTGATATCTTTGAAAACGCTCATTGCTTACCAAACCAAGTTTGTAACCAATCGGCATCAATCTATCATCCGCATTATCTTGTCTTAAATGAAGCCGATATTCGGCACGCGAAGTGAAAAGTCGATACGGTTCGGTTGTGCCTTTTGTGACCAAATCGTCCAGCAAAACACCGAGATAAGATTGGGAACGATCGAAAACAAGCGGATCTTTTTTGTTGAGCGATAAAACTGCATTTATTCCCGCGGCAATGCCCTGTGCCGCCGCCTCTTCATAACCAGAAGTACCATTGATTTGTCCCGCCAAATAAAGTCCCGAAATCTTTTTGGATTCCATCGTAATAGCGATTTCGTTCGGAATCACATAATCGTATTCAATCGCGTAGCCGTATCGCACAATTTTAGCGTTTTCCAACCCGGCAATGCTGTTCACAATTTGTTTTTGAATTTGGGGTGGCAAACTATTGGAAATACCGTTCACATAAGCTTCGAAAGTGTTAATTCCTTCTGGCTCCACAAAAATATGATGGTGTTCTTTTTCTTTGAATTTGACAATTTTATCTTCGATTGAAGGACAATATCGCGGACCTATTCCCTCGATAAAACCACCGTAAAGAGCAGATTTTTGCAGATTTGAACTGATGATTTGGTGCGTTTTTGGATTGGTAAAAGTAAGCCAGCAACTAACGAGATTTTTTAGTTTGATACCGCGATAAAATGAAAATCCAGTTGGATTTTCATCACCGGGTTGTTCTTCCATTTTACTGAAATTTGCGGTACGAATATCTACCCGTGGCGGCGTTCCCGTTTTGAAACGAGCCAATTTCAAGCCAGCTTTCAAAAGCGAATTTGAAAGCATTTTTGCGGCTGGCTCTCCCGCTCTGCCAGAACTGAAATTCACATCACCCACATGGACGCGACCCTTCAAAAAAGTACCATTTGCCAAAATGACTTTGGGAGCAAAATAATTTTCACCGAGTTGAGAGCGAACGCCTAAAATATGTTTTTTGTCGGAGCTTAAAAGTAGCTCATCGATAATTGATTCTTTGATTTCAAGGTTATCTTGCTCTTCCAAAATAAGCCGCATCGTTTGACTGTAAATTTCGCGATCATTTTGGGAACGTGGCGCCCAAACTGCTGGGCCTTTTTTTTGATTTAACATCCTAAATTGGATACCCGAAATATCCGCAACTTTTCCTATTTGACCACCGAGTGCGTCAATCTCACGCGCCAAATGTCCTTTCGCTGGACCGCCTACGGTTGGGTTGCAAGACATCACACCAATCGTTTCGATTTTTATCACAAAAATCAAAACTTTAGCGCCCATTTTCGCTGCCGAAACAGCCGCTTCGATACCCGCGTGACCAGCCCCAACTACAATTATATCGTATTTATTCATCATCCTTGCACACCATCTTTTGAATTGATTGTTATTTCATTTTTTGTGGGTTTTGTGTCAAGATAGTTTGAAAATCAGTTTTTTAATTTGACAAATGAATGTCGTAAAAAATCTTAGATTGTTCTATTTAAGAGATTAAATTTAGGAGAAAATAGATGAGTAAAAAATGGTTTTTAGCTATTATCCCAGGTGTTTTAGCGTTGATGATTTTGATGTTTGTAGTTGCACTTTTTCTGATTAAAATTTTATGGGCATGGACAATTCCGGATATTTTTCCCGGCGCAGTTGAACAAAATTTAATCGTTGCGGAACTTTCATGGTTGACTTCATTTAAGCTTGCACTTTTTGTGGCAGTATTATTTGGAATTGCAAGTAGTTCTTCCAAACATGAAAGAAAAAATTAGGAGAAAAATAGATGTCGAAAAAAATGAAAACAGCAATCGTTCCAACGCGTGCTGAAAATTACCCAGAGTGGTATCAACAGGTTATCAAAGCTGCTGACCTTGCGGAAAATAGTGAAGTTCGCGGCTGTATGGTAATCAAACCATGGGGTTACACGATTTGGGAAAATATCCAGAAAAATTTAGATGAAATGTTCAAGGACACAGGACACGTGAACGCATACTTCCCTTTATTCATACCCAAAAGTTATTTTGAAAAAGAAGCAGAGCATGTAGAAGGATTTGCGAAAGAATGTGCGGTTGTTACTCATTCTCGCTTGGAAGATGATGGCAACGGCGGTTTGAAACCTGCTGGAAAATTGACGGAAGAACTCATCGTGCGACCAACGAGTGAAACCATTATTGGTGCGTCTTTTAGCAAATGGGTGAATTCATATCGAGATTTACCGCTACTTGTAAATCAATGGGCAAATGTGGTAAGATGGGAAATGCGAACGCGACTATTTTTGCGAACTGCCGAATTTTTATGGCAAGAGGGGCATACTGTCCACGAAAGTAAAAAATGTGCTCTCGAAGAAACTTTTAAAATGCTTGATGTTTATGCTGAATTCGCCGAAAAATATTTGGCGATGCCAGTTATTAAAGGTGAAAAAACTGCATCAGAAAGATTTCCTGGTGCTTTACAGACTTTTTCCATCGAAGCAATGATGCAAGATAAGAAGGCTCTTCAATCTGGAACTTCTCATTTTCTCGGACAAAATTTTGCCAAAGCTTCCAACATAAAATTCCAGAGCAAAGAGGGAAAAGAAGAGCTGGCATGGACAACTTCATGGGGGGTTTCTACTCGTCTTATAGGTGCGTTAATAATGGCTCACAGCGATGATGACGGTCTCGTCTTACCACCAAAAATCGCACCTAAACACATCGCAATTATCCCTATTTATCGTGATGATGAACAGCGAAAAATCGTGATGAATTTCATTGATGAAATGGTGACAAAAATCAAAGAACAGCGTTATGATGAGAAAAAAATTCGCTTTGAAATTGATGACCGTGACTTACGCGGTGGTGAAAAAATCTGGAATTGGATTAAAAAAGGTGTTCCGATTCGTTTGGAAATTGGTGCACGCGACATTGAAAATAATTCTGTTTTCATGGGCAGACGCGACAAAGCTGCGAAAGATAAAACATCTCTAAATGTTGATGAATTTATAAATTCTTTACCAAATATTCTGGACGAAATTCAAAATAACATTTTCCAAAAAGCACTAAAATTCAGAAGAGACAACACTTTCAAAATTGATGATAAAGCTGAGTTTTATAAATTTTTCACAGCAAAAAACAACAACGAAATTCACGGCGGGTTCGCCAATAGTCATTGGTGTGGAAGTTCCGCTTGTGAAGAAAAAATTAAAGATGACCTAAAAGTAACCATTCGCAACATTCCACAAGATGCCAAAAAAGAAGACGGCAATTGTATCTGTTGCGGAAATAAAAGTAAAAAACGCGTAATTTTCGCGAAGGCATATTAAATGAAATTTTGGATAAATAACAATGACTTTATCTATCTTTTCCAACTGATGAAAGCAGCTGGAATCGAACAAGATTACGAAACAATTGGCAAAATAATTAACGAAGGACGCGTGATGGTCAACGACCAAACAGTTTTTCAACAAAGATTGAAATTGCAAAATAAAGACGAAATCCGTTACCTTGATTATCACATTAAAGTCCATGAACGCGATGAAGATGGCGGCATTCCAGCAGAATTCAACCAAAGTGCCAAAACCATAGGAAATGTTCGGCATGGCAAAGTGCAAAGTTGGAAATCTCAACCAGTTAAACTTGAAATGAAAATCGATGATGAAATCGCTCAATTATCACGCAAATTACACCAAAAATTGAGTGCCGAAAATAAAACGATTTCCTGTGCAGAATCCTGTACTGGTGGACTTTTCCAAAAAATAATTTCAGAACAATCTGG
The DNA here is from genome assembly GCA_018645365.1 of Candidatus Cloacimonadota bacterium. GTDB lineage: Bacteria > Cloacimonadota > Cloacimonadia > Cloacimonadales > TCS61 > TCS61. The sequence goes on from JABGOP010000005.1 coordinate 8,863, forward strand.
GGCTTCCAAATATTTTTTGGGAGGAATCGTTTGTTATTCTGATTTTGCTAAACAAAAAATCCTCAAAGTTAAATATAGCACCCTAAACTCTTTCGGTGCAGTCAGCGATAAAGTAGCTATTGAACTCGCTCAAAATACCCAGCAACTTTTTGAATCTGATTACGCAATCGCTATTACTGGTATTGCTGGACCGACTGGCGGAACAAAAGAAAAACCAGTTGGAACGGTATTTATCGGAGTTTCACACAATCAAAAAATGCGTGTAAAAAAACTCTTCTTTGATGGAAATCGAGAGAGTGTCCGCAAAAAAACATGCTTAAATGCACTAAAATTTCTACTCGGAAGATAGTTTTTACTTGACGATATGATTGGATTTTTAAGGGTACCTTACATTAAATATTTTTCAATTTTTAATCTTTTCCTTAGCACTTTTTTATTGAAAATTCTGCATTTAAATCGGAGATTTTATGATTAGAAAAATATTTATAATTTTGGCTGTTTTATTTTCTGCATCAATTTTTGCGGAAATTTTTACTATTTTAGAAGAATCGGAAAATCATCTGATTATCGAATTTAATCTACCCGATTATGAGATTTCTGAAACGCAAAATATCATTTGTAAAAACAGCTTTGGCATCACCGAAAATGGTTATCCACAGCTCCCATTTTTTAACGAAACTATCGGTTTACCAATTGATGGCGATTTGACGATTTCTATTTTGGAGAATCAACAACAAAATTTGCAAAACATCCAACTTTCACCTTTTCAAAATGAATTAAATACAGAAAATTCTCAACCCTCAAACTCATCAAAAATGAATTTTGCTATCTTTCCCAAAAAAATCATTGAAAAAAAAAGTTCTGCTTTTATCGGAGACCGAAAATTTTGTGGCATAAATATTTTCCCTTTTCGCTACAAACCAAAAATGAACGAGCTTATTGTCTCTCAAAAAATCATTTTTAAGGTAAATATCTCGGGTAATAAATCTACAACACGAAATCATTTTAGCAACAATTTTATTGATGAAGTCAGCGATGATTTTTTTCTGAATAATAGGTTTTCCAAAAACTGGAGATTGAAGCGAAATACCGCAGAATATCAACCACCTCGAAATGAAAATATCATCAATGAAATTCAAATAATTGTTAATGAAGAAGGTATTTACAGAGTTTCATTTACAGATTTATTCGAACTCACTTCAAATTTTAACGATTCACTCCATTTCGCGTTTGAATGGGAAAATATCAACCCCAAAAAGTTAGAATTATTTGATGAAAATGGAGTTGTACCACTCCATTTTGTCGGTGAAAATGGCAACACTTTTGATGAAGATGATTATTTCGAATTTTGGGGCACACCACATCTCGGTGACGAACAATATATGGATGATTACACCGCTGAAAATGTTTACATTTTAAGATTATCAGATAATTTTGGTAGCAGAATGGCGGTGGAAAATGGTGGTTTAATCAACCTCGATCCAGACGATTTCACCGTTCCACAATCGTTCCAACAAACTATCCACTTTGAACAGCAAAACATCGCCGCTATTTTGAGCGTTCAATGGGACCACACCGACCACAACTATTTCCGGGAAGACATCTGGTTTTGGGATAAATTAAACGCACCCACTTTGGAGCGATATCCATTTGAAATTCAGTATCCACATCAATCTGCAATTCGCAACCTCAATGCTAAAATTTGCCTTTTCGGTACCTCTTATTTGGAAGATGACCCAGACACTGAAGATATCGATGAATATGAAGATATCGACAATCACCGCGCACAAGTTCACATAAATTCTTCTTTGATAAATCAAATGGATTGGTGGGGACAAAATGAACAAATTTTTGAGAATACGAACACCATTCAAAATTTAAATCTAAATCATGGACTAAACGATCTTTATATCGGCGCTCCCGGTATTCCTGGCATCAATGCAGAGCAACAAACTTTTGACTATTTTGATTTAACTTACTGGCGTGAATACAAAACAGATGAAAATTTTATCCGTTTTTCCAAGCCACAAAACAAACCTTTAGATTTATATCAATTTGAAATTGATGGATTTTCGAACGATGATATTTCGATTTACAAACTTGGGTGTAGCGTTTTTGAAAATCTACAAATAGAACCATTTTTTGAAGGTGATGGGGCACCATTCAAAGTATCTTTTCAAGACAGCATTTTTTCGCAAAACACAGAATATTATGCCGTCACAAATGACCAAAAAAAATCACCAAAATTCATAAGAGTAAATACTCCTTCAAACTTGAAATCTCCCTCAAATTCAGCAGAATATGTCGTTATCACCATTCAAGATTTCACGGCAAATGAACACCTTCTGAATTTCAAAAACTTTTGGGAAAGTAGGGGAATCAACACCAAAATAATTGCACTTCAAAATATTTTTGACGAATTTAATCACGGCATTCGTTCCGCACAAGCAATCAGAGATTTTCTGCAATACGCTTACAATAATTGGAATTATCCACAACTTTCTCATGTTTTACTTTTGGGCGATGGTATCACAGACGAACGCGATGACAGTAGCAATAGACCTTATAATTTGATTCCATTCAAAAATATTTGGGAAAGTGGACGCGGTGTAGTCCCATCTGATAACTGGTTTGGATGTATCGTTGGAGATGATTATGTGCCGGACATCAGCATTAGCCGAATAAACATTTGGAACGAAAGTCAAATCGAAGGCGTTGTAAATAAAACTATTCACCATGTGAATAATCCAAACTACGATGATCTTTGGCACAGCAAAATAATTATGGCTGCGGGTGGAAAGCCCAGCGAAGGCATCTACTTTGCCGAACAAAGTGAACGCGTTATTGATGAAATGATTCCGCCAGAATTTTCTGTTAAGCGAATTTATTGCAACACAAATGGGCTTCCAAGCGGTTACGCTGGAAATACTCTCTCCCTCCTAAATTCTATCAATAACGGTGCTTCTTATGTCCAATTTCTCGGACATGGTAGTGGATATGTTTGGGCAGATTACAATCTCCTTAACTTTAATGACATCGTTACTTTGAATAATGTTAATTATCCATTTGTGGCAAGTCTATCGTGCAATGGATCTTCGTTCAATCAACCCCAAAGCACTTCGATTGGTGAAAAACTCATCATTACACCAGAAAAAGGTGCTATTGCCCATTTTGGCTTTACCGGTTACGGTTACAAAAGTCAAAATGAATTTTTCAGTAAAATGCTCACAGAATCTATTTTTCAATCCAACTTACAGTCAGTTGGAAAAATGGTAGATTTAACCAAAGCCAAATTTTATTCTGCTTATGGTAGTGAAAGCTTTGCCACAAAAGCTTTCGTCGATGCTGGTGCTCTTTTTGGCGACCCGATGGTACCGATTATTAGACCTGCCGAAAAACGAAATATCACTATCAATAAATACAATTTCAGCGAAGGTGACACACTTCAAATTTCAGTAGAAGTAGGTCCAAACATCACAAAAGGTAAGTTTGTAATCTTTGATGAAGACGATGTTCAAATTCCACTCAATCAATATTATCCATTTGAAATTGTGGCAGAAAATGATACAATTAAATTAAACAGTTTTGTCGTGCCGGAATCCGCAAATTTAATTTACACAGATTACATAAAATTTTACGGTTTTGGGGAAGATTTTGAGGTAAATGGAATAACTAATTTCACAGTTGGAAAAACAGCAGTTATCAATCTAGAAACATTGCCCGAAAATCCTACTGCAACTGACTCTGTCCATATTCAAGCAGACTTTTTTGATGAAGATGAAATTGACTATATTATTTTAAAACTGTATCCTTTTTTTGATGATTATGAAATGACTAATATCGACGGTGCAAAATACAAAACCACAAACCCACTGCCAACTGTAAATCCTGGTAGCAAGGTCACTTTTCACTTCGAAATATTTGACATAAATGGAGATTCAACCCACTCAAAAAATTACAATTACACTACTATTGGAGCAGATTTAAGTCTCCAAATTATGGAATTAATCGAACACGAAAATCAACCCACAATTAAATTATTCATCAAAAATAAAGGAACTGATATCGCTGAATTTTGCCAAATAAAACTCGAATTTTTGAACACCGAACTGGAACCAATTTTAGCAGATTTCACACCTCTCCCAGAATTGGAAGAAAGATGGAGCTACATTTCATTACCATCTGAGGCTTTAAGTGATACCGTTGAAATTCGAGCAGTTGTAAACGAAAATGCTGAATTTTTCCCAGAAATAGCTACGCTGAATAATGAGTTAACCAAAACCTTCAATTTGAATTACTTTCAAATCGGAAATTCTGCTGCTACCATCAGTAGTTTAGACGGAAATGTAGATTGCATTTTTCCTGAACACTTTGCACCAGATAGCGTGTTTTTCTATCTCAATAATCTCGGCATAAAGGAAGCGATAAATCAGCCGGATATTCAAAATGTTTTATTAGCAAATGACAATTATTCTACTGCTTATGAAATTGGTGTAATTGACGAATTATTTTTGGCAGACTCGCTTGGACATTTTCCAAATAATCAAGAAATTACCCTAATATTTCATTTCAATCCGAACGATACTTTACAGCAAATAAACACGACTGACTTCGATCTTTATTGTTGGCAAAATGACTTTGAAAAATGGGTTTACGCGGCTCCTACAATTGTTTCTGGCGATTCCATTGAAGCAAAAATAGACCGTATCGGAATTTATACGATTTTGCAAAATAACGACCACACCTCGCCCTACATTGAAGCAAATGTGGAAGGGCAAGAATTTAGCCAATCGAACATCAGTGAGGATTTTACTTTTGGTGGCTACATTTCACGAACCGGCACAATTTCATTTCTACTTTCAGACGAAAATGGCATAAATGTTTTCGACGAAAGCCTCAAATTATTTCTTTCTGACGAGTTTGATGTAGTCGAAATCGAAAAGGAAAATTATTCTATTTCTGCAACTTATGGGAATCTCATAAATATACCGATTAAGTATACATTAAATAATCTTGCAAGTGGAAATTATGTCATCACGATGGATTGTTCTGATGTAAATAATAATGCTAAAACACTCGGAATTGAGTTTCAAATTAATGAAGAATTTAATGTTTTGAATTTCGCTAACTATCCAAATCCAATCAAAACGCAGACAACAAATTATTGCAATTCGGGCAGAACGCGATTTACTTATGTTCTCACCGATAATGCCGACAATGTGAGCATCAAAATTTACACCGTTAGTGGCAGATTGGTAAAAACTTTGGGCAATTTACCAACCGCCGTCGGTTACCACGAATTTCCGCGTACCGTCTATGGTTGGGATTGCACCGATAATGAAGGACATTATCTCGCAAATGGCGTTTATTTCTACCGCATTACCGCCAAAAAAGGAAATGATGTTGTAGAAAAAATCGAAAAAATGGCGATTCTAAAGTAGGTGGAAAAATGAAAAAAATAATTTTACTGATTTCACTTTTGATTACGATAAATCTTTCTGCCAGTAGATACGCTGGCGATTTTTTGATAATCGGTACGGGTGTTCGCGCCGCTGGAATGGGTGGTGCATTTTCCGCTATCGCTAACGATGGCTCCGCGGTTTACTGGAATGCATCTGGACTTTCCCAAATCAAAAAAACCGAAGCAAGTTTGATGCGTGCTTATCTCTATAAAAATCTTGCAGTTTACGATAATTTCACATTTTGTCAACCACTTCCCGGAGATGTTACAATCGGCTTGAATTGGACGCGGCTTTCGATTGATGATATCCCAATTTTCTCGGAAGAATGGCTCGTCTATTCCGTTGATTATCGTACTTCTCACCACGAATTCAACCTGCCCGGCACACCTGATGGGCAAATGAAAAGCACCGATGATGTTATTCAATTTGCTTTCGCAAAACACATTCATAAAGACATCAATTTAGGTTGGTTATTTTTTGAAGTTCCGCTCGACTTACATTTTGGCATTACCATCAAATACATCAATCGGAACATCGCCGAAAATACCGCAAATGGAACTGGTTTTGATTTCTCGGTAATGGCAAAAACAGATTTGGCGCTCCTTTTTGAAAAAAATTGGTTAGGCAAAATAAAATTCAGCACAAATTTTCAAGATGTTGGCGGAACCGATATTACGTGGATTGTAGAAGATGATTTTTCCAACCGAACCGATGAAATTTTATTCAATACAAAAGTCGGCGTGGCGATTATTCAACCTTTAAAATTCATCGACTCTTCCATTACGATATCTTCAGATACAGACTACATTTACGGTAAAAGTCAACACTTCGGAATGGAATACTATTATAAAAATATTTTGGGGTTACGCACTGGTTATTACAATGAACATATTTCAGCCGGTTTAAGCTTGAAATTCTATAATTTCACCATTGATTACGCTTTCGTAACAAACTCACTTGCCAACACAAATCGCATTGGTTTGACACTAATTTTTTAGGAGATTTTATGAAATATTTTATCATTTTATTAATTATCATTATTTTAAGCTGTGCCGGTGAAGACATCACAGATTCGGACACAACACCACCCAACGCTCCACAATTAATCCCTCATCTCGGCGATAGTTTTATCTCCGCACACGACAGCACAAATTTTTATAACGGGCTGGATTTTGACATTGAAAACAACGGTATAGACGCATTTGGAGATGGCATTCAGCTACAATGGCACCATCTGCCAGAACCAGATATTGATTATTTGAAAATTTATCGATTTTCACTGGAAGATTATAATCAAGATTTAGAATTAATCGAATACTCTACTTGTCTTGATACTCTAAATTATGACAATCAAATGCTTTATCTTGATCAAGATCCACATCTACCTCTTCAAACAAATTTGTTTTACTTTATGACTGCGATTGATAATGCTGGAAATGAATCTGATTTTTCTAATCTCGTTTGCTATAAACTTCTTAGTCAGCCACTAATTTCCTCAACTGACAGCTTATTTTTTGAATGGGATCCAGAAGGTTATGCTTCATTCCGCATCATGCTTTTTAATGAAAACCACGAATTAATTTGGAGTGATGACCCAATTGATGTTAGTACAGCTACACTTCCAATTGAATATGATGGTCCAGAAATTCAAACTCCCGCAATTTTAAGCTGGCGAGTTGACGTTTTTGGCACTTTGTTTACACCGTTGCCGATTAATGGAATCGTTTACACTGTCGAATCTGGTGCTGAATCAAACGAAGGTCAAATAAATCTACAATGATTTATCTTGACTCAAAAAAGATGATTGAATCTTTTGTGAAATCAGAGGAGATTTTATGAAAAAAATATTTTTATTCATCGTTTTGTTAAGCGTTGTTTCTGTTGTATTTTCACAAGTAGAAAGCAATTTCAATCAAGCTTCTATCTACCAATACTCTGGGACTTTGGCTGGTACAGAACAGTTAAAAATTCGTACTTACATTTGGGGACAAGTTAAAAATCCCGGTCTCTATATCGTGCCGGATAATACTGATATTCTCACGCTTATCTCTTCTGCGGGTGGACCAACTGAACACGCAAAACTTTCCAAAATAAAAATAATTAGAACTGCAGATGGCAAAGAAGAAGTCATTAATGTCGATTTACGAAAATATCTTGATACCGGTAACGCTAAACTGGTTACAATCTTGAAACCTGGCGACACAATTGTCGTACCTGGTTCCACATATTATGCTTTCACAAAAGCAGTAAGTTGGCTTTCTCAAATTGCCGCAGTCCTTTCCACATACATAATAATAACCAGTCTCAACAACTAAAAAGAGGAATTATGCAAAATCAAAATTACCAAGAATTTGAAGAACAGGAAATTAATTTTACCGATTATCTAAACATCGTGGCGCGCTACAAATGGATTGCAATTTCACTATTTGTGGCAATCGTGGGCATCTCTTTTCTCTACACCGCCAGATCACCGCGTATCTACAAAACCAAAGCAACTGTTCTTTTGGAAGAAAACAGAACGAGCGACCTCTTCATCGCCAGTTATGGCACAAATACATCTACCATAAATAATAACATCTACATTTTGAAAAGCCGACCTGTTGTAACCTTAATCTATAAATTGATGCAAGGTCATGATGATTTTGAAAGATTTCCTGTTTATAAGTTAGGTGCGCAAAACGCCGTCAGCCACATTATTCAAAATTTATCTATCGAGACAGAACGCGATACAGATTTGCTGTTTATTAATGCTGAATCTACTTATCCAATTGAAGCAAAAGAGATTGCAAATTCGGCTGCACGCGCTCTGCAACAACAAGATACAGATTACGCTCGAACAGAATTTCGCAGTATTAGAGAATTTTTATCGCTCCAACTTGATGACCAAGAACGCAATCTTCGTGAAGCAGAAGAGCAATTGCGTTCATATAAAATTGAGCATGGAATTTCGATGTTATCAGAAGAGACAACTGCACTTATCGAACGCTCCTCTGAACTCGAAAAACTCCTTGCGGAAGCTAAAACAGATTTGAATGTATCTACTCAACATCTCGCCTACTTAAAAAAAGAACTTTCAGGACAAGATTCCCTTTTGACAGATGTAAACATCACACTAAATACCCCTTTTTTGGAAGAATTGAAAACCGAAATAATCTTGAAACAAGCTGAATATTTAAGATTATTAATTGATGCAAAATATCCAGAAACTCACCCTGACCTTGTTTCAAGAAAAAAATCCATCGAAGATTCGAAAGAAACATTAAAAACTGAAATCCAAAAAACATTGCTCATCAAAGCCGGTTCGGCAGACCCACTTATTTATCGTTCCGATCTTATCGGAAAAATTTCAATAGCACAAATCGAGCACAACATCAAACAATCAAAGGTTAAAGGACTCAAGAAAGCAGTCGAAAATTACAATAGTCAAATGTCCATTTTACCTGACACTGAAATTCAATTGGCGCGCTTCACTCGCAACACTAGAATGAGCGAAAAAATTTATTCGATGTTGGTTGAAAAATACGAAAATGCCAAAATTGTAGAAAAATCTAAAGTTGGAAAAATACGCATTGTGGAAGAAGCAATGTTACCAACAAAACCAATCAAACCGAACAAAAAGATGAATTTGATGATAGCACTAATTTTAGGTGTTGGAGCTGGCGTTGGTACAGCGTTGATGCTCCATTCGTTCGATTCTAAGATTAGAACTTTCGACGATATGAAGCGAAGTGTAGCACTCCCCATTTTGGGAACAATTCCGCACATTCTAGTTTCAGACGATGATCTCGACCAGATTGAAAATCTAATTTTGAAAAGCAAAGATTCTAAAAAAGATGGATTGAAGGCAATTAAACAACGAATGGTTTCACGCTTAATTTCGAGTTATGCACCAAAATCATCGAGCTCAGAAGCTTTCCGAATTTTACGAACAAACCTGCTTTCACAAAGAAAAAATGGCAATCCACTCTCTATTTTGATATCCAGCTCTGGACCACGAGAAGGTAAATCTACTGTAATTTCCAATTTAGCAATAACCTTAGCACAGATGGATGCAAAAGTTATTTTGCTCGATCTCGATTTACGCCGACCTGTGTTGCATAAGCTTTTTGGAATTGAGAAAAAAACTGGAATGAGTGATTATCTACTTTCCGAAAATGCTAAAATTGAAGATTCTATCAAAGAAACTGGCGTTAAAAATTTAAGTGTGATTACCTGTGGAATAATTCCCCCAAATCCATCTGAATTACTCGCTTCCCAAAAAATGCTGAAAACAATTCAACTTCTGAAAGAAAAATATGATTATGTTATCATTGACTCACCACCAGTGATTGCCGTAACAGATTCTATGGTACTTTCAAAACATGTAGATATGCTTGTGCTAGCCGTTCGAGTTGACTTGGCAGACAAAAAAGTTTTGAAACGCACCAAGGAATTAATCGACAATATTGGTGCAAATATAAACGGTGTTATCGTAAATGGAATTAAACCACGAAATTATTACAGCCGTTACGAATATAATTATTATTACTACTATTATTACGGAGATTCAGATAGTCGAAATGCAGACCAGCCAAATATCTTACGCAAAAATAAATCTCTTTATTGATGTTTTAGCGAAATTAGATTCTGGATATCATCAAATACGGACAATTTTTTCCGAAATTGACCTTTGTGATAAATTGAATTTTGTTTTGACAAAAAAAGGTAGCATCAAGATTTTGACGAACAAAGATTTTGTAAGTGTAGAAAATAATCTAATTTACAAAGTTGCGATCTTTATAAAGCAAAAATATAATGTGCAATGTGGAGCAGAAATTGAGCTGGAAAAAAACATTCCAATTTCGGCTGGCTTAGGTGGTGGAAGTAGCAATGCCGCACACACAATTTTGGCGTTATCTCAACTTTGGGATTTGAATTTATCTAAAACTGAGATGCACCAAATAGCAGAAATTTTTGGCAGTGATATTAATTTTTTTTTGGAAGGCGGAACAGCTTTGGGCGAAAATAGAGGTGAAATTATTTCACTTCAAAATGATCTCGAAATTGAGAATATTTTTTTGATAAATCCAGGGTTTGAAATTTCCAGCAAAGAAGCTTATCAATTGGTAAATATTTCTACTGAAAATCAAAATTGGTCGAAGATTTTAACCAAAAAAGATATGCGTTTTTGTTTCAATAAACTGGAAGAAGAGATTTCAAGAAAATATCCAGTTATCAAAAACATCATCGATTATCTCAAAGATAATGGTGCTTCAAACGCAATATTATCCGGAAGCGGAGCCACTATTATCGGTTTCTGTCCAGACTTTCAAACTGCACAAAAATTTGAAACATATTATTCCAAAAAAGGATTTTGGAATATCATAACGAAAACGAAGAGGAGAATTCAAAATGGAAATTACAGATGTTAAAGTTTTTTTGAAAGAAAGCAACCAACTGAAAGCGTTTGCAAATATGGTTATTGACGATGCTTTTATCATTAGAAACATCAAAATCATTGATGGTGAGAATGGCTTGTTTGTAGCAATGCCGAGCCGAAGATTGAATAACGGCGAATACCGTGATATTGCTCATCCAATCAACACCGAAGCACGCAATATGATAGAAAAAATCATTTTGGAAAAATATGAAGAAACCCTAACGGAACAACCGACAGAAGAGGCTAAGAGCGAATAGATGTCTTTGAATTTTAAGATTTTTACGGGCAATGCAAATAACGATTTAGCAAACGATGTTGCTGAAATTACGGGTGTTCCACTCGGCAATGCCGAAGTATTCAAATTTTCAAACGATAATTCGTTTGTGAAAATCAACGATAGCGTTCGTGGTGCGGAAGCATACATCATTCAGCCAACCTGCAAACCAGTTAACGACAACTTGATGGAGCTACTCATCATGATTGACGCTTTAAGGCGAGCTTCAGCCCAAAAAATTATCTGTGTAATTCCACATTTTGGTTATGCACGTTCCGACAAAAAAGATCAGCATGGAATTGCCATTTCAGCAAAATTAGTGGCAAATCTTTTGACAACTGCTGGTGCGAGTAGAATAGTAACGATGGATTTGCATTCAGATCAAATTCAGGGGTTTTTTGATATTCCAGTTGACCATCTTTTTTCGACGCCAATCTTCGCTTCTTACTTCAAAGATAATCTTGATTTAGCAGAGGTAATGGTCGTTTCACCAGATACTGGTGGAACAGCAAGAGCAAGATCATTGGCTAAACGGTTAAATTGTAACATCGCAGTTGGTGACAAAAGAAGAACCGGCAACGACAATAATGCCGAAATCATGAACATTGTCGGTGAAGTGGAAAATAAAATCTGTATTTTGTTTGATGACATCATTGACACAGCTGGAAGTTTATGCAAAATGGCAGAAGGTTTGAAAAAAAACGGTGCAAAAAAAGTTTACGCAGCAGCAGCACACGGTGTTCTTTCTGGAAAAGCGATTGAGAGAATTGAAAAATCATCAATCGAAAAGTTATTCATCACAGATTCTATTCCTTTTTCGGAAGAGAAAAAAAAATGTAACAAAATAGTTTCGTTATCAATTGCGGAACTTTTAGCGGCAGCGATAAAAAAAATTCATCTCGAAGAATCGCTGAGCGTTTTATTTAAATAGATCCATTCAGCATATGGAATATACAACGGAGGAAAAATGAACATAAGCATCGATGCAAAAGAAAGGGAGATTGGCAAAAGATCTGATCTCAATAAGCTTAGAGGCGAAGGATACATTCCAGCGGTAATTTATGGCGAAGGAAAAAAAGGTGTAAATATTCTTCTCGAAGAATTAGATTTCAAAAGAAAGTACAAAAAATCAATTGGTGAAGTTTCATTTTATGAAATCATCGTTGGTGGCAAAACTTATACTACCATTTTGAAAGATAAACAAATTCATCCTGTAAAAAGAAATTTCGTTCATATTGATTTTATGCAACTCAAAAAAGGTCATAAAATCACTATCGACATCCCTATTCAGTGTATGGGCGAAGCAGCTGGCGAAGCAGAAGGTGGAGTTGTTGATGTTCTCATCCGTAGCTTGAAAGTTACCTGTTTACCAAAAGATGTTCCAGACAACATTAAAATTGATGTTTCTGCTTTGAATATTGGCGACTCAATTTGTGTTGCTGACCTTGATTTGACCAATCTCGAGACTGAACTTCCTGAAGACACAACGATTGTGAATATCACTACGAAAATGTCGGAAGAAGAATATGAAGCAAGCTTACAAGCTTCAACAGATGAAGAAGAAGTGGAAGAAGAAGTGGAAGAAGAAGAAACTGAAGCACCAAAAGCTGAATAATTTCAAAAATGAAATTAGTCGTAGGGTTGGGCAATCCGGGTTTGCGATATAAAAATAATCGTCATAATATCGGTTTTTTGGTTTTGGATAATTTTTCCAAACTGAAAAAACTGAAATTTAGCAATAAAAAGTTGTATCGTGCTACTCAAGTGGAAAGCTTAGAATTGCTGAAGCCAAAGACATATATGAATAGAAGTGGTGATGCCCTTACTTCGATAATGACAAATCATCAATTTGATGACATTCTCGTCGTTGTCGATGATGTAAATCTGCCTTTTGGTAAAATCAGATTGCGCGAAAAAGGAAGTGCCGGCGGACACAATGGTTTGAAGTCGATTATCCAGTCACTTGGAACTGACGATTTCAAAAGATTACGAATTGGCGTTGGAAATTCAGTGGAACGCGATTTGGCAGATTATGTTCTTTCCAATTTTGAAAAAAAGGAAAAGAAAAAATTCGACACAATTTTTTCATTTGTGAACGAATTATTGAATGAATATAACGATTTTGGATTTGAGGGTATGTCCAAAAAGTTTAATTTTTTAAATAAATCCTATTCTGACAAAATGTCAGGATCGAGAGGTGACCAAAATGGCACCAAAAAAAGTCCGAAGGAGGAAATATGTTGAATACTTACGAAAGTATGGTTGTGTTTTCACCAAATTTCAGTGAAGTAGATGTGAAGAAAGAAAATGAGAAAATTCACACTTTCCTGAAAAACAATGGTGGAGAAATCGTTAAAACTGAAGAGTTAGGTAAAAAACGGTTGGCTTACGAAATCAACAAGTTTGCAGAAGGTTATTATTTTGTTAATTACTACAAATTTGCAAAAGACAAAGTAACCGAGTTAGAAAATTATTTCAAACTCAACGAAAACATTATCAGATTTAATATTCTGATAAAGGAGTAAAAATGGCTAATGAACTGAATTTCCCAAAAGTAAATACCGTTGTTATCAGCGGTCGTTTAACGCGTGATGTAGAATTACGATGCACACCGAGTGGAACAGCTGTGGCAAATCTATCTATCGCTTTTAGCAGAAGTTGGAAAAAAGGCGAAGAGTGGGTAGAAGAAACCAGTTATCTTGATGTAATCGCGTGGACAAAGTTAGCAGAAAGATGTGCTGAAAAATTGCACAAAGGAAGCCCAATTTTGGTAGAAGGTTATTTGCAAACTCGTACATACACAGACAAAAATAACAACAACCGAAAAATAGTAGAAATTGTTTCAAATAAAATCAGTTTCTTGGAAAAAGCTGGTTTTGGTGGTAATGTTTCGGAATCTGCACCTTTACCAAAGCCGAAATTTGAACAAACTACACCAAATACAACTACAGATGATGTTCCATTTTAAGGAGAACTTATGGAAGAAAAAAAAGATATAGCAGTAACCAAAGAAGTGAAAACAGAAGTAAAGACAGAAAGCACTCGTACGGGAGAAAGAAGGCCGTTTAAGAAATTTGATAAGCCTCGCAGATTCACAAAAAACAAATTTTTCTCTCGCAAAAAGTTCTGTTTCTTCTGCAAAAATAAAGATATCGAAATTGATTACAAAAATGTCGGTTTGATGAGAAGATTTACAGCTGAAAATGGCAAAATCACACCGCGCAAATTCACCGGAACTTGTGCTAAACATCAAAGAGCAATTTCAAACGAAATCAAAAAAGCACGACAAATGGCGTTAATCAAGTACACAGATAGGCACTAAATGGTAATTCTAATTGCATCTTTAGCTGCAATTATTGCCATCTTTACCCCATTTTGGGGGTTGATCTTTACATTGATATACAGTGAGAAATGTCAAAATAAAAAATATCTATTCTACACTGTTTTTAGCGGAATAGCCATCACTTTTTTTCTGCTAAAAATGGTAGATTTTATCGGTATTTTTGATGTAATTTTTGGAGTTGGAATAATCTCTTTTTTCTATTCCAAAACTTTGCACGAAAAGTTCGACTATATGAACGCAATTTTGGTAATTTATTTTGCCAACATCATCAAAGCAATCGTCAAATTTTTCTTTTTTGAAGAGAAATTCGTTCAACTTTTTGAAAGTGCAATGCAAAATTCACAAGCAATCATTGCAACTTATCTGGAAAAAAATTTAGAAAAGTTTGCATTGATGACTGAAATGATCGAAAAGACAACAACATTTTTCATCAAACACCACCTCGGAATTGAAGTGGCATTGATGACTGTTGCGGCTTACATCGCTTCGTTACTTATTTCGCGTAAATCGCCAATTAAGTGGAAACACAATGTTGCACGATTTCCATTTTTCATGGTCTATTTTCTCATCGCGGGATTAATGTTGATTTTGCTCTCAAATTATCGAATTATTGGAACAAATTTATTGATTGCATTAGCACCAATATTTTTAATTCAAGGCAGTACAATTTTAGATTTTTTTTGGGGAAATTTTTTCCGAAAATCTAAATTTTTACAAGTAATTCTGATATTCTCAATTGTATTTAATTATTATGTTTTATTGTTAGTTATGATTGTCGGATTAATCGATTTTTGGTTCGACATTCGAAAATTGAAAAATAATGGAGGAATAAATGAAAATAATCTTAGCAAGTGATATTGCATCTTTAGGACAAGCTGGCGATATCGTTAATGTGGCAAACGGATATGCAAGAAATTACCTACTTCCACAAAATTTAGCCGTTTTGGCGACAAAAGGAAATCTTTCCAGAATTGAAAAGATAAAGAAAGAGGCGGAAATTAAGCGTCTCGTTTTGGAAAATGAATATAAAGCACTCGCAAAACAAATCGAAGGTGTGGAACTTTCTTTCACAAGAAAAGCAGATGACGACGAACATCTTTTCGGCTCTGTTTCGGAGTTTGATATCGTGAATGCTTTGGCAGAAAAAGGTATTCAGGTTCAAAAAAGAAATGTACATATGAAAAAACACTTGAAAGAAGTTGGTGAATTTGAAGTGGTGATTCATTTGGCAGCAGGCATTGAAACGAACATCAAAATCAAGGTTGATAAAGAATAAAACGGGAGGTTGTTTTGTTCAAAAAAATAATCAATATTATCAGTTGGGCAGTACTGCTCTTGGCTTTTGCGGCGTTGGGTTTGAGTTCCGACGCCCCCATTTTTGGCTTTTTCTTTTATTTAGTATTTTTTGCGATAGTTTTCGGACTTATTTTCTTATATTTGAAAAAACATAACCGCCGAACCAGCATCAAGGCTGAAACTAAATTGCTGATTAATAAAATAGTCGGTGCTTCTTTAATGGCAATAGCCATACTAAGCCCAACAATTGCATTACGGAGAATCGGTTTGCCTTTTTTGCCAAATTTAATCATCATTATCATCACTGCTATTTTGGTTGTTTTCGGAATTTATGCAGTCATGATGATAAATGCTGAAAAAAATAAACGCATTTTAGGCTATCTTTTGCTCATCGTTTTGGCTACGATTCCCTCAATTTTTGCCACAACATATCTTACCCAATATTTTCCAAATACCTACAATGCTTTAGGCGTTGCATATTGGGCGATCGTGTCTGTTTCTATCTTTTCATGGTGGGGTCTTACCGTATTTTTCAAAAAAGCATAATGGCATTTTCCAAAATCGGGCAACCATTACACAGCCTCATTTTCAAAATAGCTGGTCCCGATTACGAAGATTTTCTCGCCATTGCTCTCGGTTGGAAAAAAATTGTTGGAAGTTTGCTTTCAGAAAGAGCATTTGTTCACAAAATAGAGAACAATGTGCTTTTTGTAGCCGTTAGCAATAATGTTTGGATGCAAGAGCTTGCTTTGAATAAACAGCTAATCTTGGATAAAATTAGGACTATTTTGAAAATTAAATTAGTCAATATTGTCTTTTTTATCACCGATAATGTTGAAAAATATCAATCTAAAATAGGATAAATTTATGATAAAAATCGCACCGTCATTACTTTCTGCTGATTTTGTTAATTTGGAAAAAGAAATTGAATTGGTGCAAAATGCCGGCGCCAACATCTTACATTTAGATGTGATGGATGGGCACTTTGTACCAAATCTTACTTTCGGATTACCCATTATTCGACAAATAAAAAAAATCGCAAAAATACCGTTAGATGTCCATTTAATGGTCACTAATCCAGAAATCTATCTGGAACCACTGGCAAATCTAGGCATCGAATATATTTCTATTCATCAAGAGACTGTTTTACATCTTCACCGCCAAATTTTACTTCTGAAAGAACGCGGTGTGAAAGCAGGTATTGCCCTAAATCCAGCCACACCAGTTGCAACAATTTTACCAATAATTTCTGAACTCGACTTTGTGCTTTTGATGAGTGTAAATCCCGGTTTTGGCGGTCAAAATTTCCTGCCATTAGTTTACAATAAAATCCAAAAATTACGCGAATTCACAAAAATCCAAAATCCAAGTTTAGAGATTGAAATTGACGGTGGTGTTAATGGTGAAAATGCAAAATCATTAGTCAAGATGGGTGCCGATATTCTCGTGGCTGGCTCTTTTGTTTTTGGAAATTCAGATTACAAAAAACAAATTCAAAAATTAAATGTTCAATAAACTATCCGATCAACTAAATTCCGTTTTTTCAAAACTGAAAGGGCGTGGTAAGCTCAATGAAACAAACATAAACGATGCGATGCGTGAAATTAGACGCGCGCTTTTGGAAGCCGATGTTAACTTTCTAATCGCCAAAAAATTCATCGCTGGTGTTAGTGAAAAAGCAGTTGGAGCCGAAGTTTTGAAGAGCATCACGCCAGGTCATCAAGTCGTAAAAATTGTTCATGATGAACTCATCAAATTGATGGGCAGTGATACACTCAAAATCAAGTTGCACTCAAACCGACTGAACAAAATTATGTTGGTCGGCTTGCAGGGTTCTGGAAAAACCACAAGTTGTGCAAAAATTGCCAATCATTTCAGAAAAGAATCGCTCAATCCCATTTTAGTGGCGTGTGATGTTTATAGACCCGCCGCCATTCAGCAACTTCAAGTTTTGGGAAAGCAGCTAAATATCCCAGTCTTTTCGGATGAAAAAACGAAAAAAGTTAAGAAAATTGCACAAAAAGCATTGAAATCTGTCCAGAATACTGAAACAAATTTGATGATTTTTGATACCGCTGGACGGCTTCATATTGATGAAAAATTGATGAATGAATTACAGGATTTGAAGAAAATCCTGAAGCCAGATTTCATCTTTTTCGTAGCAGATGCAATGACTGGTCAAGACGCGGTAAATGTAGCAAAAAAATTCAATGAACAACTCGAATTTGATGGCGTTATCTTGACAAAAATGGACAGTGACGCACGCGGTGGTGCCGCAATTTCTATTAAAGCAGTAACCAATAAACCAGTTGCATTTGTCGGAACTGGTGAAAAGATTTCTGATTTCGAAAAATTTCATCCCAACAGAATGGCTGACCGCATTTTGGGAATGGGTGACATCCTCAGTTTGGTTGAAAAAGCAGAAGAAACCATCAGTGCAGAAGATGCAGAAAAATTAGCTATCAAATTAAAGAAAAACCAATTCACATTTGCCGATTTTCTTTCCCAATTGCAACAAATTCAAAAAATGGGACCACTCGACCAATTGATGGAAATGATGCCCGGCATGAACAACAAAGCAATGAAAAATGTGAAGGTAGATGAAAAAGAGCTGAAACACATCGAAGCAATTATCTATTCGATGACAACCACGGAACGCGAAAAACCGAACATCATCAACGGCAGCCGCCGACATCGCATTGCAAAAGGGAGCGGAACTTCCGTTCAGCAAGTAAATCGTCTTTTAAAGCAGTTTGAACAGATGAAAAAAATGATGAAACAATTTAGCAACCCAAAGTTCATGAAAGGAATGAAATTGCCGTTTTGAAATAATACTTGACGGGAAAACACCCAAAAAAAGAGTTCCTTTCTGCAAAAATTAGTCGTAAAAGATAAAGGAGAAGTAGTAAATGGTAAAATTGAGACTGAGAAGAATGGGCAAAATCGATGCCCCATTTTATCGCATTGTGGCTCTCGATTCGCGCAAAAAAAGAGACGGCGCTTATCTTGAATCTGTTGGATATTATGATCCAAAAACAGAACCACTAACTTTAAAAATCGATATAGATAAAGCAATTAAATGGTTGGAAGTTGGGGCACAACCCTCTGACACCGTAAGATCTCTTCTGCGTCAGAGTGGTGCTTTGGAAAAATGGCACAAAATGAAGCTTGAAACACAAACACCTGCGGAAAAGAAAACTGAAAAAAAAGTTGCTGAAAAAGTTGTAGAACCTAAAAAAACAGAAGAGAAAGTTGTGAAAAAAACTGCGACAAAAAAAGTCGCACCTAAAACAACTAAAAAAGTCGCTCCTAAAAAAGTTACAAAGAAAGAAACAGCTAAAGAAACTGAAAAATAGGAAACGACATGAATGATTTGATTGAATTCATTGTCAAGGCACTTGTTGATGACCCTTCTGCTGTCAAGATCAAAGAAGTGGAAGGTGACAAAACAACTACTTTCGAACTGCGTGCCGCTAAAAGCGATATCGGAAAAATTATCGGAAAGCGCGGACGAACAGTCGGTGCTATCCGTAATATTCTGAGTGCAGTTTCGGCAAGACAAGGAAAAAGAGCTGTTATCGAAATAGTAGAGTAGATGCAGATTTCTGACCTTGTTGCCATCGGTAAACTTGGAAATAAAATTGATAAAAAGGGATTTATCCCATTCATCAAATTTACAAATTTCCAACCGCAATACCTTACCGATGTATTTTTGGTCTTTACAGATAATAGAGTGAGATATGTAAGTATCGTTGAAACCTCGACAATTAGAGGTTTTAGCGTAAAATTAGACGATACAGAAACAGCAAATAATGTCGCTTATATTGGCAATGTAAAAGTGATGATTGCTCAAACTGAAATTGTAGAAAATTCAAACAAAATTGAAAAATTTATCGGGAAAAATGCTGTTTACAAAAATAGCGAAATTGGAATTGTGAAAAATACTTTCGACAATTCAGCACATCTCGTTTTAGTAGTTGAGCTGAAAAATAAGAAAGAACTTCTTGTTCCAATTGTCGATTATTACCTCGGTAAAATTGATGATAAATTTGTTTTTCTGAAAAACATCGACGAACTGCTAAGTTTATGAAAATTGACGTTTTGACGCTTTTTCCAAAAATGTTTGAAAACTTTCTGCAAGAAAGCATGGTTAAAAAAGCAATCGATGTGAAAGCAATCGATGTGAAAATCACTAACATTCGTGATTTTGCAAAAGATAAACACCACACAACAGATGATTATCCGTACGGTGGTGGTGCCGGAATGGTGATGAAACCAGAACCAATTTACGACGCCATTCAAGCTGTGCAGAAAAACGAAAATGTGCCGATTATCTACTTCACACCACAAGGCAAACTGCTCAAACAAAAAACAGTCAATCGTTACAGTCAAATTGACCGAATTATCATTTTGTGTGGGCACTATAAAGAGATTGATCAGCGCATTCGAGATTTGGTGATTACTGCCGAATATTCGATTGGAGACTATGTTCTCTCTGGCGGAGAAATCCCCGCAATGGTGATGATAGACGCACTGGCAAGATTGCAAGATGGTGTTTTGGGTAACATAACTTCGGCATTAGATGATTCACACCAAAATGGACTTTTGGGTTGTCCACACTACACGCGTCCACCCGAATTTATGGGTTTGAAAGTGCCCGATATTCTGCTTTCTGGGAACCACCGTAAAATTGAAGAATGGCGTGAAGAAAAATCTCTCGAAATCACCGAGAAAAACAGACCAGATTTACTAAAAGAGATCTCGTGAAAAATATTTATGTCGGCTTAGTTCATCATCCTGTTTACAATAAATTTGGAGAGGTTGTTACAACTTCCATCACAAATTTGGACATTCACGATATCGCGCGGAGTTGCCGCACATTTGGTGTGAAAAAATTTTTCATTATCACACCACTTGAAAGCCAAAAAAAATTACTGGAAAGAGTTTTGAAATTTTGGAATAGTGAAATCGCGATCAAATATAATCCCGACCGAGTTGATGCTTTATCTATCGTCGAATGTGCACAAAATTTAACAGACGCAAAAAAAAAAATAAATACACAGGAAGAAAGATGTCTTCTGATTTCCACAACTGCTGCAAACCTAAATAACCAATTGACTTTTGAAGATTTTGGTGATTTAGAAAACTCAGTTTTCCTCCTTTTTGGAACGGGAAACGGGTTGACCAAAGAGATTCATAATTCCGCAGATTATGTTTTAAAACCAATCGACGGAGCCAGTGAATACAATCATCTTTCGGTCAGAAGTGCTGTAGCGATCGTGTTAGACAGAATTTCTTCCGAGAAATAAAGGAGGAATTATGGATATAATTCATGAAATTGGCAAAGAGCAGTTAAGAACCGACCATCCTGATTTTAATGTGGGAGATACTGTAAAAATTCATTATCGCATTAAAGAGGGTTCAAAAGAAAGAATTCAGATTTTTCAGGGAATCATTATCAGAAAACGCGGTGCACAAATCTCAAAAACTTTCACCGTAAGAAAAATTAGTAACGGAATTGGCGTGGAAAGAATTTTCCCAACCCATTCTCCGCTAATTAAGCAAATTGATGTTGTCAGATTTGGACGAGTCCGCAGAGCCAAACTTTTCTATCTCAGAAAAGCAAAAGGAAAAGCTGCTCGTGTCAAAGAAAAAAAGAGATACTAATAAAAAAGCCCCGAATTTTTCGGGGCTTTTTTATGGTTTATTTTCGCAACTATTCCCAAAAAGTGAGATTAATTTTACCCAATAAAACTTTGAAAATGTTCGTTCAACTCTTTCGAGATACGGAATGGTTTGCCTTTTTTGATAAAAACGGCTTGCACAATCGCCACATTACAAAGCTCATTTTTATTGTTATAAATTTCTTGTTGCCAAATACTTTTTAAACGATTTGCGGTAATTATTTCTGATTTTACCAAAATTTTTTCTTCCAATTCCACCCCTTTTTTAAAATCCAATTCTATCTTAGTAAGGTAAATTGCAATCCCCATTTCTCGTAATTTCCGAATCGGCAAATCTATCTGCTCCAAAGCATCTGCACGTGCTTCCTCGTATAATTTCAGGTAATTTGCATTGTTTAAATGACCGTAAATATCGCACTCAAAACCAAAAATTCTGCGTTCATATTTCATTGCATCCTCCAATTGGTGGAAAACTATAATTGACGGTTTTGTTGACAATATTTTTTTCTCTACATCTTAAAATAAGGAGGTGAATTGTGGGATTTTCGGAAAAAAAATTTTTAGCAATGTCACATCAAAAGCAAGAACAGAATATTTTGAAACTTTTTTCCAAAATTGAGAAATTTTGGAATTTTGAGGGAAGACACATAGACTTATTAAACGAGTTGCAAATGTGTTTAAGCTGGTTAAATTACGAAACACCGTCTAATTTACAAAAACTAACATATCGCGAATTTTTAACACAAATAGTTCCGATTGAACAAAAATTTGGTCGTAACTTAAAAGATGATGAAATTATTATTTTACAAAAAGATGGTGCGAAACAACCACAAAATAAAATTGAAATTACACTTATTTTGGATAATTTGCGTTCTGCTTTTAATGTCGGCTCTATCTTCCGAACTGCTGAATGTTTCGGAATTTCCAAGATTTATTTATGTGGCTACACCCCCAATCCAACGAATCAAAAAGTTACTAAAACAGCAATGGGAACTGAAAACTTTGTTGATTGGGAAAAATGCGATTCAACCGATAAATTGATCAGACAATTAAAAAACGAAAATGTACAAATTTATGCCCTCGAAACAGTCGAAAGTGCCAAATTAATTTCGGAAGCAGACATCAGAGAGCCAGCAGCAATAGTTATTGGCAATGAAGCATTGGGCATCTCGAGCAAAATCTTGCAACTCGCAGACGAAATTATTCAAATCCCTATTTTTGGTTGGAAAAATTCGCTAAATGTGGGAGTTGCAACCGCAATTTGCTGTTACGAAATCAGGAGGAAATAATGAAAAATTTTTCGATATTCATCATCAAATTACTCACCTTAGTCGTATTGTTATTCACAATTGGTTACCTCATCTGGAATATATTTCAACCCGAAAAAGCAATTGAAACTCCAGTTTACAAAGAGTTTTATGCTGTAAAAATTTACAGTTCGAAAAATCGCATAAAGACAGAAAATTTGTGCAAAAAATTAGCGAATTTTGATTACGATAGCACCATCAAAAAAAAATCAACTTTTTATCAACTGTGGCTTTCAGATATTTTTTTAAAAGATGACGCAATCGAAATTGGCGATAAATTAAAATACGATTTTATGGAAATTTCCAGTTATTATTTGGTAGAGCAAAAAACAAAAATATTGCTTTCTGAGAAAATAATTTCCTTCCCAAAAACAGAAAAAAAAGAAAAAACATTAGATGAAATCGTCCTATCAGTTGATGAAATTAATAACACTACGGATGAGAAAATAACAAATTTTACAGTTCAACTCTTAGCAAGTTCAGACAAAAGCATTTTGCGAAAATGGCAAAAAAAATTAGAAAAAGATAATATTTTAACCAAAATTTCAAAAATAATTAAAAATGACAAAAATATCTATCGACTTCGATTATCTGCAAATTTCATAGATAAAAAAGTAGCAAATGAAAAAGGAATTTTCATCAAAAATAATTACAATTTCATTACAGATTTTTGGATTACGAAAAGTGTCACACCAAAAAATATTATCAAGCCAACTCCTCAAAAAATGGTTTGCAAAGCAGATTATGTCAACATCCGCATTGGACCAGGTGCTTATTACGAAATTGATAAAATCGGCAAATTAATGAAAGATATTTCCATCTATCCAATTCGCACCAAAAATGGCTGGATAGAATTTTCCATCACACCAAACGATACAACCTGGTCTGGCTGGGTAAAAAAAGATTTTTTGAAATAACTTCTATCGGTTATTCGCCGCCTTAATTTTATAGAAATATCGTTGTAAAAGTCCATCTGTCCAATTCAATTCTCTCACTGTGGCTGTAAAATTGTAGGTTCCATTGGGAGTTGTACTTTTGTAGATATTATATCTAATCGCACCTGGAATTTCGTTCCAACTTAACTGTATCGTAGTAGAAAGTGCAATAGCAATATTAGGGGTTGAAAGTGTTGCTAATTGCGTAAAACTATTGGCACCAACATCAGAAATTGTACCATCTTCATCAATTGTAGAAGGATCACCTGCGTCGATACATTCAGAAGTCCAATTCAAATGAAGAAAATCTACATCAGCTGAATCTACACTTGTAAATTGAGGATCTACATTGATGTTATTAAGACCAGTATAACCACCCAAAATATTGTTGTAATTTACCGTCAAAACCGAACCAGTTTCATCAATTCCGTTTGTAACATGCCAAACAATATTATTAGTGAAATCTGCCACTGTATTTTGTGCCACAAAGCCAGTATTGTAATTATAAATGGTATTGTCAAACACATTTAATCCACTTGCATTTTCTGCAGAAATAGCGACAGAACTACCCATATTTTCGAGATAGAGCAAATTCTCATAAATTTTTGGAACAGCTTCTGAAATTACAATCGCTGAATCACATGCTGTAATTTCATTTGAATGAGTTTCACCTGCTACATTACCTAAAATTCTAATCCCTACATTTCCATTTCGGGTACGCTGTGGACTGTTTAAAACACGATTATTCGTTAAAGTAGGTGTCGAGGTATCTGCTTCATCATTACCAAATTCGATACCAGTTTCATAACCATTAACGAAATTAGAATCAACTTCTATATACTTTATATTTTGAATCCAAATTCCTTTTTGACCTTCTTCTCGAGTGCGTTGAGGACTTGTGAGAACACGATTATTCGTTAAAGTAGGTGTTTCTTCTTCTGCCAAAGCTGGTCCAGAAAAATCATAAACAATTCCGAATGGATACTCTTCAATTTCATTATCAATTATATCAGCAGAAACATAACCATCAATTAAAATGCCATTACCCGTCCCACTATGTTCTCGTGAATATTGTGGAGTCGTAACCACACTATTATTCATTACCGTTGGAGTTGCAAGCGTTCCAGAATCATTTACAATCACAATTCCATTGTCATAACCATCAATGACATTATCTTCGATTGTAGCTGTACTCGAACCAGAAATTGAGATTCCATTTGAAGTTGTACGACTTAAATTCGTAATATCACATAAAATCGAATTATTCGTTATGATTGGTGACGAGATCGAAGTACCTAATCTGTTATCAATCAAAATTCCACTTTCGAAATCTTCAAAAATATTGTTCTCGATAATTGGATTTGCATTTTCCATAATTTTGAGACCGTATGCACCGCGTCGCAACGCAGTATCTGGATTACCTGTAAATATACAATTTTTAATGGTTGGACTTGCACCATTTACTGTGAGTGCGGTCGAAGTATCAAAGAAAAAACAGTTTTCCAAAACACTATTTTCGGAATTTGAGATTGTAATGCCACCCCACTCACCTTCGCGACTAGTGTTATTTACAAAAATCAAACTGTCACCATTTATGGTACCGTTCACACTAATATCGATATTTCCGTTAATAATGATGTATGAGCCCGCTTCAATGTTGAGAGTATCGTTTTCTTGAATGGTAATGCTTGTATTCAAATTGTAAGGTGAATTTGCGTAAGTCCAATCACCTTCAATATTTGCATCTTCATCCACATCGGTTCCATTTTCTTGCAAAGCAACTGTAATATAATTTTCTTTGATTATTTCTGAACTACCACCATCACACAAAATAAGCAACTTTACCGTGTAAGTCCCTTGGTGATAATATGTCCACTCTGGCTCATCTTGATTTGAATCATAAATTCCATCGTTGTCAAAATCCCAAAAATACTGATATGGATAACCACCCGATTCATCTTCAAAATTCACTTCCAACGGTGCTCTACCCTCAACAATATCTGCGGAAAACTCGGCATTAACCGTTTGAATAGGTTCAAGTGCCATATTTAATGCTTCCACCTCACCCGGTGTTATATCTACTCCCCACCATTCGTTTGCATAACTGGGAGCTACAAACATCAGCTCATAATGACCAGCTGGCAAACTCAAAGAATAAAACCCATTTTCATCTGTCATAGTAGTAATATTATCAATACCCTCAGAATCATCAGTTTCAATGTGCACATAAGCAAAAATTGGTTCACCATTATCTTCATTTGTAACATAACCTTGCAAAAATCCTGCATTTGCAGTTTGGTTGATGTAAATATTATCAATCATCCAAAAAACGATGTTATAAGAATTTGTACCTGAAACAATAAACCTAATTTTGAAGTCATTATTTCCAACTATTTCAGTAATATTAAATTGTTCCGTAGTCCACCAAATACTTCCATCTACATTGGAGTATTCGGTAACCGTTGTCCATTGTCCATTCACACCAACTTCCGTTTTCAAATACTCGACTGTGGGTTGTGGCGCCCAACTTAAATTACGCATTCGTAGTTGATAATTTAAAAAAATGTCGGCTTGCTCACTCGGGTGTAATGCTGGTGATTCGAGTGCATAAGAATAATTTTCTCGAATTGGCTGAGATCTAAAGATAGCAGCTGGTGCTGGCCTACCTTGCCCTTGTCCATACTCATTTGCCTCCGTCATCTCCCAATTACCTTCATCTGGAAAATACGACCACCCTGCTGGCTCATCCCAATTTTCCACAAAAGGAAGTGATTGTGCTGGCATATTCTCTAAAGTAAAATCAACTTCATAAACCATACTTTCTTCAACTTCAACATTTTCCATAATTGCTGTTTGATAAGAATTAGCAGAACAAACCACATTGTAGGTGCCATGTGGAAGCGTCATCAAATACGCTCCAGTTTCATCGGTGATAACCGACTGATTACCAGCCGAGACAGTTGCATCGTGAATTACTTCGCCCATTTCGTTGACGACATGACCACCAATCTGACCAAAACTTTCCACAACCAAAGTAATCGGAATGATAAATACTTCGCCTGCATGCGCATTATTAGAAATGAAAATTTCTGTATAATAAGTTCCGTCTGTTAATGATGCCGAGTCAAATGTTAAATTTATTTCCGAAGTTTCATTTGCTTCACATTCACCGTGCTGATGGGAAAGCTCAAGCCAATCTGCTTGCGGAGCAACTTCTAAATCGTAGTAAAGTGATGTTCCGTCTGAACCTGAGTTTACAATCTCCAAAATTTGAGATACTTCCTGTTGCGGTGACATATTTTGCGTGAAAAAAGACGGATTGTATTCCAAGCCGACGAAAGGTCGAACAGTGAGTGTAATTGGAATAATCTCTGGAACATCAGAAGTGTTGTTATTTATGACAACATTAACGGAATAAGTTCCCGCCGCTATATCTTCCGTATTGTAATGCAGTGTGTGTGTAAAGCTCTCACCAGCACCTATTTCGCCATGGTTTGGCACAACATTTATGTTTCTTTGAATGAGTGTAATTACATCGGAAACTTCGTGTGGATTGCCACCCCAGATGTCACCATAAAGTGTCCAATCAAGTAAAAGTTCTCCCGAAAAATCTGGTGCAATTGTGATGTTCAAAACAGCAGATGCATATTCTCCATCTTTGATAACTCCCCAACCGTTATCTGTAGTACCTTCCCAAGTTATATTGTTAGAAGCTACCTCAGAGTTCACATATAAATCGCCGTCCGATCCCCCCACAAAACTGGAAACACTATTGATTGTTATTCCTTCTGGAAAGTGAAGTTCAGCACTTTCAATCCATTCATTATCAACACTTGCATTGTAAATTTCAAAATAATAATTTGCAGTAATACCTGGGAAATAACCATCATTGAGACAAGTTAAACTTGAGCCAGAAATATCTCTATTTATTTCGTCGGGATATTCAAAAAATATATCGTAAGTCAACATTGAGTTTTCTGCCCCAACATTTGAAATTGTCATAGAACCAGTAGTATCTTGGGCTGTATCCATCACAATATTAAATTCTGACGGCGTGTAGGCGATAGCTGGGTCTGGTTCAATCGTAAAATTAACTGCCGCTTCATGTGTGAATTCACCACCAGTGGCAAGAGTATCACTACCCTCCATAAGGAGATAATACCCATCACCATACTCACAGCAAAGTCCATCTCCATAGGAATCGTAAATACCTAAAGTATAGGCTCCATCTGGTAAACAAAAGTTGGTTGCATATAGAGAATCCTCCACTGCCCCCAAACCAGTATAAAGTTCTACTCCGTCAGAATCCATCAATTTCCAAGATATTTCTTCGGGATAGTTATCATAAACTAGGTTAAATTGTATTTCGGTTGCATCACAAGGTAGGTATTCACACGAATTATCGCTAATATTTGCATCAGGATTGTAATTTGTTGCCCAACTATCAGTACAGCCGTAAACACCAGTTATCCAGCGAATTTCAAAATCCATCCCTTCACTAACGTGCCAACCTGCAAGGCGAATGTGAATTGTTGTTCCAACTAGTTCTTCACTTATAAACAGTTCTAAATTTTGATATGCTCCACCAATGAAATCATCAAACTCATCATCTGTTACACCGCAATCTCCCACAACTTGAACCGCTTCATACTCCGGTAAATTTACTTGTAAAAAACCAACCTCGGTAATATCCAAAGCGTACCATTGTTCATTTCCATACGAATGATTTACACCAATTGTGGCATTAAACGGATAGTCACATAAATCTCCAGTATAGAAACAACTGCCATCATTTGTAGTTGCATCTGGATTGTAATTTAAAGCATCTGGGTCGGTGCACCCCGGCTCTCCTTCTACTGCAAGACAGACAACAGTTTCTTCGCTTCCATTTTGCAGTGTATAGTTGTATAACACATTTCCATCTTCATCGAAAATATTGAAAACATTGCCAGTCCAACCGTCACCGTAAGAATCCATTGCGTGCAAATAATAAAGATTTTCATCAATGCAGATATTTCCAGAATAAGGAGCACCACCGCTCAAAACAATATTGCCATCCACATCTAACATTTCCCACGAAATCTCAGATTGGTAACTGCCACCACCACACTCTACTAAAAACCAATTATCATAGCAACAACTTCCGTCATCAACATTTGCATCGGGGTTGTAATTTTGAGCAGTTTCATCTGTACAACCTTCCACAACATTTGAAATTTCTACGATGAAACCAATTCCTGCTCCACAATTTGGTCCATCTCCAATGATAAAATTTCCATCTTGGTCGTAAAAATTATAACTATGTTCATTTTCGTAATTTCCTGCGGTGTAAACCGTAGAGATAGAATCTCCATTTTCAACTGCGAGGTAATATGTGGAAAATTCACCATCACAAGTGATGTGTCCATCAAATTGTTCCGCACCATTCACATAGACATGCATATAGGCACCATCCCAACCATCACCGTACGAATCGATGAGGAGAAGTGTAAAGTTTTCTTCTCTGTTTTTTCCAATATTTTTTGGTAAAACAGGTGAAGGAACATTGTTTTTTGTGTATTTTGGCAAATTTAGTTGGTTTAAAGTTTGTACAAACTTTCCGTCAGTCGCCGCCAAGGCGCTGATTGTTAAAAGAATTAAAGTAATCAAAATAAATTTTTTCATTATGACCTCCATCATAAACCACTATGCTAATGTAAACGCAATTTCTATTCCATACTCAAATTTAATTTCATGTTTTTTCAACACACTGACATGCTTTTCTCACAGGAACAATTGTGTCAAGGTAAAAAATACCTTGACCAAAAACTAACTGCAAATCGATTTGCATTTGTAAGGCTAGAAGGTGAAATTATGAAGAAAGAACATAAAGTTTTTCAAGATTTTTTGAAGTCACAAGGGTTAAAATTAACGAAACCACGCTTAATTATTTTCAAAGCAATTTTTGAAAATAAAGACCATTTTGATGTAGAAAATCTTTTTAACGAAATCCATCAAAAACACAAAAATGTCTCGCGAGCAACAATTTATCGAACTATCCCAATTTTAGTAGAAGCTGGTATCATCAAACAGTACCTACGATGCGAAGCAAAAGACCATTACGAGCATGTTTACGGAAGTCGCAAACGACTCCATTTTATTTGTGATAATTGCGGCAAAATAAGTACACGCGATTGCCGCACAATCAAAGAAACGCTCATGTTGCTGGCTGAATTGGAAGAATTTAAAATCACAGAATTGAATTTGAGCGTTTTCGGATTATGTAAAGATTGTCAAAAAAAGGCTAATCACTCGGAATAACCATCCGAATACCGAGAAATGGACTACGATAAAGCGGACATTTCACCGAATATTCAAAAGGTTCATCACGCATTTCGCCATTATTTTTCAGAAAATACATCTCATTACACCCAGCAGCACAAGAAATATCTACCGGAGGCACACCACTAGCAAGCCATTCTGAAACTCCACTCTTTACATTTTGAAGTGGAAATCTATTTTGTTCATTCAGGTAATAACTCTCAAAAAAATCTACCGATTTATCAATTGATACCGAAAAAGCCACCTTCATTTCAGTCAAATTAGGAAGTTCGCCATGCATCCAGTTGCAAAAAGCATTCGCCTCAAACCATCTGATATTCGTAACGGGACCGTAAATAAAGTTTGAGGTTGCATTTTTCCAGTGTGGTTCAAGTTTAAAATCCCACTCTTTCGGCTTCGACATCATTAAACTGCCTTGATAATTCCAGCCGACTTCTTGATTTGACATCACATCTTTGGCAATATTCCAGAAATTTTTCAAATCGTAACCATCTGAATTTATGAATGCCAAATATTGTTCATTTGTAATCTCAAATTTACTAACATAAAACGATTTTGTGGCAATCGTCTCGATGACATTTTCGGAGATTAAATGATAATTTCCCATCGGAATTTTTGACATTTCGTAATAAATCCTGTCGTTAAAAAATAACTTTGGAAAAATTGTGTATTCTCCAAAGTCTTGAATTAATTCTTCTTCGGCAATTACCATTTTATAACTGTTTTTAGGTGTAATCTCTCCGAAATCACCACTTATTTTTTTGGCATCAAGCTCAAAAACAATCTTCTCTTTTTTGTGAAAACAGCCTAATTCAATTCTCATATTTTCTGCTTGGTTTTCGATTTTCCATTCCACTTCTATACCTCTTTTTTGTGAAATTTGGACATCAACCAAAATGGGAATCGCAACGATATTTACGCTGATTAATAAACTAAAAATTATCAAATATTTCATATTTTCCAAAAAATATCTTGCCTAAAATTCGTAAACATTTTTTTGCTATTTTCATGAAATTTAAGGAGAATTTTAATGATTAATCATGTTTTTTTAATTGCTTTTGGCGGTGCATTGGGGGCTATTTTTCGCTATTTGATATCACGTTTTATCGACAATTTCAGCAATAATTTATTTTCATTCGGAACTTTGTCCGTAAATTTTATTGGCTCTCTTTTAGTCGGCTTTTTGATTGGTTTTTTGGGTCGAGATATCTTATCCGAAAGCGTAAATAATTTTGCACTAATTGGTTTTTTAGGAGCATTCACGACTTTTTCTGCCTTCACAATGCAAAGCGTAATTTTATGGCAAGAAAATGAATTCCGTTTATTTTTTACCAACATTTTAGCCAATAATATTCTGGGAATTGTAGCGGTATTCATTGGACTTTTTCTTTTTAAAATTTTCACAAAAAATCTTTCGTAAAATGGAGAAACTATGTTAAATTTTAAAAAAATCAGAAGAGATTTACACCAAATCCCAGAACTTGCTTTTGAAGAATTTGAAACGCAAAAATATCTTCTCCAAATTCTGGAAACTTTTCCAAACATAAAAATTCACACCTTTGATTTTACTGGAATCATGGTGGAATATTCACCCAATTCTGGAAAACATAAACTTTTCCGTGCCGACATGGACGGCTTGCCAATTTTGGAAAGTACAGCCTGTGATTTCACATCAAAAAACGAAGGCAAAATGCACGCCTGCGGACACGATGTGCATCTTACGATTTTGCTTGGTTTAATCGAAAAAATAATTTCAGAAAAAATAGAACAAAATCTCCTTTTCCTTTTTCAGCCGGCTGAAGAGGGAAAGGGTGGAGCAAAACGCATTATTGAAAATGGTATTTTGAAAAACTTTGACATTTCAGAAGCTTTTGCACTTCATGTAACCGATGATTTAAAAATCGGAGAAATCTCATCAAAAGGTGGTATTTTTTTTGCCAATACACAAGAAGTAGATGTAGAATTTATCGGTAAAAGTGCACATGTTGCTTTCCCTGAAAATGGGAAAGATGCTATCTTTGCAGCTATTGAATTTTATCTCGAAATACAAAAAGAAAAAACCCGAAACAGCATTTGTGCTTTCGGAAAAATCAGCGGAGGAACAGCTGTAAATGCTGTCGCAGAAAATTGTAAATTGAGCGGAACTTTCCGAACTTTTTCGCACCGCCAACATCAAATCACCAAAAATAAAATTGAGCAAACTGTTCATCAAATGGCTGAAAAACACCAATTAAAAGCTAATCTGTCATTTTTTGCATATTACAAAGAAGTGGTGAATAGCGAAAAATTGTATCACAAATTGAAAAAAATTACGGTTAAAAACAACTACAAATTCATTGAAGCGAAAAAAGTATTTACTGGTGAAGATTTCGGTTTTTTTACAGATAAATATGAAGGTATCTTATTTTGGTTGGGTGCGCGTTTAGAAAATTGCAAAAAAACGGGGTTACACTCCACTAATTTTCTACCAGACGAAAAAGCTATCGAAGTTGGAATTAACCTGCTTTTTCAATTAATCTAACTTATTTTGAATGCCATATCGTTGCATTTTTTTGATGAGACCTTGACGGCTTAAACCAAGAGATTTAGCTGCTTTCGTCTGATTATATCCAACTGATTTAAAAACATCTAAAATCATTTTTCTTTCCAAATCTTCGATTGCATCTTTCAAAGAAACCGTTTCTAATATTTTGGTTGTTTCTTTATTTGCGTAGTAATGCAAAACTTCCTCTGAAAGATCAGAATACTTAATTGATGAATTTTCATCAGATAGTGTAACGGCACGTTCAATCTCATTTTCAAGTTGTCTAATATTTCCTGGCCAATCATAATTCTCTAAATATTTCATCGCTTCTGCGGTTATACCAGAAATATTTCGCTTCATTTTTGCATTATATTTATCCAAAAAATGAACTGCTAAAAGAGGAATATCGGAAATTCGTTCGCGCAAAGATGGTACTTCAAATTTAATCACATTCAAACGATAATAAAGATCAAGACGAAATTCTCCCCTTTCCACTTTTTCTTTCAAGGAAACATTCGTCGCACAAACCACCCGCACATCTACTTTTTTAATCTGCGTTGAACCAACTGGTTTTATCTCACCTTCTTGCAGAAAACGGAGCAATTTTGCTTGAATGGATAAGCTAATATCAGCAATTTCATCGAGAAAGAAAGTGCCACCATTTGCAACTTCAAATAATCCTTTTTTATTGTGAGTTGCCCCGGTAAATGCTCCTTTTACATGACCGAAAAGCTCACTTTCCAAAAGGGTTTCTGGCAATGCACCACAATATTGTGCCACAAAACTTTTATCTTTCCTTTCGCTTTTGAAATGAATCGCACGAGCCACCAATTCTTTCCCTGTACCACTCTCACCTTCCAATAAAATTGTGGTGGACGAATTTTTCACTTTATCAATCATATCGAAAATTTTCTGAATATTTTCACTTTTCCCAATAATGTTGGAAAATGAGTTTGTTGATTCCAATTCTGCCCGAATTAAATTTTGAGATTTTTGCAAATTTTCATAAAAAATATTCTCTACAATTACAATTACTTGATTACACAATGCACTGATGAGATTTATCATTTTTTCGGTAAAATAGTGAACTCTCGTTTTGGCAAATAAACAAATAACACCTTTTTTTTCGTTGCGAACAGTAAGCGGAAACGAGATAATATTTTTAAATTCTGGTGCAAAATGTGGTTGTTTCTCATTTTGTTTTTCGTTTTTGGTAAAAGTAGCTTCTACTATATTCATCAATTCTGAAAAGGAGTTGTCAAAATTTGAGAAATTTTCCAAAATTAAATATTCCCATAAATTTTTAACTTTGGAATTGGGGTATAAAGAGAAAATACCGCCATCAGCTTTGGCAAAATCAACCATTTTTTTGAGAGCAGTTTCCAGAAGCAAATCGAAATCTGAAATTTTATTTAACTCGTTTGTGATATCGTAAAATTCGTTCAGTAATGACTCTTGTGTTTTCGATTCTTTTAATTCAGTTGCATATTTTTTCTCAATAACATGAATGAGTGCTTCATTTTTTTCCAAAACATTGATGGCATCGAATTGGGAAATTATTTTTTGATTATCCGATAAAATCTCTAAAGCTTCTTCCCATTCGTTATTTCCCAAGAGCAAGGAAGCATATTCAAAATTAGCTAAAGTAAGCTCAAACGAATTTTTAGTTTCAGAAAATGCTTCACTCGCAATGCGTAAATATTCGAGTGCTTTTTCAACATCGCTATGTTCTAAAAAAGATTTTAAATAGTAACATTTTCCAATTTGGAAAGTATTTTCCATCTCTTCCGAAAGTGAAAGTGCTGATTTTAAATAGTAATTTGCACTTTCGAAATTTCTGGTGTAAATGAAGTAAAGAGACTGTTTTTGTAAGCCTTCAATTATTTTATCTTTCGCATTTAACTTTTTAAAAAAATCTAAACTTTCCACTAAATATGGGTACGCTTCTTCAAATTTATGGAGTTTAGTTAATGCGCTACCGATATTCCCTTTTAATTCTGCTTTCAAAATTTCATCGGACATCTCATCAATGAAATTTATCCCTTTTAAGTAAAAATCGTGAGCTAAATCGTATTTGCCTCGTTTCTCGTAAATTTCGCCCAAATTATTATACGATTTTCCTAAACCTTCGTAAAAATTGTGCTCTTCCGATTTTCTAATGGCATCTTTATAAAATTTTATTGCCTCGGCAAAATTTCCAGATTTGAAATAAAGTGCCCCCAAATTATTTTGCGAAGCGATGATATTTCGGTATAACTTAAATTTAATGGCAATTCGCAACGATTCCAGAAGAGATTTTTCTGCTTTTTCGTATTCGCCATTGTCCATATATGTTACTCCAATATTTATGTAAATGTTGGCAATGCTATATTTATCGCCGAGTAATTTTTGGATATTGAGTGCTTCACTTAAGTTTTTTAATGATTTTTTGTAATCGCCATATTCTTCTGAAAGATAGCCCAAATTACTGTGGCAAATCGCAACACCATTTAGATTAAAACGCATTTTTTCAAATTTTAAGCTTTTTTTCATTAGTGTTTCGGCAGAAGCACCATCACCTCGAAACATTGCCAACACACCGAGATTATTGTAAATTGCGGCTAATCCTTCCACATTTTCAATCTCTTTAAATTTCTCTTCGCTACGTTCAAATTCATCAGTTGCTTTATCCCATTTATCAGTGGAATAATAGATTTTCCCTTTATTTTTTATCGCTTCAGCTTCAATGAATTTGCGCAATTTCTTATCTTTTATTTCAACAAGATTTTGTAGAATTTCTTCAATAATTTTTAATGCTTCTTCATTTTTTTCAAGATCAGTC
This sequence comes from Candidatus Cloacimonadota bacterium, assembly GCA_018645365.1. GTDB lineage: Bacteria > Cloacimonadota > Cloacimonadia > Cloacimonadales > TCS61 > TCS61. The sequence continues at coordinate 44,249 of JABGOP010000005.1, forward strand.
TTTATCTCAATTTTCAACAACAATATCTGATTTTTCAAAAACATATCACTAGATGCAAATGTGTACTTTTTGATGATTTCGAGTGCAAAAACATCGGAACCAGAAAGATGTAAACTTTTTGCTAAATAGTAAATAATCTCATCTGATGACAACGATATTTTTTGGCTTATTTTTAGTGCTTCACGCAAATTTTCTATCGCTAATTCGTGATTTTGCAAATGATAATAAGCCACCCCAATAGTAAGGTACAGCTCCATTCTAGAAGCATTTTTTTTGTCAATTTTGAGCATTTTCTGTTGCTCATTAAGATAGGATTCAAAATCACAGATGTTCTGTAAATATTCGGTTGAATATTTTTTTGTCGGATTGAAAAATAAACTAAAATCTGGTTGTAATGCTGGTTTTAACAGCTTGAACGCTTTCTCGAAATTATTGGTTTGTTCTTTCGCTGGCAATTCGGAAAATTGAGTTTTGGCAACATTAACATCGTTGATAAAATAGCGTTCTTCAAATTTTTGAATCAATTTGTTTTTCAATAAATTATCTAAATTTTGTTCCAGTATTTTGCTATCTAATAATTTAATTAAGTTATTTTTTGTAGTCGAATTATCAAGCAAAAATATTGCAAATAACAATTTTTTAGAACCAACCGAAAGCTCTTCATATTTCGTTTTCACGATGCTTTTATGCGAAATTTTCTTTGCCAAAATTTGTCGCACAATCGAACTAATTTTTTTTTTGCCAACACTCCTCAAAATATTCTCAATCTGAAATAAATTTCTGTTTGTAAGTTTATTTATTATTTCACTTTCGGAAGCAAAATCCGAATTTTCTTCCGAAAAAAGTGTTTGCAAAATCTTTTTGGTATCGCGTAATTTTGGCAGCAAAATTGGGAATTGGGTAGAAAATGCAAAAATTCGTTTTGGTGAAAATACCACAAATTGCACTTTCATATTTTGTGAAAACTGGTTAAAGTAATGGATGAAATCGATAGTATAGTTACCTAAATAATCAGCTCTATAAATCAAAATATCAACTGGAATTATCAGTTTTTCTTCCTTGATTTTTTCCGTGATAAAATAGAAAAAGTCAAAACGATTGATAAATTTGTATTTTTGAGATTCTGTGATTAATTCAAAAAATTTAGTGTCAGGAATATCAGCAACTAATTGAATAACTTCCTTGAAGTGATTTTTCGCAAAATGAGATGGGATATAAACTTCATAATGTCGTTTTTGCTCTTTTAGTGATTTCGCAACATCTTTGCAAACATAATGCTTTCCACACCCGCTTTCACCAATTATCTCAATAATATCGTCGTTACTGGTTTCCAATTTCCGTAAAATAGTTTTGGTTAAATTTGTATCATCGGTCGCATAATTTGATAAAATATCGTTAATCTTTTTTTCCATTTCTACTCCTTTTCACAAAAAACAAGGTTAGAAACTTATCTATCCAATATTTGTCAACAAACTATTTTCCCACTGTAAACAAAGGTTACAATCAAAAAAAAACATTTATCACAACAACACCATAACTATCTGTGCTTAAATCAGTTACCCACAAAACACACATTGTAACTCACCCATCATAAAATGAATTTTATTTTTAATCCACAATAACAATAGACAAAAATAAATTCTCTTTTGTCGTAATATGTGAACAAAGTTTACAATATTATTACGATTCTTGAATAATTTTTTGAATTGAGTTTAATGCTTCATCAATTTTTGAAATATCTTTTCCGCCTGCCATTGCCATATCTGGCCTACCACCACCATTTCCATCTACCATTTTGGCTAATTTGCCCACAATTTCGCCAGCTTTAAATTTGTTATGCAAATCTTTTGTAACGACAACTAAAATCGAGACTTTACCATTATTTTCGGCAAATAATATCCCAATTCCACTTTCAATTTTATTTTTGAGTTGATCACCTAATTGTCGCATCATCTTGGGATTTTCAAGATTAATTTTTCCAGAAATAACTTTAACTCCGTCAATTATTTGGGCAGTTTGTAGCAAGCCATCTAACACATTTCCAGCAGATTTCATTTTTGTTTTTTTCAACTCGTTTGTTAGTTCTTTATTTTCAGAAATTAATGATTGAATCTTTTTCTCAACAGAATCAGATTTAACATTCAAAGTTTGTTCAATATTTATAATTTTGTCTGCTAAATTCTGGAAATAATTCTCGCTAAATTCCCCTGTAATTGCTTCGATTCGTCGAATTCCAGCAGCAATTGAAGATTCAGATAAAATCTTCAAAAAACCGATTTCACCCGTAAATTTCAGATGAATCCCACCGCATAATTCTTTTGAATAATCACCGATTGAAACGACACGTACTTTATTATCGTATTTCTCACCAAAAAGAGCAATTGCGCCACTTTTTTTCGCCGTTTCGACAGACATAATTTCTGTTGATACTGGTAAATTTTCTCTGATTTTTGCATTCATTTTTCTTTCAATAATTTGCAACTCATTTTGAGAAATTTGCTTGAAGTTTGTGAAATCAAAACGAAGGTGTTCCGCACGAACAAACGAGCCTTTTTGGTTAATGTGCTCACCCAAAACATCTTTCAATACTTGATGTAAAAGATGAGTTGCCGTGTGATTTCTGGCAATATTTTTACGATAATCTTCATCAATTTCCGCCACGCATTTTTTATCGTTCAGCAAACCAGAAATTAATTCCCCAAAATGGAACATAATTCCATTTTCTTTTTGCACATCAATAATTTTCACCTCAAAATCATCGTTGGAAATTTTGCCAATATCGGCTATTTGCCCACCAGCCTCAGCATAAAATGGTGTTTTATCCAAAGCTAAAATTATATTTTTATTTTCAACAAAACTATATCGTATTCGTGATTCTGATTGCGTTTTTTCGTAACCAACAAATTCCGTTTTTACCAAATTATCAACTTTTAATTTAGAAATTAAAGATTCAGTCATTCTAAATTTTCCAGCTTTTTGAGCACGCTCTTTCTGTTTTTGCATCTCTTTTTTAAAATCAATTTCATTCACGGTGAGATTTTTTTCAATAGCGAGAATTTGAGTTAAATCAAATGGAAATCCAAAGGTATCGTAAAGTGTAAATGCATCTTTTCCTGAAATTTGTGAACTTTTCAAATTATTTACAATTGTTGCAAATTTTTCGAGACCCTTATTCAAGGTGAGGTGAAAACGCTCTTCTTCTGCTTTAACAATCATTTTAATATATTCTTTTTTCTCTGGTAATGCGGAAAAATGCTCGCCCATAATTTGCACGACCACGTCAACCAGTTTGAATAAAAATGGCTTTTCTAAATTTAGCAATTTCCCAAAACGAACCGCACGACGCAAAATGCGACGCAAAACATAACCTCGTCCTTCATTTGAAGGCATTCCGCCATCTGCCAGAGCAAAAGTTAACGCACGAATATGGTCAGCAATAACGCGATGTGGTGTACCACTTTCATTAGTTACATATGGCTTTTGTGCAAGTTCCGCAATTTTTGTGATGATTGGCATAAAAAGGTCTGTTTCGTAATTTGAAGTTTTATTTTGCAAAACTTGACACAATCTTTCAAAACCAGCACCAGTATCCACAAATTTTTGAGAAAGTGGCGATAACTTTCCACTTTCATCACGATTAAATTGGACAAAAACAAGATTCCACAATTCGATGTAACGATGGCAATCGCCATTCACTTTACATTCGTGATTTCGGTCATTTTGAAGGTGACAAAACTCCACTCCACGGTCAAAATGAATTTCAGAACAAGGTCCGCAAGGTCCAGTCTCCCCCATCTCCCAAAAATTATCTTTATCTCCGTGATATTCTATGTGTGAATTTTCAATATCAGTTTCATTTTGCCAAATTTGAAAAGATTCTTCGTCCGATTTATGCACCGTTGCATAAAGTTTGTTTTGGGAAATTCCCCAAATTTCTGTCAAAAGTTCCCAACTCCAAACTATCGCTTCTTTTTTATAGAAATCTCCGAAACTCCAATTTCCAAGCATTTCAAAAAATGTGTGATGATAACCGTCTTTGCCAACTTCATCAAGATCGTTGTGTTTACCACCGGCACGAATGCATTTTTGGGAATTTACGACACGTGAAAATTCAGCTTTTTTCTGCCCCAAAAATATATCTTTAAACTGATTCATGCCAGCATTAGTGAAAAGTAAAGTTGGGTCATCAGTTGGCACAACCGATGAAGATTCTACAAACTGGTGTTTCTTATTTTTGAAAAAATCGATAAATTGCTGTCTTGTTTTGCTACTTTCGAACATATTTTATTCCTTTTTACTTACTTAAATTAATCTAAGTGTAATAATTTAGAATGGAACTTTTCTGTAAATAAAAAATATTAAAAAAGGCAAACCGAAGTTTGCCTTATCCTAATTTTTCAGTTTAGAAATAGTAGTGAATTCCACCTTGTGGAATGTACATAAAAATATTAAATTTATCCTCATCAAATGATAAAACAATTGGCCAGTCAAACGAAAATTTAAAGTTTGGATTATTTGGTAAAATTTGCCATTCAATACCAATTCCCAAGCCTGTATTGAAAATTACATCAAATTCTTGCGTTTTACTCACATCATCATCATAATAATAATAATCGTCCTCATAATAACTAAAATACGAAGATACTCCAGTTAAAACATAAAATTTTGTGCGATTACCCGTGTGGAGTGGTTTAATATATTCAAAACCTACACTTCCAAAATAATCTTCATCTGACATTGTTATACCAAAAGTTACTTGGAAACCATAATTGTCGTTCATTTGACGATATGCGAATCCGCTCCCAGAAATCATGCCACCCGCAAAGCCTAAACTGTGCTTAAAATCTGTTGCTGATAAACCAACCACAAACAAAATTACCGCAATTATCAAAATTGTCTTTTTCATTTTATTCTCCTTAATCACTTATGTTGGTCATAATTAAAGAGAGAACAAAAAATGTCAAATAAAACAAATTTAGCAGTCGAAACAGATGAGTGCTAAAAAATAGTTTGACAACTTTTACATTAAAATTAAATTGTCGTTATTAGCAGTCAGACAAAAAGATTGCTAAAAAATTTGGAGGTAACATGAAGAAAAATGAACTTAGGCAACAACAGGTTTTAGTCCACCTCGTTGAAGAATTTGTGCAAACAGCAAAACCAATTTCTTCAAAAACTATTTGTCAAAAATACCTTCAAAATGCAAGTCCAGCAACGATTAGAATAGATTTAAATAAATTGGAAAAATTAAATTTCATCTACCAATCTCATACTTCCGCTGGCAGAATGCCCACCATTCAGGGCTATCGTAAATATCTCGAATTAATTAACATTTCACAATATGACAAAGTTAACTTTTTACGCGAAATGTTAGTGAATTACCATAAGGATATTCCGCTTGCTCTTCATTATGTGATGCAACTCCTCGCGAATGAAACCGACCAACTCAGTTTTGTAGCTGAACCGGAAATTGCCTATGGACACCTCAATAAACTTGATGTTTTCAAGATTGCTGATGAAAAATTACTTTTTGTGGTCAGTTTGGATTCTGGAATTGATAAAACAGTTATTTTGAAATGTGGTAATAAAATTTCATCTCAACAGCTAAAAACAATTGTTCGCTATGTGAATGAAGAACTTATGGGTTTAAAAATTTACGATATTCAAAATAAATATTTGGAAGATTTAGCTGAAAAAGTTACGGAAGAAAATAAACTTTTGAAACTTTTTCTTACAGAATTACAGAAAGCATTTACTGAAATTAGTAGTTATTATATCCATTTTGATGGAAATATTAGTTTTTTGGAACAACCAGAATTTAATGAGAAATCTGCAATTTTAACTTTTCTGAATTTTATTCAAAGGCAGGATCATCTTGTAAATTTGATGCAAAATGTAAAAACTGAAAAAGATTATTATTTGTTAATGGGCGAGGACTTGGGGCAACCTGAACTTCATGGTTACACTTTAATTTTTGCTAAATACGAAATTTTTGGCGTACCGGGATTTTTGGGAATTGTGGGATCAAACAGAATGGATTATAAAAAAAATATCACAATTATTCGCGATGTAGCTAAAACAATTACGGAAACCACTCAAAAAGGAATGGTTTCTATTATAAAGTAGAGGTAAAATGACAACAAAGAAAACAGAAGAAAACACAGACAAAAAAGTTGAGAAAAAGGTTAAAGAAGTAGCTCCTAAAAAGCCAAAAAAATTAACTAAAAAAGAACAAATTGAAAATCTTTGGCAAGAAAATGCAGAGTTGAAAGATAAGTGGGTACGAGTTGCAGCTGAATTTGAAAACTTCAGAAGACGCTCTACTGAAGAAAAATCAACATGGATAAAAAATGCCACCGAACGATTAGTTTTGGAAGTTTGTGATGTTTTAGATAATTTTGAACGCGCACTTCATCCCGAACTCGAAAAAACAGAAATGGAAGCATTTCAAAAAGGAATAGAGCTAATTTATCAACAATTAGACAATATTATCAAGAAAGAAGGTGTGGAGAAGATTGATACAAACGAGCAATTGTTCGACCCAAACGTACACGAAGCATTAGCTCATATACCTTCCGAACTTGAAGAAAATAAAATAGTAGCCGTCATTCAAAATGGCTACAAGATGAACAAAAAGGTTATCAGACCTGCTCGCGTTGCAGTTTCTAATGGTATAAAACCGGAAGCAGAAGCAACAACTAAAATCGAAAAAAATAATTAAAAAAAGGAGATTTATTATGGGAAAAATTATCGGAATTGACCTCGGTACAACAAATTCATGCGTAAGCGTGATGGAAGGTGGAAAAGCTACTGTTATCCAAAATGCAGAAGGAACTAGAACAACACCATCAGTGGTGGCATTCACAAAAGACAAAGAAAGATTAGTTGGACAAATTGCTAAAAGACAAGCAGTAACAAATCCAAAAAACACGGTTTCATCAATCAAAAGATTTATGGGAAGACAACTCAATGAAGTTAGCTCTGAAATGAAGAGCGTCAACTATCAAATTAAAGGTGGAAAAGCAGGTGAAGCTGCAGTTCACATCGATGTGGAAAACAAAGATTTCACACCACAAGAAATTTCGGCAATGGTGCTTACAAAAATGAAAGAAACAGCAGAAGCTCATCTCGGACAAAAAATTACCGAAGCAGTAGTTACAGTTCCAGCTTATTTCAATGATGCTCAAAGACAAGCAACAAAAGATGCCGGAAAAGTAGCTGGGCTTGAGGTGAAAAGAATTATCAATGAACCAACAGCAGCCGCACTTGCTTATGGTTTGGAAAGCAAAAAAGAAGAAAAAATTGCAGTTTATGACCTTGGTGGTGGAACTTTTGACATCTCTATCCTCGAAGTTGCGGAAGGCGTTGTAGAAGTGCTTTCCACAAACGGTGACACACATCTCGGCGGTGATGATTTTGATAAAATCATTATGGATTGGATTCTTGCTGAATTTAAAAAACAAGAAGGTGTGGATATTTCACACGATCCAATGGCTCTTCAACGCATTAAAGAAGCAGCTGAAAAAGCTAAAATTGAACTTTCTGGAACTCAAACCACAAACATAAACATGCCTTTTATCACTGCTGATGCGAATGGTCCGAAACACCTTAACCTCAACCTTTCATTAGCAGAATTCAATAAAATGACTGCTGAACTTGTAACGCGTTCCATCGAACCTTGCAAAAAAGCGATTAAAGATGCTAAATTAAACATTAGTGAAATTGATGAAATTCTTCTCGTTGGTGGAAGTACACGTATTCCAGCTGTGGAAGAAGCAGTAGAAAAATTCTTTGGTAAAAAAGTTAATAAAAGTGTAAATCCTGATGAAGTTGTTTCTATCGGAGCAGCTATTCAAGGTGGAATCCTTGCAGGTGATGAAAGTTTGAATGACATTCTACTTCTCGATGTAACTCCGCTTTCACTCGGTATCGAAACTCTTGGTAGCGTAATGACAAGTCTCATCGAAAGAAACACAACAATTCCAACAAAAAAGAGCCAAGTTTTTAGTACAGCTGCAGATAATCAGCCTGCTGTTTCGATTCATGTTTTGCAAGGTGAACGCTCTATGGCATCTGATAATCGCACGCTTGGTCGTTTTGATTTGACCGATATTCCAGCTGCACCTCGCGGTATGCCACAAATCGAAGTTACTTTTGACATTGATGCAAACGGCATTTTACATGTTCATGCAAAAGATAAAGGAACTGGCAAAGAACAGTCAATAAAAATTGACAGAACTGGTTCATTAGATGAAGCTGAAATTGACAGAATGGTGAAAGATGCGGAAGCTCACGCTGATGAAGATAAGCAGAAAAAAGAAGCAATTACAGCTCGCAATGAACTTGACGCACTTATTTTCTCTACTGAAAAAAGTTTGACTGAATACGCTGAAAAACTTGAAGAAGCAGATAAAACAACAGTTGAGGAAGCTATCAAAGAAGCAAAAGAAAAAATGGAAAAACTTGATGCTGCGACAGCTTCAAAGGAAGATTACGAAGCGATTCGTGATGAACTTGCCAAAAAAGCTCAGAAAATTGGTGAAATTATTTATGCGGAAATGCAGAAAGAACAAGCCGCTCAGCAAGGTGCACCAGATATGAACGGAGCAGATTTTGATCCAAGTAAAATGGGTGAACAACAAGCTCAAGAGCCAAAAGCAGACGGTCCTGTTGATGCTGATTTTGAAGTAGTTGACGAAGAAGAAAAGAAGTAATTTATTATAAAATCTTGCGAAAGTTTTACTTTCGCAAGATTATTTTTATAAAAGGAATTTAAATGGCAAAAAGAGATTATTATGAAGTTTTGGGCATCGATAAAAATGCGACAGCTTCTGAAATTAAAAAATCATACCGTAAACTTGCGATGAAATATCATCCCGATAAAAATCAGGACAATAAAGCAGCGGAAGAAAAATTCAAAGAAGCTTCCGAAGCCTACGAAGTGCTCAGCGATAACGATAAAAAACAGCGATACGACCAATATGGACACGCCGGTATGGAAGGTGCATTTGGTGGTGGTGGTTTCAGTTGGGATAATTTTTCTCATGCGGGAGATTTTTCTGATATCTTTGGAAATAGTGGATTTGGGAGCATTTTCGAAAGTCTTTTTGGTGGTGGATTTGGCGGTGGCAGAAGAGGTGGTCGCCAACGAAATCGAGGCGAAGATTTACAAATTCAGCTTTCACTAACGCTTGAAGACATATCTAAAGGAATTGACAAAAAAATTAAAATCAATGTGAAAAATGCTTGTGAAACTTGCCATGGAACCGGTTCTACCGATGGTAACGTACAAACATGTTCGCAATGCCACGGAGCTGGACAAGTGATGCAAACCACTCGTTCACTTTTTGGACACATGCAAACCGCCGTAACTTGTCCATCTTGCCATGGTGAAGGTAAAATCATCAAAAATAGATGTCCTAAATGTAAAGGTGAAGGTAGAACTAATGTTGCGAAAACAATTAAAGTTCACATTCCTGCAGGCGTTTCAGAAGGACAATACATCAGATTGCGTGGTCAGGGAAACATTGGAAAACGCGGTGGTGAAAAAGGTGATATTTTGGTTTTAATTCACGAAAAAGAACATAATATTTTTGAACGACAAGATGCCAATCTTATTTGTCAATTTCCAGTTAGTTTTTCTCAGGTAGCACTTGGCACAGAAATTATGGTACCAACTCTTTCTGGTAAGATAAAAATGAAAATCCCGGCTGGTACACAATCTGGGAAGGTTTTCCGATTACGTTCGCAAGGTTTACCAAATGTAAATAGTGCATACAAAGGCGATCTTTATGTGAAAGTTTTGGTTATTACACCTACAAAAATAAAATCTGCAGAGAAATCACTTTTCAAAAAACTTGCAGAATTTGATGAAGAGAAAAAGCTTCAACCAAATAAAGATTTTTTACGTAAATTGAAAAAAATATTTGGATAAAACAGATAACCTTACGAGCAATCGTAAGGTTAATTTTTTGGAGAAAAGATGCCATCTTTTTATACACCTAATTTAACTGAAAATAATGAAAATCTCATCATTAGAGGCGATGAATTTCATCACATCAAAAATGTATTTCGCAAACAAATTGGTGATGAAATCCTGCTTACAAATGGAAGTGGAATTTTAGCAAAAGCTGAAATTTCTGAAATCTTAAAAACAGAAATTGCCGTTAATATTTTATCCATTAAAAAATTGGATATTTCGGAACAAAAAATTGCGATAGCATTTCCATTTTTGAAAAATAAACACGATAATTTAATCGTTGAAAAGCTTACTGAACTTGGCGTAAAAGATTTTTTCCCAATCATTACAAAACGAACAATACAAAAACCAAAACCAATTGAAAAATTTGAGAAAATAACTATTTCCGCTATTAAACAATGCGATAATGCTTTTCTGCCAAAAGTACATCAAACAGTAAAATTTTCACATCTTTTTGAAATTCTTCAAGACAAAAATTACCAACCAATAATTGCTCTCGAAACCGAGAAGGAAAAATTACTTTTCGATGCTGTTTCAAACCAAAATCTGTGCATTATAATTGGACCCGAAGGTGGATTTGCAGAAGAAGAAATAGCCTTTATAAAAGAACAAAATATTCCCACTTTCAAATTGGGAAATCATGTTTTACGCGCTGAAACTGCGGCAATTTCAGCAGTTTCACAACTTGTTTCAATATATCTGAAAAATAACAAAAATTTCTACTAATTACCTAATTTTGTAAAACCCACTGCGTCTATCATCAAACGCGTGGTTATGTTCGGTAATCATTTTATCAGCCGCTAAATCTGGCTCAATTTCTACCACAAAAATCGTTTCTTCGGCTTCATTTAAACGCTTAACAATTTCACCTTTTGTGGTTAAGATCTGGGATTGACCAGTAAAAAACAGCTCTTTCTTACCGTTTTTTTCCAACCCTGTCCGGTTTGAAGTTATGGAAAAAATACGATTTTCGAGCGAACGCGTAATCATCGCTTGTTGGCACCACGGCAAAACAAGATTTGCCGAATGAGCAATTATTTTTGCACCGTTCAAAGCAAGTGTTCGTGCCGCTTCTGGAAATATCCAGTCAAAACAAATCATCAAACCAACCTCAACTCCACCTTTTGCTTTGAACACATTAAATCCACTATTTCCTGGTTGGAAAAAAAACTTTTCCTCGAAAAATAAGTGTATTTTACGATAGACAAAAATGTTGCCATCGGGGTTTATCAACATCGAAGAATTATAATATTTATTCGCTTTTTTTTCGACAAAACCAACCACATAACTACAATTATTCTGCTTCGATAACTTTCCAAATAATGTAGCAGTTACGCCAGTTTGTGCATCTTCTGCGACAGCTTTCACTTCATCGATGGAATTGAATAAATAACCAGAAGTTGCTAATTCTGGAAATACCACTAAATCTGCTTCGATTCCCTGCAACAGCGATGCCATTTTTTGCAAATTCTCGTTAACTTTCAAAAAAATAGGTTTAAATTGACAAACACCAACACGATATTTCATAATTCCTCCAAATGCATCGTCAAAATCCACAAACCTATTGTCAATAGATATTATTTCAAATTAGAACTTGACATATAATCCACTATTTTTTTCAAGGAAAGAGAAGTTAAAAAGCGCATAATTTTTTGCTGACAAATTGAAGTCAGCTTTTTTTGCGAAAAAAATAGATACCACTGCATAAACAGTGGTTTGTTCGTATAAATTGAGGATAATGATGGAAAAAAGAGTTACGGAAATTGTAGAAAATGTGGTAACCGAAAGTGGTGTTGCTCTCTACGATTTCGAGCTAAAACGCACGGCAAAAGGATTGATTATTGCTATTTTTCTCACAAAAATGGGTGGGATTACAATCACCGAATGCAAAACTGTGAGTAGAAAAATAGCGAACATTTTAGAAGAGGAAGATTTTATCGAAGAACGCTATTTTCTAGAAGTTTCTTCTCCTGGCTTAGAACGATTTCTGAAACTAAAAAAACATTATGTTAGTGCTATCGACGAAAAAATCAAGTTGACTTTTGACGATGGAAAAGAAAATATCAGCAAAATTGGCATATTAAAAGAGGTGCTTCCAAACGAAATTAAGATGGAAATTGATGCTGAAATCATTGAAATTCCATTTCTGAAAATCAAGAAAGCAAAAACGCAATTTGATTTCAAAGATGACATCAAAAAAAATAATTTGAAAAAGAAAAAAGGGGAATAATGATGAGTGCAAATTTGATGGGAAGTTTAGCACAATTGGCTAGCTTGAAGCAATTAGACAAAGAACAGTTGACCGAAATCATCAAAGATGGTTTATATCAAGCCATTTCAAAACGAATGGTTGACGAAAATAATTTGGAAATCATCACTGATTTTAATACCAATACAGTATTAGTAAAATTCGATAAAATAGTGGTCGAACTCGACATGAATTTGGGTGAAATTTCGCTAGAAGAAGCTAAAGAATACGATGCAATCCTTGAACTTGGCGGAAAAGTTCCAACTCAAATGCACCTTCATGAGTTTGAAACAAAAATTATCAAAAACACAAAAAAAGCAATTTTGGAAAGAATTAAAGCATTAGAAGAAGATAGAATTTTATTTGATTATAATAAACAAAAGAACCAAATTGTAACGGGACGCATTCGCAAAGAAGAATATAATGGCTATACCGTTGATTTGGGTTACACCGATGCACTCCTCTCCGTCGAAGAACAAATCGATGAAGAATATTATAAACCCGGCGATATGATAAAAGCTTATGTCGTAAACATCCGCAAGCAGAAAAAAGGTGTTGTAATCATTCTTTCTAGGATTCGACCAGAATTTGTGAAAAAATTATTTGAAAATGAAATTCCTGAAATAGCTTCGGAAGAAGTTGAAATTAAAAAAATTGTGAGAGAACCAGGTCTCCGCACAAAAGTAGCAGTTAAATCTGCAAACACAAATATTGATGCAGTTGCAGCTTGCCTTGGACCACATGGAATTCGCATTGAAACAATCCGCAAAGAGCTAAGTGGCGAATTGGTCGATGTGGTACTTTGGGACGATTCACCCGAACAATTAATTGCAAATGCAATTGGCTCAGATTTGGTAGAAAAAGTTTATTTGGCAGAAAGAGGAAAATTTGCACGCGTTATTGTTAGTGCAGAAAATAAGAATTTAGCAATTGGCAAACGCGGTAAAAATGTGAAGTTAGCTGCCAAGTTAACCGATTATAAATTAGACATTTATCTTGCTAGTGAATTTGAAGAAAAAATATCAGAAGAACGCCGTGTGACGAGTCACATCAATGATTTAGATGGCGTTACAGCATCAACTGCAAAAATCCTTCGTGACCATGGCTATACATCTGTTCAAGACATTTTTGAAGCAACCGTTGAAGCACTTTGTAACTTGGAAGGATTGGGTTCTAAAACAGCGAAAAAAATTAAAGAATCAGCAAAATATTTTTAAATGAAAAATTGCTCGTCAAATGTAAACCACACTCCGATAAGAAGTTGTGTGATTTGTCGAACAAAAAAAAAGCAGTCAGATTTACGCCGGTTTATCATTTTCAAAAAAGAAATCGTATTTGATTTTAAGGAAAATACCACCGGTCGCGGTTACTATGTTTGTGATGATGGTGCGTGTTTACGGAAATTGGAAAAATGGTTAAAAAGAAAGAAATAGTCCAAAAAATGATGAATTTATTGCACTTTGCCAAAAAAGCTGGCAAACTAAAATTCGGCTTTGATGCTTGCAAATTTTCCTGTTTAGCAGGAGATTCTGCTTTGCTAATTCTTGCTTCTGATTTAGCAGAAAATAGTAAAAAAGAATTTTTCAAACTTGGGCAAAATAAAAGTGTGAAACTTTTAGAATTAGCGACAAAATCTTTTTTTGGAGAATCATTTAATAAACGTGAAGTCGGTATCATCAGTGTAGAAGATGTGAACTTTGCAAACGGAATTATGCAGTTAGCGATGGAGGAATAATGGCTATAAAAGTACGAGAATTAGCAAAAGAATTGAAAATTTCATCAGGTGCCCTTAAGCAATATTTAGCCAGTATGGGCGTGGTAGTTAGAAGTCATATGAGCTCTGTTGAAGAAGCAGACGAGAAGAAAATTCGGGCAATGTTTCAACAAGAAATCGAAAAAGTAAAAAAACGCAAACAAGATACGAAAGAGTATCATAAAAGAATAGACGATGCAAAAAAAATACAAGAAAAGAAAGCACAAATTGTACAAAAAGTTGAGAAAAAACCAGAAATAAAGATAAAAACTGTTCCAAAATTCGTCGAAAAAAACATCAAGCAAAGTCCAAAAAGAACAGTTAAGAAAACTCAACCAGGGGCGGTTATTGAAAAGAAAAAACCGCTTACAAAAACAAAAGTTGCTCCCAAAACAGAAACTATCCCAGAAAATCTTTCAAAAAGAGATAAAAAACGAAAAGAAAAAGAACAACGAAACAAAAGCAAAGAAGATAAATACAGTCGCAAAAGAAAACAAATTACGGAACAAGAACACGCACAAATTTCAAAAGATATCAGTAAAACTTTGCAAGCCACTGCAAAAAAGAAAAAATACAAAAAAGACGATAAACAACAAGATGTAAATGACACTAAAATCGTTGTGAATGAGTTTACATCTGTGAGTGAATTGGCAAAATTGATGGGACTCGGTGCTACCGAAATTATCGTAAAATTCTTCAATTTAGGACAAATGGTAACGATAAATCAGCGATTAGACAAAGATTCTTTGGAACTGATTTGTGGTGAATTTGAATTTGATGTTGAATTTAGTGATGAATATGGTTCCGATATTTTAGATGAGAACATTACTGCCGAACACGAAAACTTACCAACCGAAACAAGACCGCCAATCGTAACGGTGATGGGACACGTTGATCACGGTAAAACTGCTATTTTGGATAGAATTCGTCAAACAAATGTCATCGCTGGTGAATCGGGAGGCATCACTCAACACATTGGTGCATATCAAGTTATTCATGATGATAAAAAAATTACATTTTTGGATACACCTGGTCATGAAGCTTTCGCAGCGATGCGTGCTCGTGGTGCAAATATCACAGATATTGCTATCATCGTGGTGGCAGCTAATGAAAGTGTGAAACAACAAACAATTGAAGCGATTGATCACGCCAAAGCAGCTGGCGTAACCATCATTGTGGCTATTAATAAAGTCGATTTGAAGAATGCAAATATAGATAAAACCATTAATGATTTGATGACTCACAATGTAATGTTAGAAAGTTACGGTGGAGAAATTTCTTGGGTACCTTGTTCTGCTAAAACAGGTGAAGGAATCGATGAACTTTTGGAAACAATTCTATTAACTGCTGAAATTTTAGAACTTAAAACACCTGTGGGCGTGGAAGGAAAAGGAATCGTTATCGAATCTAAAAAAGACTCCCGAATGGGTACAACGGTTACCATTCTCCTGCAAGAAGGAACTCTCGAAAAAAGTGACAACATTGTCTGTGGTGCCACTTACGGTCGCATCAGAAAGATGGAAGATGAGAGAGGGAAAGAGATTAAGCATAAGCTTACTGCTTCTGATGTTGCGGTTATTTATGGTTTAAATAAAGTGCCAAAAGCTGGCGATATCCTCAATAAAGTTGCAGATGACAAAATTGCTCGTCAAATCGGAATGGAAAGACTACATGTTCGTAAAGAACGCGAAAGATATCAATCTAAAACTAATTTAGGCAATCTCTTCCAAAAAATTAAAGAAGAAAATATGTCGGAAGTAAAACTGATTGTCAAGGCAGATACTGACGGTTCAGTGGAAGCTTTATGCGATTCATTCCAAAAAATGAGCACAGATGAAATTATCGTAAACATCATTCACAAGGCAGTTGGTGGCATTAACGAAGCAGATGTTAACTTGGCTTCCGCATCCGACGCTGTCATCATTGGTTTCCATGTACGCACTCAAAGTTCTGCGAGTAAGCTTGCAGAAAATGAAAAAGTGCAAATAAAAAATTATCAAATTATTTATGAAGCAATCGAAGATATCAAAAACGCAATGGAAGGTATGCTCGCTCCAGAAATTATCGAAAAAACTTTAGGAAATGCAATAGTAAGACAAGTTTTCAAGATAAAAGGTGTTGGTACTATTGCTGGCTGTGCTGTTGAAAAAGGCAAAGTCACAAATGAAGGAAAAGTGCGAATTTTCCGTAATGACATCCTTATTCACGAAGGCGACCTCGATACACTAAAGCACTACCAAAAAGATGTAAAGCAAGTGAAAGCTGGTAGTGAATGTGGTATCGCCGTGAAAGATTATAATGACCTAAAAGTTAATGATATTATCGAAAATTACATCATCGAAGAAAAAGAGAGAAAACTGTAATGGCACGCATTCGCATCGGCAGATTAGAAAGTGAACTCACAAAAATAATCACACGAACGATTTCCGCAAAACTCCGCGATAAAAATCTCGCTTTCATCACCATCAGAAATTTGGAGCTTTCAAATGATATGTCGTATGCAAAAATTTTCTACACCTTTATCGGAAAAATGAATAAAAAAAATGTTCAAACCGCATTAGAAAAAAGTTCTGGTGTTTTCAAAAGTGAAATAGCTAAAGCAAAATTTATGCGAAAAATACCAAATCTTATTTTTCAATTTGATGACATTTCCGAAAAAACAAGATCATTAGATGATATTTTTGAAAAAATTCACGCCGAACAGGATAAAAATGAAAATACTTAAATTAAACTCACTCAAAACAGAACTCCTAAATTCCATCAAAAAACACTCATCTATTGCTATTTTAACTCATTCAAATCCAGATGGAGACGGCTATTGTGCTGCTTTGGCTCTGCAAGAAATAATCTCACATTACGGCAAAAAAGCAGATGTTCTTTTGGAAAAACCACCCGCCGAAAAATATGATTTTCTTGATGCTCAAAATCGCACCAAAATATTTTTCAACCACCTCTATTATGAATTCATCATCATTCTCGATGCTCATTCTGAAAATCGCATTGGTGAATGTGTCGAAATTTTACCAACAGCCCAAAAAATCATCAGCATCGACCATCATATCGAGCAAGACCCAATTTCAAATGCACTCACATATATCGATGTAAACGCAGTTTCTATCGGTGCTATTATCTTCGAACTTTTCAAAGAAGAACTGCCTAATATTCCAAATAACCACTACATCGCGAACGCAATTTACACCACAATTTTGAACGATACCGATAATTTTGTTAATTCAAATGTAGATGCTAAAACTTTTGAAATTTGCTCAAAATTGATGGAATACAACATTCAACCTGGCGAAATTGTGCAAAATTTTCTTTTGAACAAACCAGCACAACAAATGAAATTTATCGGAGAAGTTCTTTCCACCATCGAAACTCACGAAAACGATAAAATTCTTTTCATGAAAGTAACTTTAAAAATGTTAGAAAAGAACAATTTAAAATCTGATTCTACCGATAAAATAATGCGTTGGATAAAAGGCACAAAGGATGTCGGTGTCGCCATTTGCTTTCAAGAAATCAGAGAAAATAGATACCGTTTAAGTTTGCGTTCCTCCAAAGTTGATGTAAATAAAGTCGCTGTCCTTTTTGGTGGTGGTGGACATAAAAAAGCTTCCGGTTGTGAAATGAAAGGAACTCTTTCTGAAATTCAAAAACTAATTTTAAGCGAGTTGAAAAAACAGCTCTAATTTTATGGCTGAAATTGGAATTTTACTGATAGATAAACCTGTCGGCATCTCATCTTTTGATGTCATTCGCAAATTACGCCAAATTACTAAAATCAGAAAAATGGGACACACGGGTACACTCGACCCTTTTGCGTCTGGTCTTTTACCTATTTGCGTCGGAAAAGCTACTCGCATTGCGGACAAGCTCTCTGGAAACGAAAAAGAATACTTGGTTAAAATGAAGTTCGGCATTAAAACAGATTCCGGTGACATTACTGGAAAAATAATCGACTCACAAACTGAGCTGAAAGTTGAAAATCCTGCAAATATCGTAAAACAAATTTTAGCGATTGAAGAACAAACTCCACCTATTTTTTCCGCGATCAAAATTGATGGCAAACGAGCTTACGAATACGCCCGAAAAGGTGAAAATATAAAATTAAAGTCACGACCAATTAAAATTCACAATTTTAAAATCATTGAATTTAATTTCCCTTTTTTAACCTACAAAACCACTGTTAGTAAAGGCACTTACATTCGCGTTCTTTCGGAAACTATTGCAGATTTACTGGATACCATTGCCACAACTGTCGAATTACAACGCACAAAAATAGGTAACTTAAATTTGGAAAATGGTGTAAAATTAGCCCAATTAAATCCCCAAAATTGGCAAGATAACCTCTTTGATATTACCGAAATTTTAACCGACTTCCCAAAAATTTCCATCGACAAGATTGACGATTTCGTAAATGGAAAAAGAACTTTTATTGAACAAGATAACATTGAAGAAATTATGGTAATTTGTGAAAATAAATTTGTTGGTTTTGCAAAAATTGAAAATGGTTATCTTTGCCCCACAAAAGTGATGGTAAACTAAAATGAACTTTTTTAAAAATCAAAAATGTAATTTTGATAAACCAATAGTAACAATGGGTACTTTCGACGGAGTTCATCTCGGTCATCAACAAATTTTACGCGCCGTCAAAAGTGAAGCTACCAAAAATAACGCAAAATCGATAGTTATCAGCTATTTTCATCATCCACTCGAAACCATTCACAAAAAAACATTTCCCTACATTCTAACCGAACGAAACCAAAAAGAAGCTTTAATGAAAAAGTTTGGCATTGATTGTGTTTTGTACCTCGATTTCAATAAAAAAATGGCAAATATGAATGCCGTTGATTTCTTCAAAAAAGTAATTATTGAAAAAATCGGAGCCCAAAAAATCATTGTTGGTTACGATACCCATTTCGGCAAATATCGAGAAGGAAATTTCGAACTTTTACAAAAATATATGGCAACTTCCAATTTTGAGGTAAAAAAAGTTCTTCCTTTCAAAATTGATAATACCACAATCAGTAGCAGTTTAATTCGGGATTTTGTGCGAGAAGGAGACATGCAAAAAAGTGCAAAATTTTTGGGCAGAAATTATTCTATTCAAGGCACTGTAGTAGCGGGACATCGCATCGGTCGCACGCTTGGATTTCCTACTACCAATATAAAACCCGCAGATGAAAATAAGCTAATCCCTGCAATTGGCGTTTATATCTGTAAAATTAGAGTAAATGGGGAAAAATATTTTGGCATCACAAATATCGGCTATGCACCCACTTTGAAAAAAATGCAAACCAAAGAAATCGAAACACATATTCTCAATTTTATCGGTGATTTATACCATCAAACTGTCGAGGTGGAATTTTTACAAAAACTACGAGATGAACAAAGTTTCCAAAATGAAAATGAATTGATTAAGCAAATTAAAAAAGATGTAAAATTTACCGAAGATTTTTTCAAGTTATAGATTAAGGGAGAGTGTATGTTTTTTTGTACTGAATGTGGAGCTGAAACTTCCAAGTGGAGCGGAAAATGTCCATTTTGTGGAGCGTGGAATTCCCTCAAAGAGAGCAGTAAGGTTACTGGTAAAAAAACTAAAAAACAACATTTCAACATCGGAGAAAAAAGCAGACCAGAAAAAATCGCCAACATTAAATTAGACAAAAAAGAGAGAATTACAACCGGCATAGCTGAATTTGATGGTGTTCTCGGTGGTGGAGTAGTTGCTGGCATGGTAGTGCTAATTGGTGGTGCACCAGGAATCGGAAAATCTACCTTAATGCTGCAAATAGCCAACAAGTTAGCTGATTCTCAAAATAAAAAAATACTCTATATCTCTGGTGAAGAGAGCGAACAACAAATTAAAATGCGTAGCAAAAGATTGCATTGTGCCGCGAGCGAACTTTACCTTTATTGTGAAACAAATTTCGAAGAAATCATCAACACAATCACGACTTTCCAACCAGACTTAGTGGTGATAGATTCTATTCAAGCGGTATATTCAAACACATCAGACAGCGCACCTGGTAGCGTTTCGCAACTACGCGAATGTACCAGTCTATTTACTCGCACCGCCAAAAAACTCGGCATTCCCTTCTTCTTAATTGGTCACATCACCAAAGATGGAGCAGTGGCTGGACCGAAAATCATCGAACACATGGTGGACACAGTTTTATACTTTGAAGGCGAGATGAACAACAAAATTTTGCGGACTACCAAAAACAGATTTGGCTCTACCAACGAAATTGGGATTTTCGAAATGCACTCTTCTGGATTGAAAGAAGTAAAAAACCCATCACAACTTTTTTTGAACCGAAACTCTGACGATGTCGGAACGGCTATTGGCAGTTTATTGGAAGGTTCACGCGCTTTCATGGTGGAAGTACAAGCGTTGGTTTCACCGGCAAACTATGGAAATTCACAGCGTGTTACACTGGGATTTGACAGAAGGAAGCTAGCAGTTCTGTTAGCCGTTATCGAAAAGAACTTAACAATCGATCTACGCAATAACGATATCTTCGTGAAATCATCTGGTGGGATTAAAGTAGTAGAACCAGCACTCGACCTCGCTATCGTGGCGGCAATTCTATCTAGCTTCAAAGAAATACCCATCTCCCCCAACACAATCTTTTTGGGTGAAATTGGTTTGAATGGTGAAATTCGCCCCGTTTCACAAATCAACAAAAGGCTGAAAGAAGCTGAGAAAATGGGATTTAATCACATTATCGTGGCAAATAAGCTAACCAATAAGAATGCTACACAAATCAGCCATATTCGTCAATTAATGAAAATTCTTTTCCAGAAAAAATAGAGAGGTTAAAATGAAAAAATATCTGATTTTTATCTACCTAATTACACAAGTATTTTCGCTATCGGCAAATGTACTGAAAGATGTTTACCACCGCGATTACGGCGTTATCGACCGTACTGTCTTGGTATTTGAAGCAGAGCCAAAACTTGAAATTTCACACGACACACAGAACATTTTCGTCGAAATCTCGAATTGCCAAAACGAGGCAATTATTGTTGACTCTCTTTTCACAGAAAACGGTGTCTTAGGCTTCATTGATTTTGCCATAAACATAGATAAATTAGTCGTTTTTCTGCAACCGAAGGATAATTTCACCTTTGAATCTCACTCTTTTTCAGACGGTGACTATTTCAAATTGTATTTTGATATTTTCTTAACGGAAAATCCACAAACCGTTAGCGAAATAGAAAGCTTTATCGCATACTATAAACAAATTGAAAAATTAGATTTAGCCGAAAGCTTGGTGGAAAAATTTGCAAAAGCAAAATTACTGGAAGAGACAAACATCAAACCGCAAACAACACTGCTTGCCCCCCAAACAGAAGATAAAGAAGAGATTAACGAGAAGGTAGCTGCCCTCAATTTCGTCCAAACTACAAAGTTAAAAATTAAAAAACATTACCTCTACCTGAAAGGTTTGAGCCGCAAAAATCAACTTATTGGCTTGGGATTGAGCGGATTATTCATCCTTGTTTTATGTCTCATCTTCTACCGACGAAAACCACAAAGTTTACGACCACAAGATGGTTTTGGCAACGAACAGTTCCAAATTGAAACGATAAAAAAGCTCACAAAAGAGGGCTGGCAAAACCAAGAAATAGCACGTGAATTAAATTTGCCTGACAAGAAGATAGCAGAACTAACCAAGGATAGTGATAAAGCAAAATAACTTAAACATCACTGCCAATAAGCAACAGTTATTATAATATTCAACCGCCCCTTTTTGGGGCGGTTTTTTTATGAAAAAACACCCTCCCAAAATAAATGAAATTATCACTTTTGAGACAATTTGTCTCATTTTTGATACACATTTTTCGTTTCCCCATTTTTTTTGTTTCAACGAAAATCGTGATTTCGTGAATTTGTCATTTTGTAACTATAGCCAAAACAGACACTTACGCATTACTTGCAAAAAATAACATAAAATAATCTCCAAGATGGAACAGAAATTGCATGTATTAGAAACAATGAGGCAATGAAAAGATGAAAAATTGCTCTAAAAGGAGGAG
>JABGOP010000042.1 GCA_018645365.1 Candidatus Cloacimonadota bacterium
CACTCAGAGCTCTAGGATTCCATTCTTCTGCTAAGAAATCGACACTCAGAGCTCTTATCAAATAAAAAAACCGCCCCATCGGGGCGGTTTTTTTGTTTGTAATTCTTGCGGTGAATATGATTAGTTATGCTTGCTTTATTTTTTCCGCTTGACAGATAATCACACCGAAACCTTTTGGGAACATCTTTGGGGTTGGGTGAGATTCCCTACCGGCGGTAAAGTCCGCGAGTCCTTTTTAGGATTGATTTGGTGCAATTCCAAAACCGACAGTAAAAGTCTGGATGAGAAAAGATGAAGTGTCTGTTTTTGGTACCCCGAAGAATTGGGGTATTTTTTTATGGAAAAATTTATGAAGATAGCTTTGAAACTGGCAGCAGAATATCGCGGTTTCACATCGCCAAATCCGATGGTAGGTGCTATTGTCGTCAAAGGTGGCAAAATAATTGGCAGTGGTGCACATCAAAAAGCTGGTGAACCTCACGCCGAAGCTTTGGCACTCGCAAAAGCTGGTAAAAATGCTGAAAATGCAACACTATTTGTAACTTTGGAACCCTGCTCACACTATGGCAAAACTCCACCTTGCGTTGAGAAAATCATTGAAGCTGGGATTTCGCGCGTTGTTTCGGCAATGGAAGACCCAAACCCGCTCGTGAATGGAAAAGGATATCAAATTTTACGAGATAGTGGCATTGAAATAATTACTGGTGTTTGCGAAAAGGAAGCCCAAATTTTGAATGAGATTTTCATCAAAAATATCACCCAAAACAAACCTTTCATCATTTTAAAAGCTGCCATCAGTTTAGATGGAAAAATTGCTACTAATTGTGGTGATTCAAAATGGTTATCCAACGAAATGTCGCGTCACGAAGTCCACAAAATTCGTAATTCTGTCAATGCTATTTTGATAGGTGAAAATACTTTTTTGCAAGATAACCCTCGCTTAACAGTTCGTTTTGGTAAAAGTTCAAATCCTACCAAAATTATTCTTTCCGAAAAATTAAATTTTACCTTTGAAAAACTACAAAGTTCCAACATATTTCAAGCGGAAAAACCCGTTATTCTATGCGTTCCACAAAACAATTTAACCAAAAATAAATTAGCCGAATTCAATGATGAAAAAGTGAAAATAATTGCGTTCGACAATTTAACTAATCTCCTTTCTAAGTTGAAAAAAACTGGAATAAACAGCATTTTACTCGAAGGTGGAAGTGGTGTTTACACCTCTTTTTTGCAAGAAAATTTGGTCGATAAATTGCACATCTTTGTCACTGAAAAAATCATTGGGAACAGCGGCATTAGCTGGGTAAATAACTTAAATATTCCAAGCGTAAAAGATGCAATCCAATTAAAAAATATGGCATTTAAACAATTCGACAACAACATTTTAATCAGCGGATATTTGAGGAAATAGCTATGTTTACAGGTATTATCGAAGAAATCGGGAAAATTCAAAAAATTAAAAAAACTCCAAATAATTTCAACATCACTTTTACAGCAAAAAAAGTACTTTTAGATTTGCAAATTGGTGACAGCATTGCGGTAAACGGCCTCTGTTTAACGGTTGTAGCATTTTCCCAAAACACATTTTTGGCAGATGTAATGCCAGTTACGATAGCAAAAACAAATTTAAAATATGCCAAAATGGGTGATTTCGTTAATTTGGAAAGAGCAATGCAAATGCAATCGAGATTTGGCGGACATTTTGTGAGTGGACACATTGATGCAATCGGCAAAATTTTGACCATCAAAAAAGATGAAAATGCCATCTTTTTTGAGATTAATTTTTCGGAAAATATTCGACATTTAGTCATCAAAGAAGGTTCTATTTCAATCGATGGAATCAGCTTAACAATTGCAGATTTACAGGCAAATAGTTTCATTGTTTCGATAATTCCACACACAATTTCGCAAACAATTTTACAACACAAAAAAGTCGGAGATTTGGTTAATTTAGAAACAGATTTAATCGGAAAGTATCTATTCAATTTTCAACAAAATGCACAAAAAAATAGATCGAAAATCACAAGTAATTTTTTAGCAAAAAACGGATTTTAGGAGATAAAATGTTAAACACAATTGAAGAAGCAATTTTGGACATCAAAAACGGAAAAATGATTATCGTTGTCGATGATGAAAATCGCGAAAACGAAGGTGATTTTGTGATGGCAGCGGAAAAAGTTACCCCCGAAGCTGTCAATTTTATGATTTCAAAAGGAAAAGGACTCGTTTGCACACCAATGTTAAAACAGCATTTAGAAAAATTGAAGATTTTTAAAATGACATCTGGAAACACTGATCCTTACCACACTGCTTTCACAGTTTCAGTTGACTACAAAACCACTAAAACTGGCATTTCAGCAGGAGAACGAGCTACCACAATTAAGGCACTTACAAATCCTCTTGCGATGCCAACAGACTTTAATCGACCCGGTCACATTTTTCCGCTTATTGCCAAAGAAAATGGCGTTTTAGACCGAGCTGGTCATACGGAAGCATCGGTAGATCTCGCCAAATTAGCGGGACTTTTCCCAGCTGGTGTTATTTGCGAAATTGTAGATGAAAATGGAGAAATGGCACGACTTGACCGCTTGAAAATTTTGGCAAAAAAGTGGGATTTGAAAATTATTTCTATCGAAGATTTGATCGAATATCGTCAGAAAAATTTCGCAGTAGTAGAAAAAGTTTCAGCATTAAATTTACCGACTGACTTTGGCATTTTTAAAATGTATGCCTACCAAGCGGAAGACGCTCTCGAACCGCATTTGGCTTTGATAATGGGCAATTTGAAAAGTGATGAACCAGTCCTTACGCGTATCCATTCTGAATGTTTCACTGGAGATGTTTTGGGCTCGTTGCGTTGTGATTGCGGCATTCAGCTTCAAACTGCATTGCAAAAAATTAGTGAAAAAGGAGAAGGAATCTTCATCTATTTGCGCCAGGAAGGACGTGGCATTGGACTCAAGAACAAATTGAAAGCTTATGAACTTCAAGAAAAAGGACTCGATACAGTCGAAGCAAACATAGAACTCGGTTTTGATGCTGAACTCCGCAATTTTGCGGTAGCTGCCTCTATTTTGAAAGATTTGAATGTCTTCAAAGTTAGATTAATGACAAATAATCCGCTCAAAATTGCAGACTTGAAAAAATCTGGAATTGAAACGGTAATTAGAGAGCCACACGAAATTGCACCTAATAATATAAATTATAGTTATTTACAAACGAAAAAAAATAAAATGGGACATCTTTTAAAAGAAAAAATAGGAGGAAAAAATGTCTAAAGTATTTGAAGGAAATTTAATCGGAAAAGGGAAAAAATTCGGAATTGTAGTAGGAAGATTTAATGAATTTATCTCCACAAAGTTACTCGGGGGTGCGGTAGATGCACTCAAAAGACACGAAGTTGCAGAAAACGACATCGAAATTGCGTGGGTACCAGGTGCTTTCGAAATTCCAATGATTGCCCAGAAAATGGCAACACTCAAAAAATACGATGCAATTATCTGTCTTGGCGCGATTATCAAAGGCGACACGCCTCATTTTGATTATGTTAGTGCGGAAGTTTCCAAAGGAATTGCGAAAATCAGTTTGGATTGCAGTCTGCCCGTTATTTTTGGTGTAATCACCACCAATAATTTGGAGCAAGCCATCGAGCGTGCTGGTACTAAATCCGGCAATAAAGGTTTCGATGCAGCGGTTAGTGCTATCGAACTTGCCAATTTAGTCAAAAATATCAAATAGTTTTCTTTGACATAAAAACACCCTATTTTTTTCTAATTTGTTTGCAAAAGGAGATATGTATGTTGAAAAAAATATTATTAATTTTAGCACTTTTCAGTGCGTTATTTGCTGATATTCCAACTGGTTATTACGATGGAACGGAAGGTTTAAGTGGGGAATCATTAAAATTTGTTTTAAATAATATCATCGATAATCACGACGAACTTTCGTACGATGATTTGCGTGATTTCGTTTTGGAAAACACAGATGAAGATCCAAATAATTCCAATAATTTGATTCTATTTTATACTGGTCGCTCTCAAAATAAATCTACTTTTGGTGGTGGTGCAGACCAATGGAACCGTGAACATGTTTGGGCAAAATCTCACGGCGATTTTGGTAATAATCCACCGTGTGGAACCGATGCTCATCACATCCGCCCCACCGACGCTAGCGTAAACTCAACACGCGGAAACAAAGATTTTGATGATGGTGGTAATGCAATTTACGATAACGGCTACCTAGCTGGCTGGACAGATGGCGATTCGTGGGAACCCCGCGACGATGTCAAAGGTGATGTGGCTCGAATAATTTTCTACATGGCAACGCGTTATGAAGGCGAGGGTGGCGAACTGGATTTAGAAGTTATTGACGCCGTAAACACAGACCCAAATCCACAGCATGGCAAACTTTCCACACTTTTGGAATGGAATACATTCGATCCACCAGACGAATTTGAACAAAATAGAAATGATCAGATTTACTATTATCAAGATAACCGAAATCCATTCATCGACCATCCAGAATTTGTCAATTACATTTGGGGTAATGAAGCACCCGAATTAATGGCAAATTTTACCGCCAATGCAAACAGTGGCAACATTCCATTTACCGTTTCGTTTACAGATATCTCTTCTGGCGGAGCGGAAATAGTCTCTTGGGATTGGGATTTTGACAACGATGGTTCGATTGATTCAAATTCGCAAGACCCTTCCTACACCTTCACAAGCGAAGGCTCCTTCACGGTTAGTTTAACCGTTACAGATAATTTAGGAAATAGCGATAACGAAACAAAAATTGATTTCATCGCCGCTTTGAACACCGAACTTCCAATTGAAATTTATGCCACAAGTTTTGAAAGTACAATCGCAGATTGGGAAATTTTCAGCACAGCAAGCACAAACGATTGGGAACGAAGCAATCAAACAGACTCATCTCACCCATCTGCCGCACAAAACGGTAGCTGGTATGCACATATGAATAATTACGGTGCCGATGAACCGGCGGAAGATTGGCTTATTTCACCAAGTTTTAACCTTGCCAATTACAATGATATTTTCTGTAATTTTTATGTTTGGACAAAATATTCCGACTCGATTACTGGTTTGGAATTATTGGTTACGAACAATTTTAGCGGAAATCTAAATACGACAAATTGGACAAATTTGAATACACCATTTTATAGTGTTGCTGACGAAATTTGGACATCTTTTGCTAATATAGATTTGAATAATTTTGCAGATGAAACAGTCAGAATCGCCTTCAAATATGAATCCAGCGGTACTTCTGGCGGTCAAGCAAAAGCGTGGGCAATGGATAGTTTCCAAATTTTCGGAACAGATGTAATCTTATACGGTGATGTAGATGGCAACGGTGAAGTTCAAGCTTATGACGCTTCTTTAACTTTGCAAAAAGTTATTGAGTTAATCGACTTCGAAACTTGGCAAATAACTGCTGCAGATGTAGATGGTAACGGTGAAATTCAAGCTTACGACGCATCGTTAATCTTGCAATACCTTGCTGGTTTAATCGATAATTTTCCCGTTGAATAAAAAATAATTCTTAAAAAACCGCTCTACGGAGCGGTTTTTTATTTCATTGTTAAATATTTTTCCGTTGTTCAAAAATCCTAAAATCTCGCCGCTAAACCCACAAATGGATTCTCTATTTTTTCGGTAGCAATGGTAGTTTGTGGACCGTGCCCAGACAAAACAATGGTATCATCTGGCAGAATGAACATTTTTTTTTGAATTGATGAAATTAGCTCTCCATAATTACCACCCGGTAGATCGGTTCTGCCAATTCCACCGGCAAAAAGAGTGTCGCCACTAAACAATAACTCTTCCACCAAAAAACTAACACTTCCCGCAGAATGTCCTGGTGTGTGAATTACCTTAATAATTTTTTCACCGAGTTTTAGCTCAACTTCATCTTCAATAAAAAAATCTGCTTTGGGTGAAATCACATCTTCTGCCCAACGCGAACTTAAATTTTTTTGGGGATTAAAAAGCATTTCAGCATCAATTTTGTGAATGCCAATTTGTGCGTTAAAAGTCTCTTTCAATAAGGTATTTCCACCGATGTGATCACCGTGACCGTGCGTGTTCAAAATGTATTTTAATTTCAAGTCGTATTTTGCAATTTCAGACACCAAATTCTCGTGTGGAAACGCCGCATCAATGTACATTGCTTCTCTTGAAATTTCATCCCAAACCAAATATGTATTCGTCCAGAAATTTTTAAGAACATTAGATGTTTTATATTTCATAATTTATTTTATACTAAATAATTAGCAACCTCTTCTTCAAGCATTTTATCAACTATTATTTTTTGAATAATTTCGCCATTTTGGCTAAATGCAACTTCATTCTTTTCACTCACTTTTGAATTGTATCGCAACAGAATAGAAGCAACTAATTTCAATTCAATTTCGGTCAATTTTCTAGTGGAATTAATTACACCAAATGGTCCTGCAATGCCAACCGATTGTAAAGTAATTTCATCTGTCAGCAAATTTTTCAAAACATTATTTTCAACTTTATCACGACCAATTATCAGTTTAATCTCGGGACTAATACGTAAATGTCTGCCTGTTTTCAAAAATTTTATATACTGTTTTTTATACATCTCGGTTTCAAAAACATCTCTCAACTTTCGTGAAAACCCCGAATCTGTCAGCAAACATCCTCCTCCTGGTGATGGAAATTTTTTGATGCCAAACTCTTTCGCCATTAACAGTTGACGCTGCCTATTTCGACCTTGAATGTCTAGCATTTCAGTTTTTTTTACCCAACCTTCACGAATTGGCAAAGTATCTGCCAATAATTTTTGCGAAAGTGGACGAATCAGCAAATCTTTTATTTCGCTTAATTTTCCAACCGCATTCAGTGCATCTTTCCGTTGCGACATGGGGCGTTGTCCCAAAACCTCACCAGAAATGAGAAAATCAACATTATGTTTTTGCATCAGTTTGGAAGCTTCACGAAACATCAAACCATGACAATCGATGCATGGATTCATGTGTTTACCGAAACCATATTTGGGATTTTTCAGCATTTTGAGATGCGGATTAGTAACATCATGCACGAATAGTTCCACGCCAATTTCTTGCGCAGATTCAAGTGCTTTTTCTGGTCCAAAAAACGGAGTACTAAAAAATATCGGCTGTACATCATAACCAAGTTTTTGCATAAAAACAACAGCTAGCATACTGTCTAACCCACCAGAAAACAGAGCAAAACATTTTTTTTTCTTAATCAAAAAGAACACCTTAAATTTATAGCAAATTCATTTTTTTGATAACTTTTACTTTCAACGGCACTCTCAAAAAATGCTGTTGTTTGACGCTTTTCATAACCGTAAAAAGTTTTTAATTCATAGTTTTTAAAAAGTGGATATTTTAGAGAAATATCAAGCGAGTAAGCATCGTCAATACGACCAAAATGAGACGTGTCAAAATCGTTTAAAGTTTGGAAATATTTGCGTTCAAATTGAAAATTATAATAGAAAACAAGCGGGGAAAATTCGATAATTTTAGCAAATATTTTGTATTCGTTAGATTTGAATGAGCCATTTTTACGATTAACAATACTTTCTGCTTCCACTTCATTATCAATCTGCGAATTTAAATAACTGTATGCTAAACCAATTTTATTTCCTTTTTTAGATAAAATTTCCAAATTGGTAGAATGTCCATCTGCAATCGCGTCGTATTCCGTAAAATACGCAGTATGAATAGTTTTTGCAATTTCATATTGATAATTTAATCGTAACATTGAAGATAATCTATATTGAAATTTGCCCGAAATTTCGTTTTTGGAATAGGTAAAATCTCGATAGACATCAGCAGTATCCCAAACGCTATCAAAACGGTTCACAAACAGTTTTGGATTGTAAGCATAATTTATCGTAAAATTAATTTTTCGGCTCAAATATTGTTTTGTCGAAAACAAAAAAGTAAAATTATCTTTAAATTCATTTTGTAAATACTTATCGTATTTTACTGTAAATTTTTGAATATTTGTGTGTCCAAAATTTTTCGCTTTAATTTGCAATTTAATTTTTGGTTGGAAAATTAAGTCATCAAGAGTTTTTTGCACAAACTTATCGGTCTCTTCTGCACTATTAAATCGTCCTATATCAGTTTTAGACAGATTTAGAATATTGTCGTCGTAAACCGTTTCTAATTCAAATTTACCATTAAAATCTGCGGCAAAAAGAAACGAAATTATGAATAGAAATAAGATTATTTTTTTCATTGTTTTTCAATCTCAACTGAACTTTTATTTATGTAGAACCGGAACATTAAATCTCGATTTTGTGCCCGATTTTCCACTTCGATGTGGTGAATTCCTTTTGGCAATTTAATAATATTCACATCGCCCGTAGATGGTATTTTCTGATTTTCAGCAATCCAAGCTTTGTTAGATTTATATGCTATTTCTGTGATTTCAGAAAATAATTCACGATTGTCATAAATATTAAATTTGTAGCCATCTTTATTGATGAAATTATCTTCAAATAACATTCGACTGACGATTTTCAAAACAATAGGACCTTGAAGCGTCAGCTTGATTTTATCTGCTTTGGGAGAATAATAAGTAAACTCTTTTTCATTTAAAAATAGTGTTTTTTCGGTACCATAAAAATTTGGTGTAAAGCGGATAAAATCAATTTTTTTGTTAGATTTCACAATTTCATCATTTTTAATTTTAAAAATGACTCTTTTTTCCGAAATATTCTTAACCTTAATTTTATTCTTCGGCAGTAATAATGCTGTTTTAAACTTGTTAAATCTTGAAATCACTTCACCATTTACACCTTTACAAATTTTACTTTTGATAGCATTTTTTTCTAAAACCCGTTTTTCATCATTTATCGAAATTTCATATTGGTAATTTTCTGCATTAATACCGTTCATAACTAAACGAGAATATATCTCTAAACTATCTATTTGAACTGTGTTACACTTAAATGATTCGCCAGAATTTAATAGGATATAAGTATAGATTTTGCTATTATTTTTATTGAAAAAGAGAAAATTATCGGTTCCATCTTCAATGACTATTTTTGCCGCAAAAAGCGATGATGCAAACAAGAAAACAATCGCAATTTTGTTGATCATAATGTTATCTCTTCCTCTTTTAATTTTAATTCTTTATGGTCAAAAAAGATAACTACCAAAATAAGTAAAACTAAGGCTGTGAAAGCAATCGTTGCAATTGTTACATTGTATTTTTCGGTTTCAAACATACTTCCTTTTCCTGGTTTTGGCAATGGCACGGGAGCAATTGGAAATTGTAAATTTTCGGCAAATTTAGCAATATCCAAAATGTGAACTATTGGCACTCCTTTATCTGCAAATAGAAGCATCGTCCCTTTCAATGGAGTATTTGTCAGCGTCAAATAACGATGAAAACCAGTTTTGATAAGTTGACCATTTATCGAAATACCCAAACTGGATAAACCGCCACCCACATTCACATACAAATCAATTTCGCCATTTTGTTCAAACAGTTCCATTTTTTTTGAAATATTTTGTTCCAGACTTCCTTCTTGAACAAGTTCTACTTCGTTTTTTTGAATATTTTTAACAAGCAATTCGCGTCCCAAAATATTTAATCCGCGTCCTAAATCTCGTCCACCACCAATCGATGCGGCTTTACTTCGATAAGATAAAACGCCATTTTCGTTGAGTAATTTCTCCATATCGAGCCAAGTAAAATTTGGGTCGGTAGCACCAAACATCGAAGCACCAACGGATGATATCAGCACAACATCGAGTTCTAAAATTTCAGCAGCACTCAAAACAGCAATATTCATCGCTGGCAATGATCCCGTACAATTCACAGCAATTCGATCATTTTTTTTCAAATTTGCTTCTTTGAAAATTTGCACAAAAGCGGCGGCAAAGTTAGGATTCAAACTGGTTAATTTTGAATCCAAGTTACCTCTGTCGGTTACAATGAGAGATTGTTTTTCACCAATCAACGCCGTTTTATTTGGATCGTTTAATTCATCGATGAAAATATTATTTTCAAGACGATTGTGTTTAATTATACTTTCTGCTTTTTGCATTAAATTGGCAGCTGCCAATTTTTCTTCAAAATATTGGTCACTCACAAAAATTCGAGAATTTTCTACCCAAACGAAAAGGATTATCGCTACCAACATTAACATTAATAAACTTAATTTTGACTTTGCACTTGGAACAAACATTTTTTCCTACCTAATTATTTCGCCATTAAAAATTAAAACCAACAAAATTCTGACAGTTACAGCGGCTACCACCATTATCGATAAAGTCTTAATTACGCCTTGTTTTTCCATCGCATTGGCGATGAGACCGGGTATAATAAAACCAATTACATTTACTGAATAATCTCCTGAAAAATTGGCAAATATGCCATAATAACGTGCCAACCATCCAATAATGAAACCGAGCAGAACGGTGATTACCATTCTTCTTCTGCCATAAATGAACATAAAATTGCCCAAAATTTTCACGGTGATAAAAACCACCACACTAATCGATAGTGTTGCCAAAATCGTCATCGGTTGGTGTAAATACATCGCAACGTATCCTGCTACAACAATTCCGCCAGCTGCTGCTCCAAATGTTTCCAAAAAAAAGAGACTAATTAAAACTCCCAAACCTATTGCTACTTCAAACATTTTCATTCCTTTCTTTAAAATATTTTACGATTAAACCACCGTTTCCACCAATATTGCCAATCCCTAAAATCAGTGTTTCTTGCGGATTTATATTTTTAATTCTTTTCACTAATTCTTCGCCAGATGACCAACCACAATCTATCACTTTTTCTTTGGGTAAATTATGTTTTAGTGCGTAAGAATACATCGTGTTTGTTTGTTCTCCGATGAGATAAAATTGTGAATAATGTACATTTTGCATCATCTCGATTAATTGTTCTGAGCGGAAAATTCTATCAGCACGCGTGCTTAAAACCACTGCTACATTTTCAATATGAGAATACATCTCTTTCACAGAATTTATGACAAATTCGGTTGATTCTGGATCGTTCGCGGCAAATGCATGCACAAAATGTAATTTCATATTTTGATGTGTCGTTTGGTAAATTTCCATCGCTCCAACATCTGGAATTGCTTTGTACATCCCACTTAACGCAACATCTTTGCCAATGTCAAAATATTTACAAACATCCAAAGAAAGTGCTACATTTTCTTTATGCTCAATGTATGTAAAATGTTTCATATCTTCGCTTGTAACCGTTGATTCATCAGATTGAAAAATCTTCGCACCACACTTATCAGATTCTTTTTTCATAAGTGGAAACACCTTTTTTTCTGATGTAAAAAGAGTGCCATTCTTGGGAATTGTATTGCAAAGTGAAAGCGTTACATTCCGCAAACCAGGTCCCATTACATCAAGATGATCTGGGCGAGAATTGGTGATAACGCCGATATCAGCTTGCACAATTTCGTGTTGCGTAACCCACTGATATTCTGGAGTTACAGCCATACACTCCAAAACGAGAATGTCAATATTTCTTTTGGCAGCAAATTTCATAATCTTGATTTGCTCTTTTATGTTCGCACCAAAATGTCGTACAATTGGTGTTTCTGAACCATTTTCAAAAATCAAAACTGGAGCCGATCCTGTCGTTTTAGCAATCGTTTTCTTGCCACCAGCACGCAGTCCAGCCGCTATCAAACGCGTTACGCTAGATTTTCCGCGTGTTCCATTTATGTGAATAATCATGGGGATTTTGTTGCGATTTTTCTGGCTTTGCAAAAATTCGTAAATTCCAAAGCCAATCAATAGTAACAATCCAATAAATAAACCAATCATACTAAATTCTCTGCTTTATGAACACTATTTTTTGAATAGTCGCAATTTTTCCATTTTCTCATTTTTAATTTCATCTATTTTTGTAGCGATTTTCAATCTTTGTTTCGGGAAAAAACATTTTTCGCCCACCTTCAATTGGGAATTCGGTAATTAAACCTACCACATACTGAAGAATG
>JABGOP010000043.1 GCA_018645365.1 Candidatus Cloacimonadota bacterium
TTCTAACATCTTCAAAAAAATGAACTCATTATTTTTTTGTCAAAGATTATTTTTCTTTAATATTTCCGAGATAGTGTAGAGTGAGCCAGAAACAATGACAATGTCATTTTTGTTTGCTTCGGTGACTGCTCTGTTTTTGGCATCAACTACATCTGCCACTATTTCGTAGCTACCACCGTATTTTGTCACAAATTTTGTTTGTTCATCAATCTCTGCCGCACGAGCAGATTGGTTTTTTGCAATGAAAATTTTATGGCTAATTTCGCAGATATTTTTGATGATGGTATCCAATTTTTTGTCGCGTAAAATGGCGAGAACAAAGTAAATTTTCTTGTTTGGGAAAAGTTTTTTTAAATTACTCGTAAGTGCTTTTATGCCCTCTTCGTTGTGTGCTCCATCGAGGATAACCGTCGGTTTAGTCGCGATTATTTGCATTCTGCCCATCCAATTTACTTTTTTGAGAGCAGTTCGGAATTTTGTTTCAAATTCTAAATTACAATCTTTAATTCCCAAATTTCGGACAAAAAGCTTGAAGGCAGTTATTGCTACAG
Organism: Candidatus Cloacimonadota bacterium; assembly: GCA_018645365.1. Taxonomy (GTDB): domain Bacteria; phylum Cloacimonadota; class Cloacimonadia; order Cloacimonadales; family TCS61; genus TCS61. Next base: position 552 of record JABGOP010000043.1, read on the forward strand.
ATGCATTATACGCTTGGTGTTTACCAATTAAATTAATAGTGATTTGTGGTAAATTTAAGTCATCAGAAAGATAATCGAAAGTGGTTCCTTTTTCGGTGATAGATATATTTTCTACTTTGAAATTTTTGCCAAATTGATAAACTTGTGCATTTTTCTTTTTTGCCACATTTTTAATGATTTCAGCATATTTTACGTCCATTTTACCGATGACGATGGGAGTGTTTTCTTTGATGATTCCTGCTTTTTCGTAAGCTATTTTTTCAACGGAATCACCTAAACTTTTGGGATGATCGTACGAAATGGAAGTTATTGCAGTAACAGTGGATTCAAATGGGTTTGTGCCGTCTAATCTGCCGCCGAGCCCGACTTCAAAAATAGCGGTATCTATTTGATTTGTAAGGAAATGGTAGAATGCCATTGCTGTCGTTATTTCAAAAAATGATGCTTCGTGTTTTTCCAAAACTAATTCCCATTTTTGATAAATTTCAATCAAGGTTTCGAGCGAAATATTTTTTCCATTTACCCTAATTCTTTCCCGATAATCTACTAAATGTGGCGAAGTATTCATACCTGTTTTTAGCCCAAAACCAAGCGAAAGAGTCTCACACATTGCGGCGGTAGAACCTTTTCCATTTGTGCCTGCAATGTGAATGCCATTCAATTTTTTGTTCGGATTTCCCATTTCTTCCAAAATGGCAAACATCCTGTCTAAACCGAGTTTCACATTTCCAGAGTGGCGTTTGTAAATGTAATCCAAAAATTCTTGATATTTCATGATTTTGCTCACAAAAAAACCTCCAGAAAATTCTGAAGGTTTTTAGTTTTTTTAAAAAATTATTTATTGTCCATCAAAATGTGATCATCAAATTCTTTTAAGTTTGGGCAGGTTACGGTGATTTCACCGGTTTCGTAATTGCCGTGCAAGTAATATTTGTCGCCGACAGCTTTTTCGGGACATTCGTAAGTTTTTTTCAAGTAATTCATCCGCATTAAATCACGTGTTGTACCATCAAAGCTTTCTTTATGTTCTTTCATGAACGAATTAATTGCCGTGTGAATTTCACCCATATTTTTTACGCATTGTTCCGTTTTTTGTTTTCTGTTTACATTAAACTTTTGCGGTAAAATCAAGATAAATAACAGCACCGCCAATGCCACTAGACTAATAATTTTATAAATATTTAATTTCATTTTTCACCTCAAATTTTTTATAGATACAGGCAAATTACACCTTTTTTCGTCAAGTATTTTATTTTGAATATTATATCTTGACCAAAAATCGAAGTTTCAATTTATGATTTCTTCAATAAAAAATTAGAGTTAGAGGAGTAGTGAAATGAGCAAAAAAATTTTGGTGGCAACAGCGAAGCCTTTCGCTTCAAAAGCGGTAACAGAGATTAAAAATATTTGCAAACAGAAAGATTACGAATTGGTTTTGATGGAGAATTATACCGAGCAAAGCGAACTTGTAGATGCTGTAAAAAATGTGGATGCATTGATTGTGCGGAGCGATAAAGTTACGCAAGAAGTTTTGGGAAATGCTGAAAATATGAAGGTGGTTGTGCGTGCTGGGGCAGGTTATGATAATCTCGATTGCGAAGCGGCTTCTGCACAAAATATTATTTGTATGAACACACCTGGTCAAAACTCAAATGCAGTTGCAGAGCTTGTTTTAGGAATGATGGTTTACATGGCTCGCGGTCAATTTAACGGAAAATCTGGCACCGAATTATTCGGTAAAAAAATTGGAATTCATGCCTTTGGAAATGTCGGTAAACATGTAGCACGCATTGCTATTGGTTTTGGTATGGAAGTATTTGCTTTCGATCCATTTGTTGATGAAAAAATGATGATAGAAAACGGTGTTGAGCCACTTAAAACAGTCGAAGAATTATATAATATTTGTGATTACATTTCTGTTCATTTACCATCTACCCCGAAAACGCAGAAATTTATTGATTTAAGATTAATCAATATTATGAAGCCGAACGCTACCATCATCAATACTGCTCGAAAAGAAGTTATTTGCGAAGATAGTTTGATTAAGGTTTTCCAAACTCGCTCAGATTTAAAATTTGCATCTGATATTGCTCCTGCAAAAGCAACTGAAATGCAAGAAAAATTTGAGAACCGTGTCTATTTTACACCTAAAAAAATGGGTGCCCAAACTCTGGAAGCAAATGTAAATGCTGGCGTAGCAGCTGTTAATCAGATTATTGCCTATTTTGAAAATGGCGATACCACTTTTCAGGTGAATAAATAATTAATTGTAAATATGAAACTGCTCTCCCGATTTTCGGGAGAGCAGTTTTTTAAAAGATGTTCAAAAGTTTCAAACAAGCCAAAATGACAGCCAAGACCAGTACAAATTTGATGAATTTCTCACCTTTTTGAAAGGCAAATTTCACACCCACAAAAGCCCCAATAATGTTCCCAACCGCTAAAATCAGACCGTATTTCCAAATTATTTGACCGTTAATTGCAAAAATTATAACTGTGAAAATAGTGTAACACATCACAATGAAAACCTTCACAGCATTAGCTTTTAGTAAATCAAATTCTTCCACTAGATTAAGAATTGCTAACAAAGTAAATCCAATTCCCACTTGGATAAAACCACCGTAAAATCCAACTATCAGAAAAATGATGAATTCCAACCATTTTGGCAAAACGCGTTTTTGGGTAATTTTATGAGGTCGCAACATTAATATCAACATTAACATAAGCACGCCAGCCAAAATTTTATCAAAGTATGCACTTGAAATTTTAACTGCAAAAGATGAACCAATTATCGAACCGAAAATAACTGCAATAATAATGTGAAGTGATGATTTTATGTCTAATTTTAAAAATTTATTAAATCTGTAACTGCCGGTTGCACTTTGAAATAAAATCGCTACTCGGTTGGTTGCATTCGCAATGGGGGAAGGAATTCCCAATAAAATTAGAATTGGTAAAACCAGTAGTGACCCACCACCTGCGAGCGTATTTATGAAACCTGCCAACATTCCTGCAAAAAATAAAATAAACAGCATAATCTTCCTTTTTCAAAATATTATTCATAAAAAAAAACTTCTTTTTGGTGTCAATCGTTTCATTGATAAGAAATAGATATTGACACCAAATTAGAGTAAAAAACATTAGTAAAACTTGGAGGACTCGATGAAAAAAATAATTTTTACCTTGATTTTTACGGTGTTATTTTCGTATATTTTTGCGGATTTGAATTTTGGCAAAAAACTATTTGAAGATGGTCTTTTTGGTGAGGCGATTGTGGAATTTGAAAAAACAATAACCGCCGCACCCACTTCTGAAAATGCTCAAAATGCGATGTTTCTGATTGGAAAAAGCTATCGGAAAAAAGATGATTATTTGATGGCGGAAGCTACTTTCAAGCGTCTTTTAGATGGATATTCAAATCTCCCATTTCGAGAAGAAGCTATCTATAATTTGGCGATGATGCAATTTGAACAGAAAAAAAATGAAACAGCAATTTTAAATTTTGAGATATTATTGGAAAAATATCCCTCAAATGATTTCACGAAAAAGTCATTAACGCTCTATTTAGAATCAATTTACAATACAAAAAATTATAATCGCGTTGTTGTGAAAGCTCGGAAATTGATAAAAAATTATGAGATTTATCCCAACATACCATTCGTTTACTTATGGTTAGCGAAGGCATATTTTGCCAATCAAATGTTGACGGAAGGTGAACAAGTTTTAGCTGAAATTACCACGAAATATTCGGACCATACTGTGCATTGGGCAGCCGTCGATTTGGAAGTAGAATTAATCCAAAAACGCGATGGAATGCAAAATTCAACCTCATATTTAGAAGAAAAATTGGATGGTAAAATCCCGCGAAATTACGAGGAAAAATTGAGATTAAAACTAGCCAAAACATACTATTTTTCCGATAATTTCCACCAATCTTACAAACACCTAAAAATCATTGTGGAAAAATTTGGTAATTCTGAAAATTTACCAGAATACATTATTTTACTTGTCGAGACACAATTAGCACTTTCAAAATATGTTGAGATTGAAAATGATTATCCGAATTTCAAAAAAGTTTTCAAGGGAAATTTACTAAAATTAGATTACGAATATTACCTGGCAGAAGCAAAATATTCCCGCAGAAAACACGGAGAATCAGCTGAGATTTTGCAGAAAATTTCAAACAAAACATCTTCTCCAACATTGCAGAATAAAACAAGATTTTTGGAAGCAAAAATTAAAGCAGCAAAAGGAAAATACAAGCTGGCAATCGAAATGTTGCAAAAGTTAACGAATGTCGAGAGTGCTATTAAAAATGATGTTTTGCAGTTTATTGGCGAAATTTATTTTACGAAATTCAATGATTTTCAAACGGCTCTCAAATATTTTCAAAAAATTGAATTATCGGCAAAAAATCATCAAATAGCAATTTTCAAATCAGCAGAATGTTACGAAAAATTAGGAGAAATTGAACAAGCTATTTTTGAACTTTCGCGGTTGAATTTGACTGAGTTCGATAATCAACTTTTTAGAAATAAAGTAGCAAATAAACTTGAATATCTCCAAAATTACGAACAGAAAAATTTTGAAAAAGCATTTAATTCACTGCTTAATGCAATTTACGATTATTCTCAAACTGACGACAAAATAGTTTTACGAAATAATATTTTCAGTATCTATGCAAATGACTTAAAAGAATTTGAAAAAGGATTAAATTTAGTCCAAAATGATGGCACTCCACAAATAATTTACCAAAAAACATTAGTTTATTTACAGTTAGCCAAAAAGTCGTTTTTAAATGATAATCCAGCTAAAATGCAAGAGTTTATCCAGCTTGCCGATAATTTAGCTGCCCAATTATCGGAACAAAAATTCCCTCATTGGATAGCTGAAATTGCCATCAAAAAACAACTAATTCAATCGCAAAAAACAGATGAAACATTAATCGTAAAATTAGAAAGTTTTGTGGAAAATTTTGAAAATTCAAGTATTGTAAATGATTTTAGATTGTTGGTTTCACGTCATTATATGGGAAATAATAATTTCGAGAAAGCAGCAAAACACATCGATAATTTAGAAAATAGCGACACTATTGACGAAAAAGAATTTTGCGAAATGAAATTACAATTAGCCGAATATTTTTATGGCCAAAATGATGATTTACGTGCTTTAAATAATTTCGAAATGGGTGAAAAGTTTCTCACCATAAATCAGCCAGAAATCTATTTTCATTTTGGCGTAACTTTACACGAAACTGGTTCTTCACAAAAAGCAGCCGGGATTTTTGAATTCATCTTGCAAAATGCAGATAGGTTTGCAAAATACGATGATATAATAGCATATTACACCAAAATTTTGCGTACAAAAAAAGAATTCAGGAAAGCACTTAATTATATGCAATATCTGGAAATAAACAGCAGAGATGATGAATATTATCGCCAGATTTCAAATGATTATTTGCAAATAGGTGGGCAAGAAAAAGCAAAAGAATTTTTGATGCATATCATTGAGAAAACGGATGATGATTTGCTCAAACTTGCTGATTTACAGTTTGCGACGCAAGATTACGAAATGGCAAAATATTCTTTCGGAAAATTAGCAGAAAAAACAGGTGACTTACAACATTTTGAGATGTTGGGGGAAATTGCGTTTTTACAAGAAGATTTTTTGGAAGCAGCAATAAATTACAAAAAAATTATTGATAAATTAGGCGACGATTTTGCAAATCACAAAAATATTCGAAAAATCTCAAAAGAGAATATTATCGCTCTTTATCGTATCGAAAATAGGCCAAAAGCTGAAACATTACAGAAAAAATTTAAAAATACTTTAACAGAAAATGATGAGAATGAAATTGAATTGCATCGTGGGATTTATTACATTGAAATGGATAAAAAGAAAGCAAAATCTATTTTTACGAAATTATTGAAAAAACAAAACCTTTCACAAAATGTAGCAATAACTGCATATTTTTGGCGTGGGGTGGCTTTTTTGAAATCTAATGAAAAAGAAGAAGCGAAGAATGATTTTACGATTGTGTCGCGATCTGTCGATAAAGATTTGAGCAACCAAGCACATCTAAAACTTGGCACGATAAATTTTTCTGACGAAAATTTTAAAGAAGCGTTGGCGCATTATTCGGAAGTTATTCAAAATGATGAAGACGGTAAACTTGCTTTCGATGCAACGCGAAATTTTGCTTTTGTTTGTAAAACAATGAAGGAGTGGCAAAAAGCGATTGCTGCTTATCAACTGATTTTAGAGCGTTGGGGTGATGAAGATTTGGAAGCAAAAACTCTTTTTGACATTGCGTTTTGCTACTACCGAGATAAGAAATTTTCAAAGGCGATTGAAATGTTTGAACGCACCATTTCAATTTTGGAAAAAGAGGAAGAGAGAGCAGAAGCGCAATATTGGATTGGTCATTCCTATTTTGAAATGGAGAATTATGAGAAAGCAATTTCCGAGTTGTTGAAGGTAAAATATAATTACGGTGACATTGCACAATGGTCTGCAACTGCGGAACTTTTGATTGGTGAAGCTTACACCAAAAATGGAAAAATTTCAAAAGCAAAAGAGGCGTATCAAAAAATTATTCGTAAATATGGAAAATTTAGCCAGTGGGGCGAGGTGGCACAAACGCGGTTGCAAAATTTTAATTAGTGTGTGAAACTTGACAAAAGAAGCACAAAAAAAAGTATCGCTCAAAATTTGATTTATTTTGGAGAAAAAATGATTCAGCAATTTTTAGAAAGAAGAAAAAAAATATTTAATCAGCTACAAGATAAGGAAGCAATTGTGGTTTTTGCAAATGCAAAACCAAGCTATCCTCGTAATTTTTTGCAGGATAAAAACTTTTTTTATTTAACAGGTTTGAATTTGCCCAATGCAGTTTATTTTTTTGGAAAACAAAATGATAAGCCGATTGAAATGTTGTTCATAGAACGCAATATTCCAGAAATGGTAGTTTGGGAAGGTGCGAAAATGGATAAAGAGGAAGCCACGAAAATTTCTGGAATTGAACGAATTTCTTATCTCGATGAATTTGAGCGAAAAATTGGTTTGAATATTGCTTCACTTTTTAAGATTTTCGTGAATATTGGTTTTAATAATATTGATAAACCATTGACAAAACCACAAGTTTTTGTGAATAAAGTGAAAGAACATTTTCCACATTTAACGGCGATGGATTTGACCAAATTGATGGTTCCGTTGCGTAGCATAAAATCGAAGTGGGAAGTTGAGCAACTTCAAACAGCAATTGATGTTACCGGTGCTGCGATCAATAAGATTTACCAAACCGCACAAGCTGGAATGAAAGAGTACGAATTGGAAGCAATTTTACGCTTTCATACAACCAAAAATGGGCTTCATCATTTGGGTTTTAGCCCGATTATAGCCACAGGTAAAAATGCGACAACGCTTCATTATGAAGAGAATAATGCGAAAATTGGAAAAAACGAGTTAGTTTTGCTTGATGTGGGCGTGGCATGTAATAATTACAGTGCCGATATTTCACGCACATTCCCAGTTTCAGGAACATTTACCAAACGCCAAAAAGAGGTTTACACTGAAGTTTTGGCAATAAATAAGAAAATTATAACAATGGTCAAACCTGGTATCGGTATGAAAGAATTAAATGAGAAAACAGTTGAATTAATCCAAAAATCTCTCATAAAGCTTAAACTTATCAAAGACAAAAAAAATTACCAGAAATATTATATGCACAGTGTTGGACACCATTTAGGCTTAGATACACACGATTTGGGGGCACGCGATTCCGTTTTGGGAATTGGCAATGTGATTACGGTTGAACCAGGAATTTACATTGCGGAAGAGGGCATTGGAGTGCGCATCGAAGATGATATTTTGGTCACAAAAAACGGCTACAAAAATCTTTCTGAAAACATTCCCAAAGAGATTGACGCATTGGAGAATTTATGCAAATAGCAATTTACCCAGGAACATTCGACCCGATTACAAAAGGGCACATCGATGTGCTCGAAAAAGCTACAAAAATTTTTGACAAAGTGATTTTAGCAGTTGCTTTTGATAACGCTAAAATGCCACTTTTTACCCTTTCCGAAAGAGAGGGATTATGTCGAAAATCACTGGAAGATTTTCCCAAAGTTGAGGTGCAAAGTTTCCAAGGTTTGGTGGTGAATTTTGCCAAAAAAGTTGGCGCTACAGCGATGATTCGTGGTTTACGAGCTGTTTCTGATTTTGAATATGAACTTTCCCTTGCACTGATGAACAAAAACCTTTGCGACGAAATAGAAACCGTATTTTTTGTACCAAAATCAAAATATTTATACATCAGCTCCACGATGATTCGCGAAGTGGTTAGCTTGGGTGGCGATACTTTAAAATATGTGCCAATTTGCGTTGATGAAGCATTACGAAAAAAAAATAGCTAAAAAGGAGAAATAATGGATCCAAAAAAACAAAAATTAAATGTGAAGATTGATGAAAAAGTGGGGGAAGGTGTTTATGCGAATATGTTTATGATTTCCAATTCAGCATCCGAATTTGTGATAGATTTTGGTAGAATTTTACCAGGCATTCCAAACGCAAAAATCTACAGTCGCGTTCTAACTACACCTCAACATGCCAAACAACTTTATAAGATTTTAGAGAAGAATATTGAAAAATTTGAAACACAGTTTGGCGAGATTAAAATAACTGGTCAAACTAACGACAAAAGCGTTGGATTTAAAAGTCCGCTACAAAGTTCTTGACGCTAGAAACGACAAAATACTTTTTGAACAGCTCTAAAAAAAGAATAAAATTGAAGGAGATAAAATGAGAAAAAGCAAAATTCGCGGCATGATTATTTTGGCCGTATTGTTGGTTACAGCTTATTTTTTCTTACCTCTCGTAGTTCCAAACTTACCATCGTTTTGGACTGAGAAGCGTTTGAAATTGGGCTTAGACCTTCAAGGTGGTTCACAGATTCAGTTGGAAGTTGATTATTCAAAATTGCAACTTACCAAAAAAGAAGAGGAAGAGGCAGTTAAAACTGCACTCCAAATTATCCGTAATCGTATTGACCAGTTTGGTGTAGCAGAACCAGAATTACAACGAATTAGTAATTCAAACCGAATTTTGATTCAATTACCGGGATTGAAAGATCCAAGTAGAGCCAAAGATTTGATTGGTAGAACGGCAATGTTGGAATTCAAATTGGTAGCAAATGGAGAAGAAACACAAAGCGTTATCGAGATTTTGAACGCGTATTTGCAGGAAAATTTGGCAGAATATCCACAATTAGAAAAATTTGCCGATGCATCAACGGCACAAACAGATGTTTTTGATAACGAAGAAGAAAGTGCAGTAGAAAATTTTAATGTTTTCATGAATTTGATAACTGATAAAGATGATGCACCGCTCAAAATGGATTATGAACATTTAGAACTTTTTAGAAAACTTTTGAAAAATGAAAATTTCAAAAATGAAGTTCCAGCTGGTTTACAAGTTGCAATTGGTAAAGAAAACAAAGACGACCCTTACGCATCTCGTGATATTTTTGTACTTCACAAAGATGCCAAAATGACTGGAAAATATTTGGAAGAAGCACAAACGAAGATTGGTCAAGGTTACACTCAAAAAGATAAAGGACCTTACATTGCACTTACTTTCAATAAACAAGGTGCCGAAAAATTCAAGAATTTAACAGGACAATATATCAACGAGAGATTGGCGATTTTATTGGATGAAATCGTGTTTATCGCACCAACAATTCAAAGCAGAATTCAAACTAGTGAAGCAAGAATTACTGGTAATTTCTCCGTTGAAGAAGTGCACGATTTGGTAATTGTTTTGAACGCAGGTAGCTTGCCAGCTCCAGTTAAAATTATCGAAGAGAGAACAGTCGGTCCAACTTTGGGTAAAGACAGCATCAAATCGGGAATTTTGGCAGCACTTATCGGAATGATTGCGGTTATTTTCTTCATGATGATTTATTACAAGTTTTCAGGAATTATCGCAGTTTTAGCCGTGTTTGTGAATATGGCATTTATCGTGGCTGTGATGACAATGTTAGACGGAACTTTGACGATGCCAGGTATTGCCGGTATGATTCTTACCATCGGTATGGCGGTAGATGCGAATGTGATTATTTTCGAGAGAATTCGTGAAAATCTTGATGCTGGAAAGACGGTTCGTTCAGCTGTGAATAGCGGTTTTAGTAGAGCGTTGGTAACGATTCTCGATGCAAATATTACCACTCTGATTACGGCGATTGTGCTTTATCAATTTGGAACAGGGCCAATTAAAGGTTTTGCGGTAACACTTTCGATTGGTATCATCGGTTCGATGTTCGCTTCAATCGTATTAGTTAAGGCTATCTTTGACGGTTTAATTTTGAATTCAAGCCGTGAAAAATTGAGCATTTAAGGAGATTGAAATGAGATTATTCAAAAAAACAAACATAGATTTTATCGGAAAAAGAAAGGTGGCGTTTGCCATTTCGATTTTGATTATTTTAGCTGGTTTGGTTTCATTAGTTATGAATGGTGGACCTAAGTATAGCATCGATTTTACCGGTGGAGTAGCGCTTGAACTTGATTTGACACCGAAAGCAGAAGGTGTGGAACCACTCGATGTGCAAATCATTCGTGATGTGTTAACCGAAAATGGTATAATTGACGCAGTAATTCAGGAAGTTAGCAACCCTGAAGGTAAAAATTTCATCTTAATTAAATCGAAGGAAACAGAAGATTCTGATGTGAAAATTACCAAGAAGATTGTGGAGATAATTTCACACAAATTCCCAGAATATGTGGAAACAGAAACCTTGATTCGTCTGCAAGAAGAGGTTGGTCCCAAAATTGGTAGTGAATTAAAAGAGAAAGCTATTTTGGCGATATTTTGGGCACTTCTCGGCATTATTATCTACATTTGGTGGCGTTTTGAATTCACTTTTGGCGTGGCAGCGGTTGTTGCACTTTTCCATGATGTAATCATCACAGTTGGCATTTTTTCACTTTTAGGAAAAGAGATAAGCCTGTCTATCGTAGCGGCACTTCTTACCATTGTTGGTTATTCGCTTAACGATACAATTGTGGTTTTCGACAGAATTCGTGAAGATCGTAAAAATATGCGTAAGCAATCTGTTGGAACTATTATTAATCATAGTATCAATAGTACTTTAAGTAGAACAATCATTACATCTTTTACCACTTTTATCGTGGTGCTAAGTTTGTATGTCTTTGGCGGAAGTGTAATTCACGATTTTGCCCTTGCTATTTTAGTTGGTATAGTGGTGGGAACTTACTCATCTATCTTTATCGCTAGCCCGATTTTGGTAGAGCATTTTTCGAGAAAACAATAAGCACAATTATTAATTAAGAATTACTAATCAAAACCGCCCCTTTTTGGGGCGGTTTTTTTGTTTGATAAGAGCTCTGAGTGTCGAC
>JABGOP010000044.1 GCA_018645365.1 Candidatus Cloacimonadota bacterium
TAAAAGTTTTAAAATAATCAATTATACAACGAACATAATTACGATAGGAACAGTGACAACAAACAATAACTGCGATATTAACACACGGTGTTACGAACAGTCCGAAGAAAAAATAGATAAAATTTCTGTCAAATGTTATTTTGGTAAGTGGCAAATCCACTTTATCTGCTGATAAACCGCATTCACGAGGAGAGGAATCGACACTCAGAGCTCTTATCATACAAAAAAACCGCCCCAAAAAGGGGCGGTTTAGGGAATGTAAAAAACATTGTGTAAACTTCCAAAGTAAATAAAATAGGCATTGGAGGTCTTATGTTAGATGAGAAGAAAATAAAAGCAACTTAACGCAAATTAGAGAAAAACGAAAGGCAATTAATAATTACAAATTAAGAATTAAGAATGATAAAAGATGAACACTAATTTTATTTTTGTCTGTGTGTATCTGTGTTAGTCTGAAACGGGTGGTGTTTTGCTTTACTTTACAAAGCCACCATGTATATGGCTGTTCTTCTTATTTTTCATTTTTTCATCACTTTCTTGACATAAATAGGGAAAAATCTTTTTTCGTTTTTATGACAGATAAAGAGTTATTGCAGTATAAAAGAGAGATTTTTGAGTTAAAGATTGAAGCGGGGAAAGTTTTTTGTTTTGCGAATATTTTTGGGAATAATAATCCCGTTCACATTGAGATTGGTAGTGGACGCGGTGAATTTTTACTCAAAAAAGCAGAGCAAAATCCGCAGATAAATTTTGTGGGGATTGACCTAAAAGATAAACGGATAAAAACAATTTTGCGAAAGCTCGATGAAGATAAACACAACAATGTGCGTTTGATGCGAATATTTATAAATAATGAGAGTATCGCTGTTATTCCGTCAAATTCAATAGCGCGAATTTACTTGATTTATCCTGATCCTTGGCCCAAAAAAAGGCACTTTAAACGCCGTATTATCAATCAAGCATTTATTGATGTTCTAAAAAAAGTGTTGCGTCAAAATGGGGTAATTGAAATATCTACCGACCACGCAGATTACGCAAATTGGATTGTGGAGCATTTTCAAAATAGAGATGATTTTATGACAAAATATGAAGGTGGTTTTTCCCGTCAAAAAGAGGAAAATCACATTGTTACTTATTTTGAGGATTTGAAGAGAATAAAAGGGTTTGAACCTTATTTTATGAGGTTTCGGAGAGAATAATGGACAAAGCAAGATTCAAAAAATTATTTAATGATTATGTGGTGCGTTCAAAAGAGGCTTACAGCAATTTTGCCTGTAAAGATGAAGTTGCATTTCGATTGAAAGAAGATGATAATTGCTTGATTCGCACAGAATTTGCGATAGATCGCGATCGTATTTTGTACAGTGGTGCTTACCGTCGCTATCAAGGCAAAACGCAGGTTTTTTCCTTTACCAATATGTTCGATGAAGAGACCTCAAACCGCAGTTTGCATACCACTTATGTTTCGCAAATTTCCCGTACCATTGCCAATATGTTGGGTTTGAATTTGGATTTGGTGGAAGCTATCGCGTTGGGTCACGATTTGGGTCATCCACCTTTCGGTCACGATGGGGAAGTGGCTTTGAGCAAATGTTGTCAAAACGCTGGAATTGGCTCATTTCATCATAATGTGCAGAGCTTGCACATTGTCGATAATATCTCCAATGAAGGTAGTGGTTTGAATTTGACTTTTCAAACACGAGATGGAATAATTTCTCACGATGGCGAGGTGCATCATCAAATATTAAAGCCTGAACGCAACAAAAGTGAAGATGTAATTCAAAGTTATATCGCCAAAAAGAGAAATGAGGAGAATATTAGTTGGATGCCATCTACCTTAGAAGGCTGTGTGGTGCGGATTTCAGACACAATTGCCTACATCGGACAGGACATCGAAGATGCGATTCGGTTGAAAATTTTGGACAGGAAAAAAATTCCCATAAAATGTGCCCAATATTTAGGAAATACAAATAGTGAAATCATCGACACGCTTGTTAAAAGCGTTATTTTAAACAGTTTTGGCAAAGACCAAATTGCGTTTGATGAAGAGACATCTTACCATCTTTTCGAACTGAAAAAATTCAATTATGAAAAAATCTACACAAATGAAAAAGTTAAAACAGCACAATTGAAGATAAATCGTAGTATGGATGTGCTTTTTAACCAATATTTGAAAGATATTCAAACCGAAAATAAAAGATCGAGCATTTTCAATCATTTTCTCAATTCCAAGAATGATAGGTACCGTGCAACGTACTCAAACGCAGAAATGGTGCGAGATTTTATCTCTACAATGACGGATAGATATTACAACGAAGAGGTGAAGAATTATTTTTTACCAGGAAGTTTTTATTGATAAAAAAAGGACAGTTTATTTTTTGCCACTTTAATATTTTTGGAGTTAAATAGTATGGAATTAAAAGATTTTGTGAATAAAGTAAATGAGATTTCCGAAAGAATTACGCAAATTCGGAGGTTACTTTGACACATCTACAATTCGGAATCAAATAGAAATTTTTGAAAAAAAGATGATTGCACCAGATTTTTGGAATAACCAAAATGACGCAAAAAATGTAACGAAAAAGCTGAATGTTTTGAAGTTACAACTATCGAAAGACAATGAACTTGCTGATATTATTGATGAGTTAGAAACTTACAATTTGCTTTTGGAAGATGAATTTTCTCAAAATCTATTTTCAGAAGCAGTTGCTAAATTAAATTTGTCTCTTCAAAAAGTTGATGAGACTGAAGTACAATTTTTGTTGAACGGCAAGACAGATAGTAACGATGCAGTTTTAACGATTCACCCCGGTGCTGGTGGTACCGAATCGCAAGATTGGGCAGAGATGCTTTTGCGAATGTACAAAAGATGGGCGGAAATTCACGGTTTCAAAGTTGAAATTATCGATTTTCAACCAGGTGATGAGGCAGGAATTAAAGGTGTTACACTGGAAATATTTGGTGAATTCGCCTATGGTTTTTTGAAATCTGAAAGCGGTGTGCATCGTCTCGTTAGAATTTCGCCATTCAATGCACAAGGTAAACGGCAAACGTCGTTTGCGTCTGTATTTATCTATCCAATTATTGATGATGAAATTGAAGTAGAAGTTGATGTTTCTGATTTACGGATAGACACCTATCGCGCGAGCGGAAAAGGGGGACAAGGTGTGAATACCACTGATTCTGCAGTTCGCCTAACTCACCTTCCTACCAACATTACAGCTCAATGTCAAAACGAGCGTTCCCAACTGCGAAATCGTGAAGTGGCAATGAAAATATTGAAATCAAAATTGTATCAGCACTATGAGGAAATACGCGAAGCAGAGTTGCAAAAACTGGAAAATAAGAAAACCGATATTGGTTTTGGAAATCAAATTCGCTCTTATGTTTTTCATCCGTACCAAATGGTAAAGGACCATCGCACCAACTTTGAAACAGGAAATATTTCTAATGTGATGGACGGAAAATTAGATGATTTTACCAATGCATTTTTGAAATTTCAGGCGGCAAAAAATGTATAAAGAATTAATCGGAAAAATCGATAAAACTTCAATGCCAAAGCACATTGCCATTATTATGGATGGAAATGGTAGATGGGCAGATTTGCAAAAAGTAAAGCGTGTTAACGGCCATAAAATGGGCGTGAAAATCGTTCGTGAAATTGTGGAAACTGCGGTCGAAGTTGGTTTGGAATATTTGACGATTTATGCTTTTTCGACCGAAAATTGGCGTCGCTCCAACCACGAAGTGAAATATCTGCTCAAACTGATTATGAATTCACTTGTTTCCGAAATTGACGATTTAACCGCCAATAATGTCAACATTCGCTTTATCGGTAGTGCGGAAGAGTTAGGGAAAAGCTACAATAAAAAGGTAGTGGATGTTTGCAAAAAAAGTTGGCATAATGATGGTTTACACCTGAACGTTGCGATGAATTATGGTGGCAGAAGGGAAATAATAGATGCCGTAAATAATATTTTGACTGATTTTCAAAATGGCAAAATTGATGCGAAAATTGATGCTGAAAAATTTGAAGATTACCTTTACACTGTTAATATTCCAGATCCAGATTTAGTGATTCGAACGAGTGGTGAAGAGCGTTTATCAAATTTCTTAACTTGGCAAAGTGCTTATGCTGAATTGTGGTTTACGAAAACACTTTGGCCAGATTTTAGTCGAGCGGAATTTATCGAAGCAATTTTAGATTTTCAAAAAAGAAAAAGAAGGTTTGGTGCAAGATGAAATTATTTAAAAGATTAGCGATAGCCACATTTTTCATACCACTTATTTTATATATTTTTTATGTAGGGAATTTATTTCTATTCACGTTTTTGGGTGCTTTATCTCTTTTTTTGATGTTCGAAATGAGAGAATTATTGCAAAATAAAAACATCAATTTGCCGAAAATTACGATACCGTTAGTTTTCATGATTTTGCTGTTTGGAATCTATTTTGACATTTTTGCAGTTACCATTTTCTTGACGATTTTGTTGTTTTCATTGAACGATATTTTACGCAATAAATTTGAACATACTTTTGCTAAAATTAGCGCACTCACTTTTTCATTATTATACTTAATTTTTCCGCTCATCACGATTTATAAAATCAGCGAAACGCCAAATGGAAACTGGATGATGTTGATGCTCATTTCGTTAATTTGGTTGGTAGATTCAGCCGCATTTTTTGTGGGAATGAAATTCGGTAAAAGAAAAAACATATTTTTAGTTAGTCCAAATAAATCGCTTATTGGTTTTGTGGCTGGCATAGTTTCTGCTTTTCTTTTTTCTTTTTTATTGGCTTTCGTAATCCAAAAAATATTTGATGAAAACTGCATTTTTAGTGTTTATCAAAAAATTATATTAGCAGTTTCAAGTGGCATTATTGGCCAATTTGGCGATTTGTTTGAATCGATGCTCAAACGAAATTTCAAAGTGAAAGACAGTTCAAACCTACTGCCTGGTCACGGTGGTTTTTTGGATAGATTTGATAGTTTGCTTTTTGCCGCACCGACCCTTTTTATCCTTCTAAAATTTATGAAATAAACGGAGTGAAAATATGGAAAATAAGATAATTTTGATTACAGGTGGAGCTGGGTTTATCGGTTCGAATTTCATCAAATACATCAATCGGCATTATGCAGATTACAAAATTATTAACTTCGATAAATTGACTTATGCTGGTAATTTGAACAATCTCGTTGGTTTGGAAGATACCCCAAATTACACTTTTATGAAGGGAGATGTTGCTGTTGCCAAAGATGTGAAGAATGTATTTGAACAATATTTACCCAATTTTGTGGTAAATTTTGCGGCAGAATCTCATGTTGATAAGAGTATTTTAGATCCAACTATATTTTTGGAAACGAATATCATTGGTACGCAAAATATGCTCAATTATGCGCGTGAGCACAATGTTGAAAAGTTTATTCAAATCTCGACAGATGAGGTTTATGGATCGGTGAAAATTAAAAATCGTTGCTCCGAAAATTCTCACATCATGCCAAATAATCCGTACGCTGCGAGTAAAGCGGCGGCAGATCATCTCGTGCGAGTTGCGTATCGAATGTACAATCAAAATGTGAATATTATACGCTCGTGTAACAATTTTGGACCATTTCAGTTTCCCGAAAAATTTGTGCCGATTGTGATAAATAATGCCATTCAAAATAAGAAAATTCCAATTTATGGTGATGGACTACACATTCGTAACTGGATTTATGTGGAAGATGCTTGCCGTGCTATTGACCTCGTTTTACACGAAGCGGAAGCGGGTGAAATCTTCAACATTGGCACAGAAATTTTCCATTCAAATTTAGATTTAGTCAAAATAATTTTGAGTGAACTTGAAAAATCCGAAAATTTAATCGAATTTGTGGAAGACCGCAAAGGTCACGACAGATGCTATTCTACGAATTATCAAAAAATTCGTAATATGTTGAATTGGCGTGTGGAAACAAATTTTGAAATTGCCATGAAAGAGACAATAAATTGGTATAAAAATCATCATGATTGGCTGGCGGAAATTCAATCTGGCGAATACACAAAGTATAATGAGCAAATCGAAAAAAGGAATTTACTCGAAACATGAAAATTGTTGTAATATTTTTTATTTTAACAAGTTGTGCACTTCATTTGCCCTATAACTATCAAGATTATGTCAAACCAGAAAAAGTCAATGAAGAGGTAAAAATTAAAGCTGATATTCAGCCAGACTCTTTGATGCAAATTGTGTCTAAAAACGAGATAGATTCGCTATGTAAGATTATCGAAGAACAAACGTTTTTGATAGATTCTTTGCAAATTGCATTGGAAATTTCTAACAGCAGAGTTGCGGTAAATACCGATTTTGTTATTCCAGATTCGATTGAATTTGCAGGACGCATGTTTGATTTGACAAACGAACGAATTTACGAAAAATTTCAGACAATTTACAAACAAGAGTTGCGTTCGGCACACCGTTTCATTCCGCGAAGTGGAAAATATTTCACTTACTTTGATTCTGTTTTTTCTACCTATAACATTCCACTTGATGTGAAATATTTGGCAATTGCCGAGAGCAGATTGAGTCCTTTTGCTGGTTCACGCGTTGGTGCTTTGGGAATTTGGCAGTTCATGCCTAAAACAGCAAAAGGTTATGGAATGAAAATAAATTCATTTGTTGATGAACGTAAAAATGTATTCAAATCGACAGTGGCAGCGGCAAAATATTTGCAAAATGCTTACAACATGCTTTCTCGTAAAGGTGCTACAGATTGGCTTCTCGCAATGAGTGCTTACAACGCTGGCGTGGGTAGTATCAGCAAAGTGATTCGCGAACAAAATGCAACCGATTTTTTCGATATTTTAATGCGTGTAGATGAAACTAATAACTATGTTTGGCGAGCTGTTGCGATTAAGTTGATTATGGAAAATCAAACCGAAATTTTTGGAAAAACATTTGAACTTCAAAAACCAATAATGCACAAAAATCGATTGGTAAATTTGAAATTAAAAGGTTATTATGAAATTGATGAATGGGTGAAAGCTTACAATACAAACTTTGGTGAGATTTTGAAACTAAATCCATGGTTGAAAATCTACAAACGCCAACGAAAAAAATATTCAGCAGTCAACAATGTGGTTCTGCCACCAGGTGAATATTCTGTATTAATTCCAAATCGAATTGAAAATGAAAATGTAACTCAAATTGAACAAGAATTTTTGAATGAAAATGCAGGTTATTTCACACATCACACTGTCAAAAAAGGCGATAATCTTTCCAAGATTGCCACAAAATATAAAACAACCGTTGCCAAAATTAAAAGTTTGAATGTTCTGCAATCTAACATTATTTATCCTGGTCAAAAATTGAAATTATTTGGTCAAGCACAAAAGAACAACTTTCACATTGTCAAAAGAGGGGAAACCCTTTCTAACATTGCTTCAAAATATAAAATTACAGTGGCGAAATTAAAGAAAATAAATAACTTAAAGTCGGATGTAATTTATCCGGGCGATAAATTGCATTACTAAAATTTGGGGAATAAATGAGCGGATTATTTATTACATTTGAGGGAATTGAGGGTTGTGGAAAATCAACCCAAACAAAACTTTTGGCCGAGTATTTTCGGAAAAATGGGGAAGATGTATTTTTATCTCGCGAACCGGGTGGACCCAATATTTCCGAAAAAATCAGAGAGATATTACTTGCAAATGAAAACAGCGAAATGCTCTCTAATACTGAGGTCTTATTATATGCTGCGAGCAGAAGTCAGCATACTGGTGAATGGATTTTACCGGAATTGAAAGCTGGGAAAATCGTGATTTGCGACCGTTATTTTGATTCTACGACCGCCTATCAAGGAGCGGCACGAAAAATTGATAGAAAGATGATTGACACAATAACGAGCTTCGCAACTTTCGGTTTGAAACCAGATATAACAGTGTTGATTGATTTGGCGGTATCGGTGGGACTTGCACGGATTTCTCCAAAAGATGCTGACAGATTGGAGAGTGAATCGTTAGATTTTCATAAAAAAGTGAGGGAAGGATTTTTGCAAATTGCAAAAACAGAAAAAAGATTTATTGTTGTTGATGGTTCTAAGTCGATTGCTGAAATTAGTAATGAAATTATTAATAAAATAGAAAAGAGGTTGAAAAATGAAGATAAATAGAAAAAATATTGGGAAAATTGACAAAATCAGTAAAGTTATCCTGTCGGTGAGTATTATCGGCTGGATTATTATTTCAATTGTATTTTTTAATGCGGTGAACGCAAATGCTAGCAATACAAATATTTACAAAAAAATAAAACTTTTTAACGATATTCTTTTCAAAATAAATGACCACTATGTGGAAGAAATAGATATTGATCAATTGCTCGACTCAGCGATTGATGGAATGTTAGACGAAACAGACCCACACACCGTTTATTTCACGCGTGATGAATTTGAAAAATTCACTTCAGATACAAAAGGAGAATTTGGTGGTTTGGGGATTTCCATCGATAAGCGCGGAGATTACATTACTGTTGTTTCGCCAATTGAAGGCACACCTGCTTTCAGGATGGGAATTATTGCGGGTGATAAAATCGTCAAAGTAGATGGCGAAAGCGTTGTCGGAATTGACACAAGTGAATCGATAAAACTGATGCGTGGACAACCAGGAACACGCGTGGTTATCACCATTTTACGACCCGGTGTGGAGAACGAATTAGAATTTGAAATTGTGCGTGACATCATCAAAATTGATAGCATTCCTTATGCATTCAAAACAGAAAATGGCGTCGGTTACATTCGTGTTTCACAATTTAATGCTAACACCACAATGGAGTTTCGCGAAAATTTGGATAAATTAGAAGGCGAAGGCATTCGCGGATTATTGATAGATTTGCGTTCAAATCCAGGCGGACTTTTAGGTGAAGCGGTTGACATGGTAAACGAATTTATCGGCAAAGATAAATTGGTGGTTTTTACGAAAGGTCGTGATGAAACTTCGAGCGACGAATATTATACCCGCTTCAATAGAGAGCGAGCGGGATACCCTGTGGTTATATTGGTAAATTCAGGCTCAGCGAGTGCTTCGGAAATTTTTGCTGGTTCAATTCAAGACTGGGATCGCGGTTTAGTAGTGGGCGATAATTCATTCGGAAAAGGTTCGGTGCAAAGATTATTCCAACTGCCAAACGGAAATGGAATGAAAATGACAATTGCCAAATATTACATCAAATCTGGTAGGTGCATTCATAAAGATTTAAACGATAAACTTTTGAAAGACAAACGGTTATTAAACGGTGAAATGACGATGGAAGAGTTGGAAAAATTGGAAGATGAATCCCTCGAAGAGAGTAAACAGAATATTTTCCAAACTATTGGTGGCAGAACAGTTTACGGTGGCGGTGGTATCACACCAGATGTGAAAATAGAACAATCTCGTTTATCGGATTTTGAAGTAGAAATGGCTCGAAAAAACCTTTTCTTTAACTATTCGGTCGATTATCTTTTGGAAAATCCAGATATTACAAGCGATTTCAAAATTTCAGAAAAAATGTT
Organism: Candidatus Cloacimonadota bacterium; assembly: GCA_018645365.1. Classification (GTDB taxonomy): domain Bacteria; phylum Cloacimonadota; class Cloacimonadia; order Cloacimonadales; family TCS61; genus TCS61. Next base: position 9,530 of record JABGOP010000044.1, read on the forward strand.
CGCAAATTATTTAACCTACATTTCTGCACACGAAATTGAGTACGAACAAAGCGATGTCGATGCTTCCGAAAAATGGATGAAGAATCGTTTATTGGCAAATATTATTGGTAGAAAATTTGGTAGTAAAAAATCGTATGAGATTACTGCGGAAGAAGATACACAGTTGCAAGAAGCATTACAGATTTTCGAAAAATGTGAAACACTAAAGGAAATGTTTGATTATGCGGTTGAGGAAACAATTACGGATTAAAAATTAGGAATTATCAATTAAACCGCTCCTTTCGGAGCGGTTTTTTTTGTCTTTAGATAAAAATGGGATATTTTGCCTATAAAAGGTCTATCCCAGTCATTGGAATTGCTATTCCAGTCGTTGGGAGAGTCCCCCGAACAACCTGGGGGCATTGCCGAATTAATAGGCGAGAACGCCGTAGATGCTGATGGTTACTTTAAGCAGCTCTCTTTGTTAGAGAATAGTGGGGGAGAGGTGGGGGAACGATTCAATTAAAACAAACCACCGACTGAATTGCTGGCAGGTTTGTTAGGCGGAATTTTTTTCTCAATCTTTTACCTCATTTGCAATTATGGCTTCAACTGTATTTATCTTTTTGAACCCGAACTTCTTGTAAAGATTTATCGCTGGTTTTGCTGTTTCATAAACTGTAAGATAACAAGGAATCAAAGGTTCTGATTGGAGAAAAAAATCCAGCAAATATTCTCCAATTGAATTTCCTCTATAATCTGGATGAACACAAATTGAATAGAGATATTTTTTATTTTTCTTTGGAATTATATAACCAATAATCGAACCAATAATTGTGTCCTTATTGTAACAAATATATGTTAACTTTGGCAATGGTGCTTTAGGAAACGATTGTAGCATTTTTCTCCAATCGCTTATCATATAATCTTTGTCATCAGAATAGCAGAGATTATGAAAATCAATAAGCTCATCATAATTACTTATTTCGGTTGAAATATTAAAATTTGTTTTTAAGATTGGATTGTGTTTGTTGATGTCAGCATTGCATTCATATTGGTGCATAAAATCAATTCCATCAATTGTATTTAGAATATTTATTGAATCGAAACAATGCAGAAAAGTTAAATAATCGTAGTGCTTATTTTTAATCAAATCTGAAATGTTAATTAATAGTTGTTCTTTTAAATCATTTTTCCAATCAGAAGTTAAAAATAATTTAATTGATATTTTGTTTTGATGAAAATTTAATTGAAGAAAACCGAGATAAAATTCATTTTCTTTAATCAAGAAAACATTTTCGTTTTCAGCCATAAGTTTAATAACTTTATCTTTGTATTTAGATTGGAGCTGTTTTAAAAACTCTTTTGAACTTTGGGAGTTTAGAATATTTTCTTTTAGTTTCATCAACCTACCTTGTTAATATAATTCCGTATAATGGTTGGCGTGTGCGGCGGAATCAGAATGATTCAGCCCGTACAAACCGCTAAACCCTGAATCGGTACGATTCAGGACAAAACCACCGACCGACTGAACCGCTGACACGCTTGTTATGGGCATTTCCACTATTTTCTTTTCGCATAAATTAAAAATAATGAGCTATAATCAATTCCATTTTTTTCAATCAATATTCTCTCTTGTTCAAAAAAGGGAATCCAAACTTCTTTCCAGAAATCTGGTGCTTTCTCTTTTATGTTTTTTTGAATAATTGAATTTCGTTTTAATTTGTGTTCACTATTTTCTTTTTTATCATCTTCTGAAAGTTCATTTATTTCTTCAAAAGCTTCACAAATTTCACTCGGGATTGCCTTTAATAAATCTTTTGCTTCTGCAAGTGTGTAATGATGACGATGATATTGACCTTTAATTGAAGCTCCCATTTCCTCAATAAAAGAAGAAATGTTTTTTGTAATTTTTGAACGGGAATCATTTTGAAACACAAAGTCTATAAAAATCAGAAAACCATTTGGTTTTATTAAATCTGAAAGTAATTGAATTTCACTTACAGGATATTGGAAATGATGTAATGCAAATGTGGATATGATCATATCAAATTTATTATCTTTTTGTAATTTGGGAAACTCATCATTTTCTCTATCAACATATTTAACAGTTGTATTTTTGGGTGTTTCAATTTTGAATTTATTGAAATAATCGATACCGAATAAATTAAGATTTTGATTTTCTTTTTGAAGTTTTTCAAGTAACTCACCATTTCCACAGGTAGTGTAAATATTTTTGTGTAAACTCCATTTTCACATTTCTTTATTTATCAAT
>JABGOP010000045.1 GCA_018645365.1 Candidatus Cloacimonadota bacterium
GTGAATTTGTGATTTGGTGATTGGCGAAAGTTTCCACCAGTTGCCCTTTCACATTAAATATTTCAATTCGTGCTTTTTCGTGTAAATTCGTGTTTAAGCTAAATGAAATGGTGGTTTCACCCGTGAACGGATTTGGGTGGTTTGATAATTTACAATTATTAATTATTAATTCTTCATTATTAATTCCTACTTGCGGTTCATCAACAAAATTACCAAATCCATCATTAAAGAGTATAGAAGCACCATGCGAATTACCAGAATGATAATACGCTGTTACAAGTAGGTCATTAAATCCATTTCCATCAAAATCGGAAGATCTTACAACAAAACTATAAACATTACCAAAAGTATATGGAATAGGTTCAGTAATAGTTCCATCACCATTATTAAAACAAATGTAAACATTGGGAGGTTCCCAATCTGTTTGCACAGCAAAATCAGGATATCCATCATTATTGTAATCATTAATATCCTTTAGAATGTTTCCTGTAGGCATCTCAATTAAATGTTCTTCGAAGAAAATACCTGTCCCATCATTATATAAGATTTTTGTTAAGGAAGGATAGTCAATATTTAATATAATATCGTTATGATGATCGTTATTCATGTCAAAAATATAAGGTTTACTCCAATGCATAGTATCAATTTCTAATAATATAAAATTTAAATTATCATTAATTGCCAAATATGGATTATGATTAGTTGTAATTAATATATCTCCAAATCCATCGCTATTTATATCACTGACGTTAAAATTGCGAATATCATCATAAGAAGAAATGATATTCTCTTCAATAAATGTGCCATCTCCGATATTTATCAGCATATTGCAAGTATGTACTGATCCACCATAATTAATAACAATATCCATATCACCATCACTATCCATATCATTAAATTTCGGATATTGGAAAACATAAGTGTATTCCACCGGAATTATTGTTGCTTCATCAAATTCTAAGTTACCAAGATTCTTATAATAAACTATTTGGTAGTTTGGTGAGTTTTTTGTGCAAATATCCAATAAACCATCACAATCAATATCTATCATTTTGATATAGGCGAAGTTATTTTTAGGAATTATTGATTTAGTAAATTCTCCATAGCCATTGTTAATTAGAAATGTAACAGAATCAGATGGTTCTGGTGTACCAGGAACTAAGCTACCAATCATAATATCAAGGTCACCATCATTATCAATATCTGCAACATCAGCATCATAAGCTTGAAAAGGAACAGTAAACTCTACTGAACTTAGTAGAAGTGGGAATAATAATAGAATGAACACAAATCTCATTGTTTCCTCCTATTTAATTAAAATCATCTTCTTTGTATCAACAGCTTTTCCATCTACCACAAGTTTGTAGAAATAAACACCACTTGCGTGGTTATCTGCATTCCAGATAATTTGCTGATTTGGTGAATTTGTGATTTGGAGATTTTCCACAAGTTGACCTTTGATGTTAAATATTTCAATTCGTGCTTTTTCGTGTAAATTCGTGGTTAAAGAAAAAGAAATCGTGGTTTCGCTTGAGAAGGGATTGGGGAAGTTGGCTAGTTGGTAACCTGCAATTGATAACTCTGGCTCTTCTGCACTGGCAGGATCAACAAATTTTAAGAGTGCATTTTGCATACCGAATATATAACCAGTATTTCCAAAAAATTGAATTTTGTGAAAGGAAGCATCAGTAACCTGAAAAGTTTCAAATGTTGCCCCACCGTCTGTACTACGATAAATAGTGCCTGACGTTCCCGTTATCCAAATTGTGGAATCATTTTGGAAGCAGATTGTTTCTAATCCATGCATATCTGCATGGGAATAAAGAATAGTTTGAAAATTGTTTTCAGTTATATATACATAACCGCCCCAGCTATAACCTACAGCACCACCATAATCAGGATTAATAAAATGAATATCAAATAAATCTGGTCCCCCTACACAAATACCAACTTCCCAGCTTTCTCCGCCATCTGAGGTAGATAGACTAAGCCCCGCACCCATAAAAGCTGAACATGCTGCCCAACCGTTATTTTCGTCTAAGAAAAAAAACTTATTTACACTATAATTAATTAAGTTTGAATATGGGTCATACAATGTTGGGGTTTCAGTTAAATGCCAATTATATCCACCATCAATTGTTTTATAGATTTGATTTGCTAGAGTTAAAGAATCATAACCTTCAGAAAAACCAATATCATGATTAATGAAGTAACATTGAGATATATCATTTAAATATGGCATATATTCAGTCATATCTTCCCAACTATAGCCACCGTCTGTTGTCTTTAAATAACTGGTATCGTTATTATACCTTTTAGTTGCCCAGCCATTTTGGTTATCTGTCATTTGCAAAGAAATAAAGAATTCCTGTGAATCTTCTAAAGAATAAACTATTTCCCAGCTTTCACCACCATCTTCTGTATGGTAAACTTGATCTGTAACTAATGAACCCCCCTGAGATACCCAACCTTCTTCTTCTGAAATAAAGTTACCGTTTATTTTGAGACCACTTGCGGGGAATGGTGATATATTTGTCCATTCTTGAGCTGAGAGATTCATAATTCCTATAAAAAATACAATTAAAAAAAAGTGTTTCATTGTTTCCTCCTTGTTATTGTTTAAAATCATTTATCTTAATTTGCGATATTAACACACAATGTTACAAATAATCCGAAAAAAGATTAAGGAAAGTTTCTGTCAAATGTTATTTTGGTAGGTGGCAAATCCACTTTTAAGTACTGAAAACCGCGTTTACGAGGAGAGGAATCCACTTTTAAGTACTGAAAACCGCATTTACGAGGAGAGGAATCGATACTCAGAGGATTATCAAACAAAAAACCGCCCCGAAATGGGGCGGTTTTGATTAGTAAGTTCTATTCATTGTTTGTAATAATTCTTTTCCAATTATTTAGCCAAACGGAAAAATCATTTTTTAATTGTGTTTGTTTCAATGTGCGGGTAAAATCTTTTTTTGGTTTGGTAATTTCGATAAATTCTGCTGGTAATTTGACATTTACATTAACGGGAAACATTGCTGTTTCACCATCTATCATCTGTTGAAATTCGTTTGAAATCAAAAAGTCAATAAACCTTTTGGCGATTTCCATATTTTTTGAATTTCGGGAAATACCACTGCCAAAAATCAAGTTAAATTCACCTTCTGCTGGCACCAAAGCACCGAATCTATCTTTATCAAAACATTCATTTTCAGTAAATAAAACAGATTGATAACCGCACATAACCGTTGCTTCCGAAGCTAAAAGCATATTAAATGCAGCATCATAATTTGCGACTGTGCGAGTCACATTTTCTTTTATTGAACGCCAAAAATGACGATAACCATTTTTCCCAAAAGTGGCAACCGACCAAATTAAAGTAGCTCTGCCAATGCTACAAGTTTCTGGATGTGTGAGAACAATCTGTTTTTTGAATTTTCCATCTTGAATAATGCCAAAAGATGCTGGTTCTTCCTCAAAAGATTCCTTTTCGTAAATAAAAGCCATTGGCGAAAAATAAACTGGAACTATTTTTTTTGCGAAAATCAGCTTATCGTTGAGATATTTTTTATTGTTCGGAGTAATCTCGATGAAAAAGCTATCAATTTCTGCAAATATCGTATTGTCAATTCCAATAAAGACATCAATGCTGTCTGCTGAATTTTCAATGTTATTCAGCATTTCAGCAGTTGTAGGAAAAGTAGTGATTTCTAAATTGCAATCAAATAACTCTTCAAATAAATTGAGTGAATTATCGTAAAAAGTTTTATTTAGAAAAATATCTGTCGCGTAAATTTTTAGGTTAGATTTTTTGATATTTCCATTGTTTTTTGAGTTTGAACAACCGAACATCATTAAAATCAAAGTGATGATAATTACTAACTTCTTCATATTTGTTGAACAGAAAAATGTTTATTCGTAAGTGTCTTTGTTACGGAAAGCAGTAAATTCACCCACAAATTTCAGCTCAACTTTACCGATGGCACCGTGTCTGTTTTTACCAACGATAATTTCTGCAATTCCTGGCACTTCCGTCTCTTCATTGTACACTTCATCGCGATAGATGAAGAGCACCACATCGGCATCTTGCTCGATAGCACCAGATTCACGCAAATCAGATAATTTTGGGCGTTTATCATCTCTGCTTTCTACCCCACGATTTAACTGTGATAATGCGATGATTGGCACGCTAACTTCTTTTGCCAATATTTTTAATGAACGTGAAATTTCGGAAATTTCTTGCTGTCTGTTTTCACGATTTCGTTTCACAGACATCAGTTGCATATAATCGATAATGATAAGGTCAAGCCCTTTCAATTCTGCTTTTAATCTTCTACTTTTAGCACGAATATCCAAAATTGTATTCATTCCAGAATCATCGAGATAGATATTTTTTTCGGCTAAAACTTCGGCCGCACCACTGATGCGTAGGAGCTTTCGTTCGTTCATCCCGTAGCCTTTCAGCATATTATCCATACTCACTTCGGAAGCACTACTGAGCATTCTCATCAAAAGTTCTTCGCCCTCCATCTCCATCGTGAAAATGGCAATTTTCTTGTCGTAACGAACCGCTGCATTTGAAGCTATGTTCAAAGCCAATGATGTTTTACCCATCGCTGGACGAGCCGCTAAAACAATTAATTGTCCCGGACGAAAACCGCCAATTTTTCTATCTAGCACATTAAAACCAGATGGAATTCCGTGCACCGTTTTTTTGGTGGCAGCAGTTTCCTGAATATCCTCAATCGTGTTTGGAATTATGCTGGCAATACTTTGAAAAGCACGCCGATTGGGTCGTTCCGCAATACGAAAAATAGACTGTTCCGCTTCATCGACAATATCTTCCGCTGGTTGATCAGCATTGTAGCAATTTTCCACAATTTTATTGGCAGAATCAATGAGCTGACGCAACAAAGATTTTTGGAGCACAATGTTAGAATGATATTCAAAATTTGCGGTACTCATTACCACATCAGAAAGTTCATTAACAAAGCTTTCTCCACCAATTTTTTCCAAGTCACCTTTCATTTTTAGATGATCGATAATAGTGATAATATCCGCTTCTGTATTGTTGTTAAAAAGTTCTCTCATTGCTTGAAAGATTTTCTTGTGGGCGGGTCGATAAAAATTTTCATCGTCAAACATCTCCACCGCTCTAGCCACGATATAATTATCTATCATCATTGCAGAAAGCACCGCTGCTTCCGCGTTAATATCACTTGGTAATTGCCTGTTAATTTTGCTCGCCATAATAACTTCCAACTATTTTATTTTCTAAAATCCATCTTTTGAAACAACTGATTTTCCGCAACTAAATTATTTTAAATTTTCTAAATCTTGCTGAATTTTCTGCAAATCTTCCCACGCCGGTCGCTTCCAATTTGGATTCCTTAAAAGTGCCGAAGGGTGGTATGAAACATAAGTTTTGATGCCTTGATAAAGATGAGTTGTCTCTCGAAAAGTTTTCAATGGAATATCTTGTTTTAATAAATTTATGGCGGCAACTCGGCCGACCAATAAAATTATTTTCGGTTGGATAATTGCAATTTGCTTTTCTAAATATGGTAAACACGCTATTTTTTCAGCAGCTTTTGGGTCACGATTTTCGGGTGGGCGACATTTTACTGTGTTGGCGATGTAAATATCTTCTCTCTCCAAATTGATAGCTTGCAGCATTTTAGTCAGCAATTTTCCAGCACGCCCCACGAACACATTACCCGTCTTATCTTCTTCTGCCCCTGGAGCTTCACCAATCAACATCAAATCTGCATTTGGGTTGCCATTCCCAAAACAGACATTGTTTCGTGTTTTGGCAAGTTCGCATTTTTTGCATTTAAGTGTTTTTGCCTTGAGTTTTTCAAATTTTTCCGTAGAATTCATTTTTCTCTCTTCAAAAAAAATATCTTGAATTCCCGACATTTCGAGATATTCAAGATATTGTTTTGTTGTTTTTTTCACAATTTTCTAATTTTCTTCTTTTAGCGTTTTCTCAACTTCTTGTGCTACATAATCTGGAATTGAATTTGTAGCGATGTGATCGAGAGCTTTTGAAGTAATTTTACCACCAAGTTTTTCTTTCAATGAGAAAGGTAATTTTGCCAATCTTTCTGCTTCCAAATTAGCTAAAAGTAAAAACATATAGGTCATATTGTTTTCTTCCAAAAATTTATCGACTGCTTTGTTTTTCATCGATCCTCCTAAAAATTTATTTTTGAATATCGTTTAATTTTTTTCTCTTCAACTCGAATAATTTCTTCAATGTTTTTGACGGCACTATCGAGTTCATCGTTGATTACCAAATACTGAAAATCGCCGATTTCGGCAATCTCTTTTTCTGCGGTTTTTAGTCTAATCTTTAAATCTTCCGCACTTTCTGTACCTCTATTATTAAGACGATTCAGCCAAATCTCACGCGAAGGTGGCAAAATAAAAATAGTAACTGCATCTATTTTCGATAAAATTTGTTTTGCACCCTGCACATCAATATCCATAATGATGTGTTTGCCGGACTTCAATCTACTTTCAATAAAACTTTTGGAAGTTCCATACCAATTTTGGTGCACAAGTGCAGATTCTAAAAAATCGTTTTGTTGATTCATTTCCACAAATGTTTCGGTAGAAATAAAGTGGTATGCTTTTCCATTTGCTTCACTTTTTCGCATCTTTCTGGTTGTAAACGAAACCGAATATTCGATGTCAGCATTCCTAGCGAGAAGGCGTTTCAGTATTACGCTTTTTCCACCACCAGATGGTGAAATGAGAATGATTAGGAAATTATTCAAACTACTCTTCAATTAATTTTTGGTATTCGTTTGCATTGAGCAAAGTGTCTAATTCTGTTTTATCAGAAAGTTTGATGCGTACAAGCCAACCGTCTTCAAAAGCAGATTGATTGATAATTTCCGGCGAATCTTCTAATTCTTCGTTCACAGCAATAATTTCACCACTAATTTGTGAAACCAATTCTTCTACCGCTTTTACAGCTTCAATTGTACCGAAAGCTTCGTCTTTGGTAATTTCATCGCCAATTTCTGGAAGTTCGATATAAACAATATCGCCAAGTTCATGTTGAGCAAAATCGGTAATTCCAACTATCGCTTCATCATTCTCGACTTTAATCCATTCGTGAGTCTCGGTGTAAAAGACATCATTTTTATTCATAATATTTCCTCCAAAATAACTTTGTTTGAGAGTAAGACATTTTAGAGTGGTTTTTGCGTCAAGCATTTAGTTTTCTAAAAAATAAAAAATGGGGTGGATGACGGGATTTGAACCCGCGACAGCCGGAACCACAATCCGGTGCTCTACCGCTGAACTACACCCACCTCGAAAAAATGGCACGCCAAAAGGGATTCGAACCCCTGACCTACGGATTAGAAATCCGTTGCTCTATCCAACTGAGCTATTGGCGCTCTTAATATATGGTAGCGGCGCAGGGACTTGAACCCCGGACACCCGGATTATGATTCCGATGCTCTAACCAACTGAGCTACGCCGCCTAAATTTTAAATGGTAGCGAGGGCAGGATTTGAACCTGCGACCTCCGGGTTATGAGCCCGACGAGCTGCCAAACTGCTCCACCTCGCAACAATTGTGACGACATATTTTTTTTCCGAGTTTCACTGTCAAGAAAAATGAAATACAGAAATGACTTGACTCCAAAATCAATAATTCAATAAGTACATTTTCATATTTAAAAGGAGTATTATGCATTGTGAAATAATAGTAAATGTCAACCCTTTCGAAACAAGGATTGCAATTATAGAAGACCACAAACTCGTCGAATTATTCGCCGAGAGAAAAGAACAACAAGTTGTCATTGGCAACATCTACAAGGGTATCATCAGTAATGTTTTACCTGGAATGGGAGCGGCTTTCATCGATATTGGACTGTCACGGGCAGCGTTTTTGCACTACCGCGACATCTCTACATCGAGTGTACCAAAAGCAAAACAAAAACTTTTTTTGAAAGGTGATTCGAGCAACATCGGAAAAATCTTATCAGTGGGACAAGAAATTACCGTGCAAGTTACAAAAGACCCAATTCAAAAAAAAGGAGCACGAGTTTCTGGAAAAATTTCGCTTCCAGGAAAATTTCTCGTCTACAAACCAAACGCTAGAAAAGTTTACATTTCGCGAAAAATTACAAACAAAACTGAACGAGCTAGGATTCATAGTATTCTAAAATCCGTCAAAGAAAAAGAAGCTGGCGTTATCGTGCGAACAGATACCGTAAACATCGACAAAAAAGATTTCACGCGTGAATATAGCGGACTTTCCCAAACTTGGAAATTGGTACAAAAACAAATGAAACACGCGAAAGCACCATATTGTGTATACGATGACAACAGCTTGTCTTTCTCACTAATTCGAGATTTATTTAATTCCAAAGTAGACAAACTAATCATTGATGACAAAAAAATCTCGGAAAAAATAAAAAACCATTTGAAAGCCATTACACCAGAACTAACTGACCGCATCGAATTTTACGGTGAAGATACGCCAATTTTCAATGTTTTCGGCGTGGAAAAAGAGATTGAACTCATTTTCAATTCTCGCGTAAAATTACCGAGTGGTGGTAACATCACCATTCAACAAACAGAAGCACTCGTGGCTATCGACATCAATACGGGTAGTTTCACCGGCAAGAATGATTATAATCAAACAATTGCAATCACGAACATTGAGGCGGCAAAAGAAATTGCACGCCAAATTCGTTTGCGAGATTTAGCGGGAATATTGGTAATCGATTTCATCGATATGAAAAGTGAAGAAAATCAGGAAAAAGTTTTTTCTACTTTGAAAAAAGGTTTGAAAAATGATCGTGCCAAGCATAAAGTTTACCCTTTCAGTCAGCTTGGCTTGGTGGAGATTTCTCGCAAAAGAACGCGCGGAAGCTTACTTCTTACCTATTCCACTCAATGTCCACACTGCAATGGAACGGGCAGATTAATTTCACGAGATTCAGTTGCCATCCGCATTTCACGCTGGTTGCAACGCACCAAATATTTCATCAAAAACGAGCCATTACGCATTGTAGTTCACAAAAATGTAAAAGCATTTTTAGAGGAAAATCCACAAATCCTACAAAGTGAAAATAATCAAATTGAAATTGAAGGAAGTTCAAATATGAAGCTGGATGAATTCAAAGTTTATTCGCAAATTACCAAGCAAGAAATAACTTTGCGATATAGCACTTGACAACATAACTGTATGAAAACCTTTTGGCGTTCTGATTGTAAATTTAAGGAGAAAAAATGTACGCAATAGTGGATTTTAAAGGAACACAACTAAAAGTTGTGAAAGATGAAATTGTAAAAGTTCCGTTTTTAAGTGAACAAGAAATTGGCTCAAAAGTTGAAATTTCTCGTGTTCTCTTTTTGAAAGACGGCGAAGATATAAAAATTGGGCAACCAACTATCGAAGGTGCAAGAATCGACGCTGAAGTAATTAATCATTTCAAAGATAAAAAGGTAATTGTATTCAAGAAGAAACGCAGAAAAGGTTACCAGAAGAAGAACGGGCATCGCCAAAAATATACTGAAATTAAAATTAACGAAATCGTAAATTAGGAGTGGATTATGGCACATAAGAAAGGCGTCGGAAGTAGTAAAAACGGTAGAGATAGTAATCCGCAATATTTAGGTGTAAAAAAATATGGTGGTCAATTTGTAGCAGCTGGCAACATTTTGGTACGTCAACGTGGCACTAAAATCCACATTGGAAACAATGTTGGACTCGGTAAAGATTACACTATTTTTAGTTTAATTGATGGTTTTGTAAAATATGAAACCAAGAAAGCTGGCAAAAAATTCGTCAGTGTTTATACAGAAGTAAATTAAATATTTGTCAAATATTAAATAATAAAAAGCCCCGATTTCTCGGGGCTTTTTATTATTTTGCGGCTTGCCGTTTTCGACAAATCTTCTCAACTTCACGAAAATTAACTTTCCCGCTACCCATCATTGGAATATCTTCAATAATATAAAATTCTTTCGGAACTGCAATTGCTGGCAAATCTTTTTTCAGCTGTTTCAGTACTTTCTTCTTATCGAATTCACCCGTTGTAACTGCGGCAACCACATCTGCACCCTTAGTTGGATTTGGCACATCAACCACACAACAGACCACACCTTCTGGTAAAACTTCAGTAAGAGTTTCTTCTACTCTCACAAGTGAAACCATTTCGCCAGCAACTTTGACAAATCGTTTCAAGCGACCTTTATGCCACAGAAAACCATCTTCATCAAGCATTCCCATATCACCAGTATCATACCAACCGTTGTGAATGCTACGCGAAGTCTCTTCTAAATCACCCAAATATCCAATCATTACATTGTCGCCTTTCACATAGATTTTCCCAACGGAACCAACTTCTAAAGTTGCATCTGTTTCACGATCTCGAATTTCTACCTGAACACCATCTAATACTTTTCCAACGCTACCAAATTTATTATTCCTTGGTGTGCTAACCGTAATTGCTGGACTTGTTTCGGTAGTGCCATAAGCATTATGAAGCGTTAAATCGTGCTTTTCCAAAAAACCATCGTAAAGCTGTTTCGTTAAAACATCTGCACCAGATAACGCATATCGAATTGAGCTAAAATCTCCTTTGCGAGATTTTTTCAAATAGCCATGATAAAAAGCAGGCGTTCCAGCCATCACTGTAACATTATATTCCTTGACTAATCTGCAAACAATTTTGTAATCCAATGGATTTGGATATGTTACTGAAGTAGCACCCATTATGAGTGGCAACCAAAAATTAGCAGTCGTCCCAAAAACATGAAATAATGGTAAATTTGATAAAAACATATCATCTTTTGTCAAGCCAACTGCAACTGGAAGTGTTTCCAAATTATGCATAATATTTTTGTGGGAAAGCTGTACTGCTTTCGGCTCTTTCTCACTTCCACTTGTGAAGAGAATTACAGCCTCATCTTCGATTGAACCTGCGTGGACTTTTTTCGTCAAAACATTGGTTGGAAGCTTAGATTTAAACAATGCTGGAAGTTTATCCAATAATGAAAGTGAAGCGATAATGTCCTCCAAAAAAATCATTCCATCAATTGGTTCAACTTTAATTTTTTCCAAAAGTTTCCTACTGGTAATTATCGTTTTGAATGAACATTTTTCTTGAGCATATTTGGCATTTTCGCGTGCACCAGTAGAGTAATTTATCATGGCGGGAACTTTTCCAGCCATCAAACTACCGAGAACTGAGAGCATACAGCCAGCAGAAGTTGGCACCATTATACCAATGTATTTACTTTTAAATTTAGATATTTTTTTTGCCAAAATCAATGAAACTATCAACATTTTTTCGTAAGTTATCTCTTTTTCCGTAGCAATATCGTGAACCGCAATTTTATTTAAGTTTGCCTTTGCGACTTCTATAAATTTTTGATGTAGTTGCATAATAATCTCCTTTTATGAATAAAAATGAATTTGCTTTTGAGTGTTTTTCTGTCAAATGTTATTTTTTAACTACAAACAAAAAACCGCCCCAAAAGGAGCGGTTTTTACATCCTACTTCAACAAAAAGAAAAGTTGCTCCTCCCCCAAAAAGGTCGGAGCTAAATTTCACTACTTCAACAGTATCATTTTCTTTGTATCGACAGCTTTACCATCGACCACAAGTTTGTAAAGATAAACACCAGATGCAAATTTATTTGCATTCCAAATAATTTGTTGATTTCCTAAT
>JABGOP010000046.1 GCA_018645365.1 Candidatus Cloacimonadota bacterium
CTGAGTATCGATTTCTTTCCTCGTAAATGCGGTTTATCAGCAGATAAAGTGGATTTGCCACTTACTAAAATAACATTTGACAGAAACTTTTCCTGATTTTTTTTCGGATTGTTCGTAACATTGTATTAATATCATAAATTAAAATGAATGATTTTAAACAATAACAAGGAGGAGTAATATGAAAAAAGCAACAATTATTTTAATTATATCAATCTGTGCAATAACCTTATTCGCAGATTGGTCAATTGAACAAAAAGTGTTTGCCGGAGATGGATCTGGAGAAGATTATTTTGGTCAATCTGTTTCGATATCTGGTGAATATGCAATAGTTGGTGCACCTTTAAAGAATTTTCCTTTAGGTGCGGCTTATTTACACAAAAGAATCAATAATCAATGGCTCGAAATAGAAAAAATCCAAGCTTCAGATAGTACAAATACACAAGGTTTTGGCTCATCTGTTTTTATTAATGGAGATTATATGATGATAAGTGCAAATCACTATTACTCTAATTCTTCTGGATCTACCTACATATATCACAACGATGGAGAAAATTGGAATGAAGTTGATATAATTACAGCTTCTGGTTCACCGATTTGCGATCAATACGGATGTTCCGTGGGAATTACTGAAAATGGTGAATATGCTATTGTTGGAGCTTATAATGACGATGAAAATGGAGAAAATTCAGGTGCGGTTTATGTATATCAACAAATAAATTCTGAATGGAATCTGCAAACCAAAATTATGGCTTACGATGGTTCATTACAAGATTTGTTTGGATGTTCTGTATTTATTACTAATAATTTAATCTTTGTCAGTGCAATAAATGATGACGATAACGGTGAAGAATCTGGTTCAGTTTACATTTATGAAAATAATGGTACAAATTGGGAATTTCATTCAAAAATAATTGCATCTCATAATACATCCAATGATCAATTTGGAGTATCCATTTCTGTCTGTGGAGATTTTTTAATTGTCGGAACTTCATGTTACGATCAGGGTGAGGCTTACATTTTTCATTTTGATGGAGAAAATTGGACAGAAGTAGCAAATTTAACTGCAAGCGATGGTTTTGATTACGATCATTTTGGTCGTTCTGTTTCAATTTCAGAGGATTATGCTGTAATTGGTGCTTGTGATTGTCCAGATGTTGGGATGTCAGCTTCAGCATACTTTTTTGAAAAAGAAGGAACGGATTGGAATGAGCTTAATAAACTTACAATTGATAATTGGGGAGCATTTGGATATTCTGTTTCTATTTCTGGAGAAAATGCAATTGTTGGTGCAAATTTAGATTTTGGTGTAAGCAATGCCACGGGTGCAGTTTATTTCATATCAAATGATGGGACTTCAATTGACCAAGAAATTATTACATACCCGCAATATAATGCTTTAATTTCCAACTATCCCAATCCGTTCAATCCAATCACCACGATAAGTTTCTCTCTTACCACGAATTTACACGAAAAGGCACGAATTGAAATATTTAACATCAAAGGTCAACTTGTAGAAACTTTCTCCAATCTCCCAATCACAAATTCACCAAATCAGCAAATTGTCTGGAATGCAGAGAAACAAGCAAGTGGTGTTTACTTCTACAAACTTGTAGTAGATGACAAAACTGTAGATACAAAAAAGATGATTCTGTTGAAATAATGAAATTTAGTTCTCTCGGGAATCGGGAGAGCGATTTTTCTTTTTGTTGAAGGAAAAGGTAATCAAACAAAAAACCGCTCCTAAAAGGGAGCGGTTTTCTTATGTAAATATTAATTTAGATATCTTTCAAAACATCAGCAATTGTAGGTCTGCCAATTTCTTGAAGTTCGTATTTAACTTGTGCGGCTGGCTTGTTGATGTTAATGATTCTTCTTAAGTCAATTGGAGTTGCGATAACAACAGCGTCACACTCAGTAGCGTTAATTGTCTCTTCCAAATCTTTGATTTGCTGTTCGCCATATCCCATTGCTGGTAATAAAACACCTACATCTGGATATTTTTCGAAAGTTTCCGCGATAGTTCCAACTGCGAATTCACGTGGGTCAACTAAATCTGCTGCACCATATTTTTCGGCTGCAACTACACCAGCGCCATAAGTCATTTCACCGTGTGTAAGCGTAGGACCATCTTCCACAACGAGAACATCTGCACCTTCAACGAGTTCTGGTCTGTCGATAGAAAGTGGTGAAGCACCGTCGATAACGATAGCGTTAGGATTCAAATCACGAATATTATCGCGTACAATTTGAATTCCTTCTGGATCTGCTGAATCAATCTTGTTGATAACAACAACATCAGCATCAATAAGGTTTGTTTCACCAGGATAATAAGTGAGTTCATGACCTGGTCTGTGAGGATCAACAACTACGATTTTAACTTCTTTATCGGAAGTGTAGAAAGGTGTATCGTTGTTTCCACCGTCCCAAATAATTACATCAGCTTCTTTTTCAGCTTCACGCACGATAGCTTCATAATCTACGCCAGCATAAATGATGCTTCCCATCATGATGTGTGGTTCGTATTCTTCCATCTCTTCGATGGTACATTTGTGTTTTATCAAATCTTCAAGTTCGGCAAATCTTTGAACTTTTTGTTCTACTAAATCACCGTAAGGCATTGGATGGCGAATTGAAGCAACTTTGTAACCTTTTGCTTTGAGAGCTTCCACTACAACTCTGGTAGTTTGGCTTTTTCCACAACCTGTCCTGGTAGCACAAACTGTTACGAGAGGCTTGGTAGTTTTAACGCGAGATTCTTTCAAACCCATAAGTTTGAAGTCTGCGCCAGCTGCATTTACGAGAGAAGCGTTGTGCATCACTCTTTCGTGTGGAACATCGCTATATGCAAAAACAACTTCGTCTGCATTGTGTTTTGCAATTAGGTCGAGAATTTCTTCTTCAGCATGGATTGGAATTCCAGCAGGATAAAGTTTTCCAGCGAGTTCAGCAGGATATTTTCTGCCATCGATGTCTGGAATTTGTGTAGCTGTGAAAGCAACTACTTCATAATTGTCGTTATCGCGATAATAGCAATTGAAATTATGAAAATCTCTTCCCGCAGCACCCATAATAATAATCTTTTTCTTCATTTTTTCTCCTTTTTGATAGAAAATTTTAATTTTGTCGTCAAACTTCGATGTAAGGTTTAACCGTCAAGAAATTATTCTTTTCCAAAAATTAAAAAAAACTTTCCCTTTTTTATTTACAATTATTTCCAGAAAATTTCTTTTGAACACAATAAAAATTTATCGGAGGATATTATGTTAGAAAGAGCAAAAGTACAAGAAGTTTTAGACAAGGTTCGTCCGGCTTTACAAGCTGACGGTGGGGATTGTGAACTCGTGAACATTCGTGAAGATGGAGTTATCGAGGTACGTTTACAGGGTGCGTGTGGCAGTTGTCCAATGGCTACTCTTACTCTCAAAGCTGGTATTGAACGCGTTTTGAAGGAAGAACTTCCAGAAGTTAAAGAGGTTATTTCTGTTTAAAAAGAGGTAAATATGAAACTTGCAAATTTCAAAGATGTGAAATTAGAAGATGTATCCGTAGAAGGTGCGAAAAATACGAAAATCAGATGGTTGATTTCAAAAGAAGAGAATGCACCAAATTTTGCGATGCGAATGTTTGAAGTGGAAAAAGGTGGCAACACCCCCTTCCATAAACACGCTTGGGAACATGAAGTTTTCGTAGTGGAAGGTGACGGTTTGTTCGTTACAGAGTGGGGTAAAAGACCATTTAAAGCAGGTGATTTTATCTTTGTAGATCCACAAGAAATGCACCAATTCCAAAATGCGGGCGATTCTATTTTGCGTTTTTTGTGCGTGATTCCTCACGAAAAAAAAACAGTGAAAACGATGAACCCATTCGCAACAGGAAAAGCAAATAATTGCTAAAAATAGGAGAACAAAATGGAAAAAAATATGAAGAAATTCTTCAAAGATTTGGTGGAAGCACCCAGTCCATCTGGCTTTGAACAAGCAGCTCAAGAAGTATATCGTAATTTTGTGAAAGATTACGCAGATGAAGTAAAAACAGATGTTCACGGTAATGTGATTGCACTCAAAAAAGGAACTGGAAACATTCGCTTTATGGTTTCTGGTCACGCAGATGAAATTGGCATGATGGTAAATTATATCGATGAAAACGGTTACATTCGTTTTCTGCCGATTGGTGGAATTGACCCATCACTTTTACCAGGTTTGAGAGTAGATATTTATGGAAAGAAAAAATATCGTGGCGTTATTGGTAAAAAACCGATTCACGCAATGAGTAGTGCCGACATGAATAAAGCTCCCAAAATGGATGAACTTTGGATTGATTTCGGTGCGAAAGATAAAAAAGACGCCGAAAAGAAAATTTCAGTGGGAGATTTTATTACTTTCTCAAAAGGAATGGAAATGCTCTCTTCTCACCTTGTTACAACCAAAGCGACTGATAACAAGGCTGGTGTATTCGTAGCGGGTGCTTTACTCAAAGAACTTGCCAACGAAAAAACTGTTGCTAATGTTTATGCAGTTTCATCAGTTCAGGAAGAGGTTGGGCTTCGTGGTGCAAGAACCAGTGCCTTTGGCATCGATCCACACGTTGGTATCGCAGTTGATGTTACAGTTTCTACCGATTATCCTGGTATGAGCAAAAGTAAGTTTGGTGATATTAGTTTAGGTAAAGGTCCAGCAGTTTCAGTTGGTGCCAATATCAATCCAAAAGTTTTTGAATTGCTCAAGAAAGCTGCGGATAAAGCAAAAATTAAATATCAAGTAGAAGCAGCACCACGTGCAACTGGTACAGATGCAAACGCAATTCAAGTGACTCGCTCTGGCGTTGCAGCTGGTCTCATTAGTCTTCCGAACCGCTATATGCACACTCCCAATGAGATTATTTCTTTGAATGATCTTTCGGATGCAGTTCAACTTATTGCTGAATTTGTGCGTCTTATTGACGATAAAACTGACTTTATTCCAAAAGTCTAGGAAATTATGTAAACCGCCATCATTTTTTTGGTGGCGGTATTTTTGTTTTTGCGAGGTAAAATCAAAATGATAGAAGTAAAAAATTTAACCAAAATATTTAATCAAAAAGACAGTACTCTTTACGCAGTTGATAATCTTTCTTTCACTGCTAATAAAGGCGAAATTGTTGTCTTGCTCGGTGTGAATGGAGCTGGTAAAACAACCACAATGCGAATGCTCTCCACAGTTTTAAAACCAAATAGTGGTAGTGCTACCGTGGAAGGTTTCGACATCAATCTTAATCCGCAAAGAGTACGTGTAAATCTTGGTTTCCTTTCGGGTGATACAGGACTTTATGCCAGATTAACAGCTCGCGAAGTCATCACTTATTTTGGTGAACTTTACGATGTTTCAAAACCAAAAATTAAAGAACGTATTAATGAAATGGCAGATTTACTTGATATGCATGATTTCCTTGATAAAAAGGTTGATTTGCTCTCCACTGGTATGAAACAGAAAGTGTCAATTGCTCGCTCTATTGTTCACGATCCACCTGTAATGATTTTTGATGAGCCAACTGCTGGATTGGATATTCTCACTGCAAAAAATATTGTTGATTTTATTCATCAGTGTAAAAATGAAGGTAAATGTGTTCTTTTTTCTACTCACATTATGCGTGAAGCAGAAAGAATTGCCGATAAAATTGTGATGATTCACGAAGGGAAAATTCTTGCAGAAGGAACTCTTACCGAAATGCGTGAAAAAAGTAATTTGCAAGATTTAGATGATATTTTTATTCATTTTGTGAATAATTCCAAAGTGGAGGCGAACGATGAATTTTAAAAAAGTCTTTACGATTTACAAAAAAGAACTATTAGACCTCATGCGTGATCGTAGAACTGTCATTACCGCAGTTGTTGTGCCATTAATTATGTATCCACTTATGATGATTGGTGTTTCATCTTTGATGATGCGTCAGGAAAAGAAATTGGATGATCAGATTGCAACAATTTGTGTTATCGATAATGTGCAAGATAAAAATTCTGCAAAAATAATTCAGCAACTCGAAAATTTTGATAAATTCCAGCTTATGCCTTATGTTGCTGGTTCTGGAAACTTGATTGAAGATAATATTGTTAAAGCTATAATTACTATTTCGGATAGCATAAATACTTCTAATTATCAAATCATCAAAGCATTGATTTCTTACAACGCTGCGGATGAAAAATCAGAAAAAGTTTATCGGCAATTGAAAAATAAACTTGATACAGTCGAACAGATATTGGTTAGTGAACGATTACAAAAAATTCAAATAGATACTGATATTTTGAATGCGGTGGAAATTATTCAAGAGAACATTGCACCGCCCGAACAAATGTTTGGACTTTTGGTTAGTAAAATGTTACCTTATATGTTGATTTTGCTAATGATTAGTGGTGGGGCAGTGGTGGCTAGTGATTTGATAGCAGGAGAAAAAGAACGTAAAACGCTAGAAACAATTCTCGTGAGTGCCGCTCATCGTAATGAACTTGTCTTTGGAAAATATCTCACAGTTATCACAATTTCGCTCATTACCGTTTGTTTGAATCTTGTTAGTCTATACTTTTCACTACACCATCTTTTATCACAGGTTGGCATGGATATGGTTGGTATTCAACTTCCAATTGGTAACTTTGCTCTTATCTTACTTTTGATGCTTCCGCTTGCAACTCTCTTCTCGGCAATTTTAATTTCTATCTCTACTTATTCTCGCAATATAAAAGAAGCACAATCTTTGCAAATGCCGCTAATGTTCGCAAGTATGATGGCAGCCATGATTAGTATGTTTCCAGCCATTGAACTGAATCTTGGAATGGCACTTATTCCAGTTGTGAATTTCGCTCTTCTCTTCAAAGAGATTATTATGGGAAACTTTCAGCTAAATTATTTTTTAATTGTATTAGGTTCAACGCTTCTGCTCGATGTAATCGCAATCTATTTTTCTGTGAAATTATTCAATAATGAATCTATTCTATTTCGTACAACAGAAGAGAAATCGTTAAAATTTTGGGGTAAAAATAAGAAAAATATTTTCAATCCACAATTTATAATGCTCTTTTTTATTGCTATTTCATTAGCTTTATTCTATTTGGGTGGAAAATGGCAAGCGGCAGATTTACCAGAAGGACTCATTCGCACGCAACTATTTATCATTTTGTTGCCAACTATTTTTGTGCTTCGAATTTCAAAGTCAGACATCAAAAAAGTTCTGCGATTTAACCCAACAAATCCACTCAATTTTGGGGTTGTGTTATTGCTCTCAATCCCAGTAATGATTATTGTTGGCACCATTTCACAATTGATAAATATTATCTTTCCATTTCCAGAAAGTTATCTTGAAATGATGAAAAATTTGGTTCAAATGAATGGTGTTAGCACTTGGAAACTATTGTTCATTATCGCTGTTTTACCAGGAGTTTGCGAAGAAATTATGTTTCGTGGATTCATCATTAACGCTTTCACGAAAAAAGGGTTTTGGTACGCAATAATCGTAACTGGTGTACTTTTTGGCATTATGCATCTCGATCCATTCCGCTTAATTCCTGTTACAATTCTTGGTATTTGGATGGGCTATTTACTCTTAAAAACAAACACTATTTTAATACCAATCTTTGCCCATTTCATCAATAATGCTCTTGCTATCTTACTTGGAAAGTACGGTGAAAGTATTCCAATTATCAACAAATTAATTGTTGAGCAAGAATTTAGTTGGTGGTTAATTATTCCAGCTATTTTAGCATTTGTGTGGTTGTTGAAGATATTCGATAAAATCAATAAAAATAATACATTAAGTGAGGTAGCGTAAATATGTGTGGCATAGTTGGATACATCGGAAGTAGAAATGCAACCCCAATTTTAATTGAGGGACTAAAAAGATTGGAATATCGTGGTTATGATAGTGCAGGAATTGCGATTATCAATAAGAAAAAAAGTCTGAAAATTTTCAAAGAAGTTGGGAAAATCATTGAACTTGAACGCTCTCTACCAACGCCTGCTGAAACTTTTGGTAAAACGGGGATTGCACATACGCGTTGGGCTACACACGGTGAACCGAATCTCAAAAATGCCCATCCACATGCAGATGAAAACAAAAAAATTGCGGTAGTGCATAATGGTATTATCGAAAATTATAAAAAATTACGGAAAAAACTCGAAACAAAAGGTTATAATTTTAGTTCTGATACAGATTCCGAAGTTTTAGCACATTTAATTGAATATTTTAATCGAACAGAAAAAAATCTCACACTTGCAGTTCAAAAGGCACTTAAACTCGTGGAAGGCACATTTGGCATTGCCGTCATTAATGAAGAGAACCCAAACCAAATTGTGGCAGCACGCAAGGGTAGCCCACTCATTTTGGGAATTGGAAATAATGAGTTTTTTATCGCATCAGATGTAGCTGCGATTATCATTCACACAAAAAAAGTGATTTACTTGCAAGATGGCGAGATGGTTACGGTGGACAAAGATAAATTTGAATTAACCACCCTTGAAAATCAAGCTGTGAAAGCAAAGATATCAGAAGTAGATTGGCAAGTCTCTGCTATTGAAAAAGGAAATTACGACTATTTTATGTTGAAAGAAATTTTCGAACAACCCATTTCTGTAGAAAATGCTTTCCGTGGTAGATTGAACGAAAAATTATCTACTTGTCGTTTGGGTGGTTTGAGTATGAGTGGTGAAGAACTCCGAAAAATCAAAAAAATTCAAATCATCGCGTGTGGAACTTCCTGGCATGCAGCTTTGATTGGTGAATACCTCATCGAAAATTTAGCACGCGTTTCGGTCGAGGTGGAATATGCTAGCGAATATCGTTATCGTAACCCAATTATCCCAGCAGACACGCTTGTCTTTGTGATTAGCCAATCTGGTGAAACTGCGGATACTTTGGCAGCTCTGCGTGAAGCACAAGCACGGGGAGCAAAAGTATTTGGTCTCACAAATACAATTGGTAGCACAATAGCGCGTGAATCCGATGGGGGAGTTTATATCCACGCTGGGGCAGAGATTGGCGTTGCTTCCACCAAAGCTTTTACTTCGCAAGTTACCGTGCTTACTCTTCTCGCCGTTATTTTGGGTAGAATGAAAGATTTGTCACCAACTTTTGGGGCGGGGTTTATCAAAGAATTGAAGCAAATTCCACAGAAAATTCAACAAATATTAGATAATGATGAAAAAATTAAACAAATCGCAGAAACAATTAAAGATTCCACAAATGCACTTTATTTGGGACGCGGTATAAATTATCCTGTAGCATTGGAAGGTGCTCTCAAATTGAAAGAAATTTCATATATTCACGCCGAAGGTTACCCAGCAGCAGAGATGAAACACGGACCTATTGCTCTAATTGATGAAAATATGCCAGTTATTGCCATTGCTTTAAAAGATGCTATTTATGATAAAATTATTTCAAATTTAAATGAAGTGAAAGCACGCAATGGACGCATCATTACAATTGCAACGGAAGGTGATGAAAAAATTAAAGAAATTTCTGAAAGTGTGATTTATATTCCAGAAACGATTCATTCTTTACATCCCCTTTTATCGGTAATTCCTTTGCAAATGTTAGCATATCATGTGGCAAATTTACGCGGATTAGATGTGGATCAACCACGCAACTTAGCCAAAAGCGTAACGGTGGAATAATCATCATCCATTATTCACACTAATATGCGAGATATCAAAACAAAAGGCATAATTTTACGCAAAATTGCCTATCGTGAAACAAGCGTAATTCTCGATGTTTTAACTCCTGATTTTGGAGTAATAACAGTGATGGCAAAGGGTATTCGGAAAGCAAAAAGTAAGTCGGAAGGTTTACTTGAAATTCTCAATGAAGTTGATTTACTTCTCTACAAAAAGCCAAATTCAGATTGGTATTTATATAAATCGGCAACTATTATTAACGCTAACATTTTTGGTATAAATTTTGATGCACAAATTTTGATGCAAGCAGCTACTGAAATTTATCGACAATTAATTATCCATTCTGAGGAATCAATTGAATTTTATGAACTTTTGAATGATTATTTTGGTTATATTAAATTAGTTAAGAAGAATGGTATTGCTATTTTTTGGCGTTTCTTGCTGAAAATTTACAAAATATATGGTATCTCATTAAATTTACAAACTTGTGTCTTGTGCGGTGGAAATCTCAATGAAATTTCAGCATATTATCCGCATAAACACGGCTTTATTTGTCAAAAATGTTTCCGTGCAAATTTCCCTGTAATCGGATTAGCAAATGAAGTTACGAGTATTTTAGCACAAATTTATGATATTGGTAATCAACTTGAAAATATTAGCATTAGCAAGTCGGCAATTAAACAAATTAATCGTATTTTCTTACTCCATTTATCAGAACAATTTCACAAAAAATTCTATTTGAAATCAATTGAACTTTTAACGAATTAAATAAATATAAAATTTTACATTATTTAACCGTTGGAATTGTTATCCCAATCGTTGGGAGAGTCCCCCGAACAACCTGGGGGCATTGCCGAATTAATAGGCGAGAACGCCGTAGATGCTGATGGTTACTTTAAGTAACGTTCTTTGTCAGAAAATAGTGGGGGTGAGGTGGGGAACGATTCAGACCTAACAAACCAGCCAACTTACCGCTGACACGTTTGTTAGTGGCAAGAATATCTGATATAAATAAAACTCTAATAAATTGGCCATATTCTTTTTCAATTATGCAAAATTATGAATTCTTAAAAGATAAAATCAAAAAGAATAGCCCCGTCAAAATATATATATAACTGAAAAAAAAATTACTGTAGGTCCCTTCTGTTAAGCATAATCTTACATAAATTTTTTTTCTTACCAATCCCCAAAAACCATATAAAATTACTATCGTACTGAAGATTTTCATATTGATTTGATTGTTAAAATCAAACAAGAACGATACAAAGACAATAACACCGAATATAAAAGGAACTATTCTTATTTCTTTTTGGTTTCATAATCCGCCTGCATTAAATCAAATTATTTTTATCACCTTTGTTTTTATTCATTATCTATCTCTAATCTATCCAATGGACTAACGATTTTATTTTTTGCATTCACCATTTCTTACTCACCACCGAAACTTATAATCTTTCATTTATTGTCAATAATTAAAAAGCCTTTAATTTTTTATAAAGTAAAAAAACACCTCTATTTGTTGCCCTAATTAAAAAAAGTAGTGACAAACTTTC